>CAMBFZ010000009.1 GCA_945866125.1 Bordetella parapertussis
CGGACTAACGCACTGTGCTGAAAAATGCCCTGATATCCGAAGCGAGCGCATCGGGTTGCTCCATCGCCGCAAAATGTCCGCCCTGCTCCATCACCGTCCAGCGCGTGATGTTGGTATAGGTACGTGCCGCCAGTGAACGTGGCGGGCGCAGAATCTCGAAGGGAAACTGGCAATACGCCGTTGGCACCGTGATCGCAGAGCCCGGCGGAATAGGCCAGCTCCCGTGGGCACGGGCGTAATACGGCCAGAACGACGAACCGATCGCACCGGTCAACCAATACAAGGAAATATTCGCCAGGATTTCGTCTTTAGTAAACACGCTCTCGACATCGCCCTTGCAATCCGACCAGCCACGGAATTTTTCTGCGACCCAGGCTGCCAAGCCGGCTGGCGAATCCGTCAACGCGTAGGCCAAGGTCTGCGGGCGCGAGCCTTGAATCATCTGATAACCAGCTTCTTCGGCAAGAAAAACCTTGAGCTCATCGGCATAACGAAGTGCATCGGGGTCAGTGGTCGCGTCAAACAAGCCCGCATCACGCCGCAGCGGCATAAAGTTAATATGAATGCCGTTGAGCGCCTGCGGGTAGGCATACGCCAGCCGCGAGGTAACGAACGAGCCCCAATCGCCTCCCTGCGCACCAAACTGCTGAAAGCCGAGCACATCCGTCATCAGGCTGGCAAAGCAGTCAGCGATCTGCTCGGCCGAAAAACGCGGCTGGCCGGGTTCAAACGATAAACCAAAGCCCGGCAGGCTGGGGGCAATGACGGTAAACGCGTCTTCAGCGCGGCCACCAAAACGCACCGGATCGGTCAGACGAGGAATGAGCTCGGTAAATTCAAACACCGAACCCGGCCAGCCATGCGACAGCAGCAAGGGCATCGGCGCGGGACCTTTGCCCTCGACATGCAGGTAATGCAGATCAATGCCATGCAGCTGCACTTTATATTGCGGAAACGCGTTCAAGCGGGCCTCTTGCGCGCGCCAGTCAAAGTCATCACGCCAGTAATCGACGAGCTGGCGCAGCCAGCTCAAATCGGTACCGGTTTGCCAGGGGGCGCCGGAGCCCGGCTCGGGATAGCGGGTCAGCGCAAGCCGGGTCCGCAAATCCTCCAGTGCAGCGTCGGGGAAAGCCAGCGTAAAGGGACGAGGAGCAGGATGGGTCATGGACAGAGTTATTTAGGTTTACAAAATAGTGGGCAAAAATATTATACAAAGCTGAAGGCCTTAGTTTATTGCGGCAGCGGTACAATCGTCGAATCCGATTAACTAATTTGCTAAACCGATGCTGGAAATCTCCGCAATTTGTCTGGTCCTGACTGCTTTACTGGCTTATTTTAATCATCGATTCATACACCTGCCAATTACTATCGGTGTGATGGCATCAGCGCTGCTGTTATCGGTGTCGATTATTTTATTAAAACTGATCGGCATTGACCATGGCCTGCATCAGCAAGTCGAAATGATGCTGCGTTCGATCGATTTTTCAAACGTGCTTATGCAGGGAATGCTGTCGTTATTATTATTTGCCGGAGCGCTGCATGTCGATTTGAGTGAGTTGAAAGCCTATCGGTGGCAAGTCGGTGGTTTGTCGATTTTTTCCACCTTGTTTTCCACCTTTATCGTTGGCTTGGGGGCGTGGGGCGCATTACCCTGGTTTGGGATCGAACTGCCACTAATTTATTGCCTGCTATTCGGTGCGCTGATTTCGCCAACCGACCCGATTGCGGTGATGGGTATTTTAAAGACAGCAGGCGTGCCTAAAAATCTTGAATTAGTGATTTCAGGCGAATCCTTATTTAATGACGGTGTCGGGGTGGTAATTTTCTCTTTACTGATCGGGGTACTCACTATGGGAGCGACCCCGAGCCTGGAGCAGGGAGTGACGTTGCTGGTGCGAGAAGCCGGCGGCGGTCTGTTATATGGACTCATCTTGGGCTACATCACCTTCCGGTTTTTGCGCAGCGTCGACAACTATCAGGTCGAAGTCATGCTAACACTGGCAGCCGTAATGGGCGGCTATATGCTGGCAAACAAACTCCATGTGTCAGGACCCTTAGCCATGGTAGTGGCAGGTCTGGTCGTGGGCAATCACGGGCGCGAATTTGCGATGTCAGATACGACGCGCCTGTACGTCGATATGTTTTGGGAAATGATTGACGATATTTTAAATGCGGTGCTCTTCGTACTGATTGGCATGGAAGTCATGATCGTATCGTTTTCGCTCAATCTGGCTCTGGCAGCAGTGTTAATGATTGTTCTCACGCTCGCGGCGCGCGCCCTGACCGTTGCTGTCCCCGTGGTGGCATTTCAAGGATTTTTCCGCTTGCCAAAGGGCGCGGCAACTGTGTTGACCTGGGGTGGGCTGCGCGGCGGCATTTCGGTCGCACTAGCGCTCTCTTTGCCGCCTGGCCCCCAGCGCGATATCGTACTTGCACTGACCTACTGCATCGTGGTTGCCTCTATTTTGGTTCAGGGACTCACCATCGGCAAGCTCGCGCACCGTGTCACGGCGGCACCCGATGCGTGAGTCTCTTTTACCCAATTCAAAGGGCTAGGGAAGAAATCCTATGCAAACTAAACCGAACGAATCGGTCATCGGTATTATCGGTGGCAGCGGTATCTATGAGATCGACGGACTCGACAATCCACGCTGGATTACCGTGACTTCCGCCTTTGGCGAGCCGTCGGATCAGCTGCTGACCGGGCGCCTGCATGGTCAGGCGATGGCTTTTTTGCCGCGTCATGGGCGCGGCCACAAACTGCCACCCTCAGAAGTCAACTACCGCGCCAATATCGATGCGTTGAAAAAAATCGGTGTCACTGATGTGATTTCGCTCAGCGCCGTGGGCTCACTAAAAGCCGATTTGGCGCCGGGCACGTTCGTCATCGTGGACCAGTTTATTGACCGTACCTTTGCACGGGAAAAATCCTTTTTCGGTAAAGGCCTGGTGGCGCATGTGTCAATGGCGCATCCGGTCTGCGCCCGCCTTGGCGACCATTTGCACACCGCTGCTGCCGCAGCGGCGTTGTCCATCGTGCGCGGTGGTACCTATCTGGCGATGGAAGGACCGCAATTTTCCAGTCTGGCCGAATCCCGTTTGTATCAGCAGTGGGGCTGCGACGTCATCGGCATGACCAATATGCCCGAGGCCAAACTCGCCCGCGAGGCCGAGCTGTGCTACGCCAGCGTGGCGATGGTGACGGATTTTGATTGCTGGCATCCAGACCATGATCATGTAACCGTAGAGCAGATTATCGGTGTGCTGATGGCCAATGCCAGTAAAGGCCGCGCGCTCGTCAAGCAGGTAGTGCCGCAGCTGCAATCGGATACGCAAGCCCCGGCGTGCGGATGTCGCCATGCCTTGGAACACGCGATCATCACCGCACCGGACGCACGCGATCCGGCCATGTTGACCAAGCTCGCGCATGTCGCCGGCCGCATGCTGAGGTCGGCATGAGCACCGCGCCCGCGTCGTTGCGTGAGCAAATTATCGCCGCCTGCCATCAGCTTGAGCACAGCGGACTCAATCGCGGCACCGCCGGCAACATCAGCTGCCGTGAAGACGCGCATTTTTTAATTACGCCGTCTGGCATGCCGGTCAACTTGATGCGCCCCGACCGGCTGGTGCAGATGCAGTTTGATGGCACCGTGACAGGTACCGGCAGGCCATCGAGTGAATGGCATTTTCATCGCGATATCCTGCAACACCGACCCGAGATTCATGCCGTGGTGCACACGCACTCGCCGGCCGCCACGGCGCTGGCGTGCCTGCGCGAAGACCTGCCCGCGTTTCATTACATGATTGCGATTGCCGGCGGCGACTCGATACGTTGCGCGCCCTATGCGCTGTTTGGCACCGAAAAATTATCGCGCCATGCACTAGCGGCGCTGCGCGAGCGCAAAGCCTGCCTGCTCGCCAACCATGGCCTCATCGCCATTGGCCGCGACCTTGATGAAGCGATGACGATTGCCATTGAAATCGAATCACTGTGCGCACAATATCTGCTGGCACGACAATGCGGCACGCCGGTGCTCTTGTCCGGCGATCAGATGCAGGAAGTCATTGAACGCTTTCGCAGCTACGGACGTAATCTGCCTCAACCCACCTAATACCTATGGACTTTACTTCCTTCATCCGCACCGTCCCAGACTACCCCAAGCCGGGCATTCAATTCCGCGACATCACGACTTTGTTGAAAGACCCGACCGGATTTGCGGCCGCGATTGATGCGTTGGTGGCACGCTATCGCACCACACCCATTTCAAAAATAGTCGCGATTGAATCGCGCGGGTTTTTATTTGGCGCACCGCTGGCGGTTGCCTTGGGTCTGGGCTTTGTACCGGCCCGCAAACCCGGCAAGCTGCCCGGCAAAACAACCGGCCATGATTACACGCTTGAGTACGGCGTGGACCGCATCGAGATGCACGATGATGCCATCACCGCCGGCGACAATATCCTGATTGTGGACGACCTGCTGGCCACCGGCGGCACGGCGCACGCCGCCGTCAGTTTGGTACAGAAAATGGGTGGGCGCGTGGTTGAGTGCGCGTTTCTGGTTGACCTGCCCGATCTCGGGGGTCGCGCGCGACTTGAGGCGCTGGGTCTGCCGGTATTTGCCTTGTGTGCGTTTCCCGGGGATTGAGATGAGCCTATCGGTAGAAACCTTGCGCTGGTGCGTGACCTCTGGCGGCGGCCGTCTGGAAATGATCGATCAGACTCGCTTGCCGGCGGTGATGGACTATGTCGCGTTTGATTCGGCCGAAGCTGTCGCCGCAGGCATCCGCACGATGATCGTACGCGGCGCGCCGGCCATTGGTGTAGCGGCGGCGTATGGCGTGGCCTTAGAGGCGCAGCGACTCTGCGCGCAGCACGATGCCGAGTTTGATGCGCAATTAGAAAAAGGTTTTGCCGCGCTTGCGGCGAGCCGGCCCACCGCGGTCAATCTGTTTTGGGCCTTGAACCGCATGCGTGTCTGTTGGCAGCAGCAAGGGTCGCTCGACCGTCGTCGCTTAGCTGCTGCGCTGCTCGCCGAGGCACAGTTTATTCACGCCGAAGATGTGCGCATCAATCGCGCGATGGGGGCGCACGGCGCGGCGCTGCTGAACGACGGTGCGCGCGTGCTCACGCATTGCAATGCTGGTGCGCTCGCCACGGCGGGTCATGGCACGGCGCTTGGTGTCATCCGCTCCGCTGTCGAATCCGGCAAAAAAATCAGTGTCATCGCTGACGAGACCCGTCCTTTTTTGCAGGGCGCGCGTCTGACCGCGTGGGAGATGGTGCAAGAAAAAATCCCTGTCACGCTCATCACCGACAACATGGCTGGGCATTTCATGGCACGGGGCGACGTCGATGTCGTCATCGTCGGTACCGATCGTGTTGCGTCAAACGGCGATGTCGCCAACAAAATCGGCACCTACATGGTAGCAGTATTAGCGCACCGTCATGGGATTCCGTTTTATGTCGCCTGCCCTTTGTCGACCATTGACCGCAGCATCGCAACCGGTGCCGACATCCCCATCGAAGAACGATCTGCGCAAGAAGTCACAGGCTATCGCGACACGCAGTGGGCAGCCACCGGGATAAACGTCCGCAACCCATCCTTCGACGTCACCCCTGCTGAACTCGTCACCGGATTGATTACCGAAAAAGGCATCGTGCTCAGACCAAACAGCGCAAGCATAGCGGCGTTATTTTCCCCAGCACCCTCTACGGCGCTTTGATTTTCAAAATCACTCGGGGGTCAGGTCTTGCAAAACAACATAGCCGCACAAATGATCGGCGATGCGATTTTCGACACGACTTATCCCGAAAAAAATCTGCATCAAAATTGTCGACTACCGAAAATTTGTGCACCTATATCGTTTTGCAAGACCTGACCCCAGAGGTGTGACCCCAGAGGTGACCCCAGAGGAGGTTAATTGGCTAATGCTTCTTTGATTTGTGTAAGTGAAGTCGGGTCTTCTATCGTGGTCAAATCACCGGGGTCACGGCCTTCGCAGATGGCTTGTATTGAACGACGCAGCAGTTTGCCGGAGCGCGTTTTGGGTAACAGGCTGACGCAGTGTACGCGCGAGGGCCGCGCAACCGGGCCGAGTTGTTTGTCGACTACCGCTAAAATTTCTTTTTCCAGTTGCTGACGCTGCGCCAGACTGACCACAGTGTCAGCGTGCTTGGGGATGACGAAGGCAACCGCAACCTGCCCTTTGAGCTTGTCTTCAACACCTACTACAGCAACTTCGGATACGTTGGCGTGACTCGAGATGCTTTCTTCGATTTCACGGGTGCCTAAGCGATGCCCAGCGACGTTGATGACGTCATCCGTGCGACCCAGTATGAAGTAGTAACCGTCCGCATCACGGATGCCCCAGTCAAAGGTGGAGTACACCTGCTCGGTCGCAAAATTGGACCAGTAGGTATTAACGTAACGACGATCATCACCATAAATGGTCTGCATACAGCCCGGCGGCAACGGCCCTTCAATGACGACCACGCCTTTTTCATTGTCGCCACAGACGGCACCGGTGACTTCATTGAGCAGCTTGAGCCGGTAACCCGGCATGGGCACGCCAGGACTGCCCAGCCGGGTTGGCTTGTCTTCAATGCCTTTGGCAATCGACAGCACGGGCCAGCCTGTCTCGGTCTGCCAGTAGTTGTCGATGATGACGACACCCAGCTCGCCGGCAATCCACGCTGAAGTACTTTCATCCAAAGGTTCACCCGCGAGGTACAAGGCTTTCAAGGACGATACATCGTGTTGGCGCATCATCTCCGGCGGCTGTTTTTTCAGTACCCGCACCGCGGTGGGCGCAGAGAACATGCGGCTGACTTTATATTTTTCAACGATCTGCCACCAGATGCTGGCGTCCGGCCGTAAGGGCGTGCCTTCGTACATGATGGTGGCCATGCCGGCAATCAGCGGCCCATAGACGATGTAAGAATGCCCCACTACCCAGCCGATGTCGGAAGTCGCAAAATAAGTCTCGCCGGGCTTGCCGCAAAAAATGGTGTCCATCGACGCCGCCAACGCGACCGCATACCCACCGACATCACGCTGCACGCCCTTGGGCTTGCCGGTGGTGCCGGAGGTGTAAAGAATGTAGGAGATATCCGCAGAATCGAGCCAGGTGACGGGCACGCGCGCATCAAAATGCTCGGCCCGCATGGCGGCGTAGTCAACGTCGCGTCCGGCCACGAGCGTCATCGGCACCAAGCCACGATTGACTAGCAATACATGCGCCGGCTTGTGCGCAGCAAGCTGGATCGCTTCATCCAGCAAGGGTTTATAGGGCACTGGCTTGCCACCGCGCGAACCGGCGTCGCTGGCTACGATCAGCTTAGGACATGCGTCATCAATTCGGGTGGCCAAACTAGTGGACGCAAACCCGCCAAAGACGACCGAATGAATCGCGCCAATACGCGCGCACGCCAGCATCGCAAAACTCGCCTCAGCAATCATGGGCATGTAAATCAAGACGACGTCACCCTTGCCCACGCCCAGCGCCAGCATCATCGCAGCGGTGCGCTCGACTTCGGCCTGCAGCTGGCTAAACGTCCAGGTCTGCTCGGAGGGTGTGCCGTCCGGCGTTTCAGTGGAAATGGCAATCAGTGCAGGCTGATCGGGTGAGATTGCCGCCCAGCGGTCAACAGCGTTGTGGCAGAGATTGGTCTTGCCGCCAACGAACCAGTTGGCAAAGGGCGGCTTGCTGTAATCGAGTACCTGCGTGAACGGCTGATGCCAGTCGATACGCGCGGCTTCTTTGCTCCAGTAGTCAACCGGATTGTCGATGGAATGCTGGTAGTGCGTTGCGTAGCTCATGCCGTTCTCCGAATCTTGTTAAGGTTGTGATGCCAGCGTGTCGTGCTTGCTTACACCTTTAGAACGCGTCGCCCGGTACGCGTACCCACCCTTCCATCAGCACGCGCGCGCTGCGGCTCATGCTGGCTTTAGTGACTTGCCATTGGCCTTGATGTTGCGTGGCCTCGGCACCCACTCGCAAGGTACCGGACGGATGGCCAAAGCGCACCGCAGTGCGCGCACCACCACCCGCGGCGATATTGACCAGTGTGCCCGGTATCGCGGCGGCGGTACCGATTGCCACAGCGGCCGTGCCCATCATCGCGTGATGCAGCTTGCCCATCGAAAGCGCGCGCACCAGCAGATCAATATCACCGGCGGCCACCGCCTTGCCACTTGAGGCGACATAGGCGGCAGGCTTGGCGACGAAGGCGACCTTGGGCGTATGCTGGCGCTTGGCCGCTTCGTCGAGGTCGCTTATCAAGCCCATGCGCAGCGCGCCATGCGCGCGAATGTTTTCGAACATGGCCAGCGCTTTGGCATCGCTGTTGATGGCGTCTTGTAATTCGCAACCGGCATAACCGATCGCATCGGCATTGACGAAAATAGTCGGAATCCCAGCATTGATCATGGTGACTTTGAGGGTACCCACACCGGGCACGTCAAGATCATCGACCAGATGACCGGTGGGGAACATCGCGCCACCCGCGCCGTCTTCTTCGGCCGCGGGGTCCATGAATTCGAGCTGCACCTCCGCCGCTGGAAAGGTGACGCCATCAAGCTCAAAATCGCCAGTCTCTTGCACCGCGCCCTGGGTCATGGGCACATGCGCGATGATGGTCTTGCCGATGTTGGCCTGCCAAATTCGCACGACCGCGATGCCGTCTTGCGGCAAGCGACTCGGGTCGATTAAGCCGTTACTGATAGCGAAAGGTCCAACCGCTGCGGACAAGTTACCGCAATTGCCGCTCCAGTCAACAAAGGCCTTATCGATGGCGACCTGACCAAACAGATAGTCGACATCATGATCGGCCTTGCTGCTTGCTGAGACGATGACGGTCTTGCTGGTGCTGGACGTCGCACCGCCCATGCCGTCAATCTGCTTGCCGTAGGGGTCGGGACTGCCGATAACGCGCAACAGCAAGGCGTCGCGAGCGGCACCGGGCACTTGCGCGGCTGCGGGTAAATCTTGCAGACGAAAAAATACGCCTTTGCTGGTGCCACCACGCAGATAGGTGGCGGCAATTTTGATTTGTGCGGGATGCGCCATGGTTTACGCTGCCTTGGTCGATTCGAGAAAGTCTTGCGCAAAACGCTGCAACACACCACCGGCCTCATAGATCGAGACTTCTTCGGCGGTATCGAGACGGCAGGTGACGGGCACCACCACCCGCTCGCCGTTTTTGCGCGTGATGACCAACTGCAGTGTCGCACGCGGGGTGCGTGCGCCTTCGACGTCGAATGTCTCTGAGCCATCAATCTGCAAGGTGGTGCGATTCACACCGGGCTTGAATTCTAGCGGCAGCACGCCCATGCCAACGAGGTTGGTACGGTGAATGCGCTCAAAGCCTTCTGCTGCAATCGCTTCGACACCCGCCAAGCGTACGCCTTTGGCAGCCCAGTCGCGCGACGAACCCTGACCGTAGTCGGCGCCGGCGATGATGATGAGGGGTTGCTTGCGCTCCATGTAGGTTTCGATCGCTTCCCACATGCGGCTGATTTTGCCTTCTGGCTCAATGCGGGTGAGCGACCCGGCTTTGAGTTTGCCGTCGACGATGACCATTTCATTTTTCAAGGTCGGATTAGCGAAGGTAGCGCGCTGGGCAGTCAGATGGTCGCCACGATGGGTAGCGTAAGAATTAAAGTCCTCTTCCGGCAAACCCATTTTTGCGAGATATTCACCAGCGGCGCTGTCGAGCATGATGGCGTTGGATGGCGAGAGATGATCGGTGGTGATGTTGTCGCCCAATACCGCCAGCGGCACCATACCTTTGAGCGAACGTGCGCCGGCTAAGGCACCTTCCCAATACGGAGGGCGACGGATATAGGTGGTTTGTGGCCGCCAGTCATACAGTGGGCTGACCTTTTGACCATCGTCTGCCTGGATCGCAAACATCGGCGTGTAGACCTTGCGGAATTGCTCAGGCTTGACGCTGGCAGCGACGACGGCATCGATTTCTTCATCCGAGGGCCAGAGGTCTTTCAAGGTCACCGGTGCGCCATTGGGCGCGATACCCAGCACGTCTTTCTCGATATCGAAACGAATCGTGCCCGCAATGGCGTAGGCCACTACCAGCGGCGGCGAGGCAAGGAAGGCTTGCTTGGCGTAGGGATGAATGCGGCCGTCGAAGTTACGGTTACCTGACAAGACTGCGGTAGCGTAAAGATCACGTTCGATGACTTCTTTCTGAATCACCGGATCCAGTGCGCCGCTCATGCCGTTGCAGGTGGTGCAGGCAAAGGCGACGACGCCGAAGCCCAGTTTTTCCAGTTCGGGCAGGAGTCCGGCTTCTTCCAGATAGAGCGCGACGGTTTTTGAGCCGGGGGCGAGCGAACTCTTGACCCAGGGCTTGCGGGTCAGGCCGAGCTTGTTGGCGTTACGGGCAATCAGACCGGCGGCGATCATATTGCGCGGGTTGTTGGTGTTGGTGCAGCTGGTAATGGCGGCGATGATGACGGCACCATCCGGCATCAAGCCGGGCTCGTTCTCGACTTTGCCGCTGATCCCGCGCGCGGCCAGCTCAGAGACGGGCACGCGGTTATGCGGATTGCTTGGTCCGGCAATCATGCGCACCACGGAGGACAGATCAAACTTGAGCACGCGCTCGTACTCGGCATTCTTGAGGGTGTCCGCCCACAGGCCGGTTTGTTTTGCGTAGGTCTCGACGAGCTTGACGAGTGACTCATCGCGTCCAGTGAGCCTTAGGTATTTGATGGTCTGTTCGTCGATATAAAACATCGCCGCGGTAGAGCCAAACTCGGGCGCCATGTTGGCAATCGTGGCCCGGTCACCCAGTGTCAGATGCGATGCCCCTTCACCATAAAATTCAAGATACGACGAGACGACTTTTTCTTTGCGCAAAAATTCAGTGAGCGTGAGCACGATGTCGGTGGCCGTGATGCCTGGCTGTGGCTTACCGGTCAGCTCAACGCCGATGATGTCAGGCAGACGCATCCAGGAAGCACGCCCCAGCATGACGCTTTCGGCCTCAAGACCGCCCACCCCAATGGCGATGACGCCCAGCGCATCCACCATCGGCGTATGGCTGTCGGTACCGACGAGCGTGTCAGGAAAGGCCACGCCGTCTTTGACCTGCACCACCGGGCTCATCCGCTCGAGATTGATCTGATGCAGGATGCCGTTACCGGGTGGGATGACGTCCACGTTTTTGAAGGCTTTTTTGGTCCAGTTGATGAAATCAAAACGGTCTTCATTGCGACGATCTTCGATGGCGCGATTTTTTGCAAACGCGTCCGGATCGAAACCGCCACACTCTACTGCAAGCGAATGATCGACCACGAGTTGGGTAGGCACAACCGGATTGACCAGCGCGGGGTCACCACCTTGCGCAGCAATGGCGTCACGCAAACCGGCCAGATCAACTAAGGCGGTCTGACCCAAAATATCGTGGCACACCACTCGTGCCGGAAACCATGGAAAATCCAGATCACGTTTGCGCTCGATGAACTGCTTCAAGGAATCGGTCAGGGTCGCCGGATCACAGCGACGCACCAGATTTTCGGCCAGTACACGCGATGTGTAGGGCAGCTTGTCATAGGCGCCGGCTTCAATGGCATCGACCGCAGCGCGGGTGTCAAAGTAATCGAGGTTGGTGCCGGGCAGTGGTTTGCGGTTTGCGTTATTCATGGCTGATTCAATTGAGTGAAGTGGGTTGATGCCGTTTGGTGCGTTTTCTGTGCTTTAGACGATGGGTTTTTGTCGAAGGAAATCAACGACATTAGATCCCAGCGAGCGCTGGGATCTAATGTCTTTCGAAGTGCACCCGAAAAAAACAGTATCGAGCAAGGAAAAATACTACTGACGATCCTTGATAGGCACAAACTTCAGATCTTCCGGCCCCACATAATTGGCGCTTGGGCGAATGATCTTGTTATCAATGCGCTGTTCAATAATATGCGCGGCCCAACCGGAGGTGCGCGCGATCACAAACAATGGCGTGAACATCGCTGTTGGCACGCCCATCATGTGATAGGAGACAGCCGAAAACCAATCCAGATTCGGGAACATTTTCTTAATATCCCACATGACTGTTTCCAGACGTTCAGCAATATCAAACATTTTAGTCGAGCCTGCTTCTTTCGACAGCGCGTGCGCGACTTCCTTGATCACTTTATTGCGCGGATCCGAGATCGTGTAGACAGGATGTCCAAAGCCGATCACAACTTCCTTGTTCTCGACACGTTTTTTGATGTCGGCTTCTGCTTCGTCCGGATTGTCATAACGCTTCTGAATTTCAAAGGCGACTTCGTTGGCGCCGCCATGCTTGGGACCCCGCAGTGCGCCAATGGCACCGGTGATGGCTGAATGCATATCCGAGCCGGTGCCGGCGATGACGCGGCCAGCAAAGGTGGACGCATTGAATTCGTGTTCTGCGTACAAAATGAGGGAAACATGCATCGCTTTTTCCCACGAAGCTGAGGGCTTTTTACCATGCAACAGATGCAGGAAATGGCCGCCGATGGAATCATCATCGGTCTCGACGTCGATGCGCTTGCCATTGTGGCTGAAGTGATACCAGTACAGCAGCATCGAACCAAACGATGCCATCAGACGGTCGGCAATATCCCGCGCGCCTGGTGTGTTGTGATCATCTTTTTCGGGCAGCACGCAACCTAACGCAGAGACACCAGAGCGCATCACATCCATCGGATGCGACGATGCCGGCAGTGCCTCGAGTACGGCTTTGACATTGGCAGGCAGGCCGCGCAAGGCGAGCAATTTATTTTTGTAAGCGCGCAGCTCGTCGGCGGTGGGCAGTTTGCCGTGCACCAGCAGATGCGCAATCTCTTCGAATTCGCAAGACTGGGCGACGTCTAAAATGTCATACCCGCGATAGTGCAGGTCGTTGCCTGTTTTGCCGACCGTGCAGAGCGCGGTGTTACCTGCGGTGACGCCAGACAGGGCGACGGATTTTTTTGGCTTGAAGCCTGTTGCTTGTTGTTCGCTCATTTATTGCTCCTTTTTTACTTTGCTTTTTGCTGCGCAAACAGCGCATCCAGCTTTTGTTCGAAATCGTGATAACCGATACGTTCGTAGAGCTCCATGCGGGTCTGCATGGTGTCGACAACGTTCTTTTGGGTACCGTCCCGGCGCACGGCCATGTAGACATTTTCTGCAGCCTTGTTCATCGCGCGGAAGGCTGACAGTGGATACAAAATCAGACCGCAATCGGCGTCACGCAATTCATCGACCGTGAATAAGGGTGTGGCACCAAACTCGGTGATATTGGCTAGGATAGGCACCTTGACTGCGGCGGCAAACTGCTTGTACATCGACAGCTCAGTGATCGCTTCGGGGAAAATCATGTCGGCACCCGCTTCCACGCAAGCCACGGCACGTTCCATGGCTGCCTCGAGACCCTCTACGGCGAGCGCGTCAGTGCGGGCCATGATGACGAAATTTTCGTCGGTGCGCGCGTCGACTGCGGCCTTGATCCGGTCGACCATTTCCTGCTTGGTGACGATCTCTTTGTTGGGACGATGGCCGCAGCGCTTGGCACCGACCTGATCTTCGATGTGGATCGCGGCGGCGCCAAATTTGATCATGGATTTAACAGTGCGGGCGACGTTAAATGCAGACGAACCAAAGCCGGTATCGACGTCGACTAACAGCGGCAGATCGCACACATCGGTGATCCGGCGCACGTCGGTGAGGACATCGTCGAGGTTGGAGATGCCCAGGTCGGGCAGACCGAGCGAGCCGGCAGCGACGCCGCCACCGGAGAGATAAATGGCTTTGAAGCCGGCGCGCTTGGCCAACAGCGCGTGGTTGGCATTGATGGCGCCGATGACTTGCAGGGGTGATTCTTCCCGCATCGCTTGGCGGAATTTTGCGCCCGCAGATTGCATACTCATGATTGATCCTGTGGTGAAGTCTGTTTCAGGGATGTAACTCACCCAACAGGATTGCAATGACCGTGCCATAGGGGAACAATCTGGGCCGCGATTAAAAGCACCAATCAAGATTCAAAATAAAACATTTAAAAACAGCTACTTAGGAGGTGATATCCGAAATAGCGCAAAGTCCCTGATTGCCAAAGTGTTTCAAATTATGTTTCAATGCGTATTATTTATGAAACATTGAAACACCAGCGAAACATCAATCACAGCCCACTCAACCCACACCGCCTACGACCTTAACGATGGCCCGCTCCCCTTCCCTGCCCCGTGACCCGCTTCACCAACCAGTTTTCTGGACGGTATCGATCTCGCGGCTGTTTGATTTATTTCGTGACATTACGCTGGAATTTGATGAACGCGCCATCATCGAGCCGATCAATTTGGGCTTTGAAGATGCGGTCACGCATATTCGTGAGCGTCTGCTCACTGAGCGCTGCGACGGCATCATCTCGGCTGGCTCGAACGGCGCGTATCTGAAAAGCCGACTGGAGTTGCCGGTGGTATTGGCCAAAGCCAGTGGCTTTGATGTGATGCAGGCGCTGGCGCGGGCGCGCAAAATTACGCCGGCCATTGGCCTGATTAATTATCAAGAGCCTCTGCCTGAGCTGGCCGATTTCCAACAAACTTTTGGCATCGACATCATGCAGCGCACCTATGTCACCCAGGAGGATGCGCGGGCGCAGATTAATGAGATGAAAGCCGCCGGCATCAAGGCAATTGTTGGTGCGGGTCTGATTACGGATCTGGTGGAAGAAGCCGGATTGACGGGTGTCTTTGTTTATTCAGCAGCGTCGATCCGGCAGGCATTCGAAGATGCGTTCGAGATTGCGCGGGTCACCCAACTCGAGTTGCCGCGCGGCCGTCATCAGCCCACCAGCGATACGCTGCGCGCCAAGCACAGCATTAAGGATCTGCGCGGCGATTCGGCGCAAATGCAGGCCTTGCGCCACTCTATTACGCTGTATGCGCGCTCGCCAGCGACGGTGCTGATACAGGGCGAGACGGGCACCGGCAAGGAGCTTGTCGCGCAAGCGATTCATCGCGAAAGTATGCGCCTGCCGGGGCCTGCCAAACCGTTCGTGGCAGTCAATTGCGGTGCGATCGCGGAGTCCTTGCTGGAGTCGGAATTATTTGGCTATGAAGAAGGCGCATTCACCGGCTCGCGGCGCGGCGGCCATGCGGGCTTATTTGAATCGGCCCAGCGCGGCACCTTGTTTTTGGATGAGATAGGCGAGATGCCGCTGGCACTGCAAACACGGCTGCTACGCGTGCTGGAAGAAAAAGAGGTAGTGCGGGTGGGCGGCACGCGCCCAGTGCCGGTGGAGGTGCGCATCGTGAGCGCGACGCATTGTGATCTGGAAGAGCGGGTGCGTGCGGGACGTTTTCGGGCGGATTTGTTTTACCGGCTTGGCGTGTTGCGCCTGTCGCTACCGTCACTGCGGGAACGTACCGATGACTTGGTGCCGCTGGCAGAGTGGTGCCTGAAGCATGCGCTGGCCGCAATGGGCGTGCGCCCGCATGCAAATCTGCATGCCGAGCTGCTGGCCTGTGCGCCCGTGTTGCAGCGCTATGACTGGCCGGGTAATGTGCGCGAGCTGCGCAATCTGATGCAGCGACTGGCCTTGTTTCTGGCCGCTGAACCACTGCAGGCACTGACACCGGCATTTGTGCAGAAGCTGGCACCTGAATTGGCCGGCACGGACGACACCGTTGCATCTGCCAGGCTGAATTTGCCCGCGCTGCCCGCTTTGCCTGCTGCAGAGCCGGATCTGCTAAAAATTATGGCGCGCTTCGATGGTAATCGCGCGGCAGCAGCCGCTTATCTGGGAATTAGCCGAACGACGCTATGGCGGCGGCTCAAAGAGTCGTCGGGTTGAGGCAAAACCTTTCCAAAATAGACTAAAGGTTTCCGGCCAGCAGACGATTCTCAGGGTATCCAAATAGCACGAATACGATGGGAGCAAGTCATGGGATTGAACACAGCAGAAAATAATTTTGTCTTGCCTGCAGCGGGCAAAATGGACGGTCATCACACATGGACCGTCGAAGGGGATGTGCAATCAATCTGGCGTCGCCATGGTTGGACTCCACCCAGCGAGTACCGCCGCGATTTTAAAAAGAGCCCAGTGCTCACGCAGCGACAGCAACCGGCGCGCCAACAGCAGGGCTAAGCTCTATTCGTCTTTGCCGCCCTCAATCCCGAGCTCCTGGATCTTGCGGGTGATGGTGTTGCGGCCGATACCAAGCCGGATGGCTGCGTCGTTCTTGCGCCCGTGCGTATGTTTGAGCGCGGTCGTAATCAGCGCCGATTCAAACTGACGCCCCAGAGCGTCCATCACTTCAGGACGGCCAGCAGAAAGCATCTGCGCGGCCTCCGCCTTGAGCATGGTGATCCAGTTGCTTCGCTCGGCAGAAGCCACTACACCACCGACCATGACGGGTACGGCGTGTTCGCGCTCGGGTGCAATCATCACCGGTGACTCCATGACTATGCCGTTGACATTGGTAATCCCTACCGGCGGATTGATTTCGCCGGAGGTCAATTCAGCGGGCAAGTCTTTGACTTCGACGGTCTGACCCGGCGCCATCACGGTGATCCAGTTACACAAATTTTCGAGCTGACGCACATTGCCGGGCAGATCAAGACTGGCCAAAAATTGCATGGCCTGATCGGAGACGCGTTTGGCTTCGACCCCAAGCTGACGCGCGCTCTGCGCCAGAAAATGACGGGTCAGGATAGGAATATCTTCGGGCCGCTCGCGCAGCGAAGGCAGACGCAAACGGATCACGTTAAGACGGTGATACAAGTCTTCACGAAAGAGCCCTTCACGCACTCGCTGCTCAAGGTTTTGATGGGTCGCGGCGATCACGCGCACATTGGCTTTGAGCGACTGATGCCCACCGACGCGATAAAAATGTCCGTCTGAGAGCACGCGCAAAAGTCGCGTTTGCAAATCAAAGGGCATGTCACCGATTTCGTCTAAAAATAAAGTGCCGCCTTCGGCCTGCTCAAAGCGCCCGCGTCGGGTTGCCTGCGCGCCGGTAAAAGCACCGCGCTCATGACCAAAGAGCTCGGACTCGAGCAAGTCTTTCGGAATGGCTGCTGTGTTTAAGGCAATGAAGGGCTGGGTCGAGCGCGGGCTGTGTTTGTGCAGCGCGCGGGCAACGAGCTCTTTGCCGGTGCCGGATTCGCCGGTAATCAAGACCGTTACGTTCGACTGGGATAAACGACCAATGGCGCGAAATACATCTTGCATGGCCGCTGCCTGGCCGAGTATTTCTGGGGTGTCAGTGGCCGCTTGCTCGACATCGGATTCGCGCAAGCTTTCATCGAGCGCGCGGCGAATCAGCTCAACGGCTTTGTCAAGATCAAAGGGCTTGGCCAGATACTCAAAGGCACCGCCCTGAAACGCGGAGACGGCCGAGTCAAGGTCAGAAAACGCAGTCATCACGATGACGGGCAGACCCGGATGCATGACCTTGACGGCCTGCAGTAATTCAAGACCCGATTCGCCGGGCATCCGAATGTCGGACACCAGTACCTGCGGCGTGGATGATTTCATCGCCTCGAGCGTATCGCGCACGTTGGAAAAGCTCCGGGTGGCGAGGCTTTCGCGCGCCAGTGCTTTTTCAAGCACCCAGCGTATCGATTCGTCGTCGTCAACTATCCAGATCGGTTTCATGTGTTTTGTGTCTCGCAGTTTCATTGCAAGCACCAGTTTGGTGCTATTTACGACATCGTGTCCGATCCGCTCCGTCTGATCATCGCATCTGCACAGCATTAGGGCAGCGCGATGATTATCCTGAAGTCGGTGTAACCGGGCCGGCTGTCACATTCGATCACACCCATATGCTGCTGGACGAAGGTCTGAGCCAGCGTCAGCCCTAATCCACTTCCGCCGTCTCTGCCGGAGACCAACGGATAAAAAATTCTATCTTTCAGGTCAGCCGGTATGCCTGGACCGTTATCAATGATATGCAAGTCTAGTGCCAGCCGATAACGCACCTTGGCCAGCGTGACAGAGCGCACGATCCGGCTACGAAAAATGAGTTCGGCGTCACCATTGGTCATGCGTGTGGAGAGCGCCTGCGCGGCGTTGTGGGCAATGTTGAGGACGGCTTGAATCAACTGCTCTTTGTCACCACGAAATTCAGGCAGCGACAGATCGTAGTCGCGTTTAATATGCAAGCCGCTGGGAAATTCGGCCATGATCAGGCTACGCACGCGTTCGAAGACTTCGTGAATATTGACGTCACCCACGATATGCGGCCGGCGATGTGGCGCCAGCAAACGATCGACCAGCGTTTGCAAGCGATCGGATTCTTTGATGATGACCTGCGTGTATTCACGTAGCTCTTTGAGATGCTTATCGGGCAGCTCAAGCTCCAGCAATTGCGCCGCACCCCGGATGCCGCCGAGCGGATTTTTGATTTCGTGGGCGAGGTTGCGAATGAGCTCTTTGTTGGCCTGCGTCTGGTCAAGGATGCGCTCCTCGCGATCCAGCTTGAGTTGCTGCACGTTTTCGCGCAGCTCAATGAGGACCGGATGCGCAGGGTCATCGATCACGGTAATCACCATGCTGACCGGTAGCGGCGCTTTACCAACGCGCTCGAGCAGCAGGTCTTCGCGCCTGTCATCAAATTGATGCTCACGCGCCTGCTCAAAAATGGCAGCGAGCTTGTCTTCGTGGGTAAACATTGCCGCCAATTTTTGCTTTTGCAGCACCTTCAAAGAGCTCTCCAGCAAACTCTCTGCAGCGGCATTGGCATAGACGATGCGGCCGTCGGTATCGAGCACAAGAACAGCGGAGGCCAGCAGATCGAGTCCGCCTAATGATGTCGATAAAATATTCACGATAGTCCAAATAAAAATACATGCTCCGGTAGGATACCGGTCAGCGATCGCGCAGGTTGGAGAAAATTTTACGGTGCACAGCACACCTTGCTGGCTCCCGCGTGTTTTTGGGACGCCGGTCGGCACGTGCAGCGGCTGTCGCTGTCGCGGCTACATTTTCAGTGCTGCTAACGTATCGCGCTGATCTGCACTGGCTGTGCGGTGCGCCCGCTGTGGATGCCTGCTGCTGGATTATTTCAGGGTACCGATTTCACGCTTGAGCGCTTCGATGTTTTTTTCAGTGCGCTGCAGCTCTTCTTTGAGTAGCACAACCCGTTCTTGATATTTTACATAGTTACGCTCGTTGCCCCGCCGCTCCGGCTCGCCGTTCTGATATTCCTTTTTCAACTCAGACAGTTTGCTCTCTTCAGTCCTTACTTCTTCCTGCAAGATCTGTAAGCGATCCTGATCGCGCTGCTTTTGAACAAAATTGTCAATGCGGGGAAAAGAAGGGTCGGAGGTGGCTCTGCTGCCGGTCTTGGCTGAGGGCGGCGCCGGAATCATTGAGATCGACTCAAGGTCAAGTTTTTTGCAGCCTCGCGTGTCGCCGGTATTACGGTACTCGCGGTTGCCGTTCGGCTGGGTACACACATAAACGCTGCTTTCAGCACCCACATCCGTGGCGGCGACAAACAGCACAAGAAGGAAAAAAGACAGTACTTTCATAGGTCGATAACCATCGCAGTCAAATCAGCGTTCAAGTTTAAGGCAAGGTCTTTTTTATACCAGAAACGATCAATCTATTTTGCCATTAATGCAACAATCAGTATAAAAAAAGCGAGGTCGCTTGCGCCACCCCGCTTTTCTTTGCCGATTTGACGCGCCTGATTAGAGCGAGTAGTACATATCAAATTCAATCGGATGCGTGGTCATACGGAAGCGAGTTACTTCCTGCATCTTGAGTTCAATGTACGCATCGATCATGGTGTCGCTAAAGACGCCGCCGCGGGTCAGGAACTCACGGTCTTTATCCAGATACTCGAGTGCTTGATCGAGCGAGGAGCACACGGTCGGGATTTTTGCATCTTCTTCGGGTGGCAGATGATACAAATCTTTCGAGGCGGCTTCGCCCGGATGAATCTTGTTCTGCACACCATCCAAACCGGCCATCAACAAGGCCGCGAAGCACAGGTAAGGGTTGGCAGAAGGATCCGGGAAACGGGTCTCGATACGACGACCTTTCGGGTTTGGCACGTGTGGAATACGGATCGATGCCGAACGGTTACGGGCCGAGTAAGCCAGCTTGACCGGTGCTTCAAAGCCGGGCACCAAACGCTTATACGAGTTGGTACCGGGATTGGTGATCGCATTCAACGCGCGTGCGTGCTTGATGATGCCGCCGATGTAGTAAAGCGCGAAATCTGACAAGCCTGCATAGCCGTCGCCAGCAAACAGGTTCTTGCCGTCTTTCCAGACCGACTGGTGCACGTGCATGCCGGAACCGTTGTCACCAACGATAGGCTTAGGCATGAAGGTGGCGGTCTTGCCATAGGTGTGGGCAACGTTTTGCACCACGTATTTCAGGTTCTGGGTCCAGTCAGCGCGCTCGACGAGCGTCGAAAAACGGGTACCGATTTCGTTTTGACCAGCGCCAGCGACTTCGTGGTGATGCACTTCAACCGGAATGCCCATCGCTTCGAGGATGAGACACATTTCCGAACGCATGTCCTGGAAACTGTCGACCGGCGGCACGGGGAAATAGCCACCCTTGACGGTTGGACGATGGCCGCTGTTGCCGCCTTCGATTTTTTCGCCTGTGGTCCAGGACGCTTCTTCGGAATCAATCTTCACGAAGCAGCCGGACATATCAATGTTCCAGCGCACGCTGTCAAAAATAAAGAACTCTGGCTCAGGACCAAAGTAAGCCGTGTCGCCAATGCCGGAAGATTTCAGGTAGGCTTCGGCGCGCTTGGCGATCGAGCGTGGATCGCGGTCGTAACCTTTGCCGTCACCCGGCTCGATCACGTCGCACTGCAAGAACATCGTGGTTTCTTCCATAAATGGATCGATGTTTGCCGTATTTGGATCCGGCATTAACAACATGTCGGACGCTTCGATGCCCTTCCAGCCAGCGATCGATGAGCCATCAAAAGCGTGGCCGGACTCAAATTTATCCATATCGAAGTGCGAAACCGGCACGGTTACGTGCTGTTCCTTGCCTCGCGTGTCGGTGAAACGGAAGTCAACGAATTTGACTTCGTTGTCCTTCACCATCTTCAATACCTCTGCGGCCGTCCTTGCCATGCGAATCTCCTAGAAATGAGCGAAGTAAAAATCGGGGTGTTGCATTCGAGCCGTCAGCGTGCGACAACCTAGCATGCGCCTGAACTGTGCGACCGGAACTCAGCCCGAGATGATAGCAGATTCCATGCCATCAACAATGGCTCAACCAAGCTGTAGCATTCCCTCTCGGCAAGTGAATTTGCCACTAAAAAACGGGGCTTTATCCGCAGTTAGCGCACGTCTAAGCCCAGATTTTCTCTCGCGTAATCAAATGCACGATATTGTTGCATTATTTTGGTGCATAAATGCCAAGACCCTATTTTTTGCTCTAATTTGGTGCAAATGAGCTGCGACGGCTTAGACGCAAGAAAGTCAATGGCGCGATCGGGGCGAGCGCGGAGGCACAGCGTCCAGCAGCCGTGGTAATTTGACGGTTTGATCCCACTACCGAGTTTGCTCACCATGCCCACACCCGCCACGCTTCTTGCCACCGCCCGACAACGCAGTCAGCAGCAGGCGCTTCCCTATGCCGGCGCCGTCACCCCGGAAGAGGCCTATGCGCTGTTGCTAGCAGATCCGCGCATTCGACTCATTGACGTGCGCACGCAGGCCGAGCGCGACTGGGTAGGCCGCGTGGCGCTGCCTGATGCGCAACATGGCGCGGTGCAGTGGAGCCTGTATCCGGGCGGTGCGCAAAATCCCGCGTTCATGGAAAGCTTGGCTGCCATCGCTGGCCCGGACGAGACCCTGCTTTTTTTGTGCCGCTCAGGCGTGCGCTCACGCTACGCGGCCAAGCTCGCCACCGAACATGGCTATGCGCACTGCTTCGACATCCTTGAAGGCTTTGAAGGTGACCGTGATGCAGAGGGCCATCGCAAGACCCTGGGCGGCTGGTGTAAGGCTCGCCTGCCCTGGATAGGCGCCTGATCAGCTTGCGGGGGTTTGCGCAAGCCAATCAATGCGTTTGCGTACAAAATGAATATGACTCCGCAAGCCATATAGTTCTTCGGCAAATGACAGCGGAATGGTAAGCCGATTGACGCGGTGTTCGATCTCGTCAAGTCGAGCGACTTGCTGCGCGTAGACACCGGCGCGCAATGCCGGCGAAGCTTCTTCCACGGCCTGCTCGACGCGACGCAGCTGGCCGTACCAGCGGTAGATACGAGAACGCACCTTCCACACATACAAGGGCGGCACGACCCGCGACAGCGGCAAAATCAAGGCGCCGAGCGCGACAATGACGAGCCACATCCGCTCAAAAAAATTCGCCAGCCAAAACGACATGTAGCGCTGCAGAAAAGGCGGACCGTTGCGATAATATTTTTCAGCCGATGAAGCAACGGGTATCTCGGTATAACTCCCCGTTGGAAATTCGCCATACCGCGCAAACCAGCCGGCGCCACCATGAATTTCTGCCGCCGCCTGCACAAATAAATCAATCAGCGCGGGATGCAAATCTTCACGCGCGACTAGGGTCGCTGTCGGTGCGATCAGCTCGACCGGACGCGAGGGCAGGTTTCGACCAAAATCAACAATCCCACGCGGCAGCGTGACATGCGACAAAAAAGGAAAGCGCCGCGCATAGGCATCGGCCTGCGAAAAATTAAAGAGTTTAATGCCCGGTGTTTGCAGCAGCATCTGTATCAGCAGGCCATCTGCCGCGGAGCTAAACACCATGCCGTCGATCTTGCCGTTTAAGAGCGCCACGGTCGCCGGCGTGTCTTCGAGCGCGGACAAACGAACCATGCCGGGCTCGATGCCATTGGCCGCGAGTATCTTGCCCACCACTTGCGGTACACCGGTTCCAGTGGGGCCGACATTGATACGCAGACCTTTGAGCTCACGCAGCCCGCGAATAGAAAGCCGATCGCGGTAAAACAACCAGACCGGCTCGGTAAAGAGACTGCCCAGGGAGATCAGGCCACTGCGCTCGGCGTTGGCATAATTGGTGGAGCCACTCTGCACAAAGGCGATATCGATCCCGGACGCCGGGTCTTGCAGACGCTGAAGGTTATCGATTGAGCCTTGTGAGCGCCGCAGCCTGACTTCAATACCCTGACGCGCCAGCACGCTCGCATAGCGCTTGGCAAGCTGCTCGTAGGCACTGTTTTCCTGGCCCGTGGAGAGTGTCACCACACGCGGCGGCGACGGATCGATCAGTCGGTAAGCCACCACGCTAAGCACGGCGACCAACAGCAGAACTGGCCCAAAGGTGACGACGATGTCGCGCGCGGAGAGGGTGGTGAAGGTGAATATTTTTGGCATGGGTCATACCGGCAAGAGCAGTGCTGACACCATGCCAAAGTTAAGCCGGCCGCGCAAGCGCAGCCGGTTTTATTTTGACCTACTGATCTTCTTCGTCTAGGACCACAGGCGTGGCTTTGGCAAATTGGGCATCATAGGAGAGGAAGTTAGTCGCAATACCAAACCAGGTCTCACCGGGTATGACTCGCTCGGCGATCTCGACCAATTCATCTTCTTTGCTCAGCCGTGCATAAAAATTTGAACAGCACAGCTCGAGCGATACGCAAACCTCTTCAATTTTGAGTATCCCGAGGCGCAAGACATCTTGTAATTTTTCACGCAAAGTGCGCAACATCGTGAGGCTGATCGAACTGAGCGATTCAAGTTCATCAAGCAACGCATCGGTCTCGCGACTTATTTTGCGCATGGCCGGAATAACAAACACTTCCATCTTGCGCTGATGACAGTCTTGCTCGAACTGCGACAGACGGTTGAGCATTGATTCAACTTCCAGACCACTGGCCTGTTTCAAATTTTTAATGCTATTCAAAATGTATTGCTGTAACACCGAAAAATTCCAGCGTACTTTTTTCTGCTCCAGTCTCAGAGCCACAATCGAATAAGTAGCCGTAAGCATGCTTGTTCCCGATAAAGATAATGAACCCCACGCAGTGCCTTGGCCTACGTGAATAATTTTTGAAAGTGAATGTACGGGGGGTATTGCGCGACGACCCGCTTAGTATACGAACAAGCAGCAGGTGTTTATTGAGATACCGCAAAGCAGGCAACCGCCAGCGGGCTAGCGCACATCAGACGCGGCCCCGATGCGGATTTTACTAAGAGCGTCTGACAACATCGGACTGGCAAGACGAAAACGCCGTCAGCGTCAGTTTGATCGACGCTCTTAACTTATTTTGACTGCGTGTTCACGCGTGGAGTGGAATGTCACACCGGGCCAGCGTTCTTGCGTGAGCTTGAGGTTGACGCCTGAACTCGCGAGATAGGCAAGGTTGCCTGCAGCATCGTGCGCGAGATTGGCGCCGGCAGAGGATTTTTCAAAGTCCGCCATCATGCGCTTGTCGTCGCAAGATACCCAGCGCGCGCTGTTGATGTTGGTGCCTTCAAATACGGCATCGACGCCATACTCGTTCAGAAGCCGGCTAGCCACGACTTCAAACTGCAGCACGCCGACGGCACCCAGCACCAGATCGCCACCATGGACGGGTTTGAATACCTGTACCGCCCCCTCCTCGCCTAATTGCTGCAGGCCTTTGTGCAGCTGCTTGATTTTGAGCGGATTGCGGATGCGGACAGAACGGAAAAAATCGGGTGCGAAGTAAGGAATGCCGGTGAACTGCAACAACTCGCCTTCGGAAAAACTGTCGCCAATCTGCATATTGCCGTGATTGGGCAAACCAATGATGTCACCCGCATACGCTTCTTCGACTTGCTCACGACTCGACGCCATGAAGGTCACGACCGAGGAGACCTTGATCTCACGGTTTAAACGCAGATGCTTGATCTTCATGCCGCGCTCGAAATGCCCCGAACAGACGCGCAAAAAAGCGATACGGTCGCGATGCGCCGGGTCCATGTTGGCCTGAATCTTGAATACAAATCCAGAAAACGCAGGCTCATCGGGCTTCACCGCACGTACCGTCGCATCCCGCTCGCGAGGTGGCTGCGCCCAGTCGAGCAGCGCATTCAAAATCTCGCGCACACCAAAGTTATTGATTGCCGAGCCAAAGAACACCGGCGTCTGGCTGCCGTCCAAAAAAGAAGCCAGATCAAACGGATTCGACGCGCCATGGACTAGCTCGACTTCCATCTTGAGCTGCTCGATCTCGAGCGGGAACATCTCGGCTAAGCGCGGGTTATCGATGCCCTTGACGATTTCAAAGGTCTGATCGGCTTTTTCGCTGCCAGCAGCAAACAGCATGATCTCGTCGCGCAGCAAGTGGTACACGCCACGAAATGTCTTGCCCATACCGATCGGCCAAGTCACTGGCGCGCAGCGAATATCCAGGACCGACTCGAGCTCATCAAGCAGCTCCAGGGGATCGCGCGTCTCGCGGTCCATCTTGTTCATAAACGTGATGATGGGGGTATTACGCATACGGCAGACGTTCAAGAGCTTGATGGTCTGCGCCTCGACACCCTTGGCCGCATCGATCACCATCAGCGCCGAGTCGACCGCGGTCAGCACCCGGTAAGTATCTTCGGAAAAATCCTGGTGGCCGGGTGTGTCGAGCAAGTTGACCACATGGTCACGGTACTCAAACTGCATCACCGAGCTGGCAACCGAAATGCCGCGCTGCTTTTCGATCTCCATCCAGTCGGAGGTGGCATGACGTCCGCTCTTGCGTGCTTTGACCGTACCGGCGAGTTGAATCGCCCCTGAAAACAGCAACAGCTTTTCCGTCAGCGTGGTTTTACCAGCGTCGGGGTGGGAAATAATGCCAAAGGTGCGGCGGCGCGCGACTTCGCGCGCGATCTGCTCGCGCGGCACGCTCTGGGGTCCGCTTGGATTGCTATCGTCGTCTGACATCGGGGATTCGGCGTTGCTGGCCATGGTGGGCAGGGGAAAAAGCCCTAGAGTCTAGCGGCTTTGAAGGGTGAAGTCTAATTGGCGCGCATCGAAGCGGAGTTGTTAATTATTTATCATGTCCAATTTGCGCAAATTGGTGTGCAATTGTAAAACGCAAAAACTCGGGCGCAGACAAGTCTTACATTGGGTTAACCGCTAAATGAATTAGGCCGCAGGGGCGCGCATTAGTGCAAAAGTTGATCGCCCAAGTTTGATCGACCTATACATCCGGCGCAAGCCACTGGAACCAACCGGTCACCACAGATTCAATTCAATGACACCCTCACCAATCAACGCTGTATTTTTTCTTCACTAAGCCCATGCCCACCCCTGCCTATACTGTCATCCACTACAACGGCACCATTCCGCTTTTTGTCGAACCGGCGCTCGATCGTCTCTACGGCAGTCTTTATTCCACGCTAGCGCACTTGCGGCTACACGACCCGCTGACCGGCGTCTGTACTTATGGTGCCTGGGACAAAGACAAACTGACGGCCTTATTTTTATATGAAAAGCATCGGCACGCAGTAAGGGTGTTGAATGAAGGCATGCAGCTTAGCAGCGATGACATTAATCATTTTGCCGAACATTTGTTTGGCTAGGAACAAGCAATCGACCGTATCGAGTTTCATGCGGTAAAGCTTGATGGCTTGGATCTGGATTATGCTGCCATGCGTTTTGGTTGCACCGAGGACATCGTCATTGACTTGCCCGACAGCCAAGACGCTTATCTGTCCCAGCTGGGCAAATCCACGCGTAAGACGTTACGCCATAATTTGGCACGCGCGCAGCGCCTTCTGCCCGGTTTCCGGCATGAGGTGCGCGACGGCAAAAGCACGCCCGAGCAAACGATTCGAGCGATCATGCATTTTAATCACGCCCGAATGGCAGGTAAGCAGCAGTCCTCGGCATTGGTGGGCAAAGCCAGCGATCAACTTATGGCCTTAATGCGGACGCGCGGCCAAGTCGGCCTGGTGACGGTTGACGGGACCCTGTGCGGCGGCACGCTTGCATGCCGCATCGGCGACGATCTGTTCTCGTTGGTCAATGCCCACGATCCGGCTTATGACGGATTTAGCATGGGCAGTTTGTCGCGCTATCTCATGATCACCGCCAGTATTCATGCCGGCGCCAAGCGTTTTCATCTACTTGGAGGGCAACTGCGCATCAAACAAGCAATGCATGGGGAAAAACAGCGACTCGATCATCTGGTTCTATACCGTACTCGCCTTGATCAGCTGTTGCATGCCGGTGGGATTACGCAACTAGCTTGGAGGAGCGCGCTCTATCACACGCGTGCCTGGGTGGAGGAACAGTCAGGGCGACAGCAGCGATTACCAGCACGGCTGGCGTTACGCCTTGTTGATATAACGCGCCATGCCAAGCGGCAGCTTGTCGATGGTCTTGCGCATTTGCGCGCTCATCCTCGCTCGTGAGCGGCCATCAAACTGCTGCTACCGGCTCGGACGCCACCAATAAACTGCAACGCAACTTTTCCACCAGCAGCGTATCGGTACTGCCGCGCCACCACAGCAAGGCTTTGGTCTTATGACGGGAGTGGCCGACGATAACGAGATCGACTTTTAATTGCACCGCCATTTCTTCGATTACATTCACCGGCTCACCGACTTCCAGATGCGTCTGCACCGTCAGGCCCGCCGCCAGCAACAAAGCCGCACCGGCTGCGAGCTCTTTGGCCATCTTTTCCTTTTCCGAAGTTAAGCCTTCTTCCACGCTCAGAACCGCAGCAGCGGCAAATTCCCCCACGAGCAGATACGGCGGCGGCGTCACCACCACCAGCAAGTGCACGATATTTTCCGGATTTGGCGCGAGACGTATGCATTCTTGCAAAGCCACTCTGCTCTCCGGCGTGCCGTTATACGCCACCAAAATAGTCTGATACATGGTTGATTCCTCCCCAAAGCCGCGACCAAGCCGCCGTTAGCGAAGTAAAAGTACACCAAGAAGCCGGAGCGGGCAATGTAAAACCTAGGTAGGATTTACCCACAAAATCGGTGGATAGCTCTGTGGATAAGCAGAAGTAATCTTGCCTAAGCGATTGATTTTATTTGATTGTTCTCGATTGATCTGAATCAGGGCAGGCAAGATTGCGGCGGGAAAAGGCGAAAAAAAACCCGACGAGCCTTTCGGCAGGTCGGGCTTAAATCCATCCTTCTTGGAAGGCTGGAGGAGACGAGTTGAACTATATCAATCACCTAGCAAACTGTCTGCTTTTCCTTTGTGATGGGAGATATAAGCAATCGTGATGATATTGGGACCCAGAAAGTAAAAGCCCGCCAAAATTGCTCTTGGCGGGCTTCCGTCCCCTCTCTGGTTCTTCCGGAGATAGATTTATTTTTGACTGCAACCGGATTCTGCGGGAGTTCCCTCCGAAAGTCATCTTGCGCTGCACAAAAAAGAAGCAAATTCTTTTTTTGGTTTATTAATTGACAATTTCCGGTGCTACTTCCGCCTGCCAGAAGCGCTGCTGCAGCAAAGGACTCACCCTATAACGCTCGCTTCGATACGCCTGGAATAAATGTTCCAGCAAACCGACCGGGCCGCTCACGCCCCATTGCTGTAGCCATTCAAAGGGCCCTGCCGGATAATTCGTGCCCAGCTTCATCGCCAGATCGGCGCCCTCTTCCGTACAGACGCCCTGCCAGACCGCATCGGCTGCTTCATTAATCAGCATGGCAATGGTGCGCCCGACCAGCAAGCCGGGTACGTCACGCAGCACAATCGGCTGCAGGCCACAAGCCATCAGACTGGCCTCGAGCATCTTGATACGCGGACCATCCAGCAGAGGACCATAGGCCAAAGCCAACGCGTCACTTTTATCCGTCAACAAAGGCAGATCCATCACCGCCAGCTTGGGCGTACCAAGGATGACACTCAACTGCGCCGCCGTACGGCCATCGGTTACAGGCAGCGCGACGTCGCCGACCTGCAGCCCAGCCCAGTCGGTGCTGAGTTCACGCGTAAACGCCACACCACGGCTTGCCAGCAGATCGGCGAGACGCTGCGCGAGCGCCTGCGCGCCACAGACCGTGATCGATGCCGGTGCCACTTCGGCGACCCGGTCAGCCAAGGCCACCGGTGCTCCCACATAAAAACCCTTGCCCGCCTTGCGACCTAAGCGGCCACCATCCAGCAGCGCCTTTTGCACCAGCGAAGGCTGATAGCGTTTGTCGCCATAGTTGGCCTCAAACACCGACGTCGTGACGGCGTAGTTAATGTCATGTCCGATCAGATCCATCAGCTCGCACGGGCCCATCCTAAAGCCCGCACTTTTCATCGCCCTATCGAGCGCGGCAGGTGTGCCGGCCTGCTCCTGCAAGAGCTGCAGGGCCTCGGCATAAAAAGGACGAGCGATACGGTTGACGATAAAGCCCGGCGTAGACTTCGCATGCACTGCCGTCTTGCCCCATTTTCCTGCTAGTGCAAAGACCGCTTCCGCCACTGCGCTGTCGGTCTCCGCGCCCCACACCACTTCGACTAGCTTCATCAACGGCACGGGGTTAAAGAAATGCATGCCGACGACGCGCTGGGGATGTTGCATACCATTGGCAATGGCGGTGACTGAAATCGACGAGGTATTGGTCGCCAGGATGGCGTGCGGGCTGACATGCTGCTCCAGCTCGCGCAGAAGCTGCTGCTTGACCTCGAGTTTTTCAACAATCACTTCCACCGCAAGCGCTGCATCTGCCAACGCCGATAAAGCCGCCACTGGCACGATGCGCGCCAGGATCGCGGCGCGCTCCTCCTCGCTCATGCGACCCTTGGTGACTAATCCGGCCAAGACCACGGCAATCCCATCGCGCGCTGCAACGGCGGCGCCTTCGCGTACATCAAGCAGCTTGACTGCATGGCCGGCAGCAGCAGCCACCTGTGCAATGCCGGCACCCATGGTCCCGGCGCCGATCACAGCGATGGTGGCCGGCGCGGCAAGAGAAATGTTAGTCATTAGATTAAGGAGGTGAATTAGTACGTTTCGACGTGAAAGCGGCCTTCGGCGACCATCCGTTGATGCAAGGCTGCCCAGTCGAGTCCGGCGACGATACAGGCATCGTGCAAGGCCTCCATCACGCCCGATTCCATACCTTTGAGGCCACAGATATAAACATAGCTATCGCCCTTGAGCAGCTCCGTGACTGCCGGTCCGGCTTCGCGCAGCTTGTCTTGCACATAGGCGCGCGGCTCGCCGTCAACCCGCGAGAACGCCAGATGAATATCAATCAGGCTCGGCGATAGTTTTAACAGCGGTCCAAAATACGGTAATTCCTGCGGCTTGCGCGCACCGAAAAACAGCATCAGTTTGCCGTCGACTGCCTTGCCCTGCGCCGCTTGTCTACGTCGGTGCTCCGTCATCGCGCGCATGGGTGCGGCGCCCGTCCCTGTACAAATCATCAGAATGTTGGAGCCCGGATGATTCGGCATCAGGTAGCTCGCCCCAAAGGGACCTGTTACTTGTACTTTGTCGCCTATTTTCAGGTCGCACAAAAAATTGGAAGCCACACCCAGCGCCGGTTTGCCATTGTGGTCCGTGACAACCCGTTTGACAGTCAGCGCCAGATTATTAAAGCCGGCGCGCTCGCCATCACGCGCACTGGCCACCGAATACATCCGTAAATAATGCGGCCTGCCACCGGCATCGGTGCCCGGTGGAATAATCCCAATCGACTGGCCTTCGAGCACCGGAAACAACTGATTACCAAAGTCGAGCACGATATGCCGAATATCGCTATCCGACTCCTCGCCCGTCAGTCGCAGATTACCCGCTACTGACGCAATCAGAGGATTACCCGGGTCATACAAACTGATCTGCGGTTCCGCAGCCGACCAGGGCGGATTGCGCGAGCTTGCCGACAGCGCCGCATTATGCTGCACGGCCACCGCTTCTGCGGGCGCGACCGGCAGTGCCGCGTCAACCGGCAGATCTGCCTGCACCGGCAACTCGTCCCAGCTCAACTGCTCCGCAAGCGAATAGGCCGCACTTTGCGGCATCGTTCGCCAGTGATCGATTGAGCCAGTCGGACACGGCGGCACGCAGGCATTGCAGCCATTGCAGATCGCGGGGTCCACCACATAATTACGATCATCATGCGTAATCGCACCGATCGGACAGGTCTGCTCACAGGTGTTACAACGGATGCAGACTTCCGGATCGATCAGATGCTGATTAATCAGCACGATAGCTTGTGTGGTGGTCATGGCTAGCGTCAGTTAAAACGCACGTAATCAAAATCAACCGGCTGGCGATTGATTCCGATCGATGGTGCAGCAATCCAGTTGGCCATCTTGCCCGGCTCAATCACGCGCCCCATCAGGGAGGCCACATACGCGCGATCTTCTTCCGATGGCAGCCAGTTGTTCACGTTCGCGGCCCATTCGGTTTCCGACAACAGCTGCCCATCCGGCGAGACCTTGATGCCAGAGAAGGTACCGATGTGGCGGTTGAATGCCTTATGCGGCGCCGCCAAACGGAAGGCTAAACCAGCTTTTTCAATCACGCGATTCCAACGTCCGATACCAGCAACAGAGTCGCGAATATAATCATCGCGCAGCACTTCATTGAGCGAATTTAACATCGGTACTTCGCGCTCGACCAACTGGCCATTGGCTACTTCCAGAATTTTGTAGCTATCGCCTTTGAGCAGATGATCATCATTACGCTTGGTTTCTTCGTAGCGCCCTTTCAAGCCAGCGCTATAAAACAGCGCCGCATTCGACGACTGATCCGCACCAAACAAATCGATGGTCACACTGAAATGGAAATTCAGATAACGCTGGATGGTCGGCAAATCGATCACGCCTTTAGCACGCACTTGTGCCGGATCTTCAATACCAAACTGCTTCATCACTTCACAGGTACGCTGAATCGTGCGCGACACGCCAGATTCACCGACAAACATGTGATGCGCTTCTTCGGTCAGCATAAAACGGCAGGTCCGCGAGAGCGGATCAAAGCCTGACTCCGCCAGTGCGTTGAGCTGGAACTTGCCATCACGATCGGTAAAATAAGTGAACATGTAGAAAGCCAGCCAGTCTGGCGTTTCTTCGTTGAAGGCTTCGAGAATGCGCGGCTTGTCGGCATCGCCCGAATTGCGCTGCAACAGTGCTTCGGCTTCTTCGCGGCCATCGCGACCAAAATGTTTATGCAGCAGATACACCATCGCCCACAAATGACGGCCCTCTTCCACGTTAATCTGAAACAGATTACGCAAATCGTATTGCGATGGCGCAGTCAGACCAAGATGCCGCTGCTGTTCCACCGACGCCGGTTCGGTATCCCCCTGGGTGACGATAATGCGGCGCAGATTAGCGCGGTGCTCGCCAGGCACATCCTGCCAGGCATCCATGCCTTTATTCTCACCGAAATTCACCTTGCGGCCTTCTTCTTGCTGCGTCAAAAAAATACCCCAGCGATAGTCCGGCATTTTCACATGACCGAATTGCGCCCAGCCTTCCGGCGTGGTGTTAATCGCTGTGCGCAGATACACATCGTGACTTTGCGAGCCGTCCGGGCCCATGTCATTCCACCACTGCAGATAATTCGGTTGCCAGTGCTCCAGCGCGCGTTGCAGCGTACGGTCTTCTGACAGGTTCACGTTGTTCGGAATTTTTTCGCTGTAATTAATTGAACTCACAATGCGTCCTTTGCTGGAAAAATAAGAGGGGTTATTTTTAAAAAATCAGACACGATCAAAATCGAATTTTGCTTTATCACCGCTGCCATAAACTTTCAAGGCGCCGTGCTCACCAACGGCATTGGGCCGAATGAAAATCCAGTTTTGCCACGCAGAGAGACGCCCAAAAATACGGGTCGCCATATTTTCTTTGCCATTGAAGCGCAGGTTCGCCTCCAGCCCCGTCAATGCATCGGGCGACATGCTCGCGCGCTCTTCAATCGCCATGCGAATCTCATCGGCCCAATCCAGATCGTCAGGGTTAGCCGTGATCAATCCCAGTGCCATCGCCGCATCCGCGTCCAGCGGCTGCCCCAGCGTGGCGCGCGCCGCAGCCAGCGACGTTTCATCATCATAAAAACGGCGGCTCAAACGCGACTGCCCAGTAATCATCGGCAGCGTGCCAAAATTCATCGCCGAAAGCGTCAAGACCGGCGCTTGAGCCGGCGCATCCGGCAAAGCCAGCATATAGCTCCGGTCTGCCGCAAAAGCCAGCTCAGCCAGCGTGCCCGCAAAACAAGAGCCTTCCTCTATCAAAGCAAACAAGCTGCGCGAGGACACATCAATGCGCGCCAGCGTGCGACGCAACATGCCGATGGTCTCGCGTACCAGCCAATGCGACTGATGCGCTGCCAGCGTGGCATCCGACGCCAGCACCGCTTGCGCATCGCCCGCCGTTTTCAACAGCCAGGTACCAATACCGGTTTCATTGGTACGCAAATGCAAAATAGCGTCGTCGAGTTCACGCACCATTTGCAGCGGCCACCAATTGACGCCAGCGGCTTCGATGCCGGCGATATCAGTTGGTTGCGCCGATTTTGGCGCATGCACAGTGAGGGTGGCATGGCGTGCTTTACGATCCAATTTAACGCCAACATAATCATAGGTGATCGCGTCGTCCGTCACGCTGCGCGATAGCGGCGTCAGCGTCACACCCTTGCCATCGGCCGGGCGGTCGCTGCCGGCTGCCAGCGCCAGCGCACGCTCGCGCACCACTTGCTGAAACACGGCCGGCTTGGCGACGTCATCAACCAGCTTCCATTCCTTGGCACGCTCGCCGCGCACCCCTTCGGAGGTCGTGCAAAAAATGTCAGCATGGTCATGCCGCACCTTGCGCTTATCCGTCAAACGGGTCAGGCCACCCGTCCCGGGTAACACACCCAGCAGCGGCACCTCCGGCAGGCTGACCGACGATGAACGGTCGTCGACCAAAATAATTTCGTCACAGGCCGCCGCAAGTTCATAACCGCCGCCGGCACACGCGCCATTAACCGCGGCGATGAATTTCAAGCCCGAATGCGCACTCGAATCTTCCAGCCCGTTGCGGGTCTCATTGGTAAATTTGCAGAAGTTTACTTTCCACGCGTGCGTCGATTTACCCAGCATGAAAATATTCGCGCCCGAGCAGAAAATCCGGTCACGTCCGCCCGTCAAGACCACCGTGCGCACTGCCGGGTGCTCAAATCGAATCCGCTGAATAGCGTCATGCAATTCAATATCAACGCCCAAATCATACGAATTAAGCTTGAGCTTATAGCCCTCTTTGAGGCCACCATCCTCATCAACTTTCATCGTCAAAGTAGCAATGGCGCCCTCTGTGGAGAGTGTCCAGTGACGGTAGTGCGCGGGCGAGGTTTCGTAGTGAACGACAAAAGGGGATGACATGGGACTCCTGATTGCAATATGCTGCATAGCTGAAAATGTTTACGCACTATATTGCATTTACGGAGGCCGGTCAACGCGCTGTGGCAATTTTTAACGCCTTGGACAAATTACCGCGCAGGGGCGATTAATAACAGAAAGTTATCAAAAATAGTCCGCCGACTACCCCGCCAACACCCCGCGCAACTGCTCGGTCAAGCCTGCAAAAGCGGCCTCTAGCGAGAGCTCGCTGGTATCCAGTGTTTTGTCGGCCTTGGAATAAAACTGCGCGCGGCTCTCAAGAATGCGCTTCAAGTCTTCCATCGCTTCGCGATTTCCCGACATCGGCCGCCGGTCACCCTGGGCCAGCACGCGTCCCATGTGCTCCTCGGGCGAGGCCTTCAGCCAGACCGTATAACAATGCGAAAGCAGCACATTAAATGTCGCCGGCTCAGCCACGACGCCGCCCGGCGTAGCCACTACCACCCGCGGGTAATGCCGGATCAAATCCTCAAGTGCACGCTGCTCATAGCGCCGGTAGGCGCCCTGTCCGTACAGCGCATGAATCTCGGCAATGCTGCAGCCGGCCAGTTGCTCGATCTGACTCGACAGCTCAATAAAGGGTGCGCCTATCTGGTCGGCCAGCAAACGACCGAGGCTTGATTTGCCCGCGCCACGCAAACCGATCAGCGCAATCCGAGCGCGTCGCGACGACTCACTGGCGGGCTGCGCAAATAATTCGCCCAGCGCCGCCCGCGCCTGCGCCAGCTCATCCTCGCTGCGCCCGCGCAGGATTTCCCTAATCATTAGCCAATCTGGCGACGAGGTGGTTTCATCCCCCGTCATTTCCGCCAACGAGCAATTGAGTACCGCGCACAGCTGACGCAAAAACTGAATCGACGCATTGCCCACACCAGACTCCACATTGGCAACATGCCGCTCAGAGACGGCCGCCATTTGCGCGAGCGCTTTGCGGGTCAGACCGCGGCGCGCGCGCAAGAGCTTCAGACGCTCGCCCAGCGTAATTAAAAACGGATCTTTTTCAGTATCGGAGGGTGCAGTCATCAGTTTGCAGGCTAAAATCAGGATTCTTGACGCACGCAAGATATTGCATTTAAACTCGCGGCGCACTGCATTATAAATTCAACCCATAAAAAAAAGCGACCCAGTCGCCTGCAACAGGAGTCCCCGTTGGACCAGGAACAATTCCACACACTGATCGCCGGCCTGAGCACCGAGATCGCCGCGCTACCGCTCGATGTATCGCTTGCAGCGCATCTCAATAGCCGGCATGGTCCGGGCAGCCCTTTGTTTGACCGCATTTTCAGCGCCTGCCAAATCGGCATGGCAGAGGGCTGGATGGGCAAGTATGAAGGTGGCGGCATCCGCTACGGGCGCGTCATCAAGGCCAGCGAGGCAACCGCAGGGTTTTCAGTCGACGTCGTCGACATGGACAGCATCGCCGGACCGCACCATGTGCATCCCCATGGCGAGATCGATCTGATCATGCCGCTGACGGCGGGCGCGCTGTTTGACGGTCATCCGGCTGGCTGGTGTGTTTACGGCCCCGGCAGCGCGCATGCGCCCACCGTTACCGCCGGTCGTGCGCTGGTTCTTTACTTGCTGCCGCAGGGCGCCATCCAATTCACGCAGTCAGCTGGCTGACTCTCCTCACTTTTTTACGACAGGCTCACCATGACGACATTTCTCCACAATTATTTAAGCGGCCAATGGCAATCCGGCGCGCGCGCTGTGCATACATTACTTGACCCTGTCACCGGTGAAGCACTCGCGCAAACTGGCGGCGCGGCCGAGGGCTTGCAGGAAGGTTTTGCTTTTGCCCGCACCGAAGGCGCGCGTGCTTTGCAGGCGATGACGTATGGTCAGCGCGCCGCCATGTTGGCCGAAGTGGTCAAGCTGCTCCAATCCAAACGTGACGACTACTACGCGATCTCCCTCGCCAATTCCGGCACCACCAAAGCCGACTCCGGGGTTGACGTTGATGGCGGTATTTTCACGCTCGGTTATTACGCCAAACTTGGCGCGGCCTTTGGCGAGGCGCGCGCACTCAGCGACGGTGCCGCGAGCGTGATGTCGAAAGATCAGTTATTCCAGTCGCAGCACATCATGGTGCCGGTCAAGGGACTGGCTCTGTTTATCAATGCATTCAATTTTCCTAGCTGGGGCTTGTGGGAAAAAGCCGGACCAGCGCTGCTCTCGGGGGTACCAGTCGTCGTCAAACCCGGCACCGTCACCGCCTGGCTGACCCACCGCATGGTGGCCGACGTGATCGAAGCTGGCATCCTGCCGCCGGGCGCGTTGTCCATTTTGTGCGGTAACTCAACCGGCTTGCTCGATGCGCTCACGCCCTTTGATGTGCTGTCCTTTACTGGTTCAGCCGACACCGCAGCGGCCATTCGCAGCCATGCAGCGGTTGCGCGCGATTCCGTGCGTGTCAACATCGAAGCCGACAGCCTCAACTCGACTATTTTGGGTGACGATGCGCAACCCGGCACACCAGCGTTCGATTTGTTTGTTGATAATCTGGTGCGCGACATGACAATCAAAAGCGGCCAGCGCTGCACTGCCCCGCGCCGCGCGCTGGTGCCCAAACAATTGTTCCATGCGGTGGCCGAAGCCGCCGCCGGCAAGTTGGCCGCCATTCGCGTCGGTAACCCCCGCAACGCCGACGTCAACATGGGCGCGCTGGTCAGCCGTGCGCAATATGACAGCGTGCAGGAAGGTTTGGCGATGCTAAAAACCGAGAGCAGCGTACTGTTCGACGGCAGCGCCCAACCCCTGCTCGACGCCGATAGCCACTCCGCCTGCGTTGCGCCGACGTTGTTGGGTGTGCGTGACGCCGACGCCGCCACACTGGTGCATGCGCACGAAGTCTTCGGGCCGGTGTCGTCCTTGATCGGCTATCGCGACACCGCACACGCACTGGCATTGGCGCACCGCGGCTTAGGCTCGCTGGTGGCGTCGGTTTATAGCGACGACCCGGCGCTGCTGGCGCAAGCCGCACGGGAGCTGGCCGCCTCGCATGGCCGCGTGCATCTGGTAAGCACCGATGTCGGCAAGACCCACACCGGCCACGGCAATGTCATGCCTGCGTCGATCCATGGTGGCCCTGGTCGTGCCGGTGGCGGTGAAGAATTAGGGGGTCTGCGCGCGCTCAATTTTTATCATCGCCGCAGTGCCATTCAAGGCTCGTCCGTCGCACTCGCCGAACTGCATAAAGAGACGACGCCGTTATCAAGCTAGATTACGAACAAAGTGGCGGCCGCCATAACACCATCACAAGGCCGCCACCGCAAGGGGGGCATCATGCACACAGCGCCAAGCGCACTACCGCAGCGTTTTAATTTTGCGCGCCATGTTTTGGCGCTCAACCACGACCGAAAAGGCAAGCTCGCTTACCGCGACGACACCCGTACACTAAGCTACGGTGAGCTCGATCTGCGGGTACGACGCTTTGCCGCCGGGCTCTTGCAACAAGGCCTGCAGCCCGAGCAGCGCATCCTGCTGGTCATGCACGACACCATCGATATGCCGGTCGCTTTTCTGGGTGCGCTCTTCGCCGGTGTCATCCCAGTACCGGTCAATACGCTGCTGCCAGCAGATAACTACGCGTACATGCTGCGCCATAGCGATGCAAAGCTTGTCATTGCCTCCGATGCACTGGTGCCGGTCGTTCAAGAAGCGCTCAACCAATCAACCCATCCGCTGCCGTTGTTTGTCGCCGGTACCCATGCGCACCCTGCCACCGCCTTCGACGCGCTGCTCGCGGCCACCCCGCTGGCCGAAGAGGGGCATGCCGACACCCATGCCGACAGCTTTGCGTTTTGGTTGTACTCAAGCGGCTCGACCGGGCAGCCCAAAGGCGCCGTGCATTCCCACGCCAGTCTGTACTGGACCGCTGAGCTCTACGGCAAACCGGTGCTGGGTCTGCGCGAAGACGATCTCGTTTTTTCGGCCGCCAAATTATTTTTTGCGTACGGTCTGGGTAATGCCTTGACGTTCCCCCTCTCCGTTGGGGCCACCACCATCTTAATGGCAGAGCGGCCGACACCGGCCGCCGTGTTCGAGCGCCTGACCACGCATCGGCCCAGCATTTTTTATGGCGTACCAACCTTGTATGTCGCCATGCTCGCCTCCGACGGGCTCCCTGCGCCTGATCAGGTCAGGCTGCGCCTGTGTGCGTCAGCCGGTGAATCACTGCCGCGCGAAATTGGCGAAAAATTTCACGCGCATTTTGGCTGCCCCATTCTCGACGGACTCGGCTCGACCGAGATGCTGCATATCTTTTTATCTAATCGAGCCGACGATGTCCGTTACGGCGCCACCGGCAAACCCGTGCCCGGCTATCAAGTGGTACTGCGCGACGAAAACGGTCAGCCAGTGCCGCCGGGTGACGTCGGTGACCTCTACATTCAGGGGCCAAGCGCGGCGCTGTTGTATTGGACCGATCGCGAAAAAACACTCGCCACTTTTCAGGGCCCCTGGGTCAAGAGCGGCGACAAATACACCTGCGACGCCGACGGTTATTATCACTACGCCGGTCGCAGCGACGACATGCTCAAAGTCAGCGGTCAGTATGTCTCGCCGATTGAAGTCGAGTCGGCCTTGATCGGGCACGCCGCGGTCTTGGAATGCGCGGTAGTGGGCAAACCAGACGACAAAGGTTTAACCAAAACCATCGCCTACGTGGTCTTGCGTGATGCAGACAAAGCCAGCGTCGCAATGGAGGCCGAGCTCAAAGCCTTTGTCAAAACCCGGCTCGCGCCGCATAAATATCCGCGCGAGATTATATTTACGCCCGAGCTGCCCAAGACCGCTACCGGCAAAATCCAACGCTTCAAATTGCGCGAACTTGATGCCCGATAAAGTCAGCATCGACTGGCGTAGTCGCCGCGTTGACATCGAGACGGCCTGGGTCGGCAGCGATGATGCAGCGGCACCGGTGATGGTCTTTTTGCACGAAGGACTCGGCTCGGTCGCGCAATGGAAAAATTTTCCGGACACCCTGTGCCGGCACCTGGGCATGCGCGGACTGCTCTACTCCCGACCCGGCTATGGCGCCTCCACCCCACGCGCGCCGGATGAGCACTGGGGGGTCGATTTCATGCATCAGCAGGCGCTGGAGGTCTTGCCGGCGGTGCTGGCGCATTACGGCATAACGGCGCCCTGGCTGTATGGTCACAGCGACGGCGGCTCGATTGCGCTGCTCTTTGCTGCGCATTTTCCGCAAGTGCCTGCCGGTATCGTCGTCGCCGCGCCCCACATCTTGGTCGAAGAAATCAGCGTCACCAGTATCGCTGCTGCCCGCCACGCTTATCTGCACCAGGGCTTGCGCGCACGCCTTGCTCGCTACCATCAGGATGTTGATTCAGCTTTTTTTGGTTGGTGCGATGCCTGGCTCAGTCCGGCCTTTCGCAGCTGGTCCATCGAGTCAGTGCTCGATCAGATTCGATGCCCGCTGCTCGCGATACAGGGCGAGGAGGACGAATACGGTAGCCTGCAGCAGGTGTGGGGCATTCGTGCCCGCGCGCCGCAGGCCGAAGTGCAACAATTTGCCACTTGCGGTCATGCGCCGCACATCAGTCAGCCCCAGCAAAACATTGCGGCGGTCGCGGCCTTCGTCGCAGCGCATTTAACTGCATAACACCACGCCTAGGATTCATCGCACGCAGCAGCGCGCAAGCTCGCTCTCGCATGACCTGATAAAGTTTGCATCTCTTCGATTTTTTTTACTTTACCGATCGTGTTCGATGAACCCGCATTTTCTCAATAAGCGCTTATCCCACCTGCTCGGCTTTGCCGGACTGATTCCATTTTTTCTCATGATGGCCGGCACCTGGCTGGCTGACCCAAGCTGGCTCAATGACTTCGTCCGTGGCCAACTCGCTTATGCGATTGTGATCTTGTCTTTTTTGGGTGGCGTGCACTGGGGTGCAGCCATGATGTGCAGCGAACTGTCCATAGCAGACACCAAACTGGCGCTGCTATGGGGCGTGACACCCTCGCTCATTGCGTGGAGTGCGACTTTATTTGGCGGATTTGGATTTGCGGTGCTGATGGCCGGCTTCATTGCGGCCCTGCAGGTAGATAAACAACTATTTGCCCGCTATGGCATGCCACCCTGGCTCATGGGACTGCGGTGGCGATTGACGGTTGCCGTAGTGCTGATGCTGGCAGCAACCGTCATCGGTGCAAACGTACGCGGCTAACAGCGCCGCGCCAGATCAAACTTCGTCGTCTTCGATCGTTCTTGGTTTGCCATCGACTTCACTGATGCGCAAACGCTTACGACGGTCACCCATCAGCTCACGCAATTCGCGAATACTGATGTCAGTGACTTCATGCATGCGAATCAACAGCGAAGCGCCAACCGGCAAAGTACGGTGACGGATCTTGCTGATGACTGGTGGACGTACCTCCAGCGCACGAGACAGGGCTGCGTCATTTTTTAAATTCAGTTTTTGGATTAACGCGTCGAGCAAACGATTTGGATCGTAGCCTTCCTGCGATACCAGTGGATGCTGATCCATGGTGTCTCTCCCCCTTGTAGATTAAAAACGGACATAGGCTTTCACTGGCCCATTGTCCGGCGGCAATTACACGAATGTTAATTTATATGTCATCGCAGCAACATTTTCAAGCTTTTCATCGAAATTAATCTTGTCTATTGCAAATTTTTAAGCAAATTTTGTCAAAATGGTATGAATTGTGGGAATGAGCATGACTTGCGTGCAACGAAACAGCCGAAAAATAAGCCGCCGGCAAAGCCGCCGGACTCCGATTTGTATCGGGTCGAGTTGTATCGTTTGGAGCACTTTCTCGCCGCTTGAGCAGCGGCAGTAAAAGAGCTGCTCTGAGAAAAATTAACTCAATCAACAAAGTTGAACGTCAAAAAAAATTGGTCGGCATCAGGATGCCGACCAATTCAAAAAGTAAAGCCCAACTATCAGTGCACGCCGGCCGCAAACAGTCAGGCACCCCTCCATCCCAATTAGCGCGAAGCGGCGCGTGCTTCTTCAAGCAGGCGCTTGCCATCCAGCCCTTTGGCGGTAATGTCCTTGACCCACTCCTCGGTGACCGCTGCGGTGGCCTTTTCCCAGCGACGCAGCTCGGCCGTTGGCAAGGTATAGAAGTTATTTTTACGCTCTTCAGCAGACCTGCGACCCGGGTGCGAATCTTCAGTAAAAGTCTTGCCGACCCAGGCGGACAGCTCAGCGCCGCTGTTGGCATCAATGACTTTTTTCAGATCCGCTGGCAGGCTGTCGTACTTGGCCTGATTCATTGCAAAGATAAACACCGTGTTCGACATCTGCGGCTCGCCGGCTGCCACCTCGGTGTGAAACTTGACGATCTCCTGAAACTTCATCGCCGGGATGACTTCCCATGGAATCATCGCGCCGTCAATCACGCCCTTGGAAAGCGCCTCAGCAGCCTGTGGTAGTGGCATCGGTACCGGTGTCGCACCCAATGCCGCGACCATCTTGGTGCTCTGGCGAGTCGGTGCACGCACCTTCAAGCCTTTGAAATCCTCCAGGGTCTTGACTGGTTTTTTAGTCGTGTGCATCAATGAACCATCATGCACATGAAACAAAATAGGCTTGACGCCTTTGTAATCACTCATGGCATTTTTGATCGCGTAATTCCACAGCCCGCGGCTCGCATTTTCGGACGAATAAATCATGAACGGGAGCTCGAAAACTTCCGTAATTGGAAAGCGCCCTGCCTGGTAGCCAGGCACGGTCCAAACGATGTCGGCGACACCGTCCTTGACCTGATCAAACAACTGCGCGGGAGTCCCCCCCATCTGCATCGACGGATAAATCTGACACTTCATTTTGCCGCCCGAGTCTTTGGCAATCTTGTCGCACCATGGCACGATAAAATTAATATGCGCAGTCGAGCCCGGTGGCAGAAAGTGATGCAATTTGAGCGTCACAGTCTGCGCCGATGCGGCCCCGGCGGCCAGCAACAATGCCAAAAGTGCCAGTCTGTTGGTGAACTTATTTTTCATGATCAGAGTCCTGGAAAGTGAGGGGCGAAAATGCGTGCTATCCGCCGAACGTATGCACAAGGTAAAGCGATATAACCGGAAAAAAGACCAACAGGATGATACGCAATAGATCGGACGCCAGAAACGGCATCACACCTTTAAAGGTCTCCATCAGGGGCACGTCTTTGGCGATCTTGTTGATGATGTAGATGTTCATGCCCACCGGCGGATGCACCAGCCCGATCTCCACCACCATCAGTGCAAGTATACCGAACCAGATCGACTTGTCAGCCACGGGCATACCCCAGAAATCGAGGCCAATCACGATCGGATAAAAGATCGGAATCGTCAGCAGAATCATCGCCAGCGAATCCATCACGCAGCCAAGAAAAATATAAATTAACAAAATCGCAAAGATGACCGACAAAGGCGGCAAGCCGCTATCTTTGACCCACATGGCCAACTCGGCTGGCATCTGCGTAATGGCCAAGCCTGCATTAAGCATGTCAGCGCCCAGCAACACTAGAAAAATCATCGCCGTGGCCTGCGCCGTACCGGTCAGGCTTTTAATGATCCCGGCGCCCCGCATCCCGCCTGTCAGCACGGCCAATATGCCGCAGGCAGCCGCCCCGATCGACGCCGCCTCAGTCGGATTAGCCCAGCCGCCGTAAATACCAACGATCACCACCAGAAACACCAGCAAAATAGGAATCACGCCGACCAAAGAACGCAGCGCAACGGCCGTTGGCACCCGCGCACCAGCCGGGCCTGCGTCGGGCTTCAACGTGACGACAATTCGGATAACCAGCAGATAACCTAACAAGGCCAGCAAGCCCGGAATGATCGCCGCCATGAACAGCTTGCCGATAGATTCCTGGGTCAGAACCGCATAGATCACCAAAGGCACCGAAGGCGGAATCATGATCCCCAGCGTGCCGCCTGCAGCCAAGGCGCCGGTTGCCAGCGAACCAGCGTACTTATAACGTTTGAGTTCGGGCAGCGCCACCTGACCCATGGTGGCAGCGGTGGCCAGCGATGATCCACAGATGGCACCGAAAGCAGCGCAAGCACCAACCGACGCCATCGCCACGCCACCGCGAAAATGGCCAATAAAATTATTCACGCAATTAAAGAGCGCGCGAGAAAGCCCACCGTTCGTCGCAAACTGTCCCATGAGCATAAACAGCGGGATCACGGCCAGGTCGTAATTGGAAAAGCGCGAATAGGCGAGATTTTTAAGCGAGTTGAGAAGCGGCAGCCATGAAAAATCATTCATCACCACAAAGCCAGCCGCGCCGACGATAAACATCGCAATGCCAATCTGTACCCGCAGCGCCAGCAGGACCATCAGGATCGCAAACATAATGAGCCCGATGCTCATGCCGCTCATTTCAGCGATGGTGCTCATGCTTGCTGCTCCGGGTGACTTGCTGCACCCCAGTGGACGGCCGCGTTATAAAGAGCGGCAGCAGCGAGCAGAATAAAACTAGGCACCATCGCAGCGACCGCCGGCCACACCGGCCATGACAGAACCATCGAAGTCTCTCCGGCTTCGCTCAACGACGCTGCCGCCACACCAGTGCGCCAGGCGATCAATAGGGCTACCACGGCGAGCAGCAAATGGGAGACCGCATCGAGACGGTCTTTATGATGGGCGGAAAGCCGGGTCGTAAAAAAATCAACCCGCAAGTGATTCCTTTCCATTTCGCAGTATGCCAGCATCGCCGCTGCCGCTACTGCGGTGCCCATTTGCATCATTTCGATATCGCCCGGTATCGGTGCCGATGCCAGCTTGCGGCCAACGATCGAGATCAGCGACATCGCTACCAGGGCCACAAACAGCAAACCACCTCCCACCGCAAATCCCTTAGTCAGCAGATACAAGCTTTGCGCAAGTGAACCGCGCGCGTGCAGCGGCGTGTGATCGTCTTCGGTGAGTCCGGGTTCGTGCATCGTTTCTCCATTACCGCGGGCTTACCCCGACTTTAAAACCCGACATGATACCTGTAGTGCGATGCGCAGCGATAATCTTTAAGGCGGCGACGTCGACTGTGCTAGCACACGCCCCGTGACTGCGCCAAAACCAATCCGATAACCCTGCCCCTGGCACCAGCCGCGCATCGTCACGATATCGCCATCTTCCAAAAAACAGCGCTGGGTTACGCCATCTTTCAGCGTTAATGGCTTCTGTCCGTTCCAGCTTAGCTCGAGCAGGCTGCCATACGAATCCGGCGTGCTGCCGCTGATGGTGCCCGAGCCCATCACATCCCCCACCCGCAGATTGCAGCCTGAGATCGTATGGTGCGCGAGCTGCTGCGCCATGCTCCAATACATGGCGCGGTAATTGGTGCGACAAATGGTTGTTGCCTCACTCACCGACTGTGGTTGCAAGCTGACCTCAAGGGCGATGTCAACGCTGCGCGCGCCGCTCTGCTGCAGATACGGCAAAGGCGTGGGATCTTGCACCGGCCCCGCAACCCGAAACGGTGTCAGCGCATCCATCGTGACAATCCACGGCGAGATCGAGGTCGCAAAGGTCTTTGCGTTAAACGGCCCCAACGGGACATATTCCCATTGCTGAATATCGCGCGCGCTCCAGTCGTTCAAGAGCACCATCCCAAACATCATGTCTTCGGCATTCGCCACCGATACCGCCTCGCCTAATGCCGTATCGACGCCTACGATGAAGGCCGTCTCAAGTTCAAAATCAAGCTTGGCACAGGCAGCCAGTGACGGCGCGGCTGCCGTCGGCGGCTTCACCTGACCGATAGGCCGACGTATATCGGTGCCACTCACCACGACTGAGCTGGCGCGACCGTTATACCCCACCGGCAGGTGCAACCAGTTCGGCAACAACGCATTGGCCGGATCGCGAAACATCATGCCAACGTTGGTGGCGTGCTCTTTGGACGAATAAAAATCGGTGTAACCCGTCACCTGTAGCGGCAGATGCAGCCGCACATCCTGCATCGGTATCAATGCCAACGTGCGCAACTGCGCGTCGTCGCGCAAACGCGGTTGGTCGTCGCGCAGCAAGCTACTAATTGCTTCGCGCGTGCTGCGCCAGTTCGCTTTGCCCGTGGCGATGAAGGCGTTCAGGGTGGGCTGATTGAACACCGCTTGCGCACCTACTCCCAGCAGCCCCGCTTGCTCAAGCGCTGCACAATCAAGCACCCAATCACCAATGGCGACACCGGTGCGCGGGGCCGGGTTATCCGGCGTACTAAAAATACCGAAAGGCAGATTCTGAATCGGAAAATCAGAATCAGCCGCCACAGGGATAAAAGAACGCAGAGCAGGATCGTTGGGGTTCATGGTTTGTCGACTGAATTTTTTATCATGGTGTGGCGGTCCCAAACGACGCTGGATCCCGCCACCTGCGGTGCCCGGCCGTGCTTACGTCCCGGAACCCGGAAAATGTTTTTGCAGCCCCTGCCAGCACTGCCAATAATCCGGCTGCAACTGCGGTGCCATCATGGCAGATTGTGTTGGCCGTATCAGCCACCGGCTCTCGAACATGAACGCCAGCGTCTGATCCTGTTTGTGCGGCGCCAGCGCCATCTTACTTGCGGCCTCAAAGGTCGTCGCATCCGGCCCGTGCCCGCTCATGCAATTATGCAGACTGCCCCCGCCAGGTAAAAATCCCTCTGCCTTCGCATCATAGACACCGTGAATCAGGCCCATGTATTCACTCATCAGATTGCGATGAAACCAGGGTGGGCGAAACGTATGCTCGGCCACCATCCAGCGCGGCGGAAAAATAACAAAATCGACGTTCGCCGTACCGGCCGATCCTGAAGGTGAAGTCAGGACCGTAAAAATGGACGGATCAGCATGATCAAAGCTCACCGAATTCATCGCATTAAAATGCGCAAGATTATATTTATACGGCGTGTAATTGCCATGCCAGGCCACCACATCCAGCGGCGAATGCGTGATCCCCGCCGACCATAGTTTTCCACCAAACTTGGCCAGCAAAGTGAATGCGCCTTCACGATCTTCAAAGGCCGCAACCGGCGCAAGAAAATCTCGCGCATTGGCCAAGCCATTGGCGCCGATCGGCCCCAGCTCCGGCAAACGCAACAGCGCGCCGTAGTTTTCGCAAACGTAGCCACGCGCCACCCCGTCGGGCAATTCCACGGTAAAGCGCACGCCACGCGGCAGCACCGCAATATCGCCGGGCGCTACATCGAGTATGCCCATCTCGGTTCGCAACGTCAGCCCGCCCTGCTGCGGCACAATCAGCATCTCACCATCGGCGTTATAAATATAACGATCCTGCATGGCGCGATTGGCCGCGTAGACATGAATCGCGATACCGCTCTGGCTGTCAGGACTGCCGTTGCCGGCAATCGTCATCAAGCCCGCAATAAAATCCGTCGGCGTAGAGGGAAGTGGAAACGGATCCCAGCGCAGTTGATTTGGCGAGGTAGCGTGCGCATCAAAGGGGCCGCTTTGCAGCAAACCTGACGCGACTTGCACAAAGGGCTGATGCAGGGAACCGGGACGAATGCGGTAAAGCCAGCTGCGGCGGTTTTCCGCACGCGGCGCGGTAAAGGCCGAGCCGGAGAGCTGTTCGGCATACAGACCGTGGGCGACTTGTTGCGGCGAATTTTGTCCGATGGGCAAAGATCCGGCCAGCGCTTCGGTCGCAAATTCATTACCAAAACCGGATTGATAATTACGGGATGAAGAAGAATCGTGCATAAATAATCCTGTCAACAGTCATCATCGAGATCGGCACGCGCCAGCGTCATCGCAGTACGCAAGATAGCGAGATCACCAATATGATTCGCCAGCAGCAAAATCAAGCGCGCATTAGCCAGCTGACTTTGCGGGTCAGTCAAATCACGATGCATCTCAATCAGTGCCTCGTAAAAATCATCCGGATTGGCGAAATTAGGTTCAGTATTTAATACGCTCATGATGGCTTCAATGTCCCATCGCACGCGACAACGCAGACTGCAGCGCGGCCACATCAAGCGCACGCCAACGCGCCGCCACATGCTGATCCGGTCGCAACAAATACACCGTGCCCGGCTGCGCATCAAAACGCGCCGCAAGCAGGCCCTCGCTGTCCTCAATCGCCTCCACCCCAGCCGGTGCCTTAACACCCGCTGGCAGAACCAGCAATACTGGCAGCGCCAATGAGTGCAGACTTTGCACGTTGACTGCCGAGGCGGCATCGGCAAACACCAACACCGAAAACTGCCCACCCACCTGCCGCAAAAACCAAGCCGCCTTACCCGCGATCGACACCGGCGCATCCGCCAGCGGCGCGCCCGGACACAGCAGACCCGCAAACGTATCGCAGTCCGGCGTGTTCAGCGGCGACTGCCGATAAGTCGATGGCAGCGACAGCCGTCCGCTATTTACCAGGCGCCGCGCAAACGCATGCTCTTTGGAGAGCGACAGCACGGCATCACGAAAGAGTTTGCTTACTGCGCTTTTGGGTGTGATGAAATCGGTCGAGCGCGTTGAATTAAGAATGTTTTCGTCAGCGGCCGCTTCGCGCTCAATACAATACGAATCGAGCAGCGCAGCGCTGGCCTGTCCCTTTAGTACGAGTGCCAGCTTCCAACTCAGATTGTCGCCGTCTTGCACACCGCTATTGGCACCCCGCGCGCCGAACGGTGACACGCCATGCGCCGCGTCGCCGGCAAACAGCACACGGCCATGACGGAATCGATCCATCCGCATGCAGGCAAAGGTATACACACTGACCCACTCAAGATCGAATTCGACATCGGGACCCAGCAAGGCACGCACGCGCGGAATCACCTTCTCGGGCGATTTTTCTGCAACCGGATCCGCGTCCCATCCCAACTGAAAATCAATTCGCCAGACATCATCGGCTTCGCGATGCAACAGCACCGATTGATTCGGATGAAACGGCGGATCAAACCAAAACCAGCGTTCAGTCGGAAACGCTGCTTTCATTTTCACATCGGCGATCAGAAATCGGTCACGAAAAACCTGCCCCTTACTCTCCAATCCCAGCAAGCCCCGCACCGGACTACGCGCCCCATCGGCCGCCACCAGATAATCTGCAGCAAGCGTATACACGCCATCGGGTGTCTCGACTTGCACGCGCACACCGTCGTCATCTTGACTTAACCCGACGGCTTTATTTTTCCAGCGAATATCGAGATTAGGATACTGCTGCGCACACTCAAGCAGATAACCTTCCACATAGTATTGCTGCAAATTGACGAAGGCCGGCCGTTCATGCCCAGCCTCAGGCAAGAGATCAAAACGATAGACCGGTTTGTCCTTGAAAAAAACCTTACCGACATGCCACGACACTCCCTTGTCGGTGACACGATCGCCGCAGCCAAGCCGATCAAAAATCTCCAGCGTGCGCTTGGCAAAACAAAGCGCACGCGATCCCACCGACAGGCAATCATCATCATCTAGCAACACCACTGGCACCCCCTGGCGCGCCAGATCAATCGCAGTGGCCAAGCCAACTGGGCCGGCACCGACAATCACCACGGGATGCGCTGCCGGCTGCGCAAAATCAGCCGGACGCGCGTAATTGAATTTCAGTTCTTGGTAGTAGCCTGGCGGCCGCTCCGCTGTCGTATTCCTCATCACCGATCAACTTTGCAAGGCATGCCACATTTCTTTGTCACGCTCAGCGGTCCAGATGCGTGGGTGCTTGATCCCTTTAGCTTCATCAACGGCGCGCGTCACGTCAAATGGCAGGCAATGCTCGTAAATAAAGACGTGACCAAATTTGCTGTCCATATGGCTGCGTACATGCGCCATCGCGCCTTTGAGATCTTTGCCGGCGGCGACTGCTTCGCGCGCGCTCGACAGCAAGGTCGTCACGAATTCTTTGGTGTAATCCAAACCCTGATCAACTTCGGCCGGATTCATCAAAGCCGGTCCTCTGCCCGGCACCAGCTTGTCGGCACCCATCGCACGCAAGACCTCTAGCGTTGCCGGCCACTCTTCGAGCTGCGCATCGCCGGTATAAGCGGCGGCGTCATACTCGACCAAGTCGCCCGAGAACAACACCTTTTGCGAAGGAATCCAGACAATCGTGTCGCCCTTGGTGTGGCCCATGCCAACGTGCATGATCTTCACTTCCAGCTTGCCCATAAAAACGGTCAGCTCTTTTTCGAACACCATGGTGGGCCAGGTCAGACCCGGCACCGACTCGACACCCGCAAACAGACGTGGAAAACGCTCGATCTCGGATTGCATATCTTGCGCACCACGCTCAACAATCATCTCGTAGGTACCACGCGATGCAATGATCTGCTCGCCACCTTCTTGAAAATAAGCCGACGCGCCCAGCACACGCACGGCATGGTAGTGCGTCAGCGTGACATATTTGATCGGCAAATCGGTCACGCTGCGGATATGACGAATCAGCTCCTGCGCCATCAACGGCGTGGCGGTGGTATCAATCACCATCACCGCGTCGTCACCCACAATCACACCCGAATTCGGGTCACCCTCAGCGGTGTACGCATAAGCGTTATCCGAGAGTTTGATGAAGCTGGTTTTTTTGACTTGTAGATCAGCTTGGGAAGCAAATTGTTTGACGCTCATGCGACTCTCCGTGGCAGTACATTGCAAAATAACAGGTGCGCCGAGGATAAATTGGAATTCGTTTTTAGTCAATTAATTCGCTATAGACGAATTATTTGCAATAAGCTAAGTCATCCTTTACCATGCCGGAAAAACTTATCTTTGAAAGTAGGTATGGAAAAAAACCGACGCGGCATACAGTCAATCGAAATCGGCGGGCGCCTTCTAACGACGCTGGTCGACGAAGGCGGCCCCATGAATCTGGGCGATCTGGCCAAAAAAGCTGGTATGCCTGCGGCCAAGGCGCACCCCTATCTGGTGAGCTTTAGCAGCTTTGGGCTGATCGAACAAAACCCGCTCACGGGCCGCTACGAGCTGGGGCCTTTTGCCCTGCAGATGGGCTTAATCAGTCTGCAGTTGCTCGATCCTGTACGCATTGCGATTCCGCTGGTGACCCAACTAACGGCCGAGATTGATCAGACGGTCGGGCTGGCGGTACTGGGCAATCTGGGACCCACCATCATCTACATTAGCGAATCAAGTTATCCCATTCACGTCAATATGCGCACTGGCACGGTGATGTCGATACAGAGCACGGCCACGGGGCGCGCATTTGCCGCTTTCCTGCCGCCCAAGCAAGTTGAGCGCATGATTGAGCGCGAAAACAAAAACGGTGTGGCTGCCGGTTTTGGTGCGCAGCAGGGCAAGGCCGATGCGCTCGAAAAAATGCTGGCCGAGATTCGCAAACGCGGCATGGCGCGCGTGATGGGCGAACCGATTCCGGGCATCAATGCCCTTTGTGCGCCCGTATTTACGCACACTGGCGCCATCGCGCTGGGGGTCACGGCGATTGGCCCGTCGGGCAACTTTGATGCGGCGTGGAGCGGGGTGATTGCGCAAAAAGTGCAGGCCTGCGCGCACCAGATTTCAGAGCGGCTTGGCTATACCAGTGCCTAAAAAACAAGTAGCGTAGTCAGCGTCGGTGCGCTTGCGGCGAATCCGGTAAACTTATTTACCGAGCGCGCTCCTGCGCGCCGCACTTCGCCAAAGGACGCGCATGAACGACAAGCTATTTTCCGCATTGCTGGCCTTGCTGCTGAGCGTGAGCACCATTAACGCCATGAGCGATACAAACGCAGCGCGTCCAGAGTGGAAACTGCTCTCGACCACTGAAGACCCAGACAAAACCATCAGCTGGTATGTTGACGCCACCAGCATCGTGCATGAAGACGATTATCTGCGCGCCTACCTGCGCACTTCTTGGTCAGTGCCGCAGTTCGGGCCGGACCAAACCCCTTATCAGTCTTCGACTTATCTCAATTATTTTGATTGTGACACCGGCCGCATCGCCTACACCGGCAATCGTTATTTTGTTGGCACCGAACCCGAAGGGCCGCCGATCCATCAGGAAGCCGAGACGCCGCTGGACAAGCTCAAATTCCAGCGGGTGGTACCCGGCTCGGCAGGGGCCAGCCGACTAGAATTTGTCTGCAAATTCCGTTCGAAAAATTTTCGGACTTAGCAGCAGGGTCGTCGCGATCATCGCTACAAGCTGCTCACCATTGCCAGATTTTTAGGCCCCGTCACCTGGATATCGCCCGACACCTGCCCGCCCTCTTCAATGACGAGTTTGCCATAGCGGATTTTGCCTGTGACGCGCCCGCTTCCGTACACCACAAGCTTCTGACGCACGGTCAGCTCGCCCTCAAACTCGCCCCGGATCTCGGCCACTTCGAGCTCAGCATTACCAACAAACGCACCCGTGTCGGCCACCATAATCATGCGTGCATGAATGGCGGCCTCGACCCGCCCTTCCACAACCAGCGTGTCGCAATCCGTGATTTCGACTCCCTTTAATTTGATATTAGGTCCAACCGTCAGGCGACTGCCGCCCTCAACTGGGCTGGCAGCCACTGCATGGGTAATGGATGCCGGCACCACTCGCGCAGTGGAAGGAACGCTACTAGCGCCCGGCAATGGCGTGCTGCCGGGGCGCTCCGGCGCCTGGTCAAAGGCTTTGGGATCGGCAAGGACGCCGTCGCGTTTGCCAAAAAATTTTTCTGATTTAAGCATGGAATTTTCCTGAAAAATAAGCAGCGCGCAGCACCATAAGGCAGGCGCCTACGCACGGGCATTGGAGCCCTGTCGGTCAGGCAAAGTTCCCAAGCGAAATACCAGCAAACGAAGAAAAAACGGACATAAAAAAACCGCGGACAAGTCCGCGGTTTTTTCCCTGCCTCAACGCAGAAAATTTACTTGGTACGGCTTTTATATTCGCCGGTACGGGTGTCAATCTCGATCTTGTCACCCTGTGAAACAAACAAAGGCACCGAAATCAAAAAGCCGGTGGCAATCTTGGCAGGCTTTAAGACCTTACCAGATGTATCACCCTTAACGGCCGGCTCGGTATAGAACACTTCACGCACTACCGTCGTGGGCAGGTCAACCGAGATCGCTTTTTCGTTGTAGAACACGACCTCGCAAGCCATCCCATCTTCGAGATAATTAATTGCATCACCAAGGTTTTCGGCTTCGACTTCGTATTGGTTGTAGTCGGTATCCATGAACACATAAAGCGGATCGGCAAAGTACGAATAGGTCGCCTCTTTGCGGTCGAGCATGACGATATCAAACTTGTCATCCGAGCGGTACACCGATTCCTGGCCGGCTTCGGTCAGCAAGTTTTTCATTTTCAGTTTGACCACGGAAGCATTACGACCCGATTTGGTGTATTCGGCTTTCAAAACCACCATCGGCTCGCCCGACACCATAACGACATTACCAACGCGAACTTCTTGTGCTGTTTTCATGACAGGATTAACTCAAAAAATAGGGAACAGGGACCGGCGCCAGAGAGAGACTGCGTGAGTGTGCATCGGGGCGCCAAAATAAAGACGTCGAATTCTACCCGATTTTGCCGGCGAACTCGATGAGTCCCTGTGCAAGCTCCTGCTGCGCGGCCAACTGCGTGCGCCAGGTTTCACTCCGGGCGCGCCACTGCGGCAGGCACGCAAGCAGCGCAGGCCAATCTGCACTGATGCCGCTCTCACCATTCCACACCCGCCAGCAACGCTGCACCCGCTCGGCCACAGACGGTGGTAGGTCGGTCAGGTAGCGCTGCAGAAAGGCGGCCATTTTTTCCAGATGTATCTGCGCGTCTTGTCGATACAGTTGCCAGACAAGGGGTCGTCCCGCCCACTGCGCCCGCACCAGCGAATCTTCGCCGCGCACAAAATTCAGATCACAACACCACAGCAGCATGTCGTAAGCGTCGGGCTCCAGAAAAGGAATAATCTGCACTGTCAATTGCCCGAAGGTGATCCGGGCGCCGGCGACTGCCGGCTGGCCCAACACCTGGGCCATCGCGTCGCTGGCCACACCTTCTGGCACCAAACACAGCAGCGGCGCACCGGATTGCAAGTCTGCAAACAAGGCCGCCAGCGGCGCCGATGGATAACAAAATAGCGAGACCACCGAGCCTGCAACGGGCATCGTCACACCGAGTGCGTCGAAAAAATGTCGGCGCCGTGCGCTGTCTTGCTGCACCGCTGTACAGCGCGCATCAAGGCCTGCTTCTTTCAGCAGACCGCCCGTGCGTGGGCTAAAACCAGGAAAATAAAAATACTTCGTCAGCGCCAGGCGCGGATGCGGTGACGGTAACGCATGACAGCCTTCGACCCACGCCTCGGCCGACAAATATTCGAGATTGATCCAGACCGGCGCTACGGCGCTCGCCGCCATCGCCGTCATTAGCCTGTCGGGTAGTTTGCAACCAAAGGCCTCAATCACTAAATCAGCCGGTGCACCAAATTCGGCATCTGCCTGCCAGTCGCGCACAGTAAAGCCGTCGATCTGCTGCGCCGGCGCCTGCACCTCAATCGCGGGGCGCAAGCGCTTGAGTGAAACTAGGTCATTGATCCACAGGGTCACGTCTTTATGGTGATCCAATGCGAGCGCGCGCGCGAGCCGCCAGCAGACACCGGCGTCGCCAAAATTATCAATGACGTCGCAAAAAATCGCGACAGTATGGGGTGCTCGCATCGCCTCGTCTCTATGTGGTGCGCAACCGGCCGGCAGCCAAGATGTGGATCATACCTAGTTGATTCTGCAAGCCACGTCGTGTCCGATTTTATTGTTGATTGTCATGTCATTTTGAATATAAATTAGCAGCTGCAAACAGAAAATTTTCTTCCATGGCACACTCGACGTACGAGCGGTGCTCAGACGCCGGCGCCCCCCAAAAAAATAATCAAACACCGAGAGGAACTTGCAATGAAATCCCGAGTTATGTTGGCCGCCGCCCTGAGCCTGCTTACTGCCGGCAGCGTCGCTGCCAAAGACCCTGCTGAACTTTGCGGTCAGTACACCAGTGTCGATGTCGAAGAAAAGACCACCGATATGGGTAACAACATCGTCTTTATGCATTTTCGTTCGTCTACCCAGATGCATGCTGAAGAAGGCTCAAAATATAACGAGCTCAGCGGACAGTGCACCGGTGGCGCAGTCATCTACGCCGACCACAGCATCGAAGCCGAAGGCCTGTGCGCAGTCTCGGATGTCTCGGGCGATGTGCTTACTTATGTGTTTTCCCAAACGCGTGGCGCCAAAGAAGGTAAATACATTCGCAAAGGCGGTACCGGTAAATTCACCGGCTCAAAAGACACCGGATGGTACAAGCCAGTGTCAGTCAATGGCGACGTCACCACCGGCAATTGGGGTGGCAAAGGCGGTTGTAAATAATATGCCTGGTCCGGCGCGTGGGATAGTATCCCGCGCCCGGCTCATCGGCGATCAGGCGTTTGAACGATGTCCCGTTTCAATGACAGGGGATCGACGCAGTGGGACCAGACTCTGCTTCAGGCGCCGCAACACGAAACTCGACTTGCTGTTGCGAATCCCGGGGATCTTATAGAGTCGCTCGCGCAGAAAACGCTCATAGCCACGCGTCCCCTCGACCGCTACGCGGATGTAGTAATCGTAATCGCCTGAGACCAGGAACGCTTCCATCACCTCCGGGATCGCTTCCAGCGCTTGCCCAAAATCGAACAGCGCCTCGTCCGAATGGCTATCCAGTGTCACATGCAAAATCACGGTCTCGGTCAGGCCGATCTGCTCCGGATTAACCCGCACCGAATAGCCCTCAATTACGCCAGCCTCCTCCATGCGCCTGACCCGATTCCAGCACGGGGTCGAGGTCAAGCCGATCTGTCGGCCGAGCTCTTGCAAGCTGATGCGCGCATCTTTTTGCAGCGCCTCAAGGATGGCGATATCAAATTTGTCGAGATTCATTTCGTATAATCCAATATTTTCAGGAAAATTTTCTTAATTCTGCATTTTTTAGCAAAAAAACGGAAGCCTTTTCTGCTTTGACCTCATTACAGTAGCGTCATGACTACTGTAACTGACTTGCACCACTACCCCACTGCTGCTGCGACCGCTTGCGCCCTTCCCCCAAATGGCGCAATGGTGCTGATTCGTACTCTGCTCGACTTGGGCATCGACACCGTATTCGGGTATCCGGGCGGTGCCGTGCTGCCCCTGTATGACGCGCTCCATGCAGAGTCACGATTGCGCCATGTGCTGGTGCGGCACGAGCAGGCGGCAGTACATGCGGCGCAGGGCTATGCGCGCAGCACGGGGAAAATCGGCGTGGTCTTCGTCACGTCCGGCCCGGGAATGAGCAACACCACCACGGGCTTGCTGGATGCGATGTGCGATTCGGTTCCTGTCCTTTGCGTCAGCGGTCAGGTTGCCACCCATGCGATCGGTACTGACGCGTTTCAGGAGTGCGATGCGCTGGGTATCTCGCGCACGATCACAAAGTGGAACACCCAACTGCGCACTGTCGCCGCAGTGGCAGCGACAGTGCGGCAAGCCTATCAAATAGCAACGAGCGGCCGTCCGGGACCGGTGCTGATCGACTTTCCGAAAGACATTCAGCTCGCCAGCGCGTCTTGCCAGACTCTCAAACCAATCCCGGTGGCGCCACGCACGAAAGCCTGCCCCACGGGTCGCTTGAACGACGCAGCCACCGCAATCTGCAACGCGAAGCGACCAGTATTTTATGGCGGCGGCGGCTTAGTCAACTCCGGCCTCAAAGCCTGCACGCTGTTTCGAACCTTGGTTGAGCTTAGCGCAGCACCCTGCACGCTCACACTGATGGGCCTCGGCGCGCTTCCCGCATCCAGTGCGCAGTGGCTGGGCATGCTTGGCATGCACGGCACGCTGGAGGCGAACCTCGCGATGCATCATGCCGACCTGGTCATCTGCATCGGCGCACGCTTCGACGACCGCGTCACCAGCCGCTTATCCGATTTCTGCCCGTACGCCAAGATCGTCCATGTCGACATCGATCCCACCTCGATTAACAAGACAGTGAAAGCAGATATCCCGCTAGTGGGCGATTGTGCAGAAATCCTGTCAGAACTACTCAAGCGTATCGAGCAACAGCAACTAGATGCATCAAGACTGCACGATTGGTGGCAGCAGATAGCGGGTTGGCGCGCGCGGCAATCGCTTGCCTTCGACGACACGCCAGACGCCATCGCCCCGCAGGCGCTCATGTGCCGCCTGCAGCAGCAACTCGCAGGGCGCGACGCGATTGTGTCGACTGATGTCGGTCAGCACCAGATGTGGGCGGCGCAATATCTGCAGTTTGAGCAAGCGAGGCGCTGGCTCACCTCGGGTGGTGCGGGCACGATGGGTTACGGTTTGCCGGCCGCCATCGGCGCCCAGATCGCACATCCGGACAAGACGGTGGTCTGCGTCAGCGGCGACGCGTCGATTTTGATGAACATTCAAGAACTCTCCACCGCGATGCAGCACCGCACGCCAGTGAAAGTCATTCTTTGCAATAACGGCTACATGGGCATGGTGCGGCAGTGGCAGGAGCTGATCCACGGTGGCCGTTATAGCCATAGCTATAACGAAGCACTGCCGGATTTCGTTGCAGTCGCGCGCGGCTTTGGCTGGCAGGCACACAGCGTTAAGCGTCGCGACGAACTCGATGCCGCGATCGCGACATGTCTGGCGAACGCTGGCCCTTATTTTCTCAACGTACAAGTGAGCGCTGAAGAAAATTGTTTTCCCATGATTGCTGCCGGCGCCGGCCACCACGAGGTGATGTTGGCAAGCGATCAAAAATAACGACATCACGAATTAGCTGGTCGATTTTTGCTGTCTTGAGTCACACCGTATTACCTGTGCCGTTACCGCGGCATCGCGCTATGTCACCGAAAGCAGCCTTATCCGGCAAGCCAAGGTCACAGCGCACACCGATGAACATTTGGAGAGATACCATGCAGACCGAACCCCAGGCCGCTACAACAGCGCCTGCACACGCCACGACCATCACGCCGATTCGCCGTCCCGCCGTCACGCTCGAGGATAAATACACCGCCACCAGCGATCGCATTTATCTCAGTGGCATACAGGCACTTGTGCGCTTACCAATGATGCAGCGGCTGCGTGATGCAGCGGCGGGACTCAACACCGCCGGCTTCATCAGTGGTTACCGCGGCTCGCCGCTTGGCATGCTCGACGAGGCACTGTGGAGCGCACAGAAGCACCTTGAACAGCACCAGATAAAGTTTGTGCCGGGCGTGAACGAAGACTTGGCCGCCACCGCCGTCTGGGGCACCCAAACCACCGAGCTAATCGGCCCAATGAAGTACGACGGCGTATTTGCCATGTGGTACGCGAAAGGCCCCGGCGTCGACCGCTGCGGCGACGTGTTCAAGCACATGAATCATGCGGGCACCGCAAAACATGGCGGCGTGCTATTGGTAGCGGGTGACGACCATGGCGCATATTCGTCGACGCTGCCTCACCAATCCGATCACTTGTTTTCTGCGTGCATGATCCCGATGCTGTATCCCTGCAATGTGCAGGAGTACCTTGACCTTGGCCTGCATGCGTGGGCCATGTCGCGCTACTCCGGTTGTGCGGTCGGCTTCAAGGCGCTGGCCGACACGGTCGAATCAAGCGCATCCGTCAACGCTGATCCGTTTCGCTTGAAAATCGTTTACCCAAAAGATTTCAAGATGCCCGAAGGTGGCTTAAACACTCGGCTCTCTACCGATACCTTAGGGGTACAGGCGCGTAAGCAAGAAGCACTGATGCAGGATTACAAAATCTATGCAGCGATCGCGTATGCGCGAGCAAATAAGCTCAACCGCATCATGATCGACAGTCCAAATGCAAAGCTGGGCATCATCGCCTCGGGAAAATCTTACTTGGATGTACTCGAAGCGCTCGAGGAATTAGGCATCGACGAAAAGCAGGCCGAACACATCGGCATTCGCCTCTATAAAGTAGCCATGCCGTGGCCGTTAGAGCCCGATGGTATCCGCGAGTTTGCCCAGGGCTTGGACGAAATTTTAGTCGTCGAGGAAAAGCGCCAGATCGTTGAATATCAGCTAAAGGAGCAGCTGTACAACTGGCGCGAAGACGTACGCCCCCGCGTGGTGGGTAAGTTTGACGAAAAAGGCGAATGGGTTGCGCCCCGCGGCGACTGGCTGCTGAGCGCAAAGGTCGATTTCTCTGTAGCCCAGATTGCGCGGGTCATCGCAGCGCGCATTGCACGCTTTCACACCAGTGAGCTGATTAAGGCACGCCTGGCCTTCCTTGAAGCCAAAGAGCAGGTGCTCAACAAGGCCGTGAACACACCGCCACGCCCTGCTTACTATTGTGCAGGCTGCCCCCACAACACATCGACCAAGGTACCCGAAGGGAGCTTTGCACTGGCCGGCATCGGCTGTCATGTCATGGCAAGCTCGATCTACCCGGAATTTAACAAGCTGACCACGCACATGGGTGGCGAAGGTGCGCCATGGATCGGACAGGCCGCGTTTTCGACGATCCCGCATGTGTTCCAAAATCTCGGTGACGGCACCTACTTTCATTCTGGTTATCTGGCCATTCGTGCCGCATTAGCGGCCAAGGTCAACATAACCTACAAAATCCTCTACAACGACGCCGTCGCCATGACCGGCGGGCAGCCGGTCGATGGTTCGGTGTCCGTGCGCCAGATCGCGCAGCAGATGGCGGCCGAGGGCGTGCAGCGCATTGCGCTTGTCACCGAAGACCTGTCGCGCTATGACGATCGTTCGGCTTTGCCATCACAGGTCACGCTGCACGATCGTCAGGACATGGACGCCGTGCAGCGCGCACTGCGCGAGGTCGCGGGCGTGTCCGTGCTGATCTATGACCAGGTGTGCGCGGCCGAGAAGCGGCGCCGTCGCAAAAAAGGCGAATTTCCCGACCCCGAGCAGCGCCTGTTCATCAATGATGCCGTTTGCGAAGGCTGCGGCGACTGCGGCGATCAATCAAACTGCACCGCCATTCTGCCGCTGGAAACCGACTTCGGCCGCAAGCGCGTCATCGACCAGTCATCCTGCAACAAGGACTATTCCTGCGTAAAAGGATTCTGTCCAAGCTTCGTCACCGTGACCGGCGGCACACCTAAAAAAGCCAAGACAGGCAAGCGCGCGCATGACAATTTCGCTGCGCTGCCGGAGCCGGCGCTGGCGTCCTGCGCGGTACCATATAACATCCTCATCAACGGTATCGGTGGCACCGGCGTCATCACGATCGGCGCCTTGCTCGGTATGGCAGGTCACCTCGAAGGTAAAGGCGTGTCGGTGCTCGACATGACCGGCATGTCCCAGAAAAACGGCTCGGTCAGCTCGCACGTGCGCATCGCCGTCACACCAGAAGCAATCTGCGCGCAGCGCATCGCCACCGGTGAGGCCGACCTCGTGCTCGGGTGCGATATGCTGACCTCGGGTGCGCACGACGCAATCTCAAAAATGCGCGCTGGTCGCACCCATGCCGTGATCAATACACACCAGCAGCCATCCGGTCATTTTGCGCGCCAGCCCGACTGGCAATTTCCGACCGATGACATCAAGGCCTTGATCGATGAATCGGTGGCTGGTCGCAGCGACTATGTCGATGCGACTAGGCTGGCGACGGCACTCATGGGTGATGCAATCGCCACCAATTTATTTATGCTGGGCTTCGCGTACCAGCGGGGTCTGCTGCCGCTGTCCTCTGCTGCGCTGATGCGGGCAATCGAACTCAATGGTGTGGCCATCGACGTCAACCAACAGGCCTTTTTGTGGGGACGCCGAGCCGCGTTTGATTTAAAGGCGGTCGAACGGATCACAAGCCCTGCGCAGCCCATAATGCTAACAATGCCCGAGACGCTGGCTGGGCTGATGAAACGCCATGTCGCATTTCTCAGCGCCTACCAAAATGCCGCCTACGCACGTCAATACGAAGCACTAATCGATACCGTGAAGCAGGCCGAGGCCGCGTGTGGGCAAAGCGACAAGCTTGCCCGGGCCGTCGCCAGATCACTATTCAAATTGATGACGTACAAAGACGAGTATGAGGTCGCACGCTTATACACAGACGGCACCTTCATCGAAAAATTAAAGCAGCAGTTTGATGGCAAGCTGCGCTTCAGATTCCATCTTGCGCCGCCCCTGTTTTCGAAAAAAAACGCACAAGGAAATCTCGTTAAATCCGCGTACGGGTCATGGATCTGGCAGGCATTGAAGGTGCTCGCCAAGCTCAAGCGCCTGCGCGGCACGAAACTGGACCCGTTTGGATGGACCGCCGAGCGGCGCATGGAGCGGCAATTGATTGTCGAGTACCGCGAGCTGATCCAAACACTGCTCGACAGCTTGAACGCTGACAATGTGTCGCAAGCCACGGAGATCGCCGCGCTCGCCTTACACATCCGCGGATTTGGTCACGTAAAGGACGCAGCAATAACGCACTACCGGCGCAGGATTTTTGAAGCCCTGCAACACTATGGGACCAAGAATATTTTGTTTAGCGAGGCAGCGTAGCGCTCACTGTTTGCGCCGCAGCGCTGCCTCTATTCCCACTCCAAGGCCGGAAAGAGCAGCGTCGCATTGCGCGCATTGACACCGTCAAATAAAATCCAGTGTTCTCGCTCTGATTGCGCAGCGGACTTGATCGTCTGCGTCATCGATTTACCTTCCTTGATACTGCGACGCAGATCATCCAGCAAGGTCTGCAAATATTGGCGCTGTTTTGCCAGCACCGCGTTTTTTTCCGGCGACACTGGCCCGTGCCCCGGTATGGCCAAACGCACCGGCATCGCGGCAAGCTCGCTCATCACGGTCAACCACCCGTGAATATCGCCATCAATGGATGGCGCCCGCTCAGCAAAGAGCAGATCGCCACACCATAACGCGCCAGTCTTTGCGTCCCACACCGTCAGATCATGATCCGTATGCGCGGGCTGCCACGCACGCAGCGTCAGCACCCGCTCGCCGAGATCAATCTCAGTGACGGTATTCACTAGCTGAGTGGGCAATACAATCCGACTGCCCGCTGCGGCATCGCCCAGCATGGTCACAATATTGGTGGTGTAATCCTCTGCACGCAGCCGCATCGCACGCGGCAACTGATGATGCCCAATAAAGATCGGCTGATCTTGCTCAAACGCGGCATTGCCAAAAATATGATCCGAATGCACATGCGTGTTAATCACGAAACGTATCGGCAAGCTCGTGCGCACCCGAATCGCTTCGCGCAGCGCAAGCCCGACCTGGTAGCTGCCACCCGTATCAACCACGGCCACTGCATCGCGCCCGATTACAAAACCAATGTTGGCAATATCGCCGTGATAATGCGCGCCGAATTCTTCATGCACACCCTGATGCACATGCACGCCCGGTGCAATCTCCGTCATCTGCAAGGGCGCAGCCCAGCTCAATCCAACCGGCAGCAGCGCGCCAAGTATCAGTAGCGCGGCCCGCCCAAAGCGGCTACCCCGGCTCATTCGGCGAGGGCAAGCCGCCGTATCGCCTGCTCAAAGGTCGCAGCCGGCTGACCACCTTGCAGCAGATGCTGATCATTAAAAATAATCGACGGCACCGAATGAATGCCTTTTGCCAGATACGACTTCTCACGCTCACGCACAGCGGCACCATAGGTGTCGCTTGCCAAAATAGCGGCCGCGCGAACCGTATCGAGGCCCGCTTTTTCCGCCGCACCAATCAGCACAGCGTGGTTCGATGGATCTTGTCCGAGCGTGAAGTAAGCATCAAGCAGCGCCCACTTCAGCCTTTGTTGCGCGTCTGGCGCGCCTTCAGTTTCGGTCCAATGCAGCAGCCGATGTGCGTCGAAAGTATTGTAGGTACGCTTGCGGCCGTCCATATTGAAAGTAAAGCCGACTTCGGCCCCGCGCTGGCGAATATGTTCCTGATTTTGCGCGACCTGCGCAGCAGTCATGCCGTATTTCTGACTCAGATGCTCCACAATATCTTGTCCCTCTGGCGGCATCGTCGGGTTGAGCTCAAACGGCTGAAAATGCAGCGTAACCTGCACCTCGTCTTTCAGCTTGTCGATGGCCTGTTCGAGTGCAGCTAAGCCAACCGCACACCAGGGACAGGCAATATCAGAAACAAAATCAATTTTAAGCGCAGCCATGGCGATCCTTTTTGATGAAAAACTACGCAAGGATGCTATCACGCCAGCCCTCAGCAATCAGGGGGCCGCCCCGCGCCAATCGCAAGGGACAGTTGCTCATAAACCCCCAGGCTGTTAGTCTCAGCCATCCTCGGATTAACTTTATCTCGTGTTTTCATAAATGAAATCTTCGTCGCACCGTAACAGCATGCAAAGCTTCGACTCCATCGTGGGCAACGCCACGCGGATTGAGGGCACGCTGCATGTCGACGAAAGCTTGCGCATTGACGGTCGGCTCAACGGCAACCTTGAACAGCAGGCTGGCAAATCACGCTGGATCATCATCGGCCCAACCGGTGAAATTCATGGCGACATCCGCGCCCAAAACGTCAGCGTGGCCGGCAAGGTGATCGGTAATATCTTTGCGACCGAAAGCATCGAACTCATGGATGGTTGCGAAGTCCGCGGCAACATCACCCATCGCTCCATCACCGTCGAACCCGGTGCCAGCGTGCACGGCCAGCTGATTGCCCGAGAAGGCGATGAAGACAGCCAGGCCGAGGCACAACGCGCCATCGAAGTGGCCCGCAACGGCACAAGCTGACGCACCGCGCATCCGCACTTCCCTCCTCCGCACGCCACCATATGTGTTGAGCACATAAGCAAGCACGAACATATTCGTTCCGTTTAATTTGTCCTGAAATTAATCTTCTCTCGTTCGTTCAATCAACGTCGAGGGAAATATGTCGTTCAAAAAAATCATTCAGGCCATAGCCTTACTCACGCTTGCTGCGTCCGCAGCATCAACCGTCGTTGCTGCCGAAGTCTCTCTGCTCAACGTCTCCTACGATCCTACGCGCGAGCTCTATCAGGATTTCAACAAAGCCTTTGCCACGCAATGGAAAGCCAAAACTGGTGACGATCTCCGCGTCAAGCAATCCCACGGTGGCTCGGGCAAACAAGGGCGTGCCGTCATCGACGGCCTCGCTGCCGATGTCGTCACGCTAGCACTCGCCTACGACATCGACGCCATCGCCGAGCGCGGCCTGATCGCTAAAGACTGGCAAAAGCGCCTGCCGCATAACAGCGCGCCTTATACCTCGACGATTGTTTTTTTGGTCCGCAAGGGTAATCCCAAAGGCATCAAAGACTGGAACGACTTGGCCAGAGCAGGCGTGTCCGTCATCACACCGAACCCAAAAACATCCGGTGGCGCACGCTGGAATCATCTCGCTGCCTGGGCCTATGCCTTGAAACAACCGGGTGGCAATGAAAAATCCGCACAAGAATTTCTGACAAAAATCTACAAAAACGTGCCAGTGCTCGACTCCGGCGCACGAGGATCCCTGACCACTTTTCTGGAGCGTGGCATCGGTGACGTGTTCATTTCCTGGGAAAACGAAGCGCTGCTATCGATCAAAGAATTAGGCGCCGACAAAGTCGATCTGGTTGTGCCCTCCCTCAGCATTTTGGCCGAGCCACCAGTGGCTGTCGTCGACAAAGTCGTCGACCGTCGTGGCACCCGCAAAGTTGCCCAAGCCTTTGTTGAGTATCTGTATAGCGACGAGGGACAGGAAATCGCTGCGAAAAATTATTACCGACCAATCAATGAAAAAATCGCCGCCAAATACGCCACGCAATTTCAAAAAGTAAAACTAGTCACCGTTGAAGAAGCGGCAGGTGGCTGGACTAAAGCACAAAAAACGCATTTTTCTGATGGTGGCATTTTTGATCAGATCTATCAGCCAGGTAAATAAATGAACGCGTCAGAAAACCCTTTAATAAGAGAAAGAGCACAATGAAATTCCGATACGCGCGCCTCCGAGCACGACTCCTTCCTCTATTTGTGAGCGGCTTGTCTGCAGCAGCATTGCCAGCCTTTGCTGACGACAAGGCCGAAATTGATCGCCTCAAAAGCCTGATCGAAGAATTAGACCAACGCGTCAAAATTGTGGATCGCAAGCTGGAAATTTCTAACGAAGAAGCCGCCGCCAAACAAAAGAGTACAGCCGTCCTCACCGCAAGCGACAAGGGCTTTGGCTTGAAATCAGCAGATGGTCAGTTTGAATACAAATTGCGGGGCTTAGTCCAACTCGACTACCGCAACTACGAAGGCGACGCCTTCCCCAGCACCATCGATGGCTTTACCGCACGCCGTATTCGCCCCACATTTGAAGGGACTGTTTTTGGCAAGTACGGCTTTCGCTTCACACCGGAGTTTGGCGAAAACAAATCTGCGGTTGTCGATGCCTATCTGGACGCACGCTTTGATCCGGCAGCCCAGCTTCGCCTCGGAAAATCCAAACCCTTCGTAGGTCTGGAGCGCTTGCAGAGCGGCTCGGATATCAAGTTTATTGAACGCAGCTATGTGAGCAACAACATCCTGCCCAACCGCGATCTTGGCTTGTCGCTGAGCGGCGACGTGCTGAACAAAAAACTCAATTATGCGGTGGGTGTATTTAATGGCGTCATCGATGGCGGCGAGAACACTACCGCGCAAGACACCAACGGCGACAAAGAATTTACTGCCCGTCTTTTTGCGACACCGTTTTCGGACAGCGACGGCGCCTTGCGCGGTCTGGGCTTCGGTGTGGCCGGCACCTTTGGTAACGCTAACGGCGTGGCCACTTCCAGCACCGTCACCTCCAACTTGCCCACCTACAAAACGCCGGGACAAGCCAACTCATTTTTTAGCTATAAATCCAAAGCCGCCAGCGCCACAAGCGCCGCAGACAATGTGATCGCCAACGGTCAACGGGTTCGCTGGTCACCCCAAGCGCATTTCTATCACGGCCCATTTGGCGTGATTGCCGAATATGCCGGCGTATCGCAAGACGTCAAAATCGGCACCACCGCTGCGACCCTAAACAATAATGCGTGGCAGATCGCCGGCTCGTGGCTCCTCACCGGTGAAGATGCGGGCTTCAAAGGCGTCAAACCTTACAACGCGTTCAACGCCAACGGCGGCCTCGGTGCGTGGGAAATCGTTACGCGCTATCAGGAAAACAATATCGACAAAGATGCCTTCGTCAACTTTGTCGATAGCGCCAAAGCCAACGCTGCCTCCGCCAAAACCTGGGGCGTGGGCTTGAATTGGTATCTGAACCAGTCTTCCAAGTTTGCCTTCAATCTGGAGCAAACCCGCTTTAGCGATGGTACGGGCGCCGGCAAGCTGGACGGGAAAAAAGAAACCTTTGCGGTCGCACGCTATCAGTTGGCGTTTTAAACAGACTCGCAAATCCACCGCCTCAGTCCTCAGCCTTCAGGATTGCCCCGCCCAGCGCGGGGCTTTTTTTCAGGCAATTACAGCCCAAAAGCCTCCTCACTCCGTCCCCGGCTTATTTGAAATTCGTCTATCAACATGCCGAAAGATTCGTTCTCTTTATAACGAATGAATGAAATCATCCCCCCCTGTCAGCTACAAAAGTAATAAAAGCGCCTATGGCCGCCCCTTCCTTTCAAATTAACAAAAAAATCGCGTCGCGCCGAGTCATGCCCGGCTTTCACTTGTCATTGGGTTTCACCCTCTTTTACCTTTGCCTGATCGTGCTCATTCCGCTCTCTGCGGTCATTCTCAACACGCTCGCGATGACTTGGGAAGCATTCTGGCAAGCGGTCAGCTCGGCACGCGTGGTGGCCTCTTACCAGCTCAGTTTCGGCGCATCGCTGATTGCGGCGATGGTCAATCTGTTTTTCGGCACCATCCTTGCGTGGGTGCTGGTGCGCTACCATTTTTTCGGCAAGCGTTTGCTCGACGCCTTGATCGACTTGCCCTTTGCGCTGCCCACTGCGGTTGCCGGCATCGCCTTAACCGCCTTGTATGCAGGTAATGGCTGGATCGGACGTTATCTCGAACCGCTCGGCATCAAAGTCGCCTTTACGCCGCTGGGCATCACCATTGCACTGATTTTTATTGGCTTGCCCTTTGTGGTACGCACCGTGCAGCCTGTGCTCGAAGACGCCGAACGCGAGCTCGAAGAAGCGGCGGCGAGCCTTGGTGCCAGTCGCCTGCAAACTTTTTATCGGGTGATTCTGCCCACCATTTTGCCGGCGTTACTGACCGGTTTTGCGCTGGCCTTTGCCCGCGCGCTTGGCGAATACGGCTCCGTGATTTTCATTGCGGGCAATCTGCCGATGGTGTCGGAGATCACGCCACTTTTCATCATTACCAAGCTTGAACAATACGACTACGCGGGTGCTACCGCGATTGCGGTGGTGATGCTGGTTGCATCCTTTGTGATGCTCTTGACGATTAATCTGCTGCAGGCCTGGACCCGCAGCACCAGACAAAGGTCTTGATATGGCAGGCGCAGCAACTTCATTAGCAGTGCCATTAGCGGCACGCTACGAGCCCCCTTTTACCCCGGCCGCCACCCTTGAGCCGTTCTGGGTTCGCGTACTGCTAATTACGTTGGGGCTGGGTTTTGCGGCACTCTTTTTACTACTGCCCGTCGTCGCTGTTTTCATCGAAGCGTTTCGCAAAGGCTGGCAGGCTTATTTCGCCGCCATCGTTGAGCCCGACGCCATCTCGGCAATCAAGCTGACGTTATTGACCGCGGCCATTGCCGTGCCACTCAACCTGATCTTTGGTATTGCTGCATCCTGGTCAATTACCAAATTCGAATTCCGCGGCAAGAGCCTGCTGCTCACCCTGATCGATCTGCCTTTCTCCGTCTCGCCGGTCATCTCCGGGCTAATTTATGTGCTGCTATTTGGCGCGCATGGCTGGTTCGGTGCGTGGCTGCTTGAACACGATGTGCAAATTTTATTTGCCGTGCCGGGCATTGTGCTGGCCACCATCTTCGTCACCTTTCCCTTCGTCGCCCGCGAGCTGATCCCATTGATGCAAGCGCAAGGCAGCGAGGAAGAAGAAGCCGCGCTGGTGCTGGGCGCCTCCGGCTGGCGCACCTTCTGGCATGTGACGCTTCCCAATATCAAATGGGGGCTGCTGTACGGCGTGATTCTGTGTAATGCCCGCGCGATGGGCGAGTTTGGCGCCGTGTCAGTGGTCTCAGGTCACATACGGGGCGAGACCAACACCATGCCCTTGCAAGTCGAGATTCTTTATAACGAATATAACTTCGCCGCTGCCTTTGCCGTTGCCTCTCTGTTGGCGTTGTTGGCACTGGTGACACTGGCATTGAAATCTTTTATTGAATGGCGCGTGCATCATGGCATGGCGCTGACATCGCAGGAGAATCACTCATGAGCATCGAAGTTCGTCATATCAACAAACGCTTCGGCGATTTTGTTGCGCTCGACAATGTGTCGCTGAATTTTCCGGATGGCGAATTAACCGCCCTGCTCGGCCCATCAGGCTGCGGCAAGACCACACTATTACGCATCATTGCCGGCCTTGAACAACTCGATGCCGGCCAAGTGCTGCTCGATGGCGAGGACGCGTCGGCCCGCCACGTGCGGGAGCGTCAGGTCGGCTTCGTCTTTCAGCACTATGCGCTCTTCAAGCACATGAGCGTATTTGAAAACATCGCCTTTGGCCTGCGCGTCAAGCCGCGTCATGCACGACCCAGTGAAGCGCAAATCAAAGAAAAAGTACATCGCCTGCTTGATCTGGTACAGCTCGACTGGCTAGCCGACCGCTATCCCCCACAGCTCTCCGGCGGGCAGCGTCAGCGTATCGCGTTGGCGCGTGCGTTGGCAGTCGAGCCACGCGTACTTTTACTCGATGAGCCGTTCGGCGCACTGGACGCAAAAGTACGCAAAGAACTGCGCCGCTGGTTACGTCGTCTGCATGATGATTTGCATGTCACGAGTATCTTTGTCACGCACGATCAGGAAGAAGCGCTCGAAGTGTCCGACAAAGTCGTCTTAATGAACAAAGGCAAAGTCGAGCAGATCGGCACGCCGGATGCGGTCTATAACCATCCTGCCAATCCGTTCGTGTACGGCTTTTTGGGTAACGTCAATCTGTTCCACGGCCGCGTGCATCAGGGCGTGCTGAATACCGCCGGCAGCAATTTTTCTGTGCCCGACCATGCTGACACCCACGACGCGCAAGGCATCGGCTATGTGCGTCCGCATGAAATCGATGTAGAGCGCTACGTGCAGGGCGAACCCGGCATCGTCGTGCAATTACGCCGCGCGCACGCCATCGGGCCATTGGCGCAACTTGAACTCGAACGTAAAGATAATGGCGAGCTGATCGAAGCACTGATCCCGAGTGAGCGTTTCATCCAACTCGATTTTAAAGAAGGCGACACCCTGCTGGCTAATCCCAAGCGATTACGGGTATTTTTTGACCATGCCGCGTCAAAGTAAACACAGCCACGCCAATCAGCACCACCGAGACCACCATGAATTTTCAGCAACTGCGCTCCGTGCGCGAAACCGTCCGACGCGGCTTTAATCTCACCGAAGTCGCCAATGCACTTTTTACCTCGCAACCCGGTGTGAGCCGTCAGATCCGCGAGCTCGAAGAAGAATTAGGCGTCGATATTTTTGAGCGCAACGGCAAGCGGCTGACCGGTCTGACCGAGCCAGGAAAAAATGTGCTGCCCATCATTGAGCGCTTGCTGCTCGAAGCAGAAAACCTGCAGCAGGCCGGCAATGAGTTTGCGGGTCTGAAAAAAGGCACCCTCTCGGTTGCCACCACCCACACTCAGGCGCGCTATGTGTTGCCCAAAATCGTGCAGACCTTTCGCCAGGCTTTTCCTGACGTACGGGTGGCCTTGCAGCAAAGCGCGCCGGAACATATCGCCGAGTGGGTATTGTCAGGCAAAGCCGATATTGGCATCGCCACCGAAGGCTTGGCGCAATTTGACGGACTCGCCTCTTTCCCTTGCTACCAATGGCATCACGTCGTCGTTGTGCCGGATGGGCATATGCTGCTCTCTCTGCCTACACTCACGCTGGAAGATCTCGCCGCGTGGCCATTGATCACCTACGACCAGGGCTTTACCGGCCGCGGCCACATTGATGCCGCATTCCGCGCTCAGTCGCTCGACACCGATATCGTACTCACCGCCATGGACTCGGACGTGATCCAGCAATATGTGGCCATGGGCATGGGCGTAGGCATCGTCGCTTCCATGGCCGTCGGGGCCAATCTGAGTCCCGGATTACAGGCGATACCAGCCGGCCACCTGTTTGCGCTCAACACCACCCGGGTAGCGGTACGCCGCGGCGCGTATTTGCGCGCCTATACGCTCGATTTTATTTTGCAGCTGGCACCGCAACTGACCCGGGCGGAGATCCTGGCCGCGGTGTAGACAAGCCAACCGGCAGCAGACTGCCCCTGCCCGCTGCGCTGTCCTCTATAATGGGTTTCGTTTGTTTGACCATGCCTTGAGGGTGGAGCGCTCCATGTTCGCGTTGCTAAAAAAATTACCCTGTCATAGCCTGCTGATCGTGCTCCTGCTCGGTCTGGCTTCTGTTGCGCAGGCCGCGCGTCCGGCACAGTTTCTCTGCAAGGTCACCGCGATGAACAAAAACAAATGGATCTGCAAAGAAAACGAGCCGCTTTGTACTTTTGACTTCACGGTCGATTGGAAAAACAAGACGCTCATTCGCGAGACCGTTGGCTATACCCCGCGCATCGGCATTGTCGTTGACAAGTGGAATGACAAAGTCATCATCGCCCATGAAGACCGGCCGCGCGTGGCCAATCTCTATCTCGAACAATATTTTTACAAGATCGAACTCGACACCGGCAAATTCTTGATGGCCAATGAATTTGTCACCAATAGCGGCCGCTATCTGACCCAGGACGACATGCGGGCAGCGCAACCGAAAGGCTTTTTTTCGCACTACTACGTCCCCCAGCTGATATCAGAACCGGGCAGCTGCAAATTTCAGTAAAAATTATTCGCTCAAGGCCTTAAAAAAATATGAAAAAATTCACTCTCTTCTTAGCGTTCATCGTATTCCTGTCCTGCTCTGCTCACGCGCAACTGGCTGACAAAAAGGTGCTCACGCTCGACGCCGCCAAAAAAATGACAGCGGCGGCAGAAGCAGAAGCACGCAAAAATGGCTGGAACATGGCGATTGCCGTGGTCGACGATGGCGGTCATCTGATCCACTTCAATCGCATTGACGGCACCCAAACCGGCAGTATCGAGATTGCCATTGCCAAGGCCAAAACCGCCGCGGCATTTAAGCGTGCCACCAAAGTGTTTGAAGAGATCGTCAAAAACAGACCAGCTGTTGTCACCGTATCGCCCACCGCAGTGATGGTCGAAGGCGGTGTACCCGTTTTCGTTAACCAGCAACTCGTCGGTGCCATTGGCGTGAGCGGTGCGAGCTCACAGCAAGATGGCGTGGTGGCCGAAGCAGGTATTGCGGCACTTGAACTGAAATAACCAACGCACCAAAAAACCGGCCTGCCAAATTGATCGCAGGCCGGTTTTTTTACGTCCCTGTGGCGGGTACAGCGCGTTTAGCGTGGTCTGACTCGTTTACTGGGCAAGAGTTTTTTTGCCGACGCAGCAAAAGCACTGTCCAAGTAAGCCAGATAAAACCCAGTACCGTCACCACCGACGATCGGATCCGCCACCATTTCACCGCGCGCGTCGACAAAAATTAAAGTCGGCGCAATACGCACACCATAGCGGCTAGCCAGCGCTGACTGCGAGGTCTGGCTGCCATCAAAGCCTATCAGGGGTCGGTCACTTGTGATCTGCACCTCACGCAGCACCGGACGCGCAGACTCAGGATCTTCTTTCAACATCGGCGCCAGATAATTTTGGCGCACCACTTTGCAATACGGACAACCGGGCAAGGAGAACATCAGCACCAGGGGTTTGCCCTCCGCTTGCGCCTGCGCGGCTTCTTTTTGCAGATTCAGCGGCACCGGTAGCATCCCATCTTGCGGCTCAGCTGCGAATGACGTAGTCCACGCAAACAGCAGCATAAAAAACAGGGCACGAAACGTCATGGTGATCTCCAGTTGATTTACTGTGCTGATGAAGGTTCGATCTGGCAAGCCAGCGTGCCGCGGGTTTCAATCACTTGCCCAGATTGCGGGTTGGACAGGCGACCCTTGATATGCATTCGATTCATCCGCCGCTCGATGGTGAAATCCATGACTGTTTCTTGACCGCCGGGATTCATCCCGAAACTGCGACAGGCAATCTGATCGGGCGTTAGTTCACAGGTACAGATTTCAATTTTTTTACTCAGACAGCCGCTGGCCAATTCTGGCGCGCGGCGGACATAGCCGGCATCAAAACTGACTTTGATGCGGTACTGTTTTTCTGATCGGGTACTCCGCTCCGATTCAAAAATGTTATCCAAATCAACCATGCCACCGCAGGCATAAGTCACGACCCCGCTTTCAGCAACTGCCCGAATCGGCAACGCTAAGACACTAACGGCCAGCACAAGGTGGCGCAATGTACGCATCGTCTCACCCCGCTGATAGAACATCGTCTCGTCACCCATTGATCTTTTTAGCGCCATTGATTATGTACAACGCGCTACCGCTACTGTCGGTTGTATTTTGCCACCGCCGCGCACAATGGCAGTCCACTTTACAATAAGGAGGTTGAAATAAAAATGGTTGGTAACGCTCTTGCTTGGATCGCCGCCCCGATCAATACCCAACACTTTAAAATAAGCGATGACTCTTTTTGATAAATACGGCGGCGTTCCGGTCGTGACTAGCATTGTGCGCGATTTTTATAAACGAATGTTTCGGCGTCCGAACTTGCGGCGTTATTTTGAAGGCGTGGACATGGAGCACTTGATTTTGCATCAGGTTGGCTTTATTTCTTATGTAATGGGTAAACCCATCGCCGAGTATGAAGGCCGCGAGCTCAAGGAAGCGCATCAGCAGCACGGCATTACCACGGCATCGTTTGATCTGGTAATTGACTTATTGCGCGATGCGCTAGAACACGCCGGTGTTACTGAGGAAGATATTGACACGATTATTGCGGCTGCCAAAGCCACCCGCAACGAGATTGTCAGTCGCTGAACGCGACTGACCAGGTCGTTAATTTAATGCAAATTAGCCAACGCACTATTCAAATGGCCCAAAGTACGTTCAATGTGCTGCAGCTTTTCCAGACCAAATAAACCAATCCGGAACGACCGGAAGTCCGGCCGTTCACCACATTGCAGCGGCACCCCGGCCGCCGTTTGCAAACCCAATGCCATAAATTTCTTGCCGTTTTGGATCTCGGGGTCGGTGGTATAGCTGACCACCACGCACGGCGCCTGGAAGCCCGCTGCCGCGACGCTTTTAAAACCTTTTTCTTCCATCAGATGGCGTACCTGACGACCGAGCTCAATTTGCTGCTCTTTTAATTTAGCAAAACCATAGATGCGGGTTTCGTTCATCACGTCACGCAAAACGTGCAGTGAATCGGTAGGCATGGTGGTGTGATACACATGCGAGCCGCCTTCGTAGGTCTCCATAATCTGCAACCATTTTTTCAGATCGCACGAGTAGCTTGTGCTGCTGGTCGCGTCAATCTTGGCACGAGCGCGCGCGCTCATGGCGATCAGGGCACAGCATGGCGAACTACTCCAGCCCTTCTGCGGTGCGCTGATGACGATATCAACTTTGGACGCCTCCATATCGACCCACATCGCCCCCGAGGCAATGCAGTCGAGCACAAACAAACCATCGACCGATTCAACGGCCTCACCAACGGCGCGCAGGTAGTCGGGCGGCAAAATCATGCCTGCCGAGGTTTCAACGTGGGGCGCAAATACGACCGCTGGCTTTTCACGTTTAATCCATTCGACGATCTCTTCCACCGGCGGCGGTGCAAATGCACCTTCAAATCCTTCCGTGCTTTGTTTGGCGTGAATCACGTGAAGGTCGGGCGATATTTTGCCGGCATCAAAAATCTGGGTCCAGCGAAAACTAAACCAACCATTACGAATCACCAGACATTTTTTATCCGTCGCAAACTGCCGTGCCACGGCCTCCATCCCATAGGTGCCGCTGCCCGGAACAACGAGCGCAGATTTGGCGTGGTACACCTCTTTTAAAATCGCTGAGATGTCAGTAATGATGCCTTGGAAGGCTTTCGACATATGATTGAGCGAGCGGTCGGTATAAACCACTGAAAACTCAAGCAGTCCATCGGGATCAACGTGGGGCAATAAACCGGGCATGGTAATTCCTGATTGTTTAAATAGGGTTATGCATGGCCCGCTGCACCGCCAACATGCAGACACCGACCAAAAACGGAAACAGGAAGTTTAACAGAGGTCGCAATACCCGATGCGGCACTATAAAATTACACGTTCAAATAATAATCGAGACAATTTGGGGACAACATGCAAAGTGATATCGAAATTGCACAACAATCAACGATGAAAAAAATTACCGATATTGCAATGCAAATCGGTATCCCCGAAGCCTCGATCGAACCGTACGGTCATTACAAAGGAAAGATAGCGCTCGATTATCTCGACACCCTTGACACAAAACCAGACGGTAAGCTGATCCTCGTGACAGCGATCAGCCCAACCCCGGCCGGTGAAGGCAAAACCACCACCACCGTGGGCTTAGGCGACGCACTCAATCGCATTGGCAAAAAAGCCATCATCTGCTTGCGCGAGCCCTCGCTCGGTCCCGTGTTCGGCATGAAAGGGGGCGCCACCGGCGGCGGCTTTGCGCAAGTGGTGCCGATGGAAGATATCAATCTGCATTTCACCGGCGACTTTGCGGCCATTGCCTTGGCCAATAATCTGCTCGCCGCAATGATCGACAACCATATTCATCACGGCAATGCACTCGACCTAGATCCGCGCCGGATTGCCTTTAAACGCGTCGTTGACATCAACGATCGCGCGCTCAGGAAGATCGTCGTTGGTCAAGGTGGCGTTGCCAACGGGTTTTTACGCGAAGATGGTTTTGATATTGTCGTGGCCTCCGAGGTGATGGCGATTTTCTGTCTGGCGACGTCGGTGCAGGATCTCAAAGAACGTCTTGGCGATATCGTCGTTGGCTATACCCGGGCCGAAAAGGCCATCCGCGCGCGCGACCTGAATGCCCATGGCGCGATGACGGTGCTACTGAAAAATGCACTCAAGCCCAACCTCGTGCAGACCCTGGAAAACAATCCGGCATTTGTGCATGGCGGCCCGTTTGCCAATATCGCGCATGGCTGCAATTCGCTCATTGCCACCCGCAGTGCGTTGAAAATGGCAGACTACGTCGTGACCGAGGCGGGCTTTGGCGCGGACCTCGGTGCCGAAAAATTCTTGAGCATCAAATGCCGCAAAGCGGGCCTCAAGGTCGCCGCTTGCGTCATCGTGGCCACAATTCGCGCGTTGAAATATCACGGCGGTGTCGATGTGGGTGCACTCAATGCCGAAAATCTCGATGCCTTGCGCAAGGGCCTGGTCAATCTTGAACGTCATGTCGACAACGTAAAAAATCACTACGGCTTGCAGGCGATTGTGTCGATCAACCGGTTCACGCAAGATACCGATGCCGAGATTGCGTTGCTGACGGCACGGATGCGCGAGCTGGGGGTCAAGATTGTGCTGGCAAATCATTGGGCCCAAGGCAGCGCTGGCGCAGAGACGCTCGCGCAGGAAGTCGTGGCGTTAGCCGAAGCGCCTTCGCAGCAGCAATTTGTGTATGCCGATGCCGACACGCTGTGGGAAAAACTCAATAAAGTCGCCACGACAATTTATGGCGCGTCCGGTATTTCAGCCCCAGCTAAAATCCGTCAGCAGCTGCAAAAATGGCAGGACGAGGGCTATGGGCATTATCCGATTTGCGTGGCCAAAACACAGTCGTCTTTTTCCACCGACGCCGCTTCACGCGGTGCGCCGAGCGGCCATGTCGTAACGGTGCGTGAAGTGCGGCTTAACGCCGGCGCCCAATTTATCGTGATGGTCTGCGGTGATTTGATGACGATGCCGGGTCTGCCTAAAGTGCCTAGTGCAGAAAAAATTGACGTCGATGAAAACGGAGTGGTGGTCGGACTGTTTTGATTACGGTTCGGTCGCAGGGTAGGCGCATTTTTCTTTTACGAGGAAAGCCGCCGGGGCCCACATCCGCTACACTCGCAGCCAACTCGCCAAGATTCATCCCCTCTCCAATTGAATCCCCTACAAGGAAAAAAAACATGCGCGCAGCAATCTATACCAGCAAAGGCCCGGCAGCCGACGTATTAAAAATCGTCGAGCGTCCCGAACCACAAGCCGCCGCCGGCGAAGTACGGGTACGCGTCGCATTCAGCGGCGTCAATCCCTCGGACGTGAAATCGCGTGCCGGGACTGCGAGTCGCGGCAACGGCTACGCGGAAGTCACCCCCCACAGCGATGGCGCTGGCGTCGTCGATCAGGTCGGCGACGGTGCCCCCGCTGGGTTGATGGGGCGGCGGGTCTGGGTCTACAACGGACAATGGGAAAGACCCTTTGGTACCGCGGCAGAGTACATCACACTGCCAGCCTCACAGGTGGTGCCACTGCCCGATGGGATTTCCTTTGAAGTAGGTGCTTCGATCGCGATCCCGCTGATGACGGCCATGCACGCAGTCCAAGCCTGCGGCTCTCTGTTAGGCAAAACCGTACTCGTTCCCGGCGCCGCCGGCAGTGTGGGTTTCTATGCAACGCAATGCGCGGCCATCGCCGGCGCGCGCGTCATCGGCATTGTCAGCAGCGACGAAAAAGCCGCGATCGCACGCGCCGCCGGTGCCGCCGACGTGATCAACTATCGCAGCGAGTCACTCGTTGAACGTGTGCAGGCACTCACCGATGGTCACGGTGCCGATTGCATCATCGAAGTAGATGCTGCCGCCCATGCGGCGCACTATGGCAGCCTGCTCAAGTTTGATGGCAAGGCTGTCATTTATGGCTCCGGTAATCCGCAGATTACGCTGCCTTTCGGGCCCATGATTATTGGCTTTGTCACCATGATTTTTTTCATCGTGTATCGGCTTCAACCGGCTGCGATGAAAACCGTACTCGATGGGGTCGCCGCCGTGCTGGACCGTCCCGGATTTTTGCATCCACCCACCGCGATCTACCCACTTGATCAGATCGCCGCAGCGCACCAGCAGGTTGAACGTGGCGCAAATGCGAAGGTACTGATCCGCTTGTGATCGTTGGCACCTGAAAGGCCGCTAAGTATTGGGAAAGCACCTATGCCGGTTCATGCCCTAGAACGCCTCACCAGCGTTACCCGCAGCAATCGCGCCAACTATCAACTCGGTAGTTTTCTTGCCTTCATAGCGGGCGCGGTCAATGCGGGCGGCTTCTTGGCGATTAATCGATATACCTCGCATATGAGCGGGATTATCTCTGCTGTGGGTGATGATTTAGCATTAGGCAACTTTACCGCCGTCATGGCCGGCCTTGCCCTGCTTTTTTCTTTTGTATTCGGCGCCACCACCACAACGATTTTGGTCAATTGGGGACAACGGCGGCAAATCCATAGCCGCTACGCCTTACCTTTGCTGCTGGAAGCGATTGTGCTTTTATTGTTCGGCATTGTCGGCGCCAATCTGGCGATGTACACGCAATTCACCGTGCCCGTCATCGTATTTTTACTGTGCTACGTGATGGGGCTGCAAAACGCGATCATCACCAAAATATCCAAATCTGAAATCCGCACGACCCACATGACAGGCGTCGCAACCGACATTGGCATCGAACTCGGCAAGCTGCTTTACTGGAATCAATCAAAGGCAGCTAATGAGATTCATTTTGTCCGGTACAACCGCGAAAAGCTGAAAGACTATGCGCTTATCATCAGCATGTTCACCGCAGGCGCGGTGAGTGGAGCGACCGCATTCAAACAGATCGGCTTTGTGGCGGTGCTCCCCATTTCAATGTCGCTAATCGGGATTGCGATGCTGCAGGTTGTGCAAGACCTCAAGCAGCTATTTGTAAAGCCGGACCAAGCTAATTAACGTCGTTTATCTGACAATGCTCAGATTTTTCATTGCTAAATAAAAAATAATTTAACAAATAAATCCAGACCGAATTCGGTCATTTTTTTTGTCCTCAAACGGTTTTTGAACTTCCCGCTAATATAGCGACGTACGATTGTATTAAATTCGTATAAACCGTCGTGTCAGAGTAAGCGCTGCAGACGGATTTCGTCCCTTTTATCCACTCTTCGCAGCGTAAGAAATTACGTGCGTAAAAAGGAAACCCGCTCATGTTTACCGGCCCGCTAACCTGCATGATGAAGTGCAGCCTTTCCCAAATCGGTTTGTTGATTACCGCATTATTATTTTCTTCAGCAGCCTGCGCGGCGTCGGACGGCACGGACAATCCGTATGATTTGTTTGATACCAAAAAAAACTATGTGAGCACCTCAAAAATTACCTGGGTGCCGGTCGTAAACGTGCAGGCGATTTGTGATCGTGAGGCGAGTCGGCGTGGTTTTGGTGCTTTCGGTTACAGCGTGAAAGCCTGTACCTTCTGGGAAGCGGACACCTGTGTGGTGTATACCGAGCGCGCAATAAATATGCACACGCTAGGCCATGAAATGCGACACTGCTTTCAAGGCGACTGGCACGAATGAGATCGGTGCAAGCGCAGCAATGATTAAGGATGGGATGCTTGCTGCTTACTTAACGTACAAGCAAACGATAACAAATTTTCTCGTTCTGCATTCAGCTTTTGTGGATTCCATTTTTTAAAATTGTAACCTTGCAGGATAGGTTCACCCTGCCCCATATTCAACGAATGGGCAATCGAATACGCTGTTCGGTATTTCTTTTTTTTGCAATCGAATTCAGTCTGGGTGGACAAAGACAGCACACCATGCGGCGAGACCTCTTCGTAATCGTGGAGAGTCCAGATGCTGGTGATACCCTTCTTGATTTTCATTGTTGAAACATCGACATAAATTTTTTCAACGCCTGCCCTAGCAAACTCGACCCAATGCGCTTGAGCCGAAGCGGTCACAAAAAACAAGAAAAAACACACAATTTTTTTCATCACACACCGCTGTTGTTTACCATTCGACAAGCGACTTTTGCCCGCCCTGCTGTCTCATACATTGCGAGACGGGCGGCGCCAAGCGCTGCCGGCAAAACATCTGCTAAAGTGGATTTAGATTAAATCGATTTCGGATTTTCATCAAGGATCAAAGCGTTTTTTAAGTAGCAAGATTTTCTTCGAGGAACAAAGAACATGAAAGCAGCTAGCATACTCGACACCATCGGCAACACCCCGCACATCGCGATCCAACGCCTGTTTGGCAACAGTCATCAGGTCTGGATTAAATCCGAGCGGAGCAATCCTGGTGGCTCCATCAAAGACCGGATTGCGTTAGCAATGATCCTCGACGCAGAAAAACGGGGCGTGTTGCAAGCGGGCGGCACCATCATTGAGCCGACCTCCGGCAATACCGGTGTTGGTCTGGCGATGGTGGCCGCCGTGAAAGGGTATAAATTGATTCTGGTCATGCCCGACAGTATGTCGATTGAGCGCAGGCGCTTGATGCTGGCCTACGGGGCAAGCTTCGATTTAACGCCCCGAGAAAAAGGCATGAAAGGGGCGATTGCGCGCGCCGAAGAATTGACCGCCGCCACACCCGGCGCGTGGATGCCGCAGCAATTTGAAAACCCGGCCAATATCGCCGTGCACGTCGCGACCACCGCATTAGAGATTCTTAACGATTTTCCGGAAGGTCTGGACGCGCTGATTACTGGCGTCGGCACCGGTGGGCATCTGACCGGCTGTGCAAAGGTACTCAAAGAAAAATGGCCACAGCTCAAAGTTTATGCCGTCGAACCGAAGGCGTCCCCAGTCATATCCGGTGGATCGCCGGCACCACACCCGATTCAGGGCATCGGTGCCGGGTTTATTCCTAAAAATCTGGATACCAGCCTGCTCGACGGCACAATCCAGGTCGAGGCTGAGGACGCACGCGAGTATGCACGCCGTGCGGCACGCGAAGAAGGCATGCTAGTTGGGATTTCCTCAGGCGCGACGCTGGCAGCGATCGCGCAAAAACTGCCTGATTTGCCGGCAGGCGCCAGGGTGCTGGGTTTTAATTACGACACCGGCGAGCGCTATTTGTCCGTCGAAGGGTTTTTGCCAGCATGACACGATGCTGTATCGGCTGCGCGAGTACCCACTAAAACCACTCTGCCGCCATGTTGACGACCCTGATTGTCTGCCTCTCCAATTGCGCCGCCGTGCCGATCACGCGTGACGATGAAATCGGCACGCTGGTCAGGGACACGATGCAGCTCTGCCACGAAATGGTTTACCTTAAAAAAAACCATTGCCCGGAAATCAATCCCCCCATCATTCTGCAATGTATCACCGACATCGACCGTGAGCTGCCACTCAAACACAGCAACGCGTTCAAGGGCGCCACCAAACTGCTGCAGCAGCAATTTGCCAATGAATTACCCGCTGTTGTGGCCACAAAATTTTCCAGAAATCTGCTTGCAAACAATAACAATGCACAGAGCACGTGCGACATCATGGAAGCAGACAATAAAAAGCTGTTGTTTCAAAAATTTGGCATGCTGCAAAAGCTCAGCAAGACAGTGCGATAAATCGTAATGCAAAAAAAACGGCATCCGCGAGGCCGTCGTCCAACAAAAAGGAAATGCCATGCGCGTTCGACCCCAGCTCTTTATTGCATCATTGTCAGCTCTGTGTTTTACGTGGTGTAGCCATGCGGGCGCCGAGGATCTGATTGTTCCCATTGGGCAGGTGAGTCCCTTGACGGGGAACATCGCGCATCTGGGAAAGGATGCTGAAAATGGCGTGCGCATGGCTCTTGATGAAGCCAACGCCCGCGGTATCGTGATTGCGGGTCGTAAGATTCAATTTCTATTGGCATCCGAAGATGACGCGGCCGAGCCAAGGCAGGCAACCATGGCCGCGCAAAAACTTGTCGACTTAAAAGTACAGGGGATCATCGGGCATCTCACTTCCGGCACGTCGATCCCTGCATCCAAAATTTATAGCGATGCCGGCATTGTCCAGATATCGCCGTCGGCCACTAATCCAAAATATACCAAGCAGGGTTTCAAGACGACGTTTCGGGTCGTCGCCAATGACGCGCAGCTGGGCAGCGTGATGGGACGCTATGCAGCGCAGGATTTAAAAATAAAAACGGTGGCGGTCATTGATGACCGGTCTGCCTACGGTCAGGGTCTCGCAGACGAGTTTTTAAAATCAGCCAAAGCAAGTGGCATTAACGTCGTCAGCCGTCAGTTCACCACAGAAAAATCGACCGAATTTGGTGCGATTCTCACGGCAATCAAATCAAAAAATCCTGATGCGATTTTTTTTGGTGGCATCGATGCCGTGGGTGGCCCGTTACTGCGCAAGATGAAGCAGCTCGGCATCACCGCCAAGTTTTTAGGCGGCGACGGCATCTGTACTGAGCAAATGCCGATACTGGCGGGCGAAGGCCTCACTGACAATACCGTATTGTGTGCCGAGCCGGGCGGCGTGGAGCGTACCCAACAAGCAGCGATGGAAGATTTTCGAAAAAAATTCAAAATAAAATTTACGATCCCCGTACAAATTTATGCACCCTACGCCTACGACGCCACGATGCTGATGATCGCTGCCATGCAGAAAGCGGGCTCGGTCGACCCAAGCCGCTATCTTCCAGCACTCGCCAGCACGCCCTATCAGGGGGTAACCGGCCTAGTTGAATTCGATGCCAATGGTGATAGAAAAAATAGCGTCTTGACGCTCTATACGTTTAGAGAAAAAAAACGCGTACAACTCGCCGTGATTCAATAAAAATAATTAACGGCACGACCCAGCTTTTTACCGAGACCCACGCCATGATCATTGAACCACTCCACAATGCCCGCCCCGTCACCTTGCCTGCCGACCTGGGTTTTGGCCGCACTTATACCAACCGCATGTTCACCCAGCATTACACCAATGAGCGGGGCTGGCATGATGCGGTGATTGGCGCATTCAAGCCGCTTGCCGTGCATCCGGCCGCTCAGGTATTGCAGATCGGGTTAGATGTGTTTGATGGTTTCAAGGCCTATCGCCGTTCGGATGGTCACATTAATTTGTTTCGTCCCGACAGAAATATGGCGCGCCTGAACCGCTCAGCGCAACGCCTGAGCATGCCGCAGATTGATCCGCACATTCATCTTGAGTACATTAAGGCCTTGGTCAAACTCGAACACGAATGGGTGCCGCGTACACCCGGCAGTGCCTTGTATATCCGACCTGTGATCATTGGTTCCGAGCCCACGCTTGAAGTGCGTGCCGGCAGCCAGTTTTTACACTACGTGATCTTGAGCCCGGTTGGTCCGTATTTTGGTGATGGGCTCGCGCCGGTATCGGTTCATATTTCGCATGACTTTGTACGGGCGGTGCGGGGCGGTACGGGCGACATCAAAACGGCGTGTAATTATGCAGGGACGGTGTACGTTTCCGAGCAGGTTCGCCAGCAGGGTTATCAACAGGTACTGTGGTTGGACGCGCTGGAGCGGCGTTATATCGAAGAAGTCGGTGCGATGAATATTGTCTTTGTGCGAGAAGGAAAACATCTTTGCACACCCGCCTTATCGGGCAGCATTTTGCCGGGCGTCACGCGCGAATCTATTTTGCAATTGGCCCCTGCTCTTGGCTACACCATCAGCGAAGACAAAATTGATGTCCACACCATGCTCGCCGACATTGATGCCGGTCGCATTACCGAAGTATTTGGCATCGGTACCGGCGCCGTCGTCGCCCCAGTGGGTAAATTCGGATTCATGGGAAAAGAAACCGTCATTAATAACCAGCAAACCGGACCGGTTGCGCAGCATATTTATTCAACCCTGACGGATCTGCAATATGGACGCATCCCCGATCCTTATGGATGGACCCAGCAGATTTTGGTGGAATAACTGTCTGACCGAACAAAGCTTCGCTCAGGTTCCGATAAAAAATTGAGTCGGTAGCGTATTCTGCTTCCCCTCAAGCAGATCACACTGAGGGTCGCCAAAATCGCCGCAGCGGGATTATTTAAAAATCTATTGCCTAATTTATATTCTCTGCCAAAAAATTTTTAGAAAATTCATTTTTACCCCGCCAGAATTGCGGCATCTGCCGGCACTTTCCGCTACCCTACGGGATTGATTTTTTGCAATTTTGGAGGGAACCACACCATGACCGTTCACGCGCTGACCACGCAGCCCAATCCGGATCAGATCCGGCAAATCAAAATCCATCTTGCAGCCGCTTTGCGTCTGGCCGTGCATGATGGATTTGAAGAAGGCATCGATAATCATTTCACCGTGAGCGTGCCGGGGCGCGAGGATCAGTATCTGGTCTTGCCATTTGGCTTGCATTGGTCCGAGGCGCGTGCCAGCGACATGATGATCTTTAACGAGGCCGGCAAAACAATCGAAGGACAAGGCGTAGTCGAACTCTCGGCGCAGTGCATCCACGCACCGCTCCACCGCATCACGGGCGCGAAGGTGGTCTTGCATACGCATCAGCCTTGGGCACTCGCACTCAATATGCTGCAAGAAAACCGCTTGCTGCCCGCGACCCAGACCGCGGCGTTTTTTTACAATCGCATTGCCTACGACGACACCTATACCGGCTTGGCCACCACGGTTGCCGAAGGTGAGCGATTGGCTGCGCTGATGGAAAACAAAACCGTGCTGTTCATGAAAAATCACGGTGTCGTGACGGTGGGCGACAACATCGCGCAAGCCTATCGCCGCCTCTACAAACTGGAACGTGCCTGCCAAACACAAATCTTAGCGATGAGTACGGGCCGCCCCCTGCAGATACTGAGCGAAGACGTGATTAACAAAGTGCTCAATCCCGGCGCAGACGATCGTCACCCGCGGGGAGAGCGCGAGCGGCTTTACTTTGAAGCGATGATGCGGGTACTCGATCGGGTTAATCCGGGTTACGCCGATTGATAACAGGCTGGCCAGCTAGCCAACAAGGAGACCGGGATGTCCTCACTATTAAACGCTGCGCAACGCGCCGCCTATGAACGCGACGGCTATATTCTCATTCCTTCTTTGTTCGACGCCGAAGAAATCGCGCTGCTGCGCGGCGCGATCGAAACCGATCCTCAACTGCAGGCCAGTCTGTACAACCGCAACGACGCCAGCGGCAAAGCGACCCGCATGGCCACCTGGAATCATCCCGGCGATAGCGTCTATGGACTCGCGGCGCGCTCCCACCGCGTCGTCGACACCATGGAAGACATGCTCGGTGGTGAGGTATACCACTACCACTCCAAACTGACTGCGAAAGAACCGCTCGAAGGCGGTGCATGGGAATGGCATCAAGACTACGGCTATTGGTATCACAATGGCTGCGTCTTCCCCTACATGGCCAGCGTCATGGTCGCGCTCGATAAAACTACGCGTGAAAATGGCTGCCTGCAAGTCATTCGCGGCTCCCATCATGCGGGGCGGGTTGAACACGGTGTGCTACCCGGCGATCAGGTCGGCGCCAATCCGCGTCGGGTCGAGGAGATGCTGAAAAATCTAGATTTGGTCTATGCCGAAATGGCGCCGGGCGATGGCTTGTTTTTTCATGCCAATGTAATGCACCGCTCTGACCAGAACCGCTCGCCAGATCGGCGTTGGACAGTGCTGTTTTGCTATAACGCCGCGCGCAACAATCCCTATCTTGAACATCATCATCCGCAATACACACCGCTTCTGAAAGTGGATGATGAGGCGGTCAAAAAAGCCGGCATCCGGTTTGCCGGTGATAGCGACAATTATTTTCGTCAAGGCTTTACGAATCCACCCGAACTCAGTACCTAGTGGCCCTGCGCGCGGCGCCGATCTGTGCTGCACTGGGCGATACTAAACAGGTCGATCAGATCGATCTGTTTTAATCAAATTCTGTCAGTAAGACACCTGCCAGCGGCACCTGCGGCAGCAGTCCGTTGCGGTCGGCCAGACGCTGGCCATTGACCCACACGCCGTGCACGCCAAGCGCATCTGTATCGAGCCGTGGCGCGCCACCCGGTAAATCGAATACCCGTTTTTTTACGCCGCGTCCCACGGTTGCCGGATCGAACAGTAATAAGTCGGCCGCAAAGCCTGCGCGAATCAAGCCCCTGCCCTGCAACCCAAGAATCCGTGCCGGCTGCGCAGTCAGCTTGTGCACGGCATCAGCCAAACGCATGATGCCAAGATCACGCGCCCAATGCCCCATCAAGTGCAAACCAAAACCGGCATCATTAAAAAAAGTCAGATGCGCACCCGCGTCACTCAGGGTCACCAGACTATGCGGATGATTGAGCAAGGTACCAACCGCCTCGGTATCGCTGTTGAGTAAAATCGCGGTAAATACCGTTTGTAAATCTTCAGCCAACGCCAGATCAAGTGCGACATCCAGCGGGTCTTTGTTCTGCTCCTGCGCCAGTTCGGCCACGCTGCGTTGCTCGAGGTGTGCGTGCTGCGGCAGTTTGGTCTCGACCACATGCACTTTGTCCCACTCATTGTTAAATAAGCGAAACGCCGTCGGGCCAGCCAGTTCATCACGCACACTCTGCCGGAATGCCGGGTCAGCCAGCTTGGCTTTGAGCCCAGCGTCCGAGAGCCCGAATGCCGCCTTCCAGCTTGCCAGCCCCTCGACCGGATAGGGCGAATGAAAGGTGAAATCCATCGTCAGCGGGCAGCAGGACACCTGCCCCACCAACGGCACACCGCGCTGATTAGCCTCAGTGATCCCTTTAAAATCATTGAACACGGCCGATGGATTAGTGGGATTGTGCAGCAGCGCAGCGATCATCACGGGCCGGCCCGACTGCACCGCCATCTCTTCCAAAAACGCGATCGGCATCTGACCACCCTTGGTCACCATATAAACACCCTGCCCACGTTTTCCCATCGCTTTAATGAGGGACATCATTTCATGATCACTAGCCAGTCGCGAGGGCATGGGCAAACCGCCTTCGCCGTTGTGGGCCGGACTGGTGCTGGAGGCGAAGCCGATGGCACCAGCGGCCATCGCTTCCTCGACGATGGCGGTCATTTGCGCGATTTCGTCTTCGGTCGCTTCGCGTTTATTAGACGCATCGCCCATTACCCAGGTCCGTACCGATGAATGACCAACATAGGCGGCGAGATTAACCGCACAGCCTTTGGTGCGCAGCATATCGAGATACTGCGGGAAGGTTTCAAAGCGCCAGTCAATGCCACTGTGCAGCACATCAAGGGACATGCCTTCAACCTGCGTCAGGTTGCGCATGGTGAACTCGCGGTCGGCCGGCTTGCAAGGTGCAATCGTAAAGCCGCAATTGCCAATGATGGCGGTGGTGACACCCATCGCCGGTGACGGACGCACCTGCGAGTCCCAGGTGATTTGCGCATCAAAATGGGTATGACTGTCGATAATGCCCGGCATCAAAGCCAGGCCGGTAGCATCGATCGTATCGGCAGCATCAAGGTCAAGTGCGGTACCAACGGAGAAAATCAGGCCATCTTTGACGGCCACATCGCAGAGAATAGGATCGGCGCCACTGCCGTCATAGACTGCGGCGTGTTGAATCAGTAAATCAACTTTTGTCATGAGGTGTCCGGTAAAGCAATGCTGGAAGATTAAAACGCCACTGAGCGTACTTTACCGGAAGGCTTTTTGTCGATTGAAAATTATTGCATGTAAATTTTCCATATTATTTTATACAAATAAAATGTTGCGCCCTTAACGGTTGACTAATTTTGCCGGAATACTTAATGTCACCAGCGCACCAATAATCAGGATCCCAGTCAGTAAATACATACCAATATCCATGGAATGGGTTGTCTGTTTTAGCCAGCCAATTACATAGGGCGAAACAAAACCGGCAAGATTACCCAACGAATTAATCGCCGCGATACCTGCGGCAGCACCCGATCCTGCCAGAAATGCAGTCGGCAAACTCCAGAATAACGGATAGGCCGTCATCATCCCAGCGCAGGCGATGGTCAATGCGGCAAACGCCAACGTATTATTATTTGCTAAAAGCACCGAGCAGGATAATCCGGCGGCCCCCACCAAAACGGGCACTACAAAATGCCAGCGGCGCTCTCTTTTTCTATCGGCTCTTCGGGAAACAATTATCATCGGCACGAACGTCGCAAGCCAGGGAATCGCTGACAATAAGCCGACCTCGAAGGTATCGGTAACACCCATGCCTTTGATAATCGTCGGCAGCCAGAAAACGATGGCATTAAATCCCATCCCAACGCTGAAGTAAATGAAGCTCAACACCCAAACGCGGCCACTCTTGAGAACCTGTAATACCGGCACATGCACTTTAGAAATTTCATCTTGCGCGATATTTTCTTGAAGCCGCGTCCGCTCGTCCTCCTCCAGCCAAGTGGCATCCGCGACTCTGTCATCGAGATAGCGCAGCACCACGAGTCCCATCAGGATCGACGGAATAGCTTCAATCAGGAACATCCATTGCCAGCCATGCCAGCCCATGAGCTGATCAAAGCTACGCATAATCCAACCTGAAAACGGCCCCCCTAACAGACCGGCCAGGGGAATACCTAGCATAAACAGAGACACAATCCTGCCGCGCCGTTGCGCCGGATACCAGTAAGTCAGGTATAAAATAATTCCTGGAAAAAAGCCTGCCTCTGCTAAACCGAGCGCAAACCGCAGCAGATAAAATCCGGTGACATCGGTCACAAACATCATGCAACCCGATATGAGTCCCCAGGTAATCATGATGCGAGCAATCCATACCCGCGCCCCGACCCGGTGCAAGATAATATTGCTCGGTACTTCAAAGAAAAAATAGCCGATAAAAAAAAGTCCGGCACCAGTGCCGTAGACCAGATCAGAAAATCCCAAATCCGTCACCATCTGCAATTTGGCAAAGCTGACATTCACCCGATCCAGATAGGCCACGATATAACAGACCACGAGTAAAGGCAGTAAGCGCAGCGTGACCTTGCGATATACGGCCGCGTCAGGATCGTGTGAAGGGTTTGGGGCAACAGGACTGCCGTTGCACTGCAAAGAATCAGACTGCATCGTGTCGCTGTTCATTGGCGCTCCTGAAAAATAATGGGTAACTTATAGTAGTAACGCACAGCCTTACCCTGCCTTTGCGTATTCGTCAAAATACGGCATCCTTGATCGCATGCTGTAATCTTGAATAAGAACACAAACCGCACTGCAACAAATAAAAAATAATCCATCCTCCTATTAAATTGAAAAGGATTTATTGTTATGACATCGCATGCCAATGCCCGTATCGCGTCGGTTGACACCTTGTCTTGCAGTGCCGGATGGCGCAATTACTATTTTGTAAAAATAACAACCGAGGGCGGTATCGTCGGCTGGAGCGAATTTGATGAAGGTTTCGGCTCACCCGGCGTGGGCACAGTGATCCGTCAAATTTCTGCGCGCATGATCGGTGAGTCGGTGATGCAGCATGAAAAAATAGGGGCAGACCTGCACTGCGTAACCCGTCCCGGTTCGGGCGGCGTCATCGGTCAGGCATTAGGCGCCATCGAAAATGCTTTGCTCGACGCCAAAGCCAAAGTGCTGCAGGTGCCCTGCTATGAACTACTAGGCGGCAAAATACGCGACACGCTGCGGGTGTATTGGTCGCACTGCGTGACCTGGCGCGCGTCACGTGCGCCGTTTTATCAGCCCGTCGTCACCACCAAAGAAGACGTGCGCGCGTTAGCCGCAGAGGTCAAAGCCAAAGGCTTTACCGCCTTGAAAACCAATGTGTTCAGCTACGAAAATAATCTGGTGAAAGGTTGGGCACCGGGCTTTGGCACACCGTTTTCGCCAGAGCTGAATGTTGCCCGCAAAGTCATGAACGGTCTGCGCGAACATCTGCAAGTCATGCGCGACGGCGCCGGGCCTGACATGGACATCATGCTGGACTTAAACTTCAATGCAAAAACAGAAGGCTATCTGGAAATCATCCGCGCCATCGCCGACTTTGATCTGACCTGGGTCGAGTTGGACACGCTTAATCCACACGCACTGGCTACCATCCGTTCGCGAAGCCCGCATCCGATTGCCTCGTGCGAAACGCTCATCGGCTTGCAGCAGTTTTTGCCGTTTTTCCGCGAACAGGCCATCGACATCGCCATCGTTGATACACCTTGGAATGGCGTCTGGCAGTCATTGAAGATTGCCGCTGCGGCCGAGGCGCATGAGATCAATGTCGCCTGTCATAATTTTTACGGCCATCTCTGCACGATGATGAACGCGCATTTTTGTGCGGCCATACCCAATTTTCGCATCATGGAAGTCGATATCGATCGCATCGCATGGGACCATGAACTCTACAGCCATGTGCCGCAGTATAAAGACGGCCACCTGATTATGCCAGATCGCCCGGGCTGGGGCACCGAGCCGGTCGAGTCCGCGCTGCTTAACTATCCTCCTTTGCAGACACATGGTTTTCTGGCGCTTGGGGTAAATCTGGACCGAGCTTGATTAGGTAGCAATAAGATGTAGCGTGATGCTGGAGCAAGCGCCAGCATCACGCAACGTGCAGCTCGCGAAATAGTCACCGGGTGTGGAGTCGCGCAAGACTAAAAAATCAGCCCTTCGCTACGCGCTTGCTTCTTTCATTCCTTTCACGCGAGTGGCAAGAATGCATGAAGCTTTGGGACACGCACAAAGTTCTAGCCCTTTCGGCTAACTTATCCGCTAGTCAATAGCCACTGGAATGAAACCATTCGACACCTAAAACTGTTCGTATCGAACGATAGGTTTAATGTCGCCGATTGACGGTTAATTTTGTCGACGGCTTATGCGTTTGGTGCATGTCCGCAAGCATGCGCTGGAGCACGCATAGGGCGATATGCAAACAGGTGGTTCAGCTGATGTGATTTTATTCAAAATCTTGATATAAAACGCCGTCGAAAATCACGCTTTTAATTTCAGAATAAATTAAAAAATCCGGACACCGAACTCAGAGAAAACTACGCGCTTTTGCTGGGAACCCGCTCGGCGTTCCCAGCACTCATCCCCCGCACTGCGTGTTCACATCGCGTAGGCATTCCTGAATTTATTACATGCAAAAGGAGAATTTGTGCCTTCAACTTATTCCTATCCGCCTGCTGATTCTGACATTGCAGCGCTAGTCAAACAGTTAACGACGAGTCTGGAGAACATGCCAACAGTACTCGAACATTTTGATCAGTCAATGCAAGAAGGCGCCACGCTAGGTGAGCTGCGCGGAATCACGGTAGCGGAATTGCAAGCGCTTTATAAAATCGCCTGCAAGCTGTGCAATGACGGCGCGTTTGAACATGCTTTACCCATCAGCTTGCAACTGATGCTGCATGCTCCCGCTGATAGCCGCTATACATTCCAAGCTGGTTCATGCCTGCAAAGACTTGGCGAGTTTAAACATGCCGCTATCTTATTTGCACGCACGCTTGATCTGAAGTCAGATGAAGCGGCGGCAGCTTATCGGCTGGGTGAATGCTTGCTTACGATTGATAGATTGCTCGAGGCAAAAGCCCTGTTCGAAATGGCGGTCGAGCTCTCGCGCGGAAAATTTCACTGTCGTGATTTATTCGAATTGGCCGAAGCCAGAATCCTTAGTCTGCAGCACTGATACTTTATGTAATTAAAAGGAAAAACTATGTCTGACAGAACTGCTTCCACCTCCAGCGGATTAGCAAGAAATGTAAATCCTGGTCATACAACAGAGAAAACGACTTTAGATAAAAAGAAAAATACTATTCCAGCAGACGCAGACTGGAAAATTGGAACTGAACAGAGTAAGAACGAAGAATCTGAAATGGCCATTTCCGTACATTCCGGATTGGAAGGTTCTAGCGAAGTTTCGGGCTTTTCCGAAACGTCCAGCTCTTCTGATCGCAGCGACTATCAAGCGGCAGACAGTGCTGCAATAAAAATGAGCCAACTGCCTGCGCAGGACGCCCCTGATGAGAGCAACGCCACAACGTCACATCAACACCCTTCCAAGTTTTGCCTGACAGGCGTAGGCACATCGCTTGGGTTTTCAGCCGCTGTTGCAGGCTTCGCTGCCACGATCTTTCTCTACGACTTAATGACAGAATTTCCGAATAAAGCAACAACCGAAATTGGCGTCGCGTTTGGTGCCTCTGTCGTCATAGCGTTAGGCGGCACCATCACCTGCAGCACCAGTATGGTTTTTATGATCAGGGAATTGTGTAAAGCGCAGTCGGGTTAAGAAGTTCGCAAGCGCTGGGGACAAGCGTTGGGGGCACTCACAAAGTTCAGGCGGCGTCGGCTAGTTTGCTCGCTAGTCGGTAAGCGACGAAGGCAGATTATTCAACGCTTCACCATTTTCGTATCGAGCCACAGGTTTAATGTCGCCGATTGACGATTAATTTTCCTTTGGACTGCAGGCTTGGTGAGCGCCGCAAAAGCGTGCAAACGCCTAAGCTCGATTCGTTATCAATAAGAGTGCTCTATCCGACGCGACGCCGTGCCAAGGCAGGGTCGCTGGAATCATGATGCGGTGTGTTTGCTCTCTAACCAGGGGTGCCCACTTTTTAAGTGCTACCCGCATAGGTCAGATCGGATTGACTCAAACAACCAGGACCCGCGCGCCATCGCGCGCGCGGGTCAGGTCGTCTGGGTCATGCTTGCTTTAATACGTTGCCCGACCGCCCGAGAGATCGAACACCGCGCCGGTTGAAAACGAGCAATCCTCCGTCGATAGCCACGCCACCATTGCCGCAATTTCTTCGGGCAATCCAAAGCGCCCCATTGGGATTTTGCTCAGCATAAAATTGATATGCTCGGTGGTGCTCTGTTTCAGGATTGCCGTCTGCACCGCCGCGGGTGTGACGCAGTTGACCATCACACCGCTATCAGCCAACTCTTTGCCCAGCGACTTGGTCAGTCCGATCACTGCGGCTTTGCTAGCGCTGTAGGCACTGGCATTAGGATTGCCATCTTTTCCGGCAATCGATGCGATATTGACGATACGACCGTACCGTCGCGCGCGCATACCCGGTACCAACTCGCGGCAGCAATAAAAAATGCCGTCGACATTAATACGCATGACCTGTTGCCATTCATCGATCGGGTAATCCCACAACTTGGTGTTGATACCGGCAATCCCGGCAGAGTTAACCAAAATATCAACCGGTGCCGTCGCCAGAGTTTGCGCGGTCGCATGCACGACACTCGCATGCTGCGACACGTCCACTGTAACCTGGTGCACGACAGCACTTGGATGAAGGCGCTTAATTTCAGCAATCGCCTGCTGCATCCCCTGCGCATCCCGATCCCACAAGCTCACCTGCGCACCGGACGCCACCATCCGTAAAGCAACCGCATAGCCCAAACCGGTGGCACCTCCTGTGACAACCGCGTGGCGGCCTTGCATGTCGAGCTGATTCATTGGATGTCCCTTTGTTTTTAGTTGATTTGAGTTGAATAATTCAACGTATTTTACTTTTAATCCCGAGCAATTGACCTAAACCAACGCCTCCAATTACGCCTTCGCGCGATACTTTTGTCTTTGAACGGGCGGCTTATCCTGTCATGGCAAGCAGCACCTCGCCTTACCGAAATGGTCAAAAAAAAGTCTTTCGGACTCTTATTTTTACTGTATATTTGTACAGTACTGACTCATTTTTATATGCGCATGCACACAATTTTTTGCCGAGGAGATAACACAATGGGAACTGATCTGAGCTTTGCAAAACCAGGCGTTGCGGACCAAGCCAAACGCAATAAGACCGATGTGCAGTCACTTTGGCGCAAGCGGGGTTGGCAGCCACCTAGCGAATATCGCGACGATTTCGAACAGTCCTGTAAGCCCGCGCTGTTGGCAGGGATGAAAAAACTCGACATGGCACGATCAATCCCGTTGCCTGACTTGCGCTGACTGGGTCAGCACACAGCGCATTTTTTGCGATCCTGATGCGGCATGTGCGGTGGGCGCTATCATTGGTGGTTTCTGCGTGTCCCGGCACGCTCACCACCCCACTGGAGCGCCCTTGGAAGAGACGGTAGAGGCCATCGTGATTGGCGCCGGCGTAATCGGCCTGGCTTGCGCGCGGGCATTGGCACTGGCCGGCCATGAGGTGATCATCATTGAGCGCCATGCCACGTTTGGATCGGAGACAAGTTCGCGCAATAGCGAGGTCATCCATGCCGGCATCTACTACCCGGCTGGCACCGACAAAGCGCGCTATTGCGTGGCCGGCAAAGCGCAGCTTTATCAATTTTGTGCGACCCACGGTGTCGCTCACCGGGCGTGCGGCAAACTCATTGTCGCCACCTCGGCAGCGCAAGAACACAAACTGCACGCAATCCGCGAGCGTGCCATAGCCAACGGTGTACATGATTTGCGTTTGCTCACCGCCGCGCAAGCCACTGCACTCGAACCTGAAGTCGCTTGCGTGGCTGCGTTGCTGTCTCCATCGACCGGCATCATCGACAGCCATGCCTTCATGCTGGCACTGCTGGGCGACGCAGAAAGTCATGGTGCGGTGCTAGCCTTACAAACGTCGGTTGAGCATATCGCCGTCACCGACACCGGTTTCACGGTGCAAACCGGTGGGCAATCGCCGATGCGCTTGCACGCAAAAATTGTGATCAATGCAGCCGGGCTTGGCGCGACAGATGTCGCTCATAAAACCGCAGGGCTGCCAACAGACGTTGTGCCGCTTATTCGCTACGCAAAGGGAAATTATTTTTCTCTGCCTGGCAAAGCACCGTTTTCCCGATTGGTTTATCCCGTGCCCGAGCCCGGCGGACTTGGCGTGCATTACACGTTGGACTTGGGTGGCGGCGCACGATTTGGCCCTGATGTGCAATGGGTTGAGTCGGTTCAATACCACGTTGACCCGCAGCGCAGCGCGCAGTTTTATACGCATATCAGGCAGTACTGGCCGGCCTTAAAAGATCACGCGCTACAAGCCGACTATGCGGGCATCCGACCCAAGCTCGTTGGACCACACGAAGCCGATGCCGACTTTATGATTCAGGGGCCGGCGCGGCATGGCGTGCCCGGTCTGGTCAATTTGTTCGGGATTGAATCACCTGGGCTCACCGGGTCGCTAGCCATTGCAGACGCTGTTTTGTCGATGCTCAACGCAACAGCGTAGCAAAGCAGCACCGTTACCGACGCCGCTTGGGACTTGATCCATGTCGAGCGCGCAACGCCACTCGCGCCCTATTTTGCGTCGGTGACAGCGCCCGTCGGGTGAGCACCGCTCACACACAGGGCGCAGCGTAGTATCAGCACCCAACGCTCAAGCCTCAGAGGCTTCCGCTTTTTCAGCGATGGTGACCCGATGCAGCAAGCGGCGATGCCCTTCATAGCCGCCCGTGGCCGCATGAACCAGACAGCGGTTGTCCCACATCACCAGCATATTGGCTGACCAGGCGTGGCTATAGACAAACTCAGACCGGCTCTGATGTTCAAATAAAGCCAGCAATAGTTCTTCAACCTCCGCCGGCGCGGTATCTTCGATGCCGATGGTGTAGCCGGGGCTGACGAATAGAGCGGTGCGGCCGGTCTCCGGATGAACGCGCGCAATGGGATGCGAGCGGGTCTTGAGCGCGGTATCATCAAATCGGATCGCCATCGAACGACCTGCACCGCGATCCTGTTCACCATAGGCACCGTCACGCGCATAGCCCCGCCGCGCAGAGTGCACCCCCATTTTCCCCTTCAGGCGGGATTGCATCGCATCGGGCAACGCGTCCCAGGCATCGTACTGGTTAGCAAACAAGGTATTGCCGCCAACGGGCGGAATGATATTGCCAAACAAGACCGTACCGGCTGGTGGCGTCGGCAGAAAACTCCAGTCAGAGTGCCAGGCTTCAGCAAAAATTTTTGTCTGCTCGTCGGGTTCGCGTTTTACCTGCACCACATGCGGATGTCCCGGTATCGCCTCGATATAAGGGTCCTCTCCAAAGGGGCCCATGTAATGCGCAAAACGCTCGAGATCCTCAACCGACAAATCTTGATCAGGAAAAGCAATCACCTGATGATCGAGCCATGCCTGACGAATCGCAGCGACCGTGCCGGGCTCCAGCGCGCGTGTGAGATCAACGCCGCGCACCAGCGCGCCACAAGGCGCATCGCATCGCTGCACGGATAAAGACGGCATTGCGGTATTGATAAGCATCTTTGTCGGACTCCTTTAATTTTGTAACAATCATAGCGTTATCATGCGAACGCCACTTTAAAATCAGAAGACATTTTTGCAGCATAGACCATGACACAATGCCCCCTCTGAATGAGGGTAACAAGGAGTACGACACGATGCGTTTATCCAGACCGCTTATGCAGCTTGCGCTGTTGGGCTCTGTTATTTTTTTCACCACGCCGACCTTTGCGCAGGAATCCAAAATCGAAACGCAAGCGGTACGTTGCCTGGCGATGTATTCGGTGTTTACTGACGCTGAGGTCGCCGATGCGTCACTGGCAAAAACACTGCACCAACTTTCCGTTAATTTTGCCAGTGTCTATACGAACGAACGGAATAAAAAAACAGCAACGACACCCGAGGATGTGCTGCAGCGGCGCGATCTGGTGTTGAAGGAATTCGAGCAGAGCTACAAAAACGGCCAAGCGCATTTAATGGAGGAAGCGATTTTGTGCGGCGCATGGGGCGAAGGCTTTCTTAAGCAGGGACCCGATTACGACTACGTTCCTATCCTCCCGAAAATTGTCCCGCAAAAGGTCAGGGACGACTACGCTGCACTCGCCAGTGCCGCATTTAAAAAATGGCACTGCACGGTTTGTCGTTAAGTATTAGGCCGACGCGAGCCGACTGCCAGCTTGGCGTTTTCCAACTCGGCCGAAAAAATCGCAGTCAGCGTCGGATTGACATTGCCGATAGCCGTGACGACTCGTTCAGACCAATCAAAATATTCGACCTTGTCGGCCGCCGACCAGAGCTTGTGTCCGCCGGCCTTGCCGAGCGCCCGCACCGTCGCAATAATTTCGGCAAACTTGACCAGCTTGGCCTTGCGAGATAACTGCGAGGCCAACATGATCCGTAATGTTTTACGGGTAATGACGGAAAACTTCCGGTTATCAGTGACCTCGGCCACAATGAACGCGACCTCGGTACCAAAGAGCTTGATCAACTCCGCTTCTGTGGCATCCGTGTTTTGCAGCGTAGCGTGCAGTACGGCCGCGGCCAGCAAAATCGCATCCGTTTCGCCACCGTCTTCGAGAATATGGGCAAGCTCAATGGCATCGAGTACGCAAGCACTGCCGGCCTCCCCCGGATAATTCGCCTTCGTTTGCTTTTCGGCTGCGAAGGCTTGCGCTTTTTTGATCAGGCTCGGGCTACTCATTATTTTTTCCATTTTGCAAAGACGTTGCCTAAAACTACTGCACCAATTTTATCGGGCAAAGGGCATCGCGCCTAATGAATGTACCATCATCATCTGGCCGAACCGGCTTTCTATTTTTATCGGATCAATGTGACCCCTCGCCGCTTCATTGTCTTCAGCGTCGCCTTGCTCATTGCGGGCTGCGCGGCAGGACGTATTGCACCCGATCAGGATCAGCTGGTGGCGCATTATTTTGTATTCGATTTTTCAGCGGCGACGTGGACTAAAGCCAAGGCACAATGCCAATCCCGCGGGAAAGACATTGTGCACGCTGGCACCGTGTGCGGGTTTTTCATCTGTACCAGTACCTTTAATTGTCTCTCTCCCAAAAAATGAAAAAAACGCTTTCGCTCATTCTGACAGCACTGACACTGCTGACATTTCTGCTGTCGAGCCAGCCTTGCTTTGCCGACTGGACACCCATTTACGACGATGAGGACACCTTTTATTTCATCGATCTATCAACAAAAAATCAAGCACAACGCCCGCGCATCAATGTGCTGCGTGACTTCAAGACCCCCAAGCCGTCGGGCGATCAATCGGCCAAATTGTTATACGAAGCCGATTGCGAAAAAAATCTTATCCGTCTCATGTCCGGCATTTATCTCAAAAAGAAAATGGGTACCGGCGAGGTTTCCGGGATGATCAACTCTAATGGCTGGATGAACCCGCAATCCCGCCCGGTACTGGAAAAAATTCACACCGCACTGTGCGGTACGCCTTAGCAGAACGTCGCCGCAATCCGGCCATAAAAGACGATGTGCTACGATCCTCCGCGCTGGTATTCGCTGGTCCAATCCGTAATTTTTTAACAATAACGGGAGGCAAAATTGAACACATCAGGTAAATTGCTGCGTCTGATTTTCATCGCGAGTGTGGGCATAGGCTACAGCGCCGCCGCATCGGCACAAATTTCCAATGACACGATCAAAATCGGTTTTATCACCGACATGTCTGGCGTCTACGCCGACGTCGATGGCCCCGCCGGTGCCGAGTCCATCAAAATGGCGATTGCGGACATGGGCGGCATGGTCAACGGCAAAAAAATCGAATTCATCGCGGCCGACCATCAAAACAAAGCCGATATCGCGGCCAGCAAAGCACGGGAATGGTTTGATCAGCAGGGTGTCGATATGATTATTGGCGGCAGCAATTCTGCCACCAACCTGGCCATGGCCAAGGTCGCCGCAGATAAGAAAAAACCCTTCATTGCGATCGGCGCCGGCACTGCCCGTCTTACCAATGAAGAGTGCACGGCCTACACTATTCACTATGCCTATGACACCGTCGCTTTAGCGCGCGGCACCAGCGGCGCGCTCGTCAAACAGGGTTATAAGGACTGGTTTTTTCTAACTGCCGATTACGTGTTCGGCATGTCACTGGAAAAAGACGCGTCCGATGTCGTCAAATCCTCCGGTGGTCGGGTAATGGGCGCTGTGCGCCATCCTCTCGCTGCGTCCGATTTTTCTTCTTTTCTGTTGCAAGCCGAGAGTTCCAAGGCCCAAGTGCTTGGCTTGGCTAACGCAGGTGGCGACACGATCAATTCGATCAAGGCAGCCAATGAATTTGGTATTAATAAAAAAATGAAACTGGCGGGCATGCTGATGTTCGTCAACGATATTCATGCCCTTGGCTTAGGCCTGACACAAGGCATGTACCTGACCGATGGATGGTACTGGGATACGAACGAGGAAACGCGTGCCTGGTCCAAAAAATTCATGGCAAAAAATAAAAAAGCGCCCTCGATGGTGCACGCCGCTGACTACTCCGCCACCAACTTTTATCTCAATGCTGTGAAAGCGATTGGCAGCGATGACGGCGACAAGGTGATGGCCAAAATGAAATCCACTAAGGTCAATGATTTTTTTGCCAAAAATGGTGTCGTCCGTCCGGATGGACGCATGGTGCACGATATGTCGCTCATGCAGGTCAAAACGCCGGCCGAGTCCAAATATGAGTGGGATTACTACAAGCTCATCCAGGTCATCCCCGGCGATCAGGCCTTCGTCACGAAGGCAGAAACCAAATGCGCACTGTGGAAATAAAGACCCATACATTCCTTCCTCTTAGTTAAAAAGCGAGCTTCAATGGCAAACCCAACACGCTGGACCAAGCGACCTCAGGGCTCTAACTGGGGTGATTTTGGCGCGGAGGATCAGTGCGGCCGCCTAAATCTTCTGACATCCGAAAAGATCTTGCAAGGCGTCGCTGAGGTGCGAGAGGGTCTGGCCTTTAATCTCAGTCTGCCGCTTGATGTCCCCGGCGGAAATGTCTTAAATCCGCGGCGCCATCCGCCGGTGCTGCGCCCCACACTACGCAACAACAAACCCAATCTCAACTACGCACTCGGCGATGATGATCCCAACATCACCGATGTCGTCAGCGATGATCTCGTCATCATGCACACGCAGTACAGCACGCAGTGGGATAGCCTCGCGCATGTCGGCTCACAATTTGATGTCGATGGTAATGGCACGCTCAGCGCGGTCTATTACAACGGCTACCGTGCCGGCATTGATGTGATCGGGCCGGCCACCGGCGACGCTGCCGGCGTGCCAGCAAGCGCAGCCATGGCGCAGGGCTCTACCTCTGCGGCGCACGCATTGGGCATCGAAAAAATGGCGGAACGCTGCGTGCAGGGACGCGCGGTCATGATTGACCTGCATGCGCATCTGGGCAATCAGCGTGTTGCGGTTGATTTTGCTTTGTTGAGCGAGATTTTGCAGAAAGACCAGATCACCGTCGAAGCCGGTGACATGGTGTGTCTGCATACTGGTTTTGCTGAACTGCTGCTGTCGATGAACAAGCAACCCGATGAGCACGTGTTGGCGCGCAGTTGCGCCGTGCTCGAAGGGCGTGATCCGCGCTTGCTTGAATGGATCAGCGACAGTGGGTTGTCGGTTTTGATTGCTGACAACTACGCAGTCGAAGGACATCCGGCATCGCATCAGGCAGGCTTGTGCGCGTCACTGCCTTTGCATGAACATTGCCTCTTTAAGCTCGGTATCCATCTGGGCGAATTGTGGCACTTGACGCCACTGGCAAACTGGCTGCGCGCACACGGACGCCATCGATTTTTTTTAACGGCCCCTCCGCTTCGGCTACCCGGCGCGGTAGGCTCCCCGGTGGCGCCAGTGGGCACCGTTTAACTAAAAACTAAGTAGAAACTAAGTCAAAGCGAAGTACACACTAAACACAAACTGATTTGCTGCCCTTAACATCGTTGGCCTCACTAAGCCACGGGAACAGGGCGGCCTCACTATTTATTCCTGGAGAACGAATGTCTGGCGCTGAATTTCATGTACATGGTCCGCACGATCACTCAGTCGAACACGCGCAATCAAGCCACGGTAGTGCACACGCCTCACAGATGGCAGTCGCCACTGCTGTACTGGCCACGGTAGGCGCTATTTTTTCTTATATGGGCGGTGCAACGCAGGCCGATGCCGCTCTATTCAAAAATGACGCCGCCATCAAAAAAACCGAAGCGTCGAACCAGTGGAATTATTATCAGGCCAAAAGTAACAAGCAAAATCTGGCTGAATTATCGATCGACTTGTTGCCGGCATCCGATAAAAAAGAGAAATACCTGGCCTCGGTAGAACGCTATAAATCTGAAAAAGAAGAGATTAAGAAAAAAGCTGAATTGCTTGAAGCGGAATCGAACGAGTTTAATGAAAAATCCGAACAGCAAATGCATCAGCATCATCGGTGGGCGCAGGCTACCACGCTATTGCAAGTCGCCATCGCGATGGCGGCCATTGCTTTGCTCACCCAAAACAAATGGATGGAGCGGGCCATGTTTATCGCCGCAGCACTGGGCGTCACATTGGGCGTAGTGGCCCAGTTGCATCTCTGATTGTTGCGCAGCGCGGTCGCTGCGCTGTGCCTATTTTATTTAGCAGCGATCACTTCTAACTCAAACAAGACCTCTGGCCAGATCAGCTCACTGACAAAACTGAGCATGGAAGCCGGACGGCTCTCACCCAAAAATTTGCTACGAATCGGGCGATAGACTTCCAGATCCTCCCGGCGCGTGAGGGTTTGCGTGATCTTGACGATGTCTTCGACACCCATACCGGCTGCAGCCAGCAGACGCAGCATATTTTCCCAAGCCAGCGTTGCCTGCGATGCGAAATCTGCCGGAAGTACGCCTTCAGCGTTCACCCCCGGGGTGCCGGACGTCATGAGCCAGCGCGCGCCCGCAGGCACCTCGATTCCATCGCTATATTTTCCGATTTTTTCGGCTACGCCGACGTTGTGCTGTGTATGCATTGTTTTTGCCTTTTTAATGATTGTATCCCCGAAGGTAGCACAGGAAATTTTCTCGTTTTTTTAGCATTACTTGACGCGGCTAAAACAGTGTTTGCAGGAGGATGGGTCTACTAGGTCCACTCGCACGATCATCAAGGTGCGCCGCTGACAATGTTGCCATTTCCCATAAGCGACGCAATTGTGACGCAACAATGATGTCATTCTCTGATTTTTCGTGGCATAAAATGCGGCGCCCCACATCCAGACAAATCGACATTGACGCGTATTGGAGCGTGCCATCGCATAAGCTTCTCGCCACACTGGGCACGGCGGCGCAGGGCCTGACGCTGCGCAAAGCGAGGCTACGTCTAAAGCGTCACGGCCCCAATTTACTGGAAGCGAAGAAAAAAAATAAAACCACGGTGGATTTGGTTGTCAGTCAATTCAAAAACCCACTGGTGCTGATCTTAATTTTCGCGTCGATCATGTCGCTCGTTGCCGCCGAGTGGATTGATGCGGGCGTTGTCCTTGCCATCGTTTTTGGCAGCACCATTCTTAGCTTTGCCCAAGAATATATCGCGAGCAACGCGATTGAAAAATTGCGCTCGCAGATAACGATTGAGTCAACTGTCTTACGAAGCGGAGAGCCGGATGTTGTCCCCTCGTCGGAGATTGTTCAAGGCGACGTGGTCTTGCTCGCGGCCGGCAGTATGATCCCGGCCGATGGCGTGATACTCGAATCAAAAGATTTTTTTGTAAACCAAGCTGTGCTCACAGGCGAGACTTTTCCTGTTGAAAAAAAACCTGGCACGCCACAAAAAAATGCCGCCCTAATTGAGCGCACCAACTGCGTTTTTATGGGTACCAACGTGGGCAGTGGTACCGCCCGGGTATTGATTGTAAAAACCGGGCAAGAAACGATTTTCGGGCAGATCGCCGGCAAACTTGCGCTGCGTCCTGCCGCCACTGAATTTGAGCGCGGCATCGAGCGCTTTGGCTATCTCCTCACGCGCATCATGCTAGTGATGATCGTTGCGGTGTTGGCGATCAATATATTCATGCACAAGCCAGCAATTGCCTCGCTACTGTTTACCTTGGCGCTGGCAGTGGGCCTGACACCGGAGCTGCTGCCTGCGATCATCAGCATCACCTTGTCGCATGGTGCCAAGCGGATGGCCAAGCTGGGCGTGATCGTACGCCGGCTCAATGCGATTGAAAATCTCGGCAGCATGAATGTGCTGTGCACCGATAAAACCGGCACCCTGACCGAGGGCGTCATTGAACTTGATGCCGCCGTCGATGGGGCCGGACAGCCGTCCGGGACGGTCTTGCGTCTGGCAAGCATCAACGCAAGATTTCAACATGGTTTGCCGAATCCACTCGACGAAGCTATCAACAGAGCAGCCGGCAAGGCAGGCATTGACTTCACCTCGATCAAAAAAATTGATGAGATTCCCTACGATTTTGTTCGAAAATGTTTGTCCGTCGTGGTCTCGGATAGCGCTGGCAAACACACGCTCATCACCAAAGGCGCACTGGATCAGGTCTTGGCGCTCTGCACAAGCACTACTGAATCAGGCGCGAACACCGGCAGCATCCCGCTGGAGGCCGAGCAGCGCGCACGCATCGAAATACAATTCGATGCATGGAGCCGCCTGGGCTATCGCGTGATTGGCGTCGCCACACGCGAGCTGTCCTCGCATACCGGCTCGTATAGCCGCGCAGTTGAGCACGGGCTCTGCTTTGCCGGCTTTCTGCTGTTCCTCGACCCACCCAAAGCCGACGTCCGTCAAGTCATTCGTGATCTTACCCAACGCGGCGTGCACCTCAAGATCATCACCGGCGACAATCAAAAGGTGGCACGTCACATCGCTCAGGCGGTTGACCTGCCCCTAACAGGCGTATTAACTGGCCGCGAGATGAACGCGCTCAGCAATGAAGCGCTCAGGCACTTAGCCAACCGCACGACACTCTTTGCCGAAATGGATCCCAACCAAAAAGAGCGCATTATTCGCGCGCTACAAAAGAGCGGCAATGTGGTCGGCTACATGGGCGATGGGATTAACGACGCACTGGCGCTGCACACTGCCGATGTCGGCATCTCGGTCAATACCGCCGTGGATGTCGCCAAAGATGCCGCGGAATTTGTGTTGCTTGAGAAGGACCTTGGGATTCTGCGCGAAGGGATAGACGAAGGCCGCCGTTCTTTTGCCAATACACTCAAGTACATACTGACCACCATTAGCGCTAACTTTGGCAATATGTTCAGTATGGCAGTGGCGTCGATATTCCTGCCGTTTATGCCCCTGTTGGCCTCGCAGATTTTGTTGAATAATTTTCTCTCTGATATTCCCGCCACCGCGATTGCGAGCGACCGGGTCGATCAGGAATGGATGTCCACACCGCACCGTTGGGACACGCAATTTATTCGAGACTACATGGTGCTCTTTGGCTTACTGAGCTCGGCCTTCGATTTTCTGACCTTCGGCGCGCTGCTGTGGTTTTTTCAATCCACGCCGGCAGAATTTCGTACTGGCTGGTTTCTGGAATCGCTGCTCACTGAGTTGGTCATTGCGTTAGTTGTCCGCACGCGAGGCCCGTTTTATCGCAGCCGGCCGGGCACCCTGCTTTTGGCGAGCACGTTCATGGTGATTAGCCTGGCGCTGCTGCTACCCTACTTGCCGTTTAATGCGCTCTTTGGTTTTGTACCGTTACCGGCGTCGATGGTACTGGGCATGATCGGTTTAACCTTGGCTTATATTGTGGCTGTCGAGCTGGCAAAGAAAATTTTCTATGCGCGTCAAAGTCTGCAGAGAAAGCCGGAAACAATCGACGCGGTTTAGTTTTTCTTTTCTGATTTGGCGCCGGCGTTTTTATCGTTGGCAGCCGGCTCAGGTTTTTTCTCAATGACCTCAAGATGGTCACCATCAATGATGCCATCGGGCGGATTGAGCACCAGCCTGTCCGAGACGATAATTCCGCTCAGGATCTCAACCTTGGCACCGAAGTCTTTGCCCAGCGCGACCGGATGCAGCTTGACCGTGCCCTTGTCGTCCACCACCGCAATGCGCGGACCTTCGCCCCGCAGCAGCAGCGTATTGACTGGCACCACCAGCCCGGCATGGTGCCCGGCCGGCACCGCGACTTCCACATACGCACCCGGAAGCAAACGGCCATCGGGATTAGGAATACTGATCTCAACTTGCAGACTGCGACTGGCCGGGTCAATCGCACCGGCGGTGCGTACGACCTTGGCTTCAAATTGTTGACCTGGAAATTCAGCCTGACGCAAGGTGACGGTTTGGCCCCGACGCATGCCACTGGCATAGGCCTGCGGCAGATACACATACGCCCGCAGCGAACTCACTTGGGTGAGCACAAACAGCGGCTTGTTGACGCCGGCGTCGATCAGGTCACCGACATTGACATTACGACGCGTGATGACGCCATTGAAAGGCGCCAAGATGCGAGTGAAAGAGAGCATTTCCTTTAGGCGTCCGATATTGGCGTCCACCGCAGCCAGATTCGCCACCGCCTGCACGTAGGCGCTCCGACGCTCGTCGTATTCTTGCTGTGAGACGGCATGCAGCTCAATGAGGCCTTTCCAGCGATCCAGGGTGGACTTAGCCAAGTCCATGGCCGATACGGCCTGCTGGCGGGCGGCTTTGGCCTGCACGATTTGCTGTTCAATTTCGGGACTGCTGATCTCGGCCAGCAATTCGCCTTTTTTAACCGGGCTGCCGATGTCGCGCGTCCAGCGCAACAGATAGCCACTGGCACGGGAAGAAATGGGCGACTCGACCTGACCCAGCAAGGTGCCGGGCAAGGAAATGCTTTGACTTGCACCGTCTGCTTCAGCGTGAATCACGGTTGCGTAGGAACGCCCTTTTTTTCCGGTGTCTGCCGCCAGTGCCGCTGCCGCACTCTGGTGCCGCATCATGGTGATGCCACCGGCACCCAGCAAGACCAAGAAGACCGAGACGAAGACCAGACGCAGCCGATGCCAAGAGCGAACGCGCTGCAGGCCGCGCGAGCCGGTTCCCTTGATTGCCATGGCGGCGTGACGTGCTTGGGTCATGAGCGAATTCCTTTTAGGCTTTGACGATGCCAGGGACGCGCTGCGCCCGTCTGGCGATAATGCGATGAACAGCGGCAAAAACAATCGGTACAAAAAATAGGGTCGAGACGGTGGCAAACAACAATCCACCAATAACGGCCCGACCAAGCGGCGCGTTTTGTTCCGCGCCCTCACCAAAACCGATTGCCATTGGCACCATGCCGATGATCATCGCTGCAGCAGTCATCAAGACCGGGCGGATACGCGTCGCCCCGGCCTCCAGCGCCGCTGACAAGGGTGGCACGCCAGCACGTAACCGCTGCAACGCGAACGACACCAGCAAAATACTGTTGGCCGTGGCCACCCCCATCGTCATGATCGCGCCGGTCAGTGCCGGCACCGATAAATGCGTACCCGTGATGAACAGCATCCACGCGATACCGGCCAGCGCGGCAGGGAGCGCGCTGACAATAATCAAGGGATCAATCCAGGACTGAAAGTTGACCACAATGAGCAGATAAACCAGCACGATCGCCCCAGCCAAACCAATCAGCAGACCCCGGTATGAGGTTTTCATTGTGTTGACCTGACCACGCAGGGTGAGCTTTTGCCCTTTTTTTAAGCTGGGCAGCATCGCATCGACTTCTTTGTTGATCGCGTTGACGACCCCGCCAAAATCACGCCCGTGCACGCTGACATAAATATCAATGACGGGCGTAATGTCGTATTCAGAAATGACGGCCGGTTGCACGGTCGGTTTAACGCTGACCAGATTACCCAGCAGCTGCGCTTGTCCGCCACCGGTCGGCGCCACGGGGGTGCTGAGCAAGGCATCAATCGAATTGACGCGGTGCTGCGGCGATTGCACCAATAGGTTATAGACCACGCCATTGGTGGGATTAACCCAAAACGCTGGCGTAGTCTGGAAGCTGCCGGCGAGCGAGACCAATACATTTTGGGCGACGTTACTTGCGGTCAGATTTAATGACTGCAACGCGGTGCGGTCCACTTCGAGCGACATCGTTGGCTGATCGAGTCGCTGGTGAATATGCACGTCGACGGTACCCGGAATAGCCTGGACTTTCTTCATCAGCTCTTTTGCCATGGCATAGCTGGCGTTGATGTCCTTACCGGAAAATTGAATATCAATCGGCGCCTGCGCACCAAAATTCAAAATTTGCGACACGATGTCGGCCGGCTGAAAATAAAATTCGGTCGCCGGAAAACGCTTGGGCAGCTCGTCCCGCAATCGATTGATATGCTCGTCGGTCGGCCGATGCTCGGGCTTGAGCGAAATCAGGAATTCGCAATCAATCACACCAAAGGTGCCGGCGTTGTTATAAGCCATGTTCATGCTACTGATGGTGGTGCCAATATTTGCCAGCACCGCATCCAGCTCGCTGTCCGGGATCACTTCGCGAATGACGCGCTCTGCCTGATCAGCCAGACGCGCAGTTTCTTCTATGCGTGTACCGGTCGGCGCGCGCATGTGCAAGCGTATTTGGCCGGCATCGACGGCGGGGAAAAAGTCTTCACCCAGCACAAAAAACAAACCACATGAGGCAACGCAAAAACTTAAAAATACTGCGATAAAAATTTTTCGTCTGACCAGCAAGGCGCTCAAGGCCGACAGATAAGTGTGCCGCATCCGTTCAAACCCGCGATCGAATCCCAGATGAATACCGCGCAGCACACCGGGTTCTCCGATCAAACTGTGCTGCTGATTTTTCATCAGCATCAAGGCCATAGTCGGCACCAGGGTACGCGAGAGAAAATACGACGCCATCATGGCAAAGACCACCGCTTCGGCTAACGGCACAAACAAATAACGCGCTACACCGGTGAGAAAAAACATCGGCAAAAACACGATGCAAATACAGAGCGTTGACACCAGCGCAGGGGTGGCAATTTCACTGGCACCGTCGAAAATCGCGGTATATAAATCTTTGCCCAGATGCAGATGCCGTTCGACGTTTTCAATGGTGACTGTGGCATCGTCCACCAAAATACCAATGGCCAGCGTCAGCCCACCGAGTGTCATCAGGTTAATGGTTTCGCCCATCGCATTGAGCAAAATGATGGAGCTGAGAATCGATAAAGGAATGGAGATGGCAATAATGCAGGTGCTGCGCCAGCTACCCAAAAACAGCAAAATGAGCGCCGCCGTCAGACAAGAAGCAATCACCGCTTCGTGCAGAACGCTTTCAATCGCCGCCTTGACGAAGATGGACTGGTCAAACATCGTGGCAATGTTGAGACCATCAGGCGCGCCTTTGGCAATTTCTGGAATCTTGGATTTGATATTTTCGACGATCCTGAGCGTAGACTCGGGGCCACTTTTCATGACCGTCAAGAGCACGCCACGCTCGCCATTTTTTTTAACGATGTTGAGCTGCGGTTGAAAACCGTCACGCACATGCGCCACTTCCGACAGATAAGTTGGTGAGCCATTGACCGTCTTGACCGGTAACTGATTGAGTCCAGCGATACTGTCGGGCGAGCCATTGAGCCGCACCGCGTGTTCAAGTTCGTTGAGCTTGATTGTGCCCGCCGGCAGGATCAGGTTTTGCGCGCTGATGGCATTAATAACATCGGCCGGTGTCAGTCCTTTTGCCGTCAGCGCAGGTATATCCAGATCCACCGACACCACCCGGAATTTGCCGCCGTAAGGGTAAGGCACTGCAACGCCAGGAAAAGTGATGAGCTGGGTGCGCACCTGATTGATGGCGATATCGTTGAGTTGCTGTTCCGATAATACGGCGCTGGACAAACCGACCTGTACTACCGGCACTGTCGAGGCCGAGTAGGTGATGATCAGCGGCGCAACGGTCCCCGGCGGCAGCGTCCTGAGCATAAACTGACTGATCGAGGTGACCTGCGCGATAGCCGTCGAGATATCAACGTTAGGATGAAAAAATACCTTGACCACACCGACGCTGGACATTGATTGCGCTTCAATATGCTCAATGTCGTTGACTGTGGTCGTGAGAGCCTTCTCGAAGGGGCTGACGATACGCTCGCGCATTTCCTTGGGCGGAAAGCCGCTGTAGGTCCAGACGATGCTGACGACCGGAATGCGTATCTCTGGCAGGATGTCCGTCGGCGTAGAGCGCAGCACAAAAGGCGTGGCCAGCAAAATCAGCAGCGCCATCACCAAATAGGTGTACGGGCGCCTGAGCGCAATATCAACTAACCACATAATGAAATGCCCGGATGGAATTGCGCGCGGGTACCAGCATCAAAGCCGGACCGGTGCTTTTTTTAGTCATGCTGCGATTATTACACGCCGGCAGACGAAGCCTAATTGTCCAGTCCGTGCCGTTTGCGCAGGATGCCGCTGGCCGTCGCGATCACACTAAGTTTTTGCTCGGCGATCCGGTCGGACGCAAGCGGGTTGTCGGCAAAGGTCGCAAAACCGCAATCGGGCGTAAATAACACCCGCTCTTTGCCAAATAATGCAATCGCCTGCTCGCCTTTACTAAGCACTTCTTCCAGCGTTTCGACGTGCGGATGTTTTTGATTGCAGATGCCCACACCAATGCGTACATGATCCGGTATCGCCCGCAAAATAGCCATTTCGCCGGCCCGAGGCGTACACAATTCCAGCAGCAAAGTACCCACGTTGAGCCCGGCTAACGTATCAATGAGCGGGGTATAGTCACCGGCAAGCGCTGCGCCTTCGTCAGGTGTCCAGTTACCGCGGCACATATGGACAGCGATGCGGTCTGGCGGAAACCCTGCCACCACGGCATTGATCAATTCTTTGGCAAACCCTAACTCAGCCGGCGGCGCATTTTTTTCGGATAAGGCACCACACATGAAACTGCGCTTGGAGACCGACCCCGAGTAGACGACTTCAGAAAGCACAGGCTCATCAAATTGCACCAGCGCTGCACCGGCCGCCAGCAAGTAAGCGAGTTCTTCGCGCAGCACACGCACAATGTCCGCCGCCAGATGCTCGCGGTTTTGATAGGCGCGATCCGAAATACATTCCATCCACATGGTGCGGGTGAGCAGATAGGGGCCGGGCAACGCAATCTTGACGGGTTTGTCGGTGAGGGTTTGAGCGAAGGCAAGTTCGTGCAAGGCCAGCGGACGACTGCGCCCTAAAGGCCCGAAAACCGCCGGATGTCTGACGTCGGAAGCGGGGACATCCAGCGCGCGCAGTTCACGGGCAAATTCTTCCGGATCATCCACCAAAGGCAACAGGTCAGTAAGCGGAATGAGCTGGCAGTTATCGAGAATGCCGCCAACAAAACTGGCATAGCTATCGCGACGCTGTTCGCCGTCACTCACTACATCCACCCCGGCGCGCACTTGTGCGGCAACGGCGAGTCGGACCGCATCGTCTGCGGTGGACTGAAAAGCCGCTTCATCGAGCCGCCCTTCCATGTGATCATGCATTGCCTGCAGCATCCATCGTGGTCGCGGCCAGCTGCCAATGCCCATCACAGATAGCGGCGCGATGACGGCAGCGGCAACGGGGTCGGGCAACTGCGCGGGAATGTGCACAATAACGGGGGCCGTGTTGACGGCCATCGCTGGTGCCATTGGCTGCATGGCAGAGCGCTCGGCAAATTGTCCTTTAGCGACCAGAAAACTACGCTGTTTGTCCTGCCGTGTCCAGGAGAGAAGTTCGTTGCCGGTCAGGCGACACCACGCGGGCAAATCCTCGTCAACAGAGATCTCGGAGGAGCGGATTTCGAGCAAGCCGCCTCTGGGAAGCGGATCAATGTGCTTGCGAATGAGCAGTAACAAGCCATTGCCGCAATCTAAATCTCCCCCATCAAAACTCACATCGGGTGCATGGGAGTGCGCTTGCGTTGCCTGCATGATGACGACCTTTAAAACTGGGGATTACTGGGAATTAATAGCTCAGACTCGGGCAACCATCGCTCATGAATTCAACCAGCTTGGCCCCACCCACAATCAGGGCACCGTCGATGAGTTTGTCTTCATCGAGTTTGCGTTTTTTAAAGCAAGGCGAGCACACGAATATTTTTCCGCCCGCTTCGAGGAAACTGTTCATCAAGTCTTTTAAAGGTGCAAAACCTTCTTCATGAATCGATTCAGCCACGCCCTGCTGCGACAGACGCACTGCTTCAATCGACAGAAAAACCAGCGTGTCTTTGTCAGAGGCTACGGCGGCATTGGCCACCACAAAGGCGACCGTTGCGCGGTCTGTATTGTCGGTGCTGCAGGTAAGATTGATACAAAATTTGCCGGCCATGTGATGCTCCTTGGTTTAAAAAAGTAATTTGTTTAATGATGTCCGCAAGGCTTAGGCTTGCCTGCCCCTAAGCCAATAAGTTTGCGTCGCCGTGTCGGCCGCCAGCAAGGCGTCGCCGGTCATATTACAAAATGCCTGCAAGTCGACCGCTGCACCACGATCGTGTGCAACCAGCTTTAATATTTTTCCAGGTTGCGCCCGCAATCGCTTGCGCACGCCCAATACCAATTCGCCGCAGCCCAGCTCGCCGGCGTCCCATTCGTGATTGTGCTCGATCATCAGGCTCACCAAAATTCGTTCGTAGGTCGGGTGCCGCACCCTACCACAAGCAGGCCGCTTCTAAAATAAGACCGCGGGATCTTAGTCCTTATGTTGGCCGGCACTCAGAAGCGATCAACCCGATAAGGCGTGGGGTCGATGTAAGGGGTTTCACCACACAATAATTCGGCCATCAGACGTCCGCTTGACGCAGCTTGTGTGAGACCGTGATGCGCGTGCCCAAATGAAAACCACAAACCACGATGCCGCGGCGCCGGCCCCAACAAGGGCAGCATATCTGCCGTACAAGGACGCGAACCAAGCCACGGCTGCGCATCGAGTCGTGCCCCAACCGATGCTAGCCGGCGGGCGATGGGTTCCACCATCTCGAGCTGCACCGGTGTGGCGGGTGCATCGCGCAGCGCAAATTCAGCACCCGTGGTCAGGCGTATGCCGCGCGCCACCGGCGCCAGCGCATAGCCGTTGTCAACATCTACGATGGTATGGCGCAGCGGCACCGAGGGTGCTGCATAGTGCATGTGATAGCCACGCTTTTGTCCCAACGGTAGCCGGTAACCTAACCGCCGGGCCAGATCACCCCCTTGCGGCCCCAGCGCCAGCACCGCCTGCGGCGCGACGCAAGCGCCTTCGTCGCTGTCAAGCCGCCATTGATTTCGCTCTGCCTGCAAACTCTGCGCATCGCCGCGCACCAATTTGCCACCGCGCTGCTGAAATAATAATAAGTAACGCTGTGAAAGCGCAAACGGATCCCGAATCTGGCGGGAATCTGCATACCGCACGCCGCCGAGGATGTCATCGGCAAGTGCCGGCTCCAGCGCCCGTGCCGCATCGCGCGACAAGATCTCGACCTGAAGGCCATACGCCCGGCTTTGCTCGGCCTGACCGATCGTCATCAAGGCCGACGCATCATGCCGATAGACTTTGATCCAGCCATGCTCGGCGACCAGATCGCTCGCGCCCGCGGCCTCAATCAGCTTGGCGTGCTCACTCCAGCTATGTTCGATCAGGGGCAAGGCGCCGGCGATCGCCTTGTGATAGCGGTTTGGTGCGGATTGAAACCAGTAACGCGCAAGCCATGGCAGCAGCGGCAGCAGCGCATTGAGGTGGTAATGGGCCTGCGGCAAACGCTGGCGAGCATAGTCGAGCAAGGTGCGCCAGTCGCGCGGAAAGGCATAAGGAAAAACAGAGGAGCGTTCAATCAGGCCCGCATTACCAAAACTAGTGCCCGCGCCTGCCTGCCCGCGATCCAACAATAGGACGCTGCGACCACGCTCTTGCAGTTTAAGGGCCAGCGCCAGACCCACAATGCCTGCGCCAAGAACGAGTACATCGGATCGGTGGGAAGAAGCCATGACGTCAATGATGCAGTGAGCCGCGCAGGCTGTGGTGCGCTAGCTTGCCGACTTAATTGTGTAAAAAGTTCATCATCTCATGATTTGTCTATTACTATGCCTCGGGCATAGGCTGAATGTGAACGCATTATTTTCAAAAAATAAACGACGCTAAGATGCTGGTCCGCTACAATTTTGACCAAGCGTGATGCTGCCGATAAAGGGACACCGAACATGCCTCAGCTTGCAGGGAAAATTTTCCAAGACCCGGACGATTACATTGCCGTCCTCGAGACCTTGCTAGAATTTACGCATGATTCAATCCTGATTACGGACGCCACAGAGGACCCGAAAATTCTGTATGCCAATCCGGCTTTTGCAGCATTAACAGGGTACGAACCGGCCGAGGTGCTTGGTAAGTCACCACGGTTATTGCAAGGCACTGACACGGATCGTAATGAAATTGCGCGCCTCAAAGTGGCGCTACAAGCAGGAGGCTGGTTCGAAGGTAATGCGATTAATTATAAAAAAGACGGGACGGCATTCATGATGTGCTGGAGCGTTGAACCGATCAAAATTCAAGGCCGGATCAAATACTGGATGGCCGTCCAATATCAAGGACACAATCTTTGGGATGAATAGCGTCACGCTACATCCGCTTCATCGTTTAAAATTCGGAGGACCCATGGACGTACTATCAATCGCTGACATCAAGCTCATGATCGCGCTGTTTGACCAGACCAGAACTTTAGCGTTTGACCCTAACCGCAGCGAGCAAATCGACCAGCTGATTCGCTCGGGCTATCTCAGACCTTCAGGCGATTTTTTTGTGCTGACCGATCTGGGCGCGCGCACTGCCATCTCGTTCAAAGAAAAGAACTAGATTTTTCCGGCGTGCCAAGAGGCGCCGAAAATTCGACGGTAACCACATTCTGATCGTCGACCTCAAAGCGCAGCGATCCGCCATGCGCAATAGCGATCTCGCGACTCAAGCTCAAACCTAAGCCCGTGCCGTCTATTTTCCGATTGTGTGCGGCATCGCCGCGGAAAAACCGCTCGAACACCTGACCCTTGGCTTGGGCAGACATTGGCGCTGCCGGATTGGAAAAAAGCACACGCAACTGGCCGCCCTCGGCCCAGGCCGAGATGGCTACCCAGCCACCAGGCAAGTTATATTTGAGCGCGTTATTGAACAGGTTATTGATCATCTGCTGAAACAAGTTTTTGTCTGCCATCAACCAGCGTTTTTTCTCAATTTTTCCCGTGATTGTCAGTGGCGGCTCAAAACTTTGGGCGTCACTCACTAGCTCATCGAGCAGATCACTGACATTCAACGGCTCAAGGTCCAGCGACAAGCGCCCGGCATCGGCTTGCGACAATAGCAGCAGCTTTTGGGTGATCGATGCCAGCCGTTCTATTTCATCTGCAATCAAGCTAAGTTGTATTTGAATCGGAGAGCCCGGCACGGCCTCATAAATGGCGCGTTCGACATAGCCCTGCATGATGGTAAGCGGGGTGCGGAGTTCATGGGCAGCGTCACTGGAAAATCGGGATGCCTGCAAAAATGATCTTTCCAGGCGCTCTAGCATGCCGTTAAATACATTGATGAATTCAACGTATTCGTCATCTTCAGTCTCGACAGATAGTCGAAAATGCAAATCACGACCACCGACATTGTCCAAGGCACGTTGAATTCTGCGCGTGGGCTCCAGCATTTTTTTGGTCAAGAAAAAAGCGCTCAATGCCAATAACGCCACCAAAAAAGGCAAGGTGATGCGAATTGTTTTACTTCGCACTAAAAACATCTCATCAAAACTTCGGTCAACGACTTTGCGATTGACTGCAGTGACGATGATGCGGGAAGGGGTTGTTAACTGCGTCAGCTGCCACTTCTCGCCGCCTATTTTGCCGACGGCTTGTTTAATGTGCGGCATCGATCCAAGCGTGGCCTGACGCTCAAGAATATCAACCCCCTCAATAAATGCGGAAAAATCTGGCTCGGTGACGCTGGCGTCATGTCCGTCGCGTTGAGCCGTAAATACAAGAATCTCGCCGGATTTAGCGTTGTGAATGGCGTCCCGCAATTCGGATTTTAATGTTTCCGCCGACGCCTGCTGGTCTTCCGCGGTGCTCCAGCGCCAATGCTGTTCCAGTAAATTGGCCTCAAAGATATCGTGCAGGCCAGCCGGTGCAACGAGCTTGACAATGCCGAGGTTGATTAGAAAAATCGTTGACACACACAACATGAAAATCAGAAAAATCCGAAGCCGAAAAGATTTTCGGATGAAGAGAATTTTCTTCATTTATTAAACCGGTAGCCGATACCGCGGATAGATTCGATCGGGATTTCGCGCTGACTTTCGACGCGCGGGTGACTCAGCTTTTTTCTGACCCGCTGAATGCAGACATCAACAACATTGGTTTGCGGATCAAAATCAAAGCCCCACACATGTTTGAGAATCTGACTGCGAGAAAAAATATGCCCGGGTGATCGCATCAGATATTCGATGAGGGTAAACTCACGTTGACTTAATACGGCTTGATAATCTGCCCAGCTAGCCTGCCGGGTAAGCCGGTTCAACTGAAAACCGCCCTCTTCGATGACGGTTTGAATCTGCCCTGTTTGGCGAGCCATGAGCACGCGGATGCGCGCGATGAGTTCTTCGATAAAAAACGGCTTGGGCAAGTAATCGTCGGCGCCAGCATGAAAACCGCTTAATCGGTCTTGCAGCTCAATTTTTGCGGTGAGGATAATGACAGGCGTAAGCAATTTGGCTAGCCTGATCTGCTCAAGCACCGCAATGCCGCTCAAGCCTGGCAGCATAACGTCGAGAACGATAATATCGAACTGTCGAGTGAGTGCTGCCTGCAATCCCCCGGGGCCGTCTTTCTGGTAACTGGTTGTAAAACCAGCAAGGTCAAAACCAGATATTACAAAATCGGCAATTTTTTCTTCGTCTTCGACCAGCAAAATATTCATGGTCGGATTATGAGTTGAAAAGAGAAAGAAAGAGATAGCATGTGAAATAATTACGCTTCCGTAATTATTAGAGACAAGCCGCTGTAGAAGCGAAAATAACGGGACAACTAGAGCTGAGGATGCGTCCGCAAGCTTGTGCGGCACCGGACATCGTAACAACAGGAATGCGAAACAATATGAATAATCTTTTGCAAACGTACGTCAAAAATGAAAATTTTGATAATATTATTTCCGACTTTTATGACGAAGTAAAACTGAGCGACTTGGTGAAGCACTATTTTTTGGCCGCAAAAAAACCGGGCCTGATTCGGGATCTAAAAAAATATCATGTTTACCTGCTGCCAAAAAGCGAACTTGAATTTAACCAGCGACCGACCTCCTCGTCTTTATTCGACATTCAATTACCCGGAAATCAATTTCAGGAAGTGACAGAAATTTTAGTAAAAGTTTTACGAAAATATAAAGTGAGTTCGATACACTCGCCGCGTCTGCTGCACGAAATTTTGACGATTGTTGAAGAAACTCGTAGCCAATGTAATGAAACCGAAGTCTCGACCCTGGATCGTGTTGAAATCGACCCTGAAAAAATATACAAACTTTTAAACCGTAACCGCATCTCCTCCGATGTGATGCCGTCAAAAGCGGTCCGTACTGAGCGCGGATTACCGCATCCGGTATGGATTCATACGGACTTTGACAGTCGCATGCTGCTCATCAAGAGCAAAATCGTGATTAAAGACTCCGCGATGCAGGATCAGATCGAAGAAGTGATTGAAAAAACACAGATTTCGCCCAAATTTTTGGAAATCAAACTCGATAACGAATCCGGCCCGCAAGCGCTGGTAGATTCGCATGAAATCCCTTTTCTCGACGGGATACCGATTCGCTTATTCATTGCCTACCTGCGGCGATTCAGCTCGGATTTTTCGCGGATTTATTCTTTCGACAAAGAGAATATTTTAAAGCTGCCGACCAACTGACCCGCGCACTTCAGGCTATGCCTTGTCACCGCTTGACGGTCATTGGAAAATCGACCAGGAGCTTTTGGCATAGCGCTTCTTTACCCATGGTCTTGGCCTTACCGTGATAGGCAGATTGCCCGAGTTGGACTAGTTTTTTGGACGCCTCGGGCCCTTTTTTTTCCATGCACAGCAGCGAGTCCTGCTGGAAGCGGAACGCATAATAACTAAACGGACATTCTTTTTTTGCGGTGCTGAGCAAACCATCCATCTTGATCAAGTCATCGCAACGGTCCGCGTAGGCCGGCATCGCAACAAAAAAACTCAGCATAAAAAGCAGCGGCCACGATGCGCCAGGTTGTGCAGAATGGGGAGGGGTCATGATGGAAATCAACGCTTGCTGCAACGAGATAAGTTATACCAAACCGTTTTACATTAGCCAGATGGTGCAGGCCAATCCGCCCGCAACACAAATAATGCCCGCAACCAGCCAACGGTTTCTTCGGCGAATCGCAGCCAGTGAGGCATGGATTGCGTCCTGTTGCTCGCGCAATTTGTTGACCGACTGCGTGAGCTCCAGATTGGATGAAGACAGCCGCGTCAAGGCAAGCTGCAAGGCTTGTAGTTGCTGATTGAGCGCGTCAGGATCGGCCTGCATTGTGGTGCCGGCATCAGGACTATCGGTTTCGCTGGCGGGCGATTTGGCGTCGCGATGCCGGTTGACCATATCACGCGCTTTGTCGAGCACCTTGGGCCCATGCTCGATGACGCTTCCCCATGGGATATTTTTGAGTGCGGTTAGCCAGGGGAGTGCCATCGGTTTTTCCTCTGCAGTGCGTACAACAATGCGTTAATAATTACTGGGACGTGGTGCTTATTTTTTGATGCTGACGAGTTCAACTTCAAAGTTTAGTGTGGCGCCCGGTGGAATCACACCCGGCACACCGCGCTCACCATACGCCGTGGCCGCAGGACAGGTGAGCTTGGCTTTGCCACCAACTTTGATTTTTTGCATGCCCTGAGTCCAGCAAGGGACGACTCTGCTCAGCGGAAAAGCAATCGGCTCGCCGCGCTTGTAGCTGCTGTCGAATTCTTTGCCATCCATCAGCGTGCCGCGATAGTGCGCGACGACGGTGTCGGCGGCAGTCGGGCTGGCACCGGCGCCCTCTTTCAGATGCTCGATGATGACGCCGGATGGCAGGGTCTCGGATTTGGTTTGCGCAAGCGCGCCGGTGGAAATAATGAGTCCGGTGCACAGTGCGGCGAACAGGATAGTGTGTTTCATAATGCTCCTTGTGGATGAATCATTGATGGTGTTGTTAAGTGGCCGGGTGTCGGATTGATCGTGGATGCAAAATCCGCGATTCAAAATCGCTCATGCTCGCTCAGATAACGCCACTGCCCAATTGGTAAAGACGACATCGGCAGGCGCCCGATTCGGATGCGACGGATCGACACAACCGCTAGCCCGACTTTGCCGCACACGTGATCGATCAGCCGGGCCGTTGCGCCTTTGATGGCAAAGCGCAGGCGCGTTTCGTTTTGCCAACTGGCTTTAACGGGCGGTACCTGTTTACCATTGAAGACCAGCCCTTGATTAAGTAGCGCAAGGCCATCGGGCATGATGTGACCGGATACTTCGGCGATGTATTCTTGCTCCACGCGGGCCAGGTCGTCGACTAATTTACGCTTGATGCGCCAGTCTTGCGTGAGTACCACGAGACCAGCGGCTGTCGTGTCGAGCGGGTCGAGCAGATGTAAATCGTGCAGGTGGCGCTTCAATAAATACAGGCCTGATTGATCGTCGGCGGCCTGATTGGCGGCAATGATCAAGGACACGGTGTCGTGCGGCGAAACGCCGGCTGGCTTATTAACGACAATCGTGACGGGCAGAGCGGGTGCCAGACTGGCGTTAGGCTGCAAGCTGATCGCTGCCTGCGGTAGTACTCTGAAGCCGGACTCTTCGACGGTAACACCATCGACGGTGACGCCACCGTTTTCAATATAAAGCACCGCCTCACCGCGGGAACACTGGAACAGCTCGGCGACGCGTTTCGCCAGACGGACGGTTTCAGTCATGCGCGTTGATGGGCGGGACGGTTGATTTGATGGCGCTTATTTGACGGTGACTTCAATTGTTTTTCTCATTTGCTCGCCATAAGAGCGATGCGCGCCATCGGCAAACTGCAGTGTGAGTTTGTATTTGCCGGGCGGCAGAACGACTTCGGTTTCAGTTTGCCCTTTGCCAAAGTGCTTGTGCTGGTTATCAAATGGAATGGCGACATTTTCTTCAACGTTGGCGGCATTGATTAAGAGATGATGATGCCCGGCGCCGGCGATGACTTCACCGGCCGGTGCCACTTTCATCCCCGTCACCATAAATTTGGCAACGAAGGTGCCGGGCAGGACATCGCCGTCTTTAGGCTCGATAAAGTCGACAGATTGCGCCAGCGCAGAGCCGGCTGTCAGAGAAAAGAAGAGGCAAGTCAATATCTGGCGATAGGTCATGGCGCGTCCTGTCCTAAAAATAGTGAAGGTCCGTAATCAACGTGATCGTGAACCTGAGCGTGCATGATAAAGGATAATGCGGGCACGCAGGGTCGGCCCCCTTTCCACGACCGATTTGACTCTTGCTAAATTGCTCATTATCAGCAACTCAGGGAACGGGCGTAGGATGCAGTAATTCGATCGGATGAATCTCTGACAGGAGAATACGCAATGAACCAGTATGCGGTTTGCGCTGCCTTGGCGGCATGGATGTTGTCTGGCGCGGTGCTCGCCACTGAGCCAGCTAAAAAAAGACCGCCGGCCAACGTAACGGCCACCGTCAACGGCGCTATTGTCTCGTCCGATGAGACGGCCATCACACATTCTTCTCAACCGCATGGTGCGCCGCCTAGGGTGGTCAAAAATAATGCGGCCTCACCGCAGATTATTGTGGTGCCCCGCGTGGATTTGCCTAATCAACGCAACGGCGGCCAACGCTAGACGCTGGCGGCATCACGACAGATGGCCGGTTTTAACAAGAATAGTGCAGCCCTCTTTGCTGAAAGGCTGATGCGCGCTTAGGTGCGGACTGCGGATCCAGCTGCCTGCCGGATAGCGGCCATGCTCGTCTTCGAAGACGCCTTCAACAACGAAGATTTCTTCGCCACCAAAATGCCGGTGCGGATTAAAAAATGTGTGCGGTGCCCAGCGCACCAACGCCGTATGCTGGGTGCCGTATTCGGATAAGGGCATCACGGATAAGCCTGGCACTAGCCCTTGGTACCAGGGCGCGGTGTGCGTATCGATGACTTGGCGCTCGGTGTCGTGCCTGTCAAGGTGACGTAATTTAACAAACAACAGACAACCGGATTGTGTGCTTGGCGCGTGCGACGATCCGGGCGGATTTTTGAGATACGTACCAACCCCGAATTGACCGTGCTCATCGCACAACTCTCCCTTGAGCACAAAAATTTCTTCGCCTAAATCATGGGTATGCGCTGAAAATTTCGCGCCCGGTGCATAGCGGACGATTGAGGTAGCACGGGCCACTTCGCCACCACTCCGCTCCAGCATGCGCCGCTCCACGCCCTCAACCGGCGATGCATGCCACGGCAAGTCCTGGTGCTGAAGGACAACGCGCTGCGTAAGGTCTGCGTGAATCATCATGGTAGTGTGGCGGTCATGGTTAGGGGATCAGGGTTGTTGCTTTAGGTAGCGAAACATCTCGGTATGATCGGCGCCCTTGCCTAAGGCGGCTTCAGCGTCAGACCAGGATTGTACGCAGCGTGAGGCAAAGTCCTGCGGTGACTGCATCCGATCGATAAAATGCAAAGCGGTCTGCAGGTCTTTGCGCATCAGTGCCAGCGCAAAGCCGGAATCAAATTTTTCCGACAACATGAATTGCTCGACTTTGTGCTCGGTGGTGTTATTTTTTCCCGTCGACGCATTGAACACCTGATTGACGAGGTGGGGGTCAATACCAAATTTTGCCGCAGCAACCAGCGCCTCCGAAGCAGCTAATAAACCAGCCGCTGATACATAATTATTGAGCGCCTTGACGGCATGACCCGCGCCTGCGCTACCGACATGCACCAGGCTTGTGCCCAATGAGGTCAGGATCGGCCACGCGCGCGCGACGTCATCGGTGTCGCCACCGATCATGATCGATAAACTTGCCGACACAGCACGCTTGACGCCACCTGACACCGGCGCGTCGACAAAGCCCACGCCCATTGCCTGAAGTTGTTGATGATTGTCACGCGAGCAGACGGGGTCGGATGAGCCCATATCAATAATCAGGCTACCGCGCCGCATCGCCGCCGCGATACCCTGCACGGGATCCCACAACAGCGCATCAACGACCCGGCTATCAGGCAGCATCAGCACAACAATGTCGGCATGGCGCGCGGCGGTTTGTGCTGATGGCGCAAACGCAATCCCGCTCACACCAGCAAACTTTTGTGCGACCGTCTGATCAAGGTCGAAGGCCGTCACACGATGCGCGGCGGCGAGCAGATTGCGTAGCATCGGTTGGCCCATCTGGCCAAGCCCGATCCAGGCGAGCGGCGTTGTGCTCACCGTCAGATTCCCATTTCTTTGAACATTTCTTTCGCGTTGCGAAAGCTATCGATCGCCGCCGGTACGCCGCAATAAATCGCGGTTTGCATGAAGACTTCGCGGATTTCTTCTTTGGTGAGGCCATTGTTAATAGCACCGCGCACGTGGAGCTTGAGTTCATGCGGGCGGTTTAATGCGGTAAGCATGGCCAGGTTGATGATGCTGCGTGTTTTGCGATCCAGCCCGGGCCGGTTCCAGATCTCGTTCCAGCAATACTCGGTCACGAGATCTTGCATCGGCATGTTGAAATCGTCGGCGTTTTTAATCGCGTTATCGACGTAGTCGGCACCTAATACTTCGCGGCGGGTTTGAAGTCCTTTTTCGAAAGCTTCTTTATTCATCATGCGTCTCCTTGATGGGTGGTCTAATTTTTAGGCAAACTGCACGCACCCAATGAGACCGACGCGTTCGGCTTTCACTGAGGGACTCTGCTACAACTTAGCGAATAAACTGATCAATGTACTCAGCGCCCAAACCGATTGCAGTATAGTGCTTGCGGCACATTTCTATTTTGGTGAAGACGTCTTCATAGCCGGTGGTGTTGCCATCGTCGTCGAGGTAAATCATCGCGCCATGAATATTAAATTGGGTAATCATCTCGGGCTCACCAACGACATCGTCGACCACCAGCGTATGAATTTCGCCTGGTGGCTCATAGACAAATGAGCCGGCCGTCGCGATCCAGTCATGTTCCAGATAGCGCCACGCACCTTTGATCACATAGCCTGTTACCCAGGATGGATGAATGTGGCGCGACAAGACACCCGACTTCCGTACGCGCAGCAGATTGCACCAACTACCAGTGACGGTGTTCATCAGTAGAGGGCGAAACCAGATATCGGGCGCTTGTGGTACCCAGACGCGCTCGTCGTCGGGAATTGCAGTGACAGCAATCTCTGCTCGAATACCGGGGTGTTGAATAAGGGGCGTCATCAGTGTTTTCCTAAAAAAATTTACGTGATTAAATAACCGCCGTCTACGGGCAAAATCACCCCAGTTACGAATTGCGCCTGTGCGCTGGCAAGAAATAAAACCGGGCCGGCGATGTCGTGCGGTTGACCCCATCGCTTCATCGGGGTGCGCGCCAGGATCGGCGCGGCACGTTGCGGGTCATCTTGCAGAGCTTGTGTCAGCGGCGTGGCGATCCAGCCTGGTGCCACTGCATTGACGCGAATGCCGTCTTCAGCATACGCAATGGCCAGTGACTTGGTTAATTGTGCCACACCCCCTTTGCTGGCACTGTAGCCGGGTACGAGCCCACCGCCGAAAAAACTGAGCATTGAGGCAGTGTTGACGATGCAGCCGCGGCGCGCTTTCAATCCTTCGCGCGCGGCTGCGCAGACCCGCATCGTGCCATTTAAATTAATATCAATCGTTCGGGCAAATGCCTCGGGCTCATGCTCAACGAAGCGTTGAATTACGCCGGCACAGTTGACGACGACGTCGATTTCACCGATGGATTGGAGCAGCGCATTGACAGCACTGTCGTCACGCACATCCAAAACCTTAAACGTAATTTGTGCGTTGGCAGCGTTGGCAGCGGCCCGATTTATTTCGCCTTGCGTCGCGCCGGTGGCAACGACCTCTGCACCCTCGGCGGAGAAGGCCTGCGCGATCGCCTCGCCGATACCGCTGCTGGCCCCGGTCACCAGCACACGTCGTTGGAATGGCCGCATGTAACTCCCCCTTTATGTTTTCCAAAAATAGCCGACCCTGCCTTCGGTATCGTTTCCTGATCTGAAAAACTAAAAGCTCCTTGCGGAGCTTCGTAGTTGGCCTAATTTTACTGCGTCGGGCGACGCTGCTTGAATTAAGAGTAGGCTGACATTCAGTGTTTCAATGATTTTGACAGTGCGCTCGCTTACCTTACCGGTCTGGCGCGCCGACATTCAGGCGACGGGCCATAGCCGGTCGAGCGCACGACGCCCTCTTTATCAAATTCAATCTGAAACCACTGACAAAACGGTGTCACATAGCGATAGTTCCAGACAAAACCCCGCTCACGAGCGAGCCCAAACTGCGCGCGTGATTCGCCGATGCGTGCGAGTACTTCTTCGGTGCGCATGCCGGGCATAATCTGAGAAAAATTTTTCTCGGTCAGCACCTGTTCCCAGCGCCGGACCTGGCCTGCTGCATCGAGCTCAATAAAATAGGTATGCAGTCCGTAGGGGCCGCGCGGATACACAAGGCGACTTCCATCGTCCAGTGCGACTTCACGAAAGGGCTGCCCCATCAAACTGACGACTTCGTGCCGAGATTTTCCGATGAAGGATTGACTGGGCGCGTAGGTGACGCAAGCAGACAGGGCCGCTACGACCAGCAGGAGCAAGGTAACTCGACCGATGAGCTTAGATTTGAATGGCATCATGCTAAAAAGATAAGGCGCAATTTTTAAGGGACATCGTAATGGTAAGACAAAATCCCATCCTGTCAATGTTGAGGGCGCAAGCCGCACTTGCTACAACAATGTCGCTCAAGGGGTCGCGCTTTGAGCATAACTGTGGGCCTGGGGTCGCCTAGATGCAATCTTGCAAAATCACGGAGCCATCACCGATGGCCAATGCGTCGGGGCAATGCGTTGATTTTGCAAGACTCCAGCGAAGATGAAGGCGGATATTTTGGCCTACGCGACGACCTGCAGGTCGACTAGGAAGCTTGTGATCTCTTCTATAAATTCGCGCGCATGGGTCATCAAGGCGACACCCTGCGGTGAGGCAAATGCGGTGTTGAGTGACTCGATATCATCGAACCAAAGCTCGACGATGCCGTCAAGCGGAAAGTCGTCGTAGTCAACAGGATTTCCCTTCGGCGCTTCGCGGGACAGTACAAAATTTTGCCGATATCCTCTTACGCCATTGATTGCGCAAACAAGGCGCGCGTGTTCGATACGCCATTCGTGCAGGAACTGGTCTGCTGTCACATCGGACCGGCGCCGCAATAATGACATCCTCTTGATGAGTGGCCGATCCGTGGCAGGTCGAATTACTTCGCGCTGATCAATTGTGACTGTGCGCAGGTTTGCAATTATCTGCATCTCATCGGCAGCCAACGCCAGTCCCGCCGGGGACGCGAGCGCATTGGACATGGCCGCGTCGTTGTCGAACCACAGCATCGAAAAAGCGTCGAGCTGTTCCGGCCCACGCTGAAAGGTAATCCCGCGCTGAACGTGGTCGTGAATGTAATTATGCTCACCACGCACCAAACCGGGCAGCTGGGCCGTCAGCGTGGCATGATGCCCCCGCCAGCGGCGGTCGAATTCTGCGCTGGTCCAATCTGGTTTTTTCTGGATGAGTCCGACAAGAACGGTCATGCGATAGCTCCTTTTTTTAGTGAGCGCCAAGGTAGGCTGCCCGCACCTTGGGATCGTTGAGCAATTCTTTACCCGATCCTTCGGCGGTGAGGCGGCCGGTCTCGAACACATAAGCCCGGTCGGCGACGGCCAGCGCCTGATTGGCCATCTGCTCGACGAGCAAAATAGTAAGACCGGATTTGCGCAGCTCGCGGATCGTGCGAAAAATCTCTGCGATGATGAGCGGGGCCAAACCGAGCGAGGGCTCATCCAGTAGCAAAAGACGCGGCTCGCTCATGAGCGCACGCGCGATGGCCAGCATTTGCTGCTCACCACCGGAAAGCGTACCGGCGAGCTGGTGTTCGCGTTCCTTGAGCCGCGGGAAGCGCGCGAATTCGCGTTCCAGTACGAGCCCAACCCGCGGATCACCCGCACCACGCAGGTAGGCACCAAGCAACAAATTATCGCGTACCGTTTGATCCGGAAAAACACCACGCCCCTCAGGCGAGAGTGCTATACCCAAGCCCACCCGCTGATGGGCCGCTAAGTGGGTACAGTCGTTTCCGTTAAAAACCATGGCCCCAGCGGCAAGCGGCTCAAGACCCGCGATGCCCTTCAGGAGCGTGCTTTTGCCGGCGCCATTGGCACCAATAATGGCAACGACCTCGCCCGCACGCACCGCCAGATCAACACCTTTAACTGCTTCGATGGCGCCGTACGCAATGCGCACCGAGCTCAGTTTCAACATACCTGCCTCCTTATGCAGCATCGGAATACGAGTCGTCGCTGGTTCCGAAATAGGCTGCGATCACACGCGGATCTGCTTGCACGTCGGCCGGCTTTCCTTGCGCAATGCTGACACCGTAGTCCAATACGATTACATGGTCTGACACCGACATCACCAGATCCATGTGATGCTCGACCATCAGGATGCTTACCCCGCGCTCAACGATCTGCTGCAGCATTTGTCCAAGCTCGGCAGTTTCCTGCGGATTCAGGCCGGCGGCAGGCTCGTCGAGCAGCAGCAACTGGGGCTGGGTAGCTAGCGCACGTGCTAGTTCAACGCGACGCTGCAGCCCGTAGGGAAGACTGCCTGCCGGTGTCTCGGCGAAGTGATTCAGGCCTAACAGCGCAAGCAACGACAGCGCGTGCTCGCGCGCGGCCAGCTCGCTTTGGCGCGCCGCCGGCAGCGCCATCAGTGATACCCAAAAACCATTTTCCATACGCACATGTCGACCCAGCAGCACATTGTCGAGCACCGTTAACGCACTAAACAACCGCAAATTTTGAAAAGTCCGGCCCATACCGAGCGCACAGATTGCATGCGCCGGCTGACCGATCAACTCACTACCAAGGAAACGAATCGAGCCCGAGTCGGGTCGTACCAAACCGGTCAGCATGTTAATCATGGTGCTCTTCCCCGCACCATTGGGACCAATCAACGCGTGGATATACCCACGCTGCAGTCGGAATGAAACGTTTTGCGCTGGTTGCACACCGCCATAGGCTTTGCAGAGATTAAACACTTCGAGCAGATCACCATGACCGCGCTCGCACAAGCTTAGCGGTGCACTGGGAGCAAGCGGTGCCAAACCTAATGCATTGCTTTGCTTTCGCCAAAATTTGCTCATCACGCCAGCGACGCCTTCAGGCATGACATACAGAGCAAACAAAAGAAAAGCGCCATATATAAAATGCTGGACTGCGGGCCAACGTGCGAGCAGCACATCGAGTATGGTCAAAATGATGGCGCCAACGAGCGGACCTGTGACCGTACCAGCACCACCAAAAAGTACCAGCAACAAAATAAAAATCGACAGATTAAAGTTGATGAAATCTGAATTAATGTACTGGTTTTGCTGCGCAACCAGTGCGCCGGCAATGCCGCAGGTAACAGCAGCAACCACAAAGGCCATGACTTTCGCACGGTAGACGCGCACGCCCACCGAGGCCGCAGCGACCTCGTCGGCCTGCAATGACAATAGCGCACGTCCAAACCGACCCGTGAGGAGATTGCGTAGGAGCAGATGGGTCACTGTTGAAAGAAAAATTCCGAACCACACCCATTGGGTAGTGCTGAAGGCTTGTCCGTCCCAGGTGAGGGGCTTGATCCCATAGAGACCTTGCGCGCCACCGAAGAGATCAGTCCATTCCGAGACCAGTTTTTCGACTACCACACCAAAGGCGAGCGTGACCATGGCGAGATACGGACCTTTGACGCGCAGCGATGGCAAGGCAATGAGCACACCAAACGCTGCTGCAACGACTGCCGATATCGGCAACGCCAGCCACGGATCACATTCGGTTCGGCTGGTCAGCAACGCGACTGCATACGCGCCAGCGGCAAACAAGCCTGCCTGGCCAAGCGATTTTTGTCCGGCAAAACCAACCAGCACATTCATGCCCGCCGCACAGAGATAATAGGTGCACATCGTAAACGCAATGCGCAGGTAATAATCATTGTCGATCTGTGCCACGAGTGCGACGAGCAACGTTGCGATCAGTAAGGCTCCGCTGAGGTGACCTATACCTGTCCCGCTACGCATGGGTTTGGTCGTCATACCTTGTCGACTAACTTGCGGCCGAACAGACCGGTCGGACGAAACGACAGGACGACAATGACCAAGATAAATAACGCGACATCGCGCCATTGCGCTTGCCACAAGTTGACCATCGACTCAAGTACTCCGAGGATAAAACCACCCAGAACACAACCACGCGGGTTGTCGAGCCCGCCTATCATGGCGCCAGAAAATCCTTTGAGGCCAACGGAGAGTCCCATGAATAACGAAGCCTGTGCGATGGGTGCCAACAAAAATCCCGACAAGCCAGCCAAGATAGAGCTGAACACAAAGGCGCCGATCATGATGAGATTGACATTGATTCCCATCAGACTCGCCATAGCGGGGTTATGCGCGACAGCCCGCATGGCTTTACCCAGCAAGCTTGCGCGCATGACGAAGTCGAATATAAGCATAATCAAGACCGCCACACCAAACATGAGCAGCTCTTGCGGCCGGACACCGATGCCGGCAATGCGCAAAATTTCATCCCCCAACGGACCGGGGATCACGACGGGCTTGGGGCCCCAGATGGCCAATCCGATGCTCTGCAAGATCACACCAAAACCCAGGGTACTCATCACCCATGCCATGCCCTGACGTCCGGCAAAAGGGCGCACACCAAGCACATAGAGTAGCCAGCCAAGTAAACCCATTACGCCCAACGCACCCAGCAAGGCTAGCAGCTGCGTGCCGGTACCCGGCAGTTCGCTGCCAAATGAGGTTGAGCTAAGGGGCTTGCCTAGCGCTATGAAAAGCACACTCATTCCGATGAATGCACCGGCCGACACAAACTCGCCATGCGAAAAATTAAGCGTCTTTGTTGTAGTAAACGTGACGCTGAATCCAAGTGCGACTAACGCGTAGGCACCACCAATCGCTAGGCCACTGACCAGCGCCTGAAGCAATGCTTCGTTCATCGTAATCTCCGTTTTCGGTACGGGCGACGATCAAGTTATTGCTTGAAATCGGCGGCTGTGAAGCCGGTGATGATTGGGTCGCTGTAGGGTGCGAGCTTGCCGTCCTTCCAGCGGGTCCAGACGAAATCATTGGCTGTGAGTGCGTCGTGTTGTGTTTTTGAAAACGGCTTGTTATACGTTTTCAGCAACCCGGCCACTGGCGTCTTCAAGTCTTCCAGCGCACCCTTTACTTGTGGGCCATCGGTACTGCCCGCCTGCTTGATTGCCTGCGCGACCAGCATCACGGAATCATAGCCATGGGCCGCAAATGAGAACGCGCTTGGCGCTTTGAGTTTGGTGCCGATACGGTCGAAGAGTTTTTGCTGAGCCTGGGTGCGGCTCTCGCTGATGGTGCGCATGAAGAGCGGTTTTTCGGCCAGCGATTTACCTGCCGCGTCATGGAACGTGATGTTGTCCGCCGCCCATGAGGTCAGGATCGCAGGAAAATAATTAATTTTTTCCATACTGCGAATCAGCTGCGCGATCGGCGTGCCCTGCGCCCATACGATGACGGTATCAACGCCTGCTGTTTTCATTTTGTTGAGCTGCGAGGTCATGTCGGTGTCGCCCACTGCAAAGCGTTCGATGGCGGCTGGCTTGATGCCCTGCAGTGCTGCAATTTCTTCCATGTCTTTCAGCCCGCCCTGGCCATAGCCGGTGCTCTCGGCCATCAAGCCGATGACTTTTGATTTGGCCGCATTTTTTTTCACATAAGCCATCAGTGCCACGACTTGCTCGCGGTCGACCATCGATACCCGGAACATGTAATTGTCTGCTCCCGGGCTGACCGGCTTGGTGATATCGGTGCCGGATCCAACATTGCCCATCACGGGAATTTTCTTTTGATTGGGGATGTGCTTCCACGCCATGGCGTTGCCCGAATTGGTCGGCCCAAACACGATGGCGACCTTTTCGTTATCGATCAGGTCGCTCATGTTTTGGATGGACTTCGGTGGCTGCGATGTATCGTCACGAACGACGAGCATGAGTTTGCGCCCAAGAACACCGCCGGTTGCGTTGAGGTCATCCAACGCAGCCTGCATGCCAAGCACAGCGGCCTGCCCACTTTGAGCCGAGGGCGACGCTGAAAGATCGCCGTTATAGCCAAGTTTGATTTCTTTGGTCTGTCCCGCAGCACTCAGCGTAAAGCAGGTAAGAATGGCGGCAAAACCAATCCGGTTGAAATTCATTTCAGGTCTCCTAATTAAAACGGCTTATGCGGCAAGAAAGCCCCCGTCTACCGCGAGGGTTACGCCAGTGATGTAGTCAGACATTGATGAAGATAAAAAAACGACCGGCCCCACCAAATCGGCTGGCTGCCCCAATCGGTCCATCGGTATGCGCGTCATGAATTGCTTGAGCCGCTCAGGATTGTCGCGCGTCGCAGCCGTCATGGGTGTCTCGATGACACCCGGGGCGAGTGCGTTGACCCGGACCCCATCCTTGGCGAGCTCGACCGCCAGTGACTGCGTATACATTTTGATTGCGCCCTTGGATGGCGAGTAACCCAGCGTGCTGCCCTGCCCCGCGTACGCGGCTATTGATGCAATGTTGACGATGGTGCCGCGCTGCGCCCGAACGCTAGCTAAGAATGCTTGCGTGACGTTGAACGTGCCATGCACATTAACATCGATGGTGCGCTGCCAGTTTGCAAGCGCGTGCGGGCTGTCGCTGCCTTCGCGAATGATAATCCCGGCGTTATTAACCAGAAGATCAACGAGCCCGATTTTGGTGGCGACTCGGGCCGCCACTGCAACGCATGCCGCGGCATCAGTCACGTCAAGCAAAAAGGCCCATGCTGCTCCACCCTCGTCAACAATCAACTGCGCGGTCTCGTGTACTGCCACCTCGTTGATATCAGTGACCACGACACGGGCGCCGGCTCGATGCAATCCGCGCGCGATCTCGCGACCGTTACCTTGCCCCGCGCCTGTCACCAGCGCAAGCCGGCCTTCCAGCAAGCAAGGAATGGTCGTGTTGGTCGTCATGTGCCTCAGGCCGCCAGTGCTTGGTTGGGGGGTGCGTCGTGAACTTCGGCTCCACGCTGTCCAGCCTGCGCCAGCGCCATACCGGCCACATAACCGAACGTCAGTGCCGGGCCTAATGTGATGCCAGCACCAGGGTAGTTGCCACCCATGATGCTCGCTGCATCATTACCCACTGCGTGCAAGCCTTTGATTGGTTGTTGATTCGCATTGAGTACACGCGTCTGAGCATCGACGGCAAGGCCGGCAAAGGTGCCGATGTCGCCAATGACGAGCTTGATTGCGTAGAACCCGCCAGTCTCGATCGGGCGCACGCAGGGGTTCGGCACATTTTGTGCGTCGCCCTGATAGCGGTTGTAGGCTTTGCTGCCGCGACCAAACGCCGGGTCCTCACCGCGGCGCGCGTGCTGGTTGAATTCGTGAATGGTGGCCTTGAGGGTGGCAGGATCAACGCCGATTTGCACAGCGAGCTCCTCGATGGTTTGACCCTTTTTCAGATAACCGGTGCTTAAGTGACGCCCAATCGGCAGCGGAAACGGTGCCACGCATCCCATCCCGTACTGACGCAGGGTCGCGTGATCACAGATTTCCCACGCAAAGATTTCGTCATCACCCTGCGTGGCCGCAACCAAGGCCTGCACAAAGTCATGGTAAGAATTGGCCTCGTTGGCGAAGCGCTTGCCATGACGAGTGACGGCGATGACGCCCGGCTTGGCACGATCGATAAAGTGCGGCATCACGCCGCTGCTGCCATCAGGACGGGTGGTGACTGAAGTCGGAACCCAGGCCGCCGCGTTCGGAATGCTTGGATCGACGTAGCCACCGACCACCTCGGCCATGCGTAAACCGTCACCGGTATTACTGGCAGGCGACGGCGTGGCATGCTCGCGACCGGTCGGGGCGTGCGGAAACAATGCCTTGCGACGCGCAATATCATGTGGAAAACCGCCACAGGCAAGTACAACACCTACCTTGGCCTTGATCTGAGAGGGCTTTCCGTCACGTTCGATCATGGCACCCGTTATACGATCGCCGTCGAGCAGCAATGCACGCACGGGGGTGTTGAGCGAGACAGGAATACCAAGATCCATCGCGGCCTTGGCGAGGCGGCCAGCCAGTGCGTTGCCGTTTGTTAAGGTCATGCCGCGTCCGTATTTCACCACGTCGAGCATGTGACGCGTGAGGCGTTTGGCTACGTAGAAAAAAGATTCGAGCGAACGAAACACGCGCATGAAGTGCCAGATCTCCTTGCCGGATCCGAGCATCATCCCGAACACGGTCAGCTCCGGAAGCGGCGGCGCTAAATACTTCACACGATCACCGAGCTCGCGACCATCGAATGGCCGGGTCACCATGGAGCGGCCACCCTGCGTGCCGCCTGGCGCTTCGGCGTGGTAGTCCGGAAAGACCGGGGGCATGTCAAACTGAACGCAGGTATTGCGCGCAAAAAACTCGAGTGCTTTGGGTCCGTTTGCGAGGAATGCCTCGACGCGGGCACGATCAAAATGCGTCGTCGCTTCATGCTGCAGATAAGTCAGCGCAGCGGTTGGATCTTCCTCAATTCCCTGCTCGATGGCTAAGTGCGTCCGCGGAATCCACAGCCAACCGCCGGAGCGCGCCGTTGTGCCACCGAACATCGGCTCCTTTTCCACCACCATAACGTTCAAGCCCTGCGATGCAGCGGTCACCGCGGCGGACATGCCTGAGGCACCAGTCCCAATCACCAGCACGTCGCATTCGATAATTCGATTTTCCAAGGCCGCCTCCATAAAAAAACTTGGTCACATTCTAGATCGTATTTTTGACATAGTCAAAGATATCTGATCATATCTATTAATTCAACAGAATCAAATGCGTACAATTATTTCCGCCTTACTGGCATTTCATTCTGATGAGCACGGCTATACTTGCGTTTTACTTGGCCTTAAACCCTATTCATGCAAGAAAAATCTCGCCGCGGCATCCAATCTTTTGAGATTGGCACGCAACTATTGATTGAGCTGGCGCGCCATGTCGCGCCGATGGCCTTGAAGGATCTGGCCCGGCTTGCTGACATGACGACCAGCAAGGCGCACCCCTATATGGTGAGCTTTCTCAAGGTGGGTTTTGTCACCCAAGACGCGTCGGGCAGTTACGAACTCGGCCCGCTGGCGCTGCAACTAGGGCTGGCCAGACTTAAGCGCCTTGATGCTGTGAAGGAGGCGTCGCCATTAATCGAACAACTTGCCGCGCAAACGGAGCAGAGCGTTGCATTGGCGGTGTGGGGCAACCTCGGCCCCACGATCGTACGACTCGAAGAACCAATTCAGCCACTGCATGTCAACCTGCGAACCGGTACGGTGATGTCGCTGGCCAATACGGCGACGGGTCGGCTGTTCGCGACTTACATGCCGCCAAAGGTCGTGGAGAATTTGATTATCGAAGACATTGAGCGTCGAAGCCCCCGCTCGGGTGGCTTGGTGCGCGTGACGCCGGCGGAAGTTGAAGAGGCGATTGCCGATACGCGGCGTCATGGTTTGTCGCGCACGATTGGGCAGCCGATCCCGGGGATTAATGCTTTTTGCGCACCCGTGTTCGACGCTACCGGCCACTTAACCTTGGGCATCACTGCGATGGGACCGGATGCCACGTTTGACAGCGACTGGGACGGCACGATTGCGCGTCCGTTGCGCGCCTGTGCTGCTGAGGTGTCACGTCGTCTGGGCTATCAAGAGGCGGCATAGATTGTTGCGGCTTGTACTTCCAACACGGCGGGCATCGTGCAGTAGTAGGATTGTTTGCTTTGGTGTCGGTTTATTCGATATGGCTACTCGAATCATTATTTCTGAATTTTTATTTTTAGCTTCGTTGTACTTTTTAACCGAAACTGCGTGAGAGTAAAAAAATGAAAGCATTAAATTTTTTCGTCGCAACGTTGTTCTTTTCATTGCTATCCGCTTCTGCCTTTGCGCAAGTGATACCAGCTAATGGATTTTACGAATATAAGAGTAAAAATGGCGGCGGCGAGATTGAGGTAAAAAATGCGACCGCGACAGGCTTTGATTTTGTCCTTAACGTCAGCCAAGGCATGCACTCGGGCAGCATTGACGAGGGTAAAACCAGTAAAAAAGGGAAGGTTTATATCTTTAAAGTGGTCGACGAAGAAATGAAAATGGATTGTGAGCTCTCCTTCGACTTCAAGGGTTCGCTATTGAGAGTCATCGCCAAAACTGACAGCTGCGGTTTCGGCATGGGGATTACAGCTACCGGAGTTTATAAATTCAAGGAGTGAGGCGTAAGAGGAGCTTTTGAATTTGCTAGACCGCCGTGGCGATTAATCAATCGACGCGTCGAAATCGGTGCTTTTTTTGGGTGCTAGGAAAGGGGATAAAAATAAAAAAGCGCCCAAAAGGCGCTTTTTTACTAGGTACTTGGCGGAGACGGTGTCCGCCCTTAAGGGATTCGAATCGGTGTCATAGCACACCAAATCCTGATTTCTTCATAGCTGGATATATTTTTACTTGTTTCAGCTAGTGTCATGACATATCATGAGATACCATTTTATTGGGTATGTTTATTGGTATGCCAAAGTGAGCTGCTGTCAATTTAGTACCACTGTCCTTGAGAGTTTTTCTATCTTAAATCATTGCATTTGATTGGGTTGGATTTGAGTAATTTTAGGTAGTATCACCTGTGGTGCTGGCGGCTTGTAGGCTAACGAACTGTGAGGTCTTACCT
>CAMBFZ010000010.1 GCA_945866125.1 Bordetella parapertussis
ATTCGGTATCAGGGGGCTCCGGGGAATCAACCGACACAGCAATCTGACAGGGCCACAAAAAAAACCACACCACCATCAGACATCCAGATCGCAGCCGGCGCCGACACGGCGCGCTAAGGGCTAACAATCGTTGCATAAGACTCCACCAGACCGGCCCGCGTCTGCGCCTTGATGAGAACGCGACCCACATCAGTCTGCGCCGAGTTAAGTGGTGCATTTGGGTCAAGTGGCGCAATCTGCTTTAAAAGCAAACGCCGCTCTTGACCGGGCAACAAAGACAGGGACACATCATGCGTGGCCAGCACGCTATCGGCCTTGGCCTCTGGGTACAGTTTGAGGCCAAATAACTGCATATGGGCAAGGCCTTGATTCGTAATCGTCAGCCACAGCGATCCGGCATCCAAACGCTCAATAGCAAATTTTAATTGCTGCTGTGCCGATGTATCTGGCTTAATAAAAACAGGTAAACCAATGCGTAACGCCACCTGCAGGCCTTTGAAGTCTGGCGCCGGTGGTGGTGGGATTTCTTCCAAAATAAGCCGGTAACTCAGCTCTTTTTCGAGATCGACTTTACGTAGCATGCCGATACGGATCAGCTGGCTGGTGCCTGCCTTGAGATTAAATATCGGCGGCGTCGCAATCAGCTCACGGGTAGGCGTCAATTGATCTTTGCCGTCTTTTTGCGCCCATGCCATTACGTGCAGCTGAATCGTTACCGTTGTCTGTCCATTATTTTCAACCCGCAACACGCTACTTTTTTCTTGGGAAGAGAGCTCCACCAGAACCGGACTGACATGAAAAGAGCCTGCCCGGCTTTCGACGGGCAGGCTCATCAGCAATACCGACAAAGTAGCCATCAGACAAAGTGCTGTCCATCGGTTGATGCGGTTTTCCCGCCCAGTCAGGATGCTACCTGTAGGGATACCGACCGGACGGGCCATCATCAGAAGAAGTCCACTTGAGCCGTCACGGTATCCTGATAGCTGCCGTTGGCAACGTCTTGACCAGGGAGAATTTTGCCGCAAATGTTATAGGTCTGCGGCGCAATCGAGGTGGCTGCTGCCGGATCAAACAGTTCAGTGCCAGTACTTCCCCAAGCCGTCGTTTCGTTAAACGTACAAGGGGTGTTAGGCGCCAAGTTTGATGGCTGATACAACTGATACGACAACACATCAGTGTTAGCAATAACAGAATCTTTCATCCCACGTAAGCTACCGACGGCGTGCAGACCTAAAGTCAGCGAGATGGAAGGATCTGAGTTTTTGACGCAGCTGAGCGTGACGCTGCCGGTGCTGGTGGTGGCTGCTGCGCTGGCCGGATCGTAGGCACCGAAACTGACAGGGGTGGTGCTGATTGAGCAGCTCGCTGCAACGGTCGCGCTAACGAGCAGTGGCGAGGTTGCCGAACCAGCAACGGCTACGCCAGTGATAGCGAACATGGTCAGTGAAGCAAAGGCAAGGGAGAGTGACTTTGTGTTCATGAGAACGGTTCCTTATTAAGTGATTGATCGGGAGCGTTATTGTAGAATTGCCATCTGTTAAATATTTCCTTTTTACTATGCTGGCGAAAGGAAAATCTTGATGAATGTCTAACTTCACACTTGCTTAGTGGCGGGTAAACAACGACAACTGATGACCGCACGCCGAATATTTTCCGGGAGGTATTTTTAAACAGGAGCAAAGCGAGCACGCAAGTAAGCGCCGGCGATGCGAGCGCTTATTTATCGTGTAGAGGGAAGGAAGAAATCGGGATAGAAGACTACGTGGGCCGAACGGGCAGCACGCCGTTCGGCCCAATTATTGATGGTGTTAGTTAAACGTCTTGCCTTCGGCAGCCAGCTTTGCCAGCAACGGTGCCACTTTCCAAGCGCTGCCGTGATGACCTTTTGCATGGCGTTGCATGGCCATGACGACATTGGACAAACCGACCGTATCGGCATAGAACATCGGGCCGCCGCGGAATAACGGAAAGCCATACCCGGTCAGATAGATCATGTCGATATCGGAGGCGCGCATCGCGATCCCTTCTTCAAGGATGTGCGCGCCTTCGTTGACGAGGGCATACAGCAGGCGTTCAATAATTTCCTGATCGCTGATCTTGCGGCGTTCGAGTTTCAATTCAGCCGAGTGAGCAATGATCATGTCATTGACTTCTTTGGATGGATACGGCTTGCGGTCACCCGCCTTATAGTCGTACCACCCCGCCGACGTTTTTTGACCGTAGCGGCCTTTCTCGCAGAGCAGATCGGCGACCTTTGAATAAGTGACGTCAGGCTTCTCGAGATAACGACGCTTGCGGATATACCAGCCAATATCATTGCCGGCCAAGTCGCTCATGCGGAAAGGGCCCATCGCAAAGCCGAATTTTTCGATGGCCTTGTCGACTTGCTCAGGTAAGCACCCTTCTTCTAATAGGAAGCCGGCTTGTCGAATGTATTGTTCGATCATGCGATTACCGATAAAGCCATCGCATACACCGGACACCACGCCAGTCTTTTTGATTTTTTTAGCTAGGGCCATGGTAGTGGCCAGCACGTCTTTGCCGGTCTTGGCGCCACGCACGATTTCAAGCAGCTTCATCACATTAGCAGGACTGAAAAAATGCAGGCCAATGACGTCTTGCGGGCGCTTGGTAAAGGCGGCAATCTGATCGACGTCCAGGGTAGATGTATTTGAGGCCAGAATCGCGCCCTGCTTCATCACCGCATCGAGTTGCTTAAAGACGGTTTCTTTCACGCCCATGTCTTCAAAGACGGCTTCGACGACGATATCGGCGGTGCCGAGATCAGCATATGCCAGCGTACCGGTAATGAGACCGACACGCTGATCGAATTTCTCTTGGGTGAGTTTGCCTTTCTTCATCGAGTTTTCGTAATTTTTACGAATCGTCGCCAATCCCTTGTCGAGTGCTTCTTGTTTCATCTCGAGAATTTTGACTGGAATGCCAGCATTGGCGAAATTCATCGCAATGCCGCCACCCATCGTGCCAGCCCCGATCACGGCTGCCGACTTAATCTCGCGCAGCGGCGTATCGGCTGGCACGTCAGGAATTTTGCTCGCAGCACGCTCGCCAAAAAACGCGTGGCGTAATGACTTGGATTCAGGAGTTTGCACGAGCTCCAAAAAGAGATCACGCTCAACCTTCAGACCGTCATCAAATTTTTTCGCCGACACCGCAGCAGCGACTGCCTCAACGCATTTGAGTGGTGCCGGAAAAGGACCCGCGACGACCCGTACGGTGTTACGCGCGAATTGCAGATAACCGTCCGAATTAGGGTATTTGATTTTGATGTCACGTACTTTAGGCAGCGGACGAACGTCAGCCACTTTGGCAGCAAACGCCAACGCACCCGGCAGCAAATCGCCTTCAATCATTTGATCAAACAGCTTGGTGCCAGCCAGCTTTTCTGACGCTACAGGTGTCCCTGAGATGATCATGTTGAGCGCAGCCTCAAGACCAATTACGCGTGGCAGGCGCTGCGTGCCGCCGGCACCAGGCAAAATGCCCAACTTGACTTCAGGCAGCGCGATCTGTGCACCTGGAGCAGCAACCCGGTAATGACAACCCAAGGCCAGCTCTAAACCGCCGCCCATCGCAACGGCATGAATCGCGGCAATCACCGGCTTGCCGGCGTTTTCGATGACCTCAATGACGGTATGCAGCGACGGCTCTTGCAAGGCGGCAGGGGTGTTGAATTCTTTGATATCCGCGCCGCCGGAAAAAGCACGACCACCGCCAGTAATCACAATGGCCTTGATCGCCGCATCATCCAGCGCACGGTTGACGCCTTCAACGATACCGCTGCGGGTTGCGTAACCGAGCCCGTTGACAGGCGGATTGTTGAGGGTAATAACGGCGATGGATCCGTGCTGTTGATAAGCGGCGCTCATGGTTCTTTTCTCCAGTAATTTTTTGATATCAGCAACTGTCTTTATATTGCCGACCGACCACTATACCGGAGAAAAGCACGATCGTATTATTCAATAACTGCATTCCGCGCAAATTTGTGTGATTGATTCAATTACCTTTTTGCTTGACCCGCAAAAGCGCGCTGCGCTGCAGATCTTCCTGATAGGCGTAATCAACCCGGCCACCGACAACTTTACCCATGACCATCATGTTGGCCGTAATGGCATCGTGGTCGGCTGGGCTAAAGGGCTTGTCATAACTGGTAATCACACCCTGATAACGCACATTGAGATTGTCGAGTGCCTGCCGCACCGCGCTGCCTTCGAGCGCACTGGCCTGCCATAAAGCCAGCGCCAGCAGATGCATGCCGTCGTAGCCCTGTGCGGCACTCATCGGGGAGGCGATCAGATCGGTTTTAAAGCTGCGCCGGTATGCTAGTAAAAAACTGTTTTTGGCGATCGAACCCGCATCTTGAATAAAAGTCTGCGGCATCAATGCTCCCTCGCTGGCGCGACCAGCGCCGTCGATGAAATTGCGCATCGAAAAAGTCCAGCTGCCCAGTACCGGCAACTTCCAACCCATGCTCTGCAAGCCGAGTGCAATCGTTGCCAGCTCGGGACCGATGCCCCACACCACCAGCGACTGCGCACCGCTGGCGCGCGCCTGCTGCAACTGACTGCTCATTGCGATGTCACCAATTTTAAAGCGCAGCGGCGGACTAAGATTGAGCCCAGCCAGTCTGGCTTGTTCGGCAAACGCGGTCAGTCCCGCTTCACCATACGGCGTACTGTCAGCGAGAATCGCAACCTTGATAACACCTTTGCGTTTAAGATCAGCAGCCAGCAATCTGGCTTCGAGGTCGATGGTCGGCGAGACCCGGAAAATATAATTTTCCGGCGCTGCCGGTGGCGCAAATTTGCGCGTCAGCACCGTGCCGGTTGAGACAGCAATCATCAAGGGAATTTTGGCCTTCTGGTAGTAATCAATCGACGCCAGACCAACACCGGTATTGACCACACCGATGGTGGCCACTACCTTGAGGCGGGTGAGTTCCTCCGCAATCCGCGCACCAGTTTCGTTGTTGGCCTGATCGTCGCGCTCAATAAGCTCGATGGTCTTGCCGTGAATGCCCCCAATTCCATTGATCTCCTCAACGGCGAGGCGCACGCCATTGCGCATGCTTTCGCCCATCGGACTTGAGCCGCCGGTAAACGGACCACTCAGCCCGATTTTGATCGTCTGTGCGACAACCGTGGTCGTCGATAAGACGAGAATAAAAAACAGCGCGGCGGGACCCTGCATGATGTATTCCTTGAATCGTTAATGACCGAGTTGATTCTAGGTAGCACACACTAATTGTCCAGAGCTATGCGTGAATTGTGGCTTAGAACCCACTGGGAGAGCACGTAGATTCGTCGACTTCAAAAGAGGCTGTGCCAACAAAAAAACAGCGCGCCGCTCTAACGAGGGACGCGCTGCCGTACGAGTCAGACGGCGTGATGCCGTCATGATCCGTATATTTTACGAAGGTCTTTTCATCGCACAAGAAGTCGGCTGCGACGCGACGAACGCATCAATCTTTTGATCGGTACGCCAGCCGTAACCGGTATTTTCCTGATCAAATTTGACGTCTTTATTATTGGCCTTGACCCACGTTGCAACGTACAGCGGTTGCTGCAACTGATGATCCGACTTACGCATTTCGACGTCACCATTCAAGGTCTTAAATTTTTGACCTTCCATCGCAAATGCGACCTTAACCGGGTCGGTCGATTTGGCTTGCACGACGCCCTTGCCTAGCAATTGCAATGCTGAGTAAGTCGTTACGGCGTAATAATCGTCGTTATATTTTTTCTTGAACGCCTCAATGAGATCTTTGCCTGAATAGGTTTCGTTGTTAACGTTCCAGGTACCGACATACTTGACCCGATCTACGCCAGTGGCGCCCATCACCGTGGGCACCCCGGTCGTGTAGGCATAGTACGTATAGAAATTGGCTTTGAGATCGGACTCACGCGCGGCCTTAATCAAGAGCGCGAGATCGGAACCCCAGTTGCCCGTGATGACGGTATCCGCACCACTCGCATTGATCTTGGCGACGTAGGGTGAAAAATCTTTGACACTTCCGATAGGATGCAAATCATCACCAACGATTTCGATGTCCGGGCGTTTGCGCTTCAGATACTCTTTAGCAGCACGGGTAACCTGATGCCCGTGGGCGTAGTTTTGGCCGATGATATAAATCTTCTTGATGTTTTTGTCTTTGGCGAGATAGCTCGTCAGTGCTTCCATCTTCATGTCCGAATTAGCATCGGTACGGAAATGCCAGAAGCTGCACTTGCTGTTGGTCAGATCAGGGTCTACTGCAGCATAGTTCAGGAAGACGATTTCTTTACCTGGGTTACGTTCGTTATGCTTATTAATCGCATCAATCAGTGCACCTGCCGCGCCTGAACCATTGCCCTGCACGATATAGCGAAAGCCCTGATCAATTGCAGTCTTGAGCACCGTCAGCGACTCTTGCGGACTAGCTTTGTTATCGAAACCCGTCACCTCAAAGGTATGGCCGGGCGCCCATTTTTCACGGTTGCCAACTTCGGCCACCATCTGGAAGCTGCGCAAAAGACCCTGACCTACTGGTGCAAACGGCCCCGACAGCGGATCGATAAAGGCTACCTTGATCGTTTCAGCGAAGCTCAGTGGTGCGCACAACGCGGCCACAACACCTGCGCCGGCAATCAATGAATGAAGTCGTTTAGTCATTTGTCTCTTCCCTTAATTTATTAGAAAACGATCTGCCCGGAATCTGATGGGATGTTCCGGTTTGCATGCCAACCCACAGTTTACCAAATGCCGCAAACCGTCCAAACCAAACACGGTCGACGGCATCACACTTCCAGCCATTCCTTGCGAATTGCGCCATTGGCGCGCAAATCTGCCGGTGACCCTTCGAAGACGATGGCACCATGGCCCATTACATAGACGCGCTGTGAAATTTCCAGTGCAATCGCGAGCTTTTGTTCCACCAAGAGTACCGAGATACCGCGCTCTTTCAAGGACTGCAGATACTGTGCGACGAGTTCGACAATTTTGGGCGCCAACCCTTCGGTGGGCTCATCAATCATGATCAAATCCGGGTCGCCCATCAGGGTACGGCACAGCGTGAGCATTTGCTGCTCGCCGCCAGAGAGTACGCCGGCTTGCGTGTGCTGACGTTCCTGCAAGCGCGGGAACATGCGATACATATCGGCCAAGGACCAGCGCGACACGTGTCCTTTTTTTTCGCCAAGCTGCAGATTCTGCTCGACCGTCAGCGAAGGAAAAATATCGCGGTTTTCCGGCACATAACCCAGCCCCCGGTGCGCAATTTTAAAAGCCGACAATCCTAGTATTTCTGCGCCTTTGAATTGTACCGATCCCGTTGCTGTTACCTGACCCATCGCCGCCTTGACCATGGTAGAGCGACCCACGCCATTGCGACCTAACAGGCTAACGATCTCGCCTGGATTGACCCGCAAATTGACGCCATGCAGAACATGACTTTTTCCATAGTACGCGTGCAGATCGCGGATTTCGAGCAATGCCTTCATTCGTGTGCCTCCGCAGGGGCGTGGCTGCCCAGATAGGCTTCCTGGACTTTAGCGTTTTCGCGGATCGCTTGCGGCACGTCGCAGGCCAGCACTTCGCCATACACCACGACGGCAATACGGTCCGCCAGCCCGAACACCACACTCATATCATGCTCAACCATTAAAAGCGTCTTGCCCTCGGTGACCTTGCTAATCAGCGCCACTGCCGCATCGGATTCAGAACGGCTCATGCCGGCAGTCGGCTCGTCGAGCAAAATAACGTCGGCACCACCAGCAATGGTGATGCCGATCTCGAGTGCGCGTTGCTCAGCATAGGTCAATAAGCCGGCCGGGGTTTTGGCACGCCAGCCAAGTCCAATCGATTCCATTACCTGTTCAGCGCGCTGGCGCGCGTCGCGCAATCCATCAAGGCGGTTCCAGAATGAATAGCGGTAACCAAGCGACCAGAGAACTGCGCAACGCAGGTTTTCAAAAACCGACAGCTGATGAAAAATATTCGTGATCTGAAAGCTGCGCGATAAGCCAAGACGATTAATCTGATAAGGCGCCAGGCCGACAATGTCCTGACCATTCAGCAGAATCTGGCCTGCACTTGGCGCGAACCGACCTGAGACCAGATTGAACAAGGTCGATTTACCCGCCCCGTTTGGCCCGATGATCGCGATACGTTCACCCGGCGACACCGTCAGATTAATCCCGCGAATGATCTCCGAATTACCGAAGCTTTTACGCAGGGCCACAATTTCTAGCGAGGGCGTCGTCATTTGGCCGCCTTTAAAACCAACTGTTCAATTTCAGCGTTGACTTCGCCCCATACCGCCGAAAAAGGCCGCAAGCTCAAACGGAACGCTACCGCGCCAAACACCAGAGCGAGGACGCCGACGATCCACTGTGACGGCACCGCTGTGTCAACCTCCCGACCAAACAGCGACATGGTGGTGCCATTGGCTGATTCGAGTGTCAGGTGATAGAGCATCTCAATCAAGATCACCACACCGGCAAAGGCTAACAAGGATGCCGCAGTAATTGCCAGCAGTGAAGGCAGAATCCGGCGGAATCGGCCATACAAAGCAATCCGCAAATTCATCATAATGAGGCTGGCCAATCCACCCGGCGCATACATCACGATCAAAATAAAAAACACGCCAAGATAGAGCTGCCAGGCCTTGGTGAATTCAGATAACAGTACCGTGAGAAATACCCCGACGATGGCCCCCAACAGCGGTCCAAAGAAAAAGCCGATGCCGCCGATGAAGGTAAATAGCAGTACGGCGCCCGAACGCAGCGCGCTGACATTTTCAGCACTCACGATTTCAAAATTGATTGCCGATAGTGCGCCCGAGATACCGGCAAAAAATGCCGACAGAATCAGCATCAGATAGCGCACCCGCTGCGTGTTGTAGCCGATAAATTCAACGCGCTCTGGATTGTCGCGTACCGCATTAGCAATCCGCCCCAGCGGCGTATGCGCAATGGCGAACATGCCCACCGTACTGACAAATAGCCAGAAGGCAATCAGATAATAGACTTGGATTTGCGGACCGTAGCTAATCCCGAACAGAGGCTGGCCGATGACGCGGTTACCTGCGACACCGCCCTCGCCACCAAAAAAACCCGGGAACATCAGTGAGCAAGCAAACACCAGCTCAACAATGCCCAGCGAGATCATCGAAAACGTTGTGCCGGATCGCTTGGTCGTTACATAACCAAACAGCATCCCAAAGAACATACCCGCAACGCCCCCAACCAGCGGCACCAGCGAGAGCGGGATCGGCAACACGCCGCCCCCAGCAAGATTAATCGCATGAATGGCAAAAAATGCACCCAATCCCGAATACACCGCATGACCAAACGAGAGCATGCCACCCTGCCCTAGCAGCATGTTGTAGGACAGCGCAAAAATCATCATCGTGCCCATCTGGGACAAAATCGACAAACCTGAGCCGGAGGCAAAAACGCGGGGCGCAATTAACAAAATTAAGGCAAAGCTAGTCCAGACCAGCCAGCGACCCAGATTGATCGGGGTGTAGTGCAAGGCGCGATGTGTCATCAACCCTCCCGCTTTCCGAGCAGGCCTTTGGGCCGGAAGATCAGGATGAGTACGAGCAGCAAATACGGCATAATCGGCGCCAGTTCAGCAAGCGTAATTGAAAAAATACGGTAGTACGGCGCATCGATTGCCACCTGCGTGCCAAAGTGGCTGAGCATGGATTGCAGCGACCAGTCCAGGGCAACCGCGAAGGTTTGCAATAAGCCGATCAGGATCGAGGCCAACAAGGCGCCCGCCAACGAGCCCATGCCGCCCACCACCACCACCACAAAAATAATACTGCCCACGGTGGCCGCCATCGCCGGCTCGGTCACGAACGCATTGCCGCCGATGACCCCGGCCAGACCGGCCAAGGCGCAGCCGCCGCCAAAAACCAACATAAACACACGCGGCACATTGTGACCAAGCGCCTCGACTGCGTCCGGATGGGTTAATGATGCTTGGATAACCAAGCCGATACGACTGCGCGTCAGGAGCAGATAAATAGCAGCCAGCATCACCAGCGCAACCAACATCATGAAGCCGCGATACATCGGGAAGGCAGTGGTATAGAGCGTAAAAAGCGGACCGTCGAGCACAGCCGGAATTTTGTAAGGCACCGCAGCGCGGCCCCATAAAACCTGAATCAGTTCGACGATCACATACGACAGACCAAACGTGAAAAGCAGTTCGGGGATGTGGCCGTATTTGTGCACCGTGCGCAAACCATAGCGCTCAATCATCGCGCCGATCAGTCCCACCACCAACGGCGCAATCACCAGTGCCGGCCAAAAACCGAGCGTCGTGCTGATCGCATACCCGAGATAAGCGCCCACCATATAGAAGCTTGCATGGGCGAAGTTAAGCACGCCCATCATGCTGAAAATCAGCGTCAGGCCTGACGAGAGCATAAACAGCAAGAGCCCGTAGCTCAAGCCGTTGAGCAGCGAAATCAAGGTGAATTCCACTAGCACTACCCCCTGCAACGGTGTTGAGACAGATGATCGACCACTCAGGCAGTCGGCAATTTATAGTCGCGATAGATATCGCGAATTTTGTTCTTGAGGATTTTGCCAGTCGCGCCAATCGGCAAGGCATCCGTGAACACCACGTCATCGGGCGTCCACCATTTGGCAATCTTGCCTTCGTAGTAGCGTAACAGCTCGTCCCGGTCGACTTCCATGCCCGGCTTTTTAACCACGACCAATAGCGGCCGCTCGTCCCATTTCGGATGGGCGACCCCGATACAGGCGGCTTGCAAAACGGACGGGTGCGATACGGCGATGTTTTCCAGATCAATGGTGCCGATCCATTCGCCACCCGACTTAATCACGTCTTTGCTGCGGTCCGTGATTTGCATATAGCCGTCTTCATCGATGACGGCAACGTCACCAGTCGGGAACCAGCCGTCCTCGAGCACATCGCCGCCTTCGTTTTTAAAATAGCTGCGAATCACCCAAGGGCCCTTCACCAGCAGATTGCCATAGGTTTTGTTATCCCACGGTAGCTCTTTGCCTGCATCATCGACAATTTTCATATCGACGCCATAAATTGCGCGACCCTGCTTCTCAAGCTTTGCCTGACGCTCGGCTTCAGGCAGTGCATCGTATTTTGACAGCAGCGTACAGCAGGTACCGAGCGGCGACATTTCCGTCATGCCCCAAGCGTGGACGACCTCCACGCCGTAGTCATTACGGAAGGTTTTCATCATCGCCGGCGGACAAGCCGAACCACCAATCACGGTACGTTTAAAGGTAGAAAATTTCAGATTATTTTGGGCCATGTAGGTCAACAATCCCAGCCAAACGGTGGGCACACCGGCCGAGAACGTCACTTTTTCCTGCTCGAACAATTCATAGATCGACTTGCCATCCAGCGCCGGCCCCGGAAACACCAGCTTGGCACCGGTCAGCGGCACCGAGTACGGCAAACCCCAGGCATTGACGTGAAACATCGGTACCACTGGCAGCACCACGTCGCGTGCCGAGACATTGAGCGCATCCGGCAAGGCCGATGCAAACGAATGCAACACAGTCGAGCGATGCGAGTACAGCGCACCCTTGGGGTTACCCGTCGTACCTGAGGTATAGCACAGGCTTGAGGCCGAATTTTCGTCAAATAAGGGCCAGCTGTAATCGTCCGAGCTTGCCGCAATCAGGTCTTCGTAACAATACAGATTGGGAATCGTGGTGGAAGCAGGCATGCGCTCGCGGTCGCACAGCATCACAAAGCCTTTGATGGTTTTGCACAAAGGCGCGACGGCTTCAACGACCGGCAAAAAATTCAGATCGAAAAACAGGTACTGGTCTTCGGCGTGGTTGGCAATATAGGCGATCTGCTCGGGATGCAGGCGCGGATTGATTGTGTGGAGTACCGCACCGGAGCCCGACACCGCGTAATACGCTTCCAGATGCCGGTATCCGTTCCATGCCAAGGTGGCAACCCGGTCGCCGATTTTGACGCCAAACTGCCCGGTCAGAACGTTGGCTAGCTGACGCGCGCGCCGATGGCAATCATGATAAGTGTAGCGATGAATGTCCCCTTCAACACGGCGCGAGACGATCTCGGTGCTGGGGTAATAGCGGTCGGCGTGCTGGATCAGGCTGGAGATGAGCAAGGGTTGGCTCATCATCTGGCCCATCAATGGGCTCTGTGGGTACGGCGACATCTACTCTCCTCGGTATTGCACTATCGTATTTTTATGGCGCGATTTTCGAACGGGCGTGCTAATTTCGTCAATGACTTTCCATCTTGCAATGCAACAAACCCCCGGCTACGCCGCTTCCGGCATTTTATAGATGGACGCTTTGGGCTTGGCCATCACGCGCCTGAGCATCGGTTCAAAAAAGGACAAGGGCAAGGTGTCATAGTTTTTGTCAAAAGCCGGCGCATCGTATTTTTCGCAAAACTCCAAGGTGCGATCGTAAATCGGTTGGCCTTTGAACTGGTCACGGAGATTACGATCCATCCCCAGAAAATGGAAAAAATAATAAGCTTGGAACAGGCCATGTTTCTCGACCATCTCAAAATTCTCGGCACTGACAAAGGGCTTCAAGATCGCGGCACCTACTTCGGGATGGTTGAAGCATCCCAGCGTGTCGCCGATATCGTGCAGCAGTGCACAGACTACGTACTCTTCGTCCCGGCCGTCGCGGTGAGCGCGGGTGGCGGTTTGCAGACTGTGCGTGAGGCGGTCGACCGAATAGCCACCAAAATCGCCATCAAGCAGCGTCAAATGCTTCAGTACGCGGTCGGGTAATTCAGCTGCAAACACCTTGAAGTTGGCACCAATAACGTCCCAGTGTGCCTGCGTGCCTTGCTGCATATCAGTGAAACTTGTCGCTTCTTCCATCATCGTCTCCGTGCGCCTTGTTGATTGATTTTATTCATCGTTGCCACCGCAGTAAATCCAGCCCGACGCAGGGCCATTCCCATGCGCTTTCGGCTTTCCTGTCAAAATGTGCGGTCGCACCCTGTCTTTGCGGGTTTTTCCAATGAATCGAATCGTAACAGAAGCCCGGCATGTATTCCTCTGAACCTCCCCCGCTGGCCAAGTACAGTGCGGCCACGCTACCGCTGACGAACAGCTTCGCTGCTCTGCCACCCGCGTTTTACACACGACTAGCGTCGACGCCCTTGCCCGCGCCTTACCTCGTCTGCGGCAGTGCGCCGGCGGCGGCACTAATCGGGCTTGATGCGACCGAGTTTGAACGCGACGCGTTTTTACAGGTATTTAGTGGCAATGCACGTCTTGAGCAGTCGATGCCCCTTGCGGCGGTGTACTCGGGTCATCAGTTTGGGGTGTGGGCCGGTCAGCTTGGCGACGGCCGCGCGATTCTGTTGGGCGAAGCCGCCGCCGATTCAATCAATCCCGAAGCCACTCTGGAATTACAACTTAAGGGTGCGGGTCCGACGCCTTACTCGCGCAGGGCTGACGGACGCGCGGTGCTGCGTTCTTCTATTCGCGAATTTCTGTGCTCCGAGGCGATGGCGGCGCTGGGCATTCCGACTTCGCGCGCCCTCGCCGTGGTGGGCGCAGACCAGCGCGTGATGCGCGAGACGCCCGAGACCGTCGCTGTGGTGACCCGCATGGCACCGAGTTTTGTACGTTTTGGCTCGTTTGAGCACTGGTTTTATAACGACCGCCCGACTGAACTCAAGATACTTGCCGACTATGTCATTGCCCGCAGCTACCCAGACTTGCAAGACGCAGCCAATCCGTATGCTGCCCTGCTAATTGAGGTCAGCCGTCGCACCGCAGAGCTGGTGGCGCAATGGCAGGCCGTGGGCTTTATGCATGGTGTACTCAACACCGACAATATGTCGATTTTGGGTCAGACACTAGACTATGGACCGTTCGGCTTCATGGACGCCTATGACCCAACGCACATCTGCAATCACACCGACGTGCAGGGGCGCTATGCCTACAACATGCAGCCGCGCATAGGACAGTGGAATTGCAGCGCACTGGCGCAGGCTCTGCTGCCATTGATTGGCGAAATCGATATCGCCCGCGACGCGCTGGCGACATACCAGCCTAGCTTTGATACCAAGATGGCAGCGCTGTGGCAAGCCAAGCTCGGCCTGCGCAGTCAGCAGCCCAACGATGGCGTGCTGCTCGACGCTTTGCTGGCGATATTGCAGCGTAGCCGGGTTGATTTTTCGCTATTCTTCCGGCGCTTGTCCGGCCTGCGCCGGGACGAGCCAGCTGCGGATGCCCCGCTGCGTGATCTGTTTCTTGACCGTGCAGCCTTTGATGCGTGGGCAGTACAATACCGGGCCCGACTGGCGCAGGAAAACAGTGTTGATGCCGTGCGTGCCGCAGCAATGAATCGGGTCAATCCCCGCTTCGTGTTGCGCAATTATCTGGCCCAGATCGCCATCGATAAAGCACAGCAAAAAGATTTTTCAGAGGTCGCTACATTATTGGCGATCTTACAGCGTCCGTTTGATGATCAACCCGAACATGAGGCTTATGCCGCCCTGCCGCCGGATTGGGCAGGCCAGCTTGAAGTCAGTTGTTCATCCTGAAAGAAACCTGATGTCTGATAAAAAAGTAGTGCGTACCGATGCCGAATGGCGTGCGATGCTCGAGCCAATGGATTACGAAGTAACCCGTCATGCAGCGACCGAGCGGGCATTTTCGGGACGCTATTGGGACCATCATGCACACGGGATTTATCATTGTGTGTGCTGCGACACAGCCTTGTTTGAATCCGATGCGAAGTTTGATTCCGGCTGTGGCTGGCCGAGTTATTTTCGGGCGCTGAATCCGGCTCATGTGACAGAAAAAGTCGATCGCTCACACGGCATGACTCGTACCGAAATTATCTGTAAGGTCTGTGATGCGCACTTGGGTCACGTCTTTCCCGACGGTCCTGCGCCAACTGGTCTGCGTTATTGCATCAATTCCGCGTCCTTGCGGTTTACCCCGCTATCTTGATTTCTTCTTGTGAGGTTTGAGTGAAACTTTTGTTCGACCTGTTTCCGGTCATTCTGTTTTTTGCGGTCTTCAAATACGCTGGCGCCAACCCGGAAGCGGCACAAGCCTTCGGCAGTCAGTACCTGTCCGGGCTGGTGTCGGGCGGTGAAGTCACGCTGGTGCAGGCGCCGATTTTGCTCTCGACGGCAGTGGCGATCATCGCCACCGTTGTACAGATAGGCTGGCTGCTCGCCAGACGCAAGCCGGTAGACAACATGTTGTGGGTGTCGCTGGCGATCATCACACTCTTTGGCGGGGCTACGATCTATTTCCATGATGAGCAGTTCATTAAGTTAAAGCCGACTGTGCTGTACTGGTGTTTCTCGCTTGCTTTGTTGGCAAGCCCGGTGCTGTTCCGCAAAAACTTAATCAAGTCCATGCTAGGCAAGCAGCTTGTCCTGCCTGAACTGATATGGGGCAGACTCAATATGGCCTGGGGTTTGTTTTTTGCCGTCATGGGAGGAATCAATCTGTATATCGGTGCCCATTTTTCTTTGGAATTTTGGGTCAACTTCAAGCTCTTTGGCTTTTTGGGATTGATGCTGATATTTGTGATCGGCCAAAGCGTATTTTTATCGCGTTATATGAAAGAGCCCGAATGAACCCGCGTCAGCAACAAATTCATGCTTCCTTAGTGTCAGGGTTTGCCCCGCTGGTCTGCGAGATCGAGGATGAGTCAGCGATGCATGCCGGTCATGCGGGAGCAGCATCGGGTGGTAGTCACTTCCGACTACGCCTGGTATCGGCCCGCTTTGAGGGACTCAACAGGGTAGCGCGGCATAGGCTGGTGTATGATTGCCTGCGCGAGCTGATGCACAAAGAAATCCATGCGCTTGCCCTGACATTATTAACACCGTCCGAGGCAAGCGGGACCGCAAGCTAGTCAGGCACCTGTCGTTCGGGTGCCATCATTTTTTTTAAACAAACTGAAACTCACTTAAACCATGATGAAACTGAAATCCGCTCGCCTGTTGGTGCTGCTTGCGACCTCCGCTTGCCTGCCTGTTTTTGCTCAAAATATCGCCGTAGTGAACGGCAAATCGGTCCCCTCTTCCCGGGTCGACACGATGGTTCAACAAATGGTCCAGCAAGGTCAGCAAGACACGCCAGAGATGCGTGCGATGATCAAGGATGAGCTGATCAACCGCGAAGTGCTGGCCCAGGAAGCCGACAAATTAGGTATCGCCACCCGTCCCGACATCAAAAACCAAATCGATCTGGCGCGTCAGTCCATCATCATTCGCGTGTTGGCGACCGAGTATCTGATCAAGAACCCGATCAAAGATGAAGATATGAAAGCCGAGTACGAGAAATTCAAGGCGCTGTCTGCCGGCAAGGAATATCACGCCCGGCATATCCTGGTCGAAAAAGAAGATGATGCAAAGGGCATCATCGCCAAGCTCAAGGGTGGCGCCAAGTTTGAAGAACTGGCCAAGGTCTCGACCGATCCAGGCTCAGGTGCCCAGGGTGGCGACCTCGGCTGGGCACCACCGAGCGCATTTGTTAAAGAGTTTTCGGATGCAATGGTCAGCTTGAAAAAAGGCGAGATTACCGAAGCGCCGATTAAGACGCAATTTGGTTTTCACGTGATCAAGCTCGAAGATACCCGTGATGCGCAAGTCCCTGCTTTCGATGAAGTGAAAGCGCAAATCGGTGAATCCATGCAGCAGAAAAAACTGCAGGCTTATCAGCAAGAACTGAAAAAGAAAGCAAAAATTCAGTAACCCTGACGCTGATTGAAAGCTGCACGAAAAAAGAGGCGCCGCGGCGCCTCTTTTTGTTTACCTCAACGCTTTGTGTCCGCGAGTCTTACCCGACCCACTTGCGCGCATTGCGAAACATGCGCATCCACGGCGCATCGTCGCCCCAGTCTGCCGGATGCCACGAATGCTGCACCGTCCGGAAAACTCGCTCGGCATGCGGCATCATGACCGTGAAGCGGCCATCCGGCGTTGTGACGGCCGTGATGCCCTCGGGCGAGCCATTGGGGTTGAACGGATACGCGTCGGTCGCCGCACCGCGGTGATCGACAAAGCGCAATGCCACTACGGCATCCTGTTGCTTGCCGGTTCGCGCAAAGTTAGCGAAACCCTCACCATGCGCGACAGCGATCGGAGTTTGTGTTCCCGCCATAGCGGCGAAAAAGATCGACGGTGAATCAGCCACTTCGACCATCGCAAACCGCGCTTCGAATTGCTCGGATTTATTGCGGGTGAATTTTGGCCACGCAGCGGCGCCCGGGATAATCGATTTGAGGTTGCTCATCATCTGACAGCCGTTACAAATGCCAAGCGCAAAGGAATCGCTGCGCTGGAAAAAATCGGCAAACTGTTGTGCCAAACTAGCGTTAAATAAAATTGTTTTTGCCCAGCCCTCGCCGGCTCCGAGTACGTCGCCATAAGAAAATCCGCCAACGGCAATCGCGCCTTTGAAATTGGCAAGCCTGACCCTGCCGGCAATCAGATCGCTCATGTGCACGTCCACCGCTTCAAAGCCGGCCTTGTGCATCACATAGGCGGTCTCAACATGTGAGTTCACTCCCTGCTCTCGCAAAATAGCCACCCGCGGACGGACACCGGTAGCAATGAAGGGTGCCGCTGGGTTGTCAGCCAAATCAAAGGTGATAGTGGGTGTCATGCCGGGATCAGCCGCGTCCAGCAGCCGGTCATATTCGGCGTCGGCACAAGCCGGATTGTCGCGCAGCCTTGCAATGCGCCAGCTGGTTTCGCTCCAAGCACGCTGCAGTGTTGTGCGCGGCTGGTTATAGATATTTTTTGCGTCGCGGGTAAATTCGATGGCATCGCGCTCATTGAGCTTGCCGATAATATGACTGCAGCCACCCAGACCATGCGCCCGCAGTACCGTCATCACGTCGGATTTCTCTTCGGCTGTTACCTGAATAACTGCACCAAGCTCTTCATTAAATAAGGCCCGCAGCGTCAAGTCATTGCGTCGCTCGCCGACCTGATCGGCCCAGTTTTTCGAATCACCCCAATCAGCCGCATGCTCGCCTTCCATGGTCAGGATATCGAGATTGACGGACAGCCCGCTGCGCCCGGCAAACGCCATTTCGCAGAGCGTAACGAACAAGCCGCCGTCAGAGCGATCGTGATAGGCGAGGATTTTTTTCTCACGCATCAGTTCCTGAATCGCAGCGAAAAATGCCTTGAGATCGGTTGCGCTATCCACGTCGGGGGCATCGTTACCGATTTGTTGCATCACCTGCGCGAAGGCCGATGCGCCAAGCCGGTTTTTTGCGCGCCCCAGATCAATCAGAATCAACACGGTATCGCCAGCGTCTTTGCGCAATTGCGGCGTGAGCGTGAGCCGGACGTCGACCACTGGCGCAAACGCCGAGACAATGAGCGACACCGGTGAGGTCACCGATTTGGCTTGGCCCTCGTCTTGCCATGTCGTTCGCATTGAGAGCGAATCTTTGCCTACCGGGATACTGATGCCAAGCGCCGGACAGAGCTCCATGCCAACAGCCTTAACGGTGTCAAAGAGTGCCGCATCCTGACCTGGCTGGCCGCACGCCGCCATCCAGTTGGCCGAGAGCTTGATGTCGCCGATGGCACCAATAGCGGCAGCCGCAATATTGGTGATGGACTCACCCACAGCCATGCGGCCCGAAGCCGCAGCATTGATCACGGCCAGCGGCGTGCGCTCGCCCATTGCCATGGCTTCGCCAAGATAGCCCTCGTGACTCATGGTGGTCACCGCGCAATCGGCGACCGGCACCTGCCAAGGACCCACCATTTGGTCGCGCACGGTGTGCGCGCCGACCGTGCGGTCGCCTATCGTGATCAGGAAGGATTTGTCTGCCACCGTTGGCAAACGCAGCACGCGCAGCGCCGCCTCCTCAAGCACGATGCCGGTTAAGTCCAGCGGGGTAAAGTCTTGCGGGACGTGGCTGACATCGCGATGCATTTTAGGCGGCTTGCCTAACAGGACATCCATTGCCATATCGACCGGGTAGTTATCGTGCTCGGGATCGATCACGCGCAGTTGTCGTTCTTCGGTGGCGATGCCGACGACAGCGAACGGGCATCGTTCACGTTCACACATTGCGCGGAAAAGCGGCAGGCTTACCGGCGCAATGCCGAGAACATAGCGTTCTTGGGATTCGTTGCTCCAGATTTCTTTGGGCGCGAGTCCGCTTTCTTCCAGCGGGACTTTGCGCAAATCAAAGATCGCACCGCGACCGGCGTCATTGGTGATTTCAGGAAAGGCATTGGACAGACCGCCTGCACCGACATCATGGATCGACAAAATCGGATTGTCGATGGCCATCGCCCAACAGGCGTTGATGACTTCCTGAGCGCGCCGCTCCATTTCGGGGTTGCCGCGCTGGACCGAATCAAAATCCAGATCGGCGGTATTGCTGCCCGTCGTCATCGAGGAGGCCGCGCTGCCACCCATACCGATACGCATGCCGCGACCACCGAGTTGTACCAGCAAACTACCCACAGGCAGATCATTTTTCTTTGTGTGCAGCGCCGAGATGTTGCCGATACCCCCGGCGATCATGATGGGCTTGTGATAGCCGTAGACCGTGCCAGCCACGTTTTGCTCATAGGTGCGGAAATAGCCACCAAGATTGGGACGGCCGAATTCATTATTAAACGCCGCGCCACCGAGCGGGCCATCGATCATGATCTGTAAAGGCGATGCGATGCGCTCAGGCTTTCCCGTGATGGCTGCACTACCCGCGACGCGCTGGGCCGGAGCCGTGTTGACGTCGCGTGCGTTTTCCCATTGCTGCACAGCGTCCGTGATTATCAGGTTGGAGACGGTGAAACCAGTCAGCCCGGCTTTGGGTTTGGCACCACGGCCGGTTGCACCCTCATCACGAATTTCACCACCGGCACCGGTCGAGGCACCGGGGAACGGCGAGATAGCCGTCGGATGATTGTGGGTCTCGACCTTCATCAAAATATGTGTCAGCTCATCCGAGGATTGATACACATTGCCCTGCGCTGCACGGGGATAAAAACGCGCGATGGTGGCACCTTCGATGACGGACGAATTGTCGGAATATGCAACGATGGTGCCTTGGGGCGCGAGTTGATGCGTATTTTTGATCATCCCGAAGAGCGATTTGTCTTGAGGCTGGCCGTCGATGGTCCAGTCGGCATTAAAGATTTTGTGCCGGCAGTGCTCGCTGTTTGCCTGCGCAAACATCATCAGCTCCACATCAGTCGGGTTACGCTGTACCTGAGTGAAAGCGTTATACAAGTAATCAATCTCGTCGTCCGACATAGCCAGACCGAGCTCGACGTTGGCGCTGGCGAGCGCCTGCTTGCCCCCTTTGATGATGTCGATAGCGGCCAGCGGCGGCGCTTGCAATTCACGGAACAGGCCCGCTGCCTGCTGCGGATCACGCAACACCGTTTCTGTCATGCGGTCGTGCAGCAGTGCCGCCACGGCCAAGGCCCTGTCAGGGTCGAGCGCTTTGACCCCACCAAGTAATCCGCTTTTTAATTGCACGTAATAGACCACACCGCGCTCGATACGATGAATATGGTCCATGCCACAGTTGTGGGCGATGTCGGTCGCTTTACTGGCCCAGGGAGATATCGTGCCCAGCCTCGGGATCACGACAAACTGCTCACCTTCGGCAGCGCTGGTAAACGGATCGCCGTAGGTAAGCAAAGCATCAAGACGCTGGACGTCATCGGGCGCCATCGGCGCTGCGGCATCGATGAAATGCACATAGCGGGCAGTCACGTTCACTACTGCAGCATCAAGCTCTTTCAGTTGTGACAATAAACGATGGGAACGAAAGGCAGACAGGGCACTGCAGCCCGGCAGAATCAGCATAGCGAGGATGGTGTTGGCGCAAAAAGGGCAGGTCAACATCACCCCATTGCTGGTTGAATCGGAAAGACACGATTATACCCTGACAGCTACGCCAGACTGTGCCTGCCGCATCGGCTATGCTTGGGCTTTTCCTGCACCGGACTGATTGCATGAACGCACCCTACCTGCCCCAGATTTCAACCCACAGTGAGGTCGATTGCGCCTCTCTCGTGAGGCTTAGCCTGGAACGTGCCGCAACGACATCGGCCGTGTTCACCCGTTGCTATCCGCAAGCGGCGATGGCGGCCGCGGTTCAGGCAGACCAGGCACGCAAAGCGGGCCTACCGGTATCCGCGATAGCGGGCTTGCCGGTGTCGATCAAAGACTTGTGCGATGTGGCCGGCGAGACCACGCTGGCGGGCTCGATCGTGCTAAAGGGCGAGCCCCCAGCAGCTACAGACGCGAGCGTGGTGGCCCGCCTGCGAGCAGCAGGCGCTGCCCTCATCGGCAAGACCAACATGAGTGAATTTGCGTTTTCTGGCATCGGTCTTAATCCGCATTACGGCACCCCCGTCAATCCGGCCGATCCTACCGTAGCGCGCATCCCCGGCGGTTCATCATCGGGTGCGGCGGTATCTGTGGCCGCCGGCATCTGCGTGGCGGCGGTGGGCTCGGACACTGGCGGCTCGATCCGTATTCCGGCAGCGCTGTGCGGCATGGTCGGCTTTAAGCCCACCATGCGACGTGTGCCGGTTACCGGTACCAATCCGCTTTCCCCTACGCTGGACACGATTTGTGCGATGACACGTTCGGTCCGTGACTGTCTGCTGGTTGACGCGATCATGGCGGACGTGCCGCTCAAGCCTGAACCGCTGAACTTGCGTGGTATGCGCCTGGCCGTGCCGGGCGGCGTGGTGGTGGAAAATTTGGAGCCGCATGTGGCGCAGTCGTTTGCCGCTGCGCTGTCGTTGCTCTCTGCGGCGGGTGCCGCATTGTTTGAGGTGCCGATGCCGCTGCTGGCGGAAGCACGCGCGCTTAATTTTTTTGGTTCGATCGAATCCTATGCCCGGTACCGCGATTTGCTTGACACCCGCGGCGATGATGTTGACTTCCGTGTCGCCAAACGGATGCGGCTAGGCGCAACTTTTTCAGAACAAGACATCACGCAACTGCACAAGACACGCCAGCAGTGGATCGGACAAATGGACGTTGCGCTCGCCGGTTTTGATGCCATGCTCATGCCCACTGTGCCCATGGTGGCGCCTGCCATCGCACCACTCGAGACCTCAGAAGATTTATTTTGGGCGACGAATCTGGCGCTCTTGCGCAATCCTTCGATTGTCAATTTGCTAGATGGCTGTGCAGTCTCGCTACCCTGTCATGTGCCCGGCACGCTGCCAGTCGGATTGATGGTGGCCGGATCGGCCATGACGGATGCGCGAGTGATGGCTGTGGCGTTGGCAATCGAGGCGGCCCTCAAAACCCGGACTGAGGCACGTTGAGGCGCCGCACGTATTCATGACGCCACGGGTTGACGATTTGATCCGGACTTGGCTTTGGGAGCATCAAGTCGTTCGTACAGCACAGGCGTGACTGCACCGTAGCGTTCTGGTGGCAGGATCACATAAACTTTTTTGGTGACGTGCAAAAAGAGCTTGCTAATCACCACCATCGCATCGGGATTTTTTAGAGCATAACGGCCTGAATTAAAGTTGATATACGACGCATCTTCTTTCGGACAAAACCAGGCCTCGCCACCTGCTACGGCCATTGGGCTGAGTTTGGAATGCAAGAGAATGCCGCGCGAACTCGCAAAGCCAATCATTTCGCGCGCAAAATTAAAACCCTTCTGGTCCAGCGTCCATAAGTACTTGTAAGGACGCGTGTCATAGGCAGCCTTGCGCAAATGCGTCAACGGCGCGTCGCCCGGCAAAAAACTTTTGGCGTTCAACGTGCGATTGGTATCGTAGTCATCAATCGGATCTGTTTTTTCGGGATAGTTCAGTGCACCGCAGCCCCAAAAATCGTCGCCCGGCAATCCCTTCGGTAGTGCATCGGCAGGAATCTGAATAATGGTTTGTGGCGGGTTAACTTTGGTGGTCGACATGAGGGGCTCGCTCAGTCCATTGATACGGATGAGCTTGACTTTTTCGACGGCGACAGAGCGGCTGATGATAAGAGGGTTAACCAAAGGCGACTTGGTACGAGACCGCGATCTCATCTGCGGCATACTGGCAAGAGGACGCGCCACATGGCGCTGTTGTGCCTGCGCTGCCGCGGTTCGGACAGGCGAATGAGGCGTTGCTCGAGTGAGTGCTTTCATTGCAGATTTCCTATGGAAAAATTGGGTTGAAAATAAATTTTTTCGTGCGTGTGTCTTGCAAGTGCTTACGTTTGTTTTAATTTGGCTGGCTTGTGCTGCATTGCTTTTTTTGCAAAAGTTGTGCCAAGCACTGACCGCACAAACCGATTGAAATCTGCGTGCGCATTGAGGCCTGTCGTGGCGTGTTGTCAACAAATTTGCACTGCAACGGACATCGCTCTCCCGATTTCACCAAAGTGCGGCATAGCAAATGCACTGTAAAGATGCGCGTTAATCAGCACTGATTGTTTTGCTAGTGATTTGCGGCTACCCTATAGCGGCTTTTTAAGAATGCAGGCGTAGACCTGCCCTGCAGCGCGGCCGGTCGGAGCTGCCCGGTTTGAAATTATCTGGAGTCCAATGCGAGTAGCAGTGATTGGTGGCGGTGTTGTCGGAGTCTGCACCGCGTATTACCTGGCCGAGGCCGGCCACGAAGTGGCTGTGATTGAACGCTATGGCAACGTGGCCCAGGAGGCCAGCTTTGGCAATCTCGATCTGATGGGGCCGGCGAGCGTGCGACCATGGGCTGCACCCGGCACCCCCTCCCGCATCCTGTCGATGTTGTTGCGCCCGGAATCACCGGTGTCATTTAGCGCGCGTTTTGAACCCGCCATGTGGGGCTGGCTGCGGCGCTGGTCCAGCGAGTGCAATCTGCAGAGTTTCAAGCTGAACCAACAAAGGCTGCAACGCCTGACTAGCTTCAGCAATGAGCTAATGTCGCATCTGGTAAAAAAACACGATCTCGATTTTCAACAACGCAGCGGCGTCATGCTGATGTTTCGCACGGCGCGTGAGCTGCAACAGGCGCAGCAGATGATGGAGCTGCTCGGTGAATTTGGCAGCAAGCACGAGTTGCTTGAACCCGATACGGCACGCGCGCTTGAGCCTGCGCTGTCGGCTGCGACGGCATTTCATTCGGCATTACATATCCCCGATGATCAGGCGGGTAATTGCCCCCTGTTCGTGCGGCAGATAAAAACGCTGGCGCAAAATCTCGGTGTCGAATTCCATTTTAATCAGGAAGTCCAGGCGATCCGTCCCGAGCTTGGAGGCGTTAGTTTTCAGATCGATGGTCGCATTGTGGATGTGGACGCATTGGTCGTGGCCGCGGGTAGTGAAAGCGCCAAATTACTAAAGCCTGCCGGGGTGCATTTGCCAATCTATCCGGTCAAAGTGTATTCGGCATCGACGTCCATTCAGGAATACGAACTCGCCCCTCAGACGGCGATCTTTGATGACACCTACCGCGTATCCTTAACCCGGCTGGGCAAACGTTTGCGCATTGCCGGCTGCATGGAGCTGGGCTCCGCCTCTGCGGATTTGCATCAAAAAGCAATCAATACGCTGGTCAAGGTTGCCGACGACTGGTTTCCCAATGCGGCTAATTATCGCTCGGCGAATTTTTGGTGCGGTCCAACTGGCATGCTACCGGAAGGTGTGCCTCTACTGGGCGCTACCCGTCATGCCAATGTATTTGTCAATGCCGGGCACGGTGCCGGTGCCTGGGCCATGGCCGCAGGCAGCGGCAAGCTGGTGGCCGACATGGTCTCAGGTCGTCGTCCTGAAATCGATCAGGAAGGTCTGACACTTGGGCGCTACGGCGACCGGGCGCTCAGATGAACACTGCCGCGCTCTATCGCGTCACACAAGTGCGCGCAATCGAGCGGGCAGCACAAGCTTCTCTTTCACCCTCCTGCCTGATGCAACGTGCGGGCGCGGCCCTAGCAGCCGCTGCAAAGCGATTGCTGCAGGCGGGCGGGCAGTCGGGGCCCGTACTAGTCATCGCAGGCCCTGGCAACAATGGCGGTGATGCGCTGGTTGCCGCGGCCTTACTCGCTCAAGATGGCTTGCCTGTTTCGATCTGCATGCTGGGTGCTGCGACGCTTTCTGCGGAGGCCAGCGCAGTACTGGCGCATGCGCAGACCAGTGGGGCAGTCTTTATTTCACCTCAGCAGGTGCTGGCCTGCCGGCATTGGCAATTGGTGGTCGATGGGCTTTTCGGTATCGGTCTGACCCGCCCAATTGAAGGTCAGCCGCGCGAATTAGTGGAATGCATCAATACACTGGCCTCTCCCGTTTTGGCGATTGATGTCCCTAGCGGACTGGATGCCGACACTGGTTGCATGGTCGGCCCCGATGGCGTGGCGATCCGTGCCACGCTAACCCTGAGCTTCATCGCCAATAAACCCGGGCTGCATACCGCCGATGGACGCGACTGCGCCGGCCTCGTTGAAGTTGATGATTTGAAGATTAACGCCGACTTGTACGGCGCACCGGCTGCGTGGCTGAATCAGCCAGAACTCTTTGTGCATGCCGCAAAAAAAAGACAGCATGCATCACACAAAGGCACTTACGGCGATCTGGCGGTTATTGGCGGGGATGATGGCATGACGGGCGCCGTTGTGCTGGCCGCGCGCATGGCCTTGATGGCCGGTGCCGGTCGTGTCTTTGCCGGTTTTATTGGCACACCACCGGCTTATGACCCGCCGCATCCGGAACTGATGTGCCGTGCCGCACCCACGCTCGATAGGGTGCGCGGCACCTTCCTTGCCGGTCCGGGTCTTGGCATGTCGCGCAACGCGGAAGTACTCCTCGCTCAGCTACTATCGAGCCGCCGGCCTCTGGTACTGGATGCCGATGCGTTGAACCTGATCGCCGTCGAGCCGGCGCTGCAAACAAAATTAGCGACCCGCCGCAATAGCAGCCTGCTTACGCCCCATCCACTTGAGGCAGCGCGCTTACGTGGCTGTCGTAGCGAGACGGTGCAATCGGATCGTCTCGCCACCGCGCACGCGCTGGCAACGCAGTATCAATCGGTTGTGATCCTGAAAGGCTCAGGCAGCGTCATCGCGCGCCCTGATGGCCGAATGATCATCAACCCCACAGGTAACCCGGCGCTAGCAACCGCAGGCAGCGGCGATGTGCTCGCCGGCTTGTGTGGTGCTTTGCTTGCACAGGGGTGGCCAAACTGGGAGGCTGCGCTGGCCGCAACGTGGCTGCATGGTGCGGCGGCTGACGAGCTGGTGGCGCAAGGTCACGGGCCAATTGGCCTGACTGCCAGCGAGCTGATGCCGGCTATTCGTGCGGCGCTCAATGAGTTGCTGCGCTGACGGTCGCTTCAGGCCGATTCAGGAACGACTAGTTTGCCGGCCGCAATCGTGATGGTCTGCGCGCATTGGGCCGCGATCGTTGCATCATGCGTGACCAGCACCAGTGTTGAGCCATGCTCACGGTTGAGATCAAACATGAGCTTGATGACGGCTTGTCCAGTGACAGCATCGAGGCTACCGGTGGGCTCATCGGCCAGCAACAAGGGTGGTGCCGTGACAAAAGCGCGCGCCAATGCGACGCGCTGTTGTTCACCACCGGATAAATATTTTGGATAGTGCTTTAAGCGCTGCTGCAGGCCCACGCGTTCCAGCATGGTCTCTGCCTTTTGTCGGGCATGCGCATCTGCGCGCAGCTCTAAGGGCAGCATCACATTTTCCAGAGCTGTCAGATGGGCGAGCAGCTGGAAAGATTGAAACACGAAGCCTAGCTGCTGCATGCGCAGCGCCGCACGGCCGTCTTCATCAAGCGCAAACAGATCGATACCGTTGATGTGCACCGACCCAGATGTAGGCGTATCGAGACCAGCCAGCATACCCAGCAGAGTGGATTTACCGGACCCGGATGCACCGACAATAGCCAGCGTGCTGCCGGATCGCACGGTAAAATTAACCCCGTCGAGAATGGTCAACTCGCCGCTGGAATCAGCGACTTTTTTAGTGAGTCCGTTTACTTCAATGATTAATGACATCGGGGAGTGTTCTGGCATGCAGGTTATGCGCGAATGGTTCAATCGCATGAGGCAGACCGCCGCTCTCATGCTCGTCGGGTGCTGGCTGGCGTCGTTTGCTCTGACCGCGCCGGCGTATTCTGCATCAAAAACGGTGCTGGTGCTTGGTGACAGCCTCTCAGCTGAATATGGTCTGCCGCGCGGTAAGGGCTGGGTTAGCCTGATGCAGCAGCGCTTGCAAACTGAAAAAATCGACGCCATCGTCATCAACGCCAGCATCAGCGGCGAAACGACTGCGGGCGGCAACGCGCGATTGCCAGCGCTGCTGGCGCAGCATCAACCCAGCATCATCATCGTCGAACTCGGTGGCAATGACGGCTTGCGTGGGCTGTCCTTGGCGGCGACGCAAGCAAACCTGCGACAGATCATCCAGCAGTCAGCGGCCAGCGGCGCGCAGGTGCTTTTGATCGGCATGCAGGTGCCGCCCAACTACGGGTTGGACTACAGCAAACGCTTCGCGGCGATGTTTCAGGGACTAGCACGCGAAAAATCGGTCAAACTGGTGCCATTTCTATTAGCTGGGCTCGACGACACAGAGCGGTATTTTCAGCCTGATCGTATTCATCCCAACGTCGACGCACAAGCGCTGATGCTCGATAAAGTCTGGACGGGACTAAAATCCGTTCTCAAATAAAAATAGAAAACTGCTTATGAAATATCCTGCCCTGCTAACGGCAGACGAACTGCTCCCCCAGCTTGATACGTATGACAGCATCATTGATGTGCGCTCGGAATCAGAATTTGCACTGGACCATATTCCGGGCGCCATCAATTGTCCGGTATTGCGGGATGCCGAACGCGTCACCGTCGGTACGCTTTATAAACAAAGCAGCGCGTTTGATGCCAAGAAAATCGGTGCAGCTCTCGTTGCCCGCAATATCGCGCTCCATCTCGAGACGAGTTTGCGGGACAAGCCGCGCGATTGGAAGCCGCTGATCTATTGCTGGCGAGGCGGCAACCGCAGCGGTGCGATGGCGCATATCCTTGCCAAAATTGGCTGGCATGCCGTGCAGCTTGATGGTGGCTACAAAGCGTACCGCCAGCACGTGACCGGACAAACGGACAAGCTGGCAAGCGCCCTGCATTTTCGCGTGATCTGCGGTACCACAGGTAGCGGCAAAAGCCGCCTGCTCGAAACATTGGCCGCCACCGGCGCACAAGTACTCGATCTGGAGCAGCTAGCCGCCCACCGCGGATCGGTGCTCGGCAATTTGCCTTCAGCGCCGCAGCCTTCTCAAAAAATGTTCGAGAGTCGGATCTGGCAAGTCCTGCGCCATTGCTCGACAGAGCGCGTGGTGTTTGTAGAGTCCGAGAGCAAAAAGGTGGGCAATCTGCGCGTGCCGGAACAGTTGATGGACAAAATTCGCGCCTCATCTTGTGTGGCACTAAATATTGAGACGCCCTTACGGGTGCGGTTGCTGATGGAAGATTATGCGCATTTTGTAGCCAACCCCGCCTTACTAGGGCAGCAACTACTGCATCTGACGAGCTTGCATGGCCACGAAAAAATTAAACGCTGGCAAGCGATGGCAGAAATAGAGGACATGGAAACGCTGGTGCACGAGCTGTTGGTGCAGCATTATGATCCCGCTTATTTGCGCTCAATTGACCGCAATTTTTTGCGCTATGGCGCAGCGCAGGCACTCACGCTTGCCGATATTTCAGAGACGTCGTTTCAGGCAGCAGCAACGGTGCTGCTGCAAAACCAAACCGTGACTGGCTTGCCTTAGGGGCAGTCAGTCACGGGGGAACGCGTTAGTTGGATTGCCCGATACGCGAGCAAGTAGAGCGCATGCTTAGCGCGCTTACTGTGGAGTAGGTTTACTTTGCAGCAGGTACCACCGGCTTGGCTGCTACCACAACAGGCTTCATGATCTCAGCCTTGGCGCGCTTTTTCAGTACACCCAAAAAGGCGGCCATTTCCTGTGCCGCGAGAAATTCATTCACCTGATCTTGCTCTGCCTTGACCGTTGCCTCGTCGCCCGCTTCTTCGGTCACGCTGTTGATTCGATAAATAGCGTAGCCCCGGCCCGGCAATGCGACACCCACGAATGCCGGCAACTTACTGGCATCTGCCTTCATCACCGCAGTCAGGGCCACACTGGAAAGCGAACCAGCCTTGTTGCGTGACACCGGAATGGCCGCCCCAAACTCCGCCGCTTCACCTGTTGCGGCACCGCGCAATTCCGCGAGTTTGACCTCGCCTGCTTTTTTGGCCAGTTTTTCGGCCTCGACTGCAATAACCCGCGCTTCGATCATGGACTTGACTTCCGCCAAGGGCTGCGTCGTCACCGGCTTGTACTCAACGACGTGACCCGCGATCAGTACCTTGGGCGCCACTTCGATGGCTTCGGTGTTGCGCTTATTGCGCGTGGCTTCATCAGAAAAAATCGCGTTGAGGAATTTTGGCTGGTTAAATGCGGCAGCCTTGGGCAAGCCAGGATTGGGTGACTTGGTCAGGTTATCAACGGTCTGAATTTTCAGGCCCAGCTTGTCTGCCATCGGCTTCAAGCTATCGGACTGCTCGTACACCATGTTGGTAAAAATCTCTGCCATATCAGCGTATTTTTTACCGGACTGCTGGCGCTTGATCTCGTCGATGATATTTTCTTTGACCTCAGCCAGTTGCCTAGTCGATGCCGGTTTGATCCCCGTGAGCCGAATGATATGAAAACCAAAATCGGATTGCACCACGTCGCTGATGTCACCTTCTTTTAAGTTAAAGGCAATATCTTCGAAGGCTTTGACCATCATGCCCTTACCAAAGAAATCGAGGTCACCACCGCGCTCGGCAGAGCCAGGGTCTTCAGAATTTTCTTTTGCCAGCTTGGCAAAATCGGCTGAATTTTTGCGCACCTGCGCCAGAAGCTTTTCAGCCTTGGCCTTGGCAGCAGCTTTGTCAGCAGCCGAAGCATCCTTGCCCGCAGCAATCAGGATATGACTCGCACGACGCTGCTCGGCGACTTTATAGCGATCGATGTTTTGATCGTAGTAAGCCTTGATGTCTTCGTCGGTCACGATGATCTTTGATTCGACTACGTCGGCCGCGAGCACGACAAACTCTGCCTTGATGATTTCGGGGATTTCAAACTGCGCGATATTTTTTTTGTAAAACTCTTCCAGCATCGCCTCGGTGACCGTCACCTGAGATTTGAACGCCGACGGCGTCAATGCCAACTCCTGCACTTCACGTACTTGCTGATTGAGCGCTGCGATACGCGTGGCGACAGTCTTCGGTGCGAAAGCGGTACCCTGAATGACTGCATTGGCCTGCTGAATAGCGAGATCGCGCCGTAAGCCTGCTTCGAATTTTTCGGGCGTCATTCCTTGTGCCGCGAGCAAAGCCTGATAGCGCTCTTTGTCGAATTTTCCATCGGCACCTGTTAATCCCTGAATCTCCATGATCGTTTTACGCAGCATCTCATCCGATACCACCAGATGATTTTCAGCGACATGGACACCCAAGGCCTTCTGCGCTATCAGGTTCTCAAGCACGCCCTTGCGCGACTCAGGCGTATCAAACATCGCAGGATTAAACTGCTCGCCAAACATCTGACGGAAACGCTCCATCTGCCGATTTTGCGCCGCATCCCACTCGCGCTGCGTAATAGGCTGGCCAGCTACTTTGGCAACCGGTGGCTCGCGATCACTCATGCGTGTGTAACTCTCTAAACCGAGAAACGCAAAGGACGGAAAAATAATCAAGAGCAGCAAAAACTGCATCAGGCGTTGGTGGGTACGAATAAATTCAAGCATGGTCTGGCACTCGAAAAATGTCTGCGATCCGGAACAAGTTCCAGACCAATTTTAATCAGCGCAATAGCAATCGCACTGCATATGAAAAAAGGCGAACAAAGTTCGCCTTTTAGATTTTTGGCGGAGTGGACGGGACTCGAACCCGCGACCCCCGGCGTGACAGGCCGGTATTCTAACCAGCTGAACTACCACTCCTTGTACAACAACACATTGACTGTTTGGTGGGTGCTGACGGGCTCGAACCGCCGACCTACGCCTTGTAAGGGCGCCGCTCTACCAACTGAGCTAAGCACCCTATGAAACTTTATATAAATCGTTTCAGCTTAGACAGCCAATTTATAGCGTCTGTCACGACGCTATAAAGCGCGCTAGTTTACTGCATCTTTCAGTGCTTTGCCAGGCTTAAATTTTGGCACTTTTGCGGCGGCGATCTGGATCTCTTCGCCTGTGCGTGGGTTGCGACCGACACGGGCAGCACGAGCGCCGACGGCGAAGGTACCAAAGCCGGCGAGCGTCACAGAGCCATCATGTTTCAATGTCGATGTGACCGAGTCAATCACCGCATCTAGCGCCCGGGTTGCGGACGCTTTCGAAATATCTGCTGCTTTGGCAATCTCATCAATCAATTCAGTTTTGTTCACTGACATTCCCCTGTGAAATGGTGTTGAAATGGTGTTGAATTCGTACCGGTAAATTACTTGTTTAGTTAGTCTTACCGGTAAAGTGGCGCAGAATTTTCTGCAGCGCTTATTAGACTAGCGCTGCCGAATAGTGTCAAGAAATTTGCAGGACAGCATGAGCTGCAATCGAACAATTCGCAAAATATAATCATTGCATAAAAAATTGGCATCAAAAAAGCGCTCCGCAGAGCGCTTTTTTTTAATCAAACAACGATCAGTGCTTGACAACCAGCGTATCGGTCTTGGTTTCAGTTGCCGCCACTGCTGCTGCCGGTGCGACTTCTTCTTCGGTTAACGGCACCGGTTTTCTTTCGAGTGCGATGTCGAGAACTTTATCAATCCAGCGTACCGGTATAATTTCCAGACGATTTTTAACATTGTCGGGAATTTCAGCAAGGTCTTTGACATTCTGCTCCGGGATCAATACCGTCTTGATGCCACCCCGATGTGCGGCCAGCAGTTTTTCTTTCAAACCGCCGATCGGCAAGACCTCGCCACGCAAGGTGATTTCACCCGTCATCGCCACGTCGGCACGCACCGGAATACCTGTCAGTGAAGACACCAGTGCTGTCGTCATGCCTATACCCGCCGACGGACCATCTTTGGGTGTTGCGCCTTCTGGTACGTGAATATGGATATCATTTTTTTCGAACACATCGTTCTTGATGCCGAGTAAGCGCGCCCGACTACGCACAACGGTACGCGCCGCCTCGATGGATTCTTTCATCACGTCACCAAGTGTGCCGGTACGAATCACATTGCCCTTGCCGGGCATTGCCATCGATTCAATCGTCAGCAAATCACCACCCACTTCGGTCCAAGCCAATCCAATGACTTGACCCACCTGGTTTTCTTTTTCGGCCATGCCAAAATCGTAGCGGCGCACACCCAAAAATTTACCCAGATTTTTTGCAGTAATAGCGACCTTCTGCTCCTGCTTTTTCAGCAGCAGCATCTTGACGACCTTGCGACAAATTTTTGACACTTCGCGTTCAAGCGAACGTACCCCAGCTTCGCGAGTGTAATACCGAATGATGTCGCGAATGGCCGACTCGGCAACGCTGATCTCGCTATCTTTGAGACCATTATTTTTGATCTGCTTAGGCAGCAAGTAGCGCTGCGCAATATTGGTCTTTTCGTCTTCGGTGTAGCCGGATAAACGAATGACCTCCATCCGGTCTAGCAGAGCCGCAGGAATATTGTACGAGTTGGCAGTCGCGACAAACATCACGTCGGACAAGTCAAAATCGACTTCGACATAATGGTCGGCAAAGGTGTGATTCTGTTCAGGATCAAGCACTTCCAGCAGAGCCGACGCCGGGTCACCACGGAAGTCCTGACCGAGCTTGTCAATCTCATCGAGCAGGAACAAGGGGTTGCGAACACCTGTCTTAGACAGACTCTGCAAAATCTTGCCCGGCATCGAACCAATGTAGGTGCGGCGATGACCGCGAATCTCGGCCTCATCACGCACGCCGCCCAAGGCCATGCGCACAAACTTGCGATTGGTCGCCCGAGCAATCGATTGCCCTAACGAGGTCTTACCGACACCCGGTGGCCCGACGAAACACAGAATCGGCGCTTTGACTTTCTCGACACGCTGTTGCACGGCGAGATATTCCAGAATACGTTCTTTGATCTTGTCGAGCCCGTAGTGATCGTCACCAAGCACTTTCTCAGCATGAGAAAGATCATTGTTGACCTTGGATTTTTTCTTCCAGGGCAGGCCGACGAGGACATCGATGTAGTTGCGTACGACGGTCGCTTCGGCCGACATCGGTGACATCAGTTTGAGCTTTTTGAGTTCACTTTGCGCTTTTTCGCGCGCCTCTTTCGGCATTTTGGCCGCAATAATTTTCTTATCGAGCTCTTCAAGGTCGGCGCCCTCTTCCCCTTCGCCGAGTTCTTTCTGAATCGCCTTGACCTGTTCGTTGAGGTAGTACTCGCGCTGCGATTTTTCCATTTGGCGCTTAACGCGCCCACGAATCCGTTTTTCTACCTGCAAAATATCGAGCTCGCCTTCGAGTTGGCCGAGCAAATGCTCATGTCGTTTGGCGACGTTAAATATCTCGAGAATGACTTGCTTTTGTTCGAGCTTAAGTGGCAGGTGCGCGGCAATCGTGTCAGCCAGGCGTCCGGCGTCATCAATACCTGCCAGCGAAGTCAAAATCTCAGGCGGGATTTTTTTGTTGAGTTTGACGTATTGATCAAACTGTTGAACGATCGCCCGGCGCATCGCCTCGACTTCGGATTCGTCGCCTGGCTCGGACTCAACTGGCGAGAGGTCGGCTACAAAGTGGGTATCGATCTCGCTAATATTGTGAATACGCGCGCGCTGTGCGCCTTCAACGAGAACCTTTACGGTACCGTCGGGCAGCTTAAGCATTTGCAGGATATTGGCGATACAACCGATTTCATAAATGTCGTCGGCAGATGGCTCATCCTTGGCCGCTGCCTTTTGGGCTGCAAGCATGATGCTCTTACCCTGCTCCATCGCGGCCTCAAGCGCCTTGATCGATTTAGGTCGGCCAACAAACAACGGAATGACCATGTGCGGAAACACCACTACATCCCGTAGCGGTAAAAGCGGCAACTGAGTTGGTTCAGAAAATTGGGATATCGTCGTCATGGCGAGCCTTATCAGAAAATCATTAAAGGGACGCTGATTAAATCTGCGTATTGTTGAAACAATTGCCCACACCGATCAGGGTGGGGCCACGATAGGCACTGCGCATAAAAGACTGAAGAGACATCGGCTTGCCAGTATAAATTTGGTTAGAGATACATGGCTTCTTTACTAATATTGGCACACCTTGACCAAAAACAAGTCCAAAAACCAACAAAACAGGCCCTAAACTTTCATTAACACCAAAAATACGCAATAAAAAAGCCACGCACGAAGTTTCCCCCGGGTAGCTTTTCGATGGAAGCCTGCTTGTCTTGTTATTGAGTCGATTGTACTGTGTTTGTTCAAAAAACGTGAAAAAAGCCCTGTATTTTTACGTTTTTTTATGATTTTTGCAGGTAAAGCTGACTTTTATTCTATTAAAGTCGACAAAAGACGCTTATTTCGCGCCTGATACTTTTTGGGACTCATGATAAATAAGCAAAGGCATCGCCCCATTGGTGATCGTGTTTTCATCAATCACGACTTTGGCAACATTTTGCTGATTCGGCAATTCAAACATCACCTCTAAAAGAGCGTGCTCAATAATCGAGCGCAGCCCGCGAGCGCCGGTCTTGCGCGCCAGTGCTTTTTTGGCGATTGCATGTAAGGCAGCAGGCCGCACTTCGAGTTCGGCACCTTCCATCTCAAGCAGTTTCGAATATTGCTTGATCAGCGCGTTTTTAGGTTCGAGCAAAATCTGGATCAGCGCTTCTTCAGAGAGCTCGGAAAGCGTTGCCACCACGGGCAAACGGCCAACTAGCTCAGGGATCAGGCCAAATTTAATGAGGTCTTCTGGCTCTGCGTCCATCATCACGTCACTAGCGCTGCGTTCGGACTGGGTTTTGACAATCGCTGAAAAGCCAATACCTCCTTTTTCAGAACGATTGGAAATAATTTTGGCAAGGCCATCAAAAGCGCCGCCACAAATGAACATGATATTGGTCGTGTCGATCTGAACGAAGTCTTGGTTCGGGTGCTTGCGGCCACCCTGCGGTGGCACTGATGCCATCGTGCCTTCAATCAGTTTGAGCAGGGCCTGCTGCACACCCTCGCCGGACACATCTCTGGTGATGGACGGGTTGTCGGATTTACGAGATATCTTGTCGATTTCATCAATGTAGACAATACCCTTCTGGGCCTTCTCGACATCATAATTACAATTTTGCAGCAGCTTTTGAATGATATTTTCGACATCTTCGCCCACGTAACCGGCTTCGGTCAGGGTGGTGGCATCGGCAATCACAAAAGGCACATTGAGGGTGCGTGCGAGTGTCTGCGCAAGCAGCGTTTTGCCGGACCCGGTCGGGCCGACGAGCAAAATATTACTCTTGGCGAGCTCGACATCATCTTTTTTACCAAAATGACGCAGGCGCTTGTAGTGGTTGTAAACCGCCACAGACAATATCCGCTTGGCGGTTTCTTGTCCGATCACATACTGACCGAGCAGATCCGAAATTTCCTGCGGCGTGGGCAGATCCGATTTGGGGCTGGAGACAGAGTCAACGGTTGAGGCCTCATCGCGGATGATGTCATTGCACAGGTCTATACACTCGTCGCAAATGAAAACGGACGGACCGGCAATGAGCTTTTTTACCTCATGCTGGCTTTTGCCACAAAATGAGCAATACAGTAATTTTTCGCCGCTGGAAGATTTTTTCTCGGACATGTAGTGAGGCTAATAAGGTCGGAATGATCTGATCTTACCCGCGAATGCCCCATTCGTCACGCAACTGCGCTCCAAATGGCCGAAGGTAAGTGATAGTCGTACAAACTCCCAAAAGAAAATCCGGCATGGCCGGATTGTTCTTTAGGCGGTTTCGCGATGGGTCAGGACCTTGTCGATCATGCCGTATTCGGCGGCCTGTTCGGCAGACATGAAATTATCGCGGTCGGTGTCCTTGGCAATCTGGTCCATCGTGCGACCCGTCTTCTCGGCCAAAATCTGGTTCAGACGCTCACGTAAATACAGAATTTCGCGTGCCTGAATTTCGATATCAGCCGCCTGGCCTTGGGCGCCGCCCAAAGGCTGATGAATCATCACGCGCGAATTAGGTAAGGAAAAGCGCTTACCCTTGGCACCGGCGGCGAGCAAAAATGCCCCCATCGACGCCGCCAGACCAGTACACAGGGTCGATACGTCCGGCTTGATAAATTGCATCGTGTCGTAGATCGCCAGGCCAGCCGAAACAGATCCGCCTGGCGAGTTGATATAGAGCGAAATATCCTTGTCAGGATTTTCGCTCTCCAGGAACAGCATCTGGGCTACGATCAGATTCGCAGTGTGGTCATTCACCGGACCAACCAGAAAAATCACACGCTCTTTTAACAGACGCGAGTAGATATCGTAAGCGCGCTCACCACGGCCGCTTTGTTCAATCACCATCGGAACCATGCCCAGCATGTCGGTGTCGAGTGCAGATTTGCGGTAAATGTCAGTCATGTCGTTTCCTTAAACGCGGCCAGTTTTTAAGCTGCTGCGTTATTGCCCATTAATTCGTCAAATGACACCAATTTCTCGGTGACCTTTGCCTTGCCGAGTACGTAGTTGACGACGTTTTCTTCCAAAACAAGGGCCTCGACCTCAGCTAAGCGATTACGGTCGCTGTAATAGTATTTAATGACCTGCTGCGGGTCTTCATAAGCCTTGGCAAAGTCTTCCACATGCGACTTGATCTGCTCGGCGCTCGCTTGCAGTTCATTGACCTTAACGATTTCGCCCAGAATCAGACCCAGACGCACCCGGCGATCTGCCTGCGAAGCGAACAATTCCGGCGGAAATGGCATGTCCTTAACGTCCATGCCGCGCTGACGCATGTCTTCGCGGGTCATCTCGGCAAGACGTTCCGCGTCTTGATCGAGCAGGGATTTGGGCACATCCAGTTCTGCGGCTTTGATCAGCGCATCCATCACGCTGGACTTGGTGCGGGCCTTAAGCCGGCTGCTTACTTCGCGTTCGAGGTTGCCGCGAATATCGGCGCGCATTTTTTGTAAATCGCCATCAGGTACGCCCAGCGCTTTGGCAAATTCGGCATCCACCTCAGGCAGATGCGCCCATTCGATTTGTTTCAGCGTGATCGTGAATTCGGCAGTTTTTCCGGCCACGTCTTTACCATGATAATCCTCCGGGAAATTCATCGAAAATGTCTTGGATTGGCCTGCCTTCATACCGGTGGTTTCTTTTTCAAATTCGGCCAACATGCGCCCTTCGCCGAGCACATAGACGAAGTCTTCTGCTTTACCGCCTGGGAATTCGACACCGTCAATTTTGCCAATAAAATCGACCGTCACGCGGTCACCGCTTTGAGCGGACTGGTCAGCGCCACCGTCGCCGTGGGCATCGTGAACGCCTTTGACGTGGTAGTGAACGCGTTGCTTGCGCAGGATATCGATGGTTTTATCGATCTCGGTATCACTGACGTCGGCAGTACTCTTTTCAACTTCGGCCGTCGACAGATCGCCGATCTTGACTTCAGGATAGACCTCGAAAGTGGCCTGAAACACAACCGAACCCTCTACTTTTGCATCTTCTTTGGGTTCAATTTTTGGAAAGCCCGCCACGCGCAGCTTGTGCTCGATCGTGGCTTCGCCGAAAGCGCGGCCAACCTGATCATTGAGGACTTCGCTTTCAACCATGTAGCCGTATTGCGCCGCCACCATTTTCATCGGTACTTTGCCGGTACGAAAACCAGGCGCTTTTGCTGTGCGGGCACGGGCTTTTAGGCGCTTTTCTACTTCTGCACTGACCTCAGCCAGCGGCACCGTTAGAGTGATGCGGCGTTCCAGTTTTTCTAGGGTTTCGACTGCATTTGCCATGTGAATCGTCCAAAAATGTTAATCGTATTGTGGTGCGAGGAGGGGGACTCGAACCCCCACACCATTGCTGGCGTCAGGACCTAAACCTGGTGCGTCTACCAATTTCGCCATCCTCGCCAGCGAACAGACCGCGAACGGACCTGCCTGTTTCAACAAAAGCAAAGGGCGACCCCGAGTCAAAACGGTCGCCCTGCATTGCCAATGTGTTGGCTATTCGACTTCGAACGCGGATTTTACTGGATTTTTGACCAGTCCGCCCCGCTTTTTGGCTGCCAAAGCAATTTGACCCGTCAGGCGGGCCGCCTGACACGAAACCAGGCCGCGTATAGCGCCGGCAGGAATAGCAGAGTCAGCGCGGTTGCTACCACCAGACCGCCCATAATCGCGACCGCCATCGGCCCCCAAAATACTGACCGCGACAGCGGAATCATCGCCAGCACCGCCGTGGCAGCCGTCAGGATAATGGGCCTGAAACGGCGCACTGCCGATCCGACAATCGCGTCCCAGGCAGGCATGCCGGCGGCAATATCCTGTTCGATCTGATCCACCAGAATCACCGAGTTTCGAATAATCATGCCAAACAAAGCAATAACCCCCAGCTGCGCCACGAAGCCAAATGGCCGCTGCAAGATGAGCAAGGCCAGCGCCGCACCTGCGACACCGAGCGGTCCAGTCAGGAATACCAACAAGGAACGCGAGAAGCTATGCAACTGCAACATGAGCAAGGTAAAAACAATGAAAATCACCAGCGGCACATTGGCCGCAATCGAGTCTTGCGCCTTGCCGCTATCGGCCGCCGCACCAGCGAGTTTGATCTGATATCCGGGCGGTAGTTTCGCGCGCAGCGCAGCCAGCTGCGGATCAATCTGACTCGACACAGTCGGCCCCTGAATCCCGTCAATCACATCGCACTGAACCGTGATAGCCCATTCGCGTCCCTCACGCCACACCACGCCAGGCTCCCAGACAAAGCGCGGTGTAGCCAGTTGCGACAAAGGTACCGCGCGCCCGCTGGCGCTTGGAATACTCGCGTTGTTCAGTGCCGTGATCGTGGCGCGTTCTTCAACCGGCTGGCGCATGACGATGTCGATCAACTTGTCACCGTCGCGGAACTGCCCAATAGTGCTGCCGGTGAGGATAGTATTGGCTGCCCGCATCACCGTTTGTGAGTTAATGCCGAGCGCACGCAGCTTGTCCTGATCCAGATCGATGCGCAATACCTTGACGGACTCGTTCCAGTTGTCATTCACCCCTTTGGCATTCGGATTGTCGCGCATGACCTGCTTGACCTCATCAGCCAGTTGACGCACCGTCGCCACCTCAGTGCCGGTGACGCGGAACTGCACCGGATAGGGCACAGGCGGGCCATTTGGCAGCAGCTTGACGCGCCCACGCACTTCCGGAAAATCCTTCTTGAAGAGGGCAACAATCTTCAGCCGCAGCGCTTCGCGTGCCTTGGCATCTTTTGGCAACACCACCAATTGCGACACATTCGTCTGCGGGAAAATCTGATCCAGCGGCAGATAAAAACGCGGGCTGCCCGTCCCCACATAGCTAGTCACGCTTTCAACGCCCGGCTCTTGCAAAATAAAGCGCTCGAATTTTTTTGCCTGCGCTTCTGTGGCTTGGTAGCTTGAACCTTCAGGCAGCCACAACTCAACCATCAACTCTAGCCGGCTCGAATCAGGAAAGAACTGCTGCTCAATAAATTTGAAGCCAAACACGCCCAGAAAGAACCCGGCCAGTGTGAGCACAATGGTGGTCTTACGCCAATCGACGCACCAATCAACGACATTACGCAAGCGCGTATAAAACGGCGTGTCGAATAATTCATGGTGCCCATCTGCGTTGGTGGCAGGCTTCACCTTGAGCAGCACATACCCGATGTAAGGGGTAAATAGCACAGCAAAAATCCACGAGATTACCAACGCCAGCGCATTGACCGAAAACATCGAAAAGGTATATTCGCCTGCAGCCGATTTGGCAAATCCGATCGGCAAAAATCCTGCGGCGGTAATCAAGGTCCCCGTCAACATTGGCATCGCAGTCGAGGTATAGGCGAAGGTTGCCGCATCAAAGCGCGACAAGCCCTCCTCCATTTTTCGCACCATCATTTCAACCGCAATAATGGCGTCATCGACCAAAAGACCCAGCGCAATGATCAATGCGCCAAGCGAAATTTTATGCAGGTCGATCCCCAGAATCCACATGCCCATGAAGGTAGCGGCCAATACCAGCGGAATGGTCAGTGCGACGACCAGACCCGGCCGGGCGTCGAGGCGAAATGGTTTGGTATGAATGCCGAGTGCAATAAAACTCACGGCCATCACAATCAGCACTGCTTCGGTCAAGACCTTCAAAAATTCATTGATCGATACCGTCACAGCCTTAGGCTGATCGGCTACGCGCAAGAGCTCGATACCGACGGGCAGTTTGGCCCGTATCGTCGCTGCAGCCGCGTCCAGACTACGCCCAAGCGCAATGATATCGCCGCCCTTTTCCATTGACACGCCAAGGCCGATAACCTCTTTGCCATTGAAGCGCATCTTGTCGCGCGGTGGATCAATGCTGCCCCGCGTGACCGTTGCAAAGTCACCCAGCCGAAAGCTATTGCCATTGGCGCGCAAAGGCATGTTCTCGACATCTTTAGTTGAACGCAACGCGCCCGAGACCCGCACCTGTAAATTATCCGTTGACGTCACCAGGACTCCACTGCCCTCCACCGCATTTTGCGCATTAATCTGGGCAATGATGCTTTCAAACGGAATACCGAGCTGAGAAAATTTACGCGTTGAAAATTCAATGAAAATCTTTTCGTCCTGTACCCCATAGAGTTCGACCTTCGACACCGATTTCACGCTCAACAATTGTTGCCGCACGAAGTCCGCATAGTCTTTCACTTCGGCCGACGTAAATCCGTCTCCCGAAATAGCAAAGATAGAGCCGTAGGTATCACCAAATTCGTCATTAAAAAACGGACCTTGCACGCCTCCCGGCAAACTGCCGCGGATGTCGCCGATTTTTTTACGCACCTGATACCAGGCCTGTGTCACTTCCTTGGGCGGCGTTGATTCCCGCAGCTGCAAAATAATCAGCGTCTCACCCGGCTTGGAATAACTGCGAATAGTGTCAACGAAGGGGGTCTCTTGCAGTTTTTTTTCCAGCTTGTCTGTCACTTGCTCGGCCATCTGCAGCGAGCTCGCACCCGGCCAGTAGGCCCGTACCACCATCGCCCGGAATGTAAAAGGCGGATCTTCATCCTGCCCCAGCTTGCCGTAACCGATTACGCCACCCAGAAGCAGCACGACCATCAGATAGCGAATAAACGGAATATGCTCCAGCGCCCAGCGCGACAGATTCATCCTGTCCTTCATTTCGCGGCCCCGGCAGCAACGTCAGGCTTGGGTACAGCCGGCGCGGCCGGTACTGCTGCAAGCTCTTGCCCCAGAATCGTCACTTTTTGCCCCGGACGGAGCAGATTAATACCGGCCGTCACCACGCTCTGACCGGCACTGATGCCAGCAGCGATCACAATCTCATTGCCCATCGCACCGGCTACCTGCACGGGTACGAGCTTTACCACCCCGTTTTCCACCACCCACACTGCGGTCTGATTTTTATCGTTGAACAGCGCTGTGAGCGGCAGGCGTATTCCCTGTTGGGTAGATTGCGTCACGAAGCTCACCGTTGCGGTCATGCCGAGTCTGACTTCCGGACCGGCCTTGGGCAGCGAGATTTTTGCGGTGTAAGTGCGCGTGGCAGGATCGGCAATCGGAGCGAGTTCACGCAAGCGACCATCTAATTCCAGGCCCTGATTGGCCCAGGTGCGCACCTTCAGACTGGTGACGCTGCGCAGTGCCCCGACCTGATCTTCCGGAATACTCACCCGGACTTCTTTTTCAGCCGTTTGCGCAATGCGCACCACCGGGGTGCCTGCAGCGACCACTTGTCCCACTTCTGCCTCCAACGCGGTGACGACGCCATCAACATCGGCCACGAGGCTGGCATAACTATTCTGATTTGCCTGCACTTTCAATCCCGCAGTAGCCTGATCGTAGCTGGCCGCCGCCGATTTGTAGGTGGCCTCTTTGGCATCGAGCAGCGCCTGGCTGACAAAATTCTTTTGCCGCAGCTCGCGATAGCGATCCAGTTCAGCTTTCGCCAACGCGAGATTACTGGCAGCGGCGCTTACGGCTGCATTGGCTTGCGCCTGCGCCAGCTGCAAGTCTTTAGGATCAAGCTGCATGATCACCTGACCCCGGCGCACAATGCTGCCAACATCAACGCGGCGCGCGATGACTTTACCGCCAACCCGAAAGCCTAGCCGCGATTCATTGCGGGGCTGAATCTCGCCCGCCAATTCGACCACTGCCTGTGTGCTAGCCGGGGCCACCACGATGGCGCGTACTGGCCGAATATCCTCGACCACGACCACCTCTTTTGAACAAGCAGTCACCAGCAAAGGCAAGACCCACAGTGCAGTGAGGCGATTGAAAAGACGGGAAGACGTAGCGCGGTACATGAAAGACACGATTTTTCCTTTACTATTCGGCGTTCGGTGCGCCTTTGCCACAACCCACAGCCCTACCCGGCATGTTGTGGTTTTTATATGTCGATTACTGACTCAGTAGTTATTAATTATAGCCAAACCCGTTGCTAATGGTTAAACGATTTCAAAGCCGCAAGCCCGAAAGTTCCATCAGTTCTCATTATGAAAACTTTCCTGTCGCGTCACCGCTTCTACCTGCAAAACTACGCGCACCGATTCGTGTAATTTACGCTTTTGCCCGCAGCGCTGACGATATTGCAGACGAAGGTCAGGCCACACCGGCGCACCGCATCAGTGCCCTGCTCGCTTACGAAGCCGCACTAGACCGTATTGAGCAGGGTTTGCCTGAGTCCTCAGTCCTCTTCAGCGAACTCGGCACCGTCGTTGATCAATACAAACTGCCGCTACAGCCGCTCCGTGATTTGTTGTCAGCCTTTCGGCAAGATGTCACGCAAACCCGCTATGCCAGCTATACCAAGCTGCAAGATTATTGCGCCCGTTCGGCCAATCCGGTTGGACGCATCATGCTGGCTTTGTTTGATGTACAGGACCCGCAGTCGCTCGCCCAATCCGATGCGATCTGCACCGCACTGCAGCTCATCAATTTTTGGCAGGATATCGCCATTGACTGGCAAAAGGCGCGCGTTTATTTGCCCCAGGAAGACCTGCTGCGCTACGGCATCACTGAAGAGCAGATTGGCGACGCACGGATTGACAACAACTGGCGTGCGCTCATGCAGTTTGAACTCACGCGTGCCCGCGAGCTGATGCATTCCGGTGCCCCACTAGCCACACGGTTACCCGGCCGCATGGGATGGGAATTGCGTCTGATTATCCAGGGCGGATTGCGCGTTATTGAAAAAATCGAGGCCGCCGACTACGACGTCTTTCGTCATCGCCCCACCTTGGGCAAACTCGACTGGTGCATCCTGTTCTGGCGTGCGCTGCGCTTTGTCGGCTAGCATGGGGCCTATTCAATTTGTGCATTCTCACTAATTCGTCTCACCGACTTTAATCCCGCCCATGTCACCCGAAGATTACTGCCAACAAAAAGCCGCAAAAAGCGGCTCCAGTTTTTATTACAGCTTTCTGTTTTTGCCACCGCAACGACGCCAGGCCATCACTGCTTTGTACGCCTTTTGTCGCGAAGTCGACGACGTCGTCGATGAATGTACCGATCAGGCATTGGCCCGCACCAAGCTGATCTGGTGGCGCAAAGAAGTCGCGCAGATGCAAAACGGCGCGCCGACCCACCCCGTGACGCGGGCACTTGCGCCCCATCTGCACACCTTCAATATTCGGGGCGAACATCTGCAAGCCGTGATCGACGGCATGGAAATGGATCTCGATCAAACTCGCTACCTCGATTTTCCCGCTTTGAAGCGCTATTGCTGGCATGTGGCCAGTGTCGTCGGCATCATGTCGGCCAGCATTTTTGGTAGCACCAATCCGCGCACGCTCGATTACGCTGAAAAGCTAGGCCTCGCCTTCCAGCTCACCAATATCATCCGCGACGTTGGCGAAGATGCCCGACTCGGTCGCATCTACTTACCGGTCAATGAGCTGCAAGAGCACGGCGTGCCTGCCGCCGATCTACTCAATGCCAAGCACAGCGAGCGCTTCGTTTCGCTCATGCGCGCGCAGGTTCAGCGCGCGCATGCCTGCTATGACGAAGCCTTCGCACTGCTACCGCCCGAAGACCGGCGCGCCCAGCGCCCGGGCTTGATCATGGCAGCAATTTACCGCACCTTGCTCGAAGAAATTGAGCGCGATGGCTTTCACGTGCTCGAGCATCGTATCGCGCTGACACCCATTCGCAAACTCTGGCTGGCCTGGAAGACCTGGGTTAAAAATTGATGCCACGCGTGTCCTCTGTGGCCGTGATCGGCGCCGGATGGGCAGGCTGCGCCACGGCCGTCAGACTGACCAGTCTTGGCTATCAGGTGACTTTGCTCGAAGCCACACGCACAGCAGGTGGGCGCGCGCGACGCGTTGAACAGCAAGGCCTGGTGCTCGACAATGGCCAGCATATTTTGCTTGGCGCTTACCGCGACAGCCTCAGCCTAATGCGTACCGTCGGTATCCGCCCCGACGATGCCCTGCTACGCTTGCCGCTTCAAATGCGCTACCCACCCGATTCAGGCGGCATGGATTTACTCGCCCCGCATTTGCCCGCGCCGCTGCATATGGCTTGGGCGCTATGGCGAGCCGACGGGCTGAGCGCCCAAGATAAGCTGGCGTTAGCGCGCTTCTTTAGCGCGGCGCGCTGGATGGACTGGCGGCTTGAAGTCGATTGCAGCGTCTTGCAATTACTCGAGCGCTTTGACCAGACCGAACGCGTGGTGAGTCTGCTATGGCGGCCGCTTTGCCTCGCTGCGCTCAACACGCCGCCCGAGCGTGCTTCGGCCAGCGTATTTTTGCATGTGCTGCGTGACAGCCTTGGCGCCCGCCGCGCTGCGTCCGATATGCTATTACCCCGCGTCGATTTGTCTGCGCTGTTGCCTGATGCCGCCATGCGCTATCTGGAAGCACATGGCAGCCAATCGCAAACCGGCGTCCTTGTACGCAGTATCAGCAAAAAAAACCAGCAGTGGCAAATCCATGCCGATGCGTATTGTGCTGATTTCGATGCACTGATTGTGGCTACGCCGCCGTGGGTCGCGGCCACCTTACTGCACGATCACGACCCGGCCTTGTCGAGCCTACCGTTTACATATGAATCGATCACGACATGCTATTTGCGCTACCCGGCTACGGTCACCTTGCCTAGCCCGTTTTACGCGCTTCAGGACGCCGCGCAACATCATCAGTGGGGACAATTCGTCTTTGACCGCGGCCAGCTTCACGCCGCGCAAGCGGGTCTGCTTGCTGTCGTCATCAGCGCCTCTGCAGAGGCGCATGCGCTCGGTGCCGACGCCTTGCTTGATGCGGTTGCCATCCAGCTCGCGACCGTATTTCAGCGCGAGGAACTCAAGCAACCGTTATGGCGCCAGTGCATCACAGAAAAGCGGGCTACATTTGCCTGTACACCCGGCCTGAAACGACCCGTAAACGCCACTGCCTGTGAACGACTCTGGATTGCTGGTGACTACACCGCCGGCGACTATCCGGCTACGCTGGAAAGTGCCGTCCAAAGCGGCCTGGCAGCAGCGCATCTGCTAACTCGCGCAAATGCGACTCAATAAAAAAGGGCAGCGACCATTTGGCGCTACCCTTTTTTATGTCGGTCGCCGCGCAACCAGTCTCAACTCGCCGCCGCTTCCTTTGGCTTAAAGTGCTTGTCACTGATTCTAAATTTACCGCGCCGGTCACCCATCAGCTGGCGCAATTCCGCAATCGACAACGCGCTCACCTCATGCATGCGAATCAGCAGTGAGGCCGTGACCGGCAGACGTCGATGCCGAATTTTACTGATCACGGGAGGCGACACTTCCAATGCGCGCGACAGCGCTGCATCGTTTTTTAGATTGAGCTTGCCAATGAGCGTGGCAAGCAATTGATCCGGGTCATAGCGCTGCATGGCTTGCATGTTTTCCTGTTCCATTTTTTCCTCTGACGAGTGTTAAGTTCACACGAATTTTGACAACATGCACTCCAGCTACGTTGAGCGAGCACAACGCCCAACGCGCAACAAAGACGATCCGTCACGCTCGCTGCGTCAGCGCAAAATTCCCGCGATCGGCAGAGCTGTCTTGTACTTGACCTGCTTGAGCGCAAAACTCGATTTGATATTCTTGATCCCTGGAATACGCGTCAGATGTTCGAGAATAAAACGCTCCAGCGCCTGCAGGTCCGGCACCACAATGCGCAGCAGATAATCCTCATCGCCCGTCATCAGATACACCTCCATGACCTCATCAAAATGACTGACTGCCTGCTCGAAACGTTCGAGGGCACCGGCCTCCTGTTTTTCCAACGACACACGCACAAAGACATTCACCTTTAAGCCAAGCGCATGCGGATCAAGCAACGCGACATAGCCCGAGATCACGCCTTCGCTCTCAAGGCTTTTCACACGCGCCAGCGTTGGCGAAGGCGACAGGCTTACCTTAGCCGCCAGCTCGACATTGCTGAGGCTGGCATCCTGCTGCAGCCAGCCCAAAATGCGTAAGTCTGTTTTATCTAGTTTTTCCAAAATTTATCTCCTAAAAAAATAGAATTTTAAGCATTTTATATTTCAAATTATCAAATTTGCGAAGTTTTTCGGCAGCACATGCCGACCAGACAAGGGTAAGGTAGCGGCTTCTCGTTATCGACCCACCAACGCATCGCCGCGGAGCTTTTATGCATATCCCCACACCCGAGCACCTGCTCAAACCGTTTGATCTTGACGCCGACGAGACCGCCGAATGGCTGGCCGCGCTGCATTCAGTACTGGAATCAGCCGGCCCCGAGCGCGCTCGCTTTCTGCTCTCGCAGCTCTCGGCCGCGGCGCAAGAGGCAGGCCTGCAGTGGCGCGATGCCCGCAACACACCTTACGTCAATACGATACGTCCGGCTGATGAGCCAAGCTACCCCGGTGGCGCGGACGCCGTGGCGCTCGAAGAAACGCTGGCCGGCATCATGCGCTGGAATGCACTGGCGATGGTGGTGCGGGCTAACCGCGCCTACGGCGAACTCGGCGGCCATATCGCCAGCTATGCATCGGCAGCTGATTTATTCGAGGTCGGCTTCAATCATTTTTTCCGTGCCCGTACAGGCGAGTTTGGTGGTGACCTCGTCTATTTTCAGCCGCATTCTGCACCTGGCATTTATGCGCGTGCGTATCTCGAAGGCACCTTGGGCGCGGAAAGTCTTGGCTATTACCGGCAAGAGATCAGCGCCAAGCAACAAGGTGTGCAAGGTCTGTCTTCTTATCCGCATCCGTGGCTCATGCCCGACTTCTGGCAATTTCCGACGGGGTCAATGGGCATCGGCCCCATCAGCGCGATTTATCAGGCGCGTTTCATGCGCTATCTCGAGCACCGTTCCTTGTTAACGGAACAGTCGCGCACAATCTGGGGCGTGTTTGGTGACGGCGAGATGGATGAGCCCGAATCACTGGCGGCCTTGTCGCTGGCGTCGCGCGAAAAACTCGACAACCTGGTCTTCGTCATTAACTGCAATCTACAACGGCTAGATGGCCCGGTGCGCGGCAATGGTCATATCGTTGACGAGCTCGAGACGCTGTTTGCCGGCGCTGGCTGGAACGTCATCAAGCTCCTGTGGGGCTCGGACTGGGACCCGCTATTTGCGCGCGATACGGCTGGCGAACTCGTCGATGCGCTCAACCGCACCGTTGATGGTCAGCTGCAAACCTTTGCAGCCAATGACGGCCCATTCAACCGCGAACATTTTTTTGGGCAAAGCCCGGGCATGCAAGCCATTGGTGCCACCCTCACCGACGACGAAATCGACCGCTTAAAACGCGGCGGGCATGACTTACGCAAAATTTACGCTGCATACCACGCAGCGATCAACCATCGCGGTGCGCCGACGGTGATTCTGGCGCAGACCAAAAAAGGTTTTGGCATGGGCACCGCTGGCCAGGGCAAGATGACAACCCATCAGCAGAAAAAACTCGAGCAACAAGACCTGCTCGATTTCCGCGATCGTTTTCATCTGCCACTGTCGGATTCGCAAGTTGAAAATCTGGAGTTTTACAAGCCCGCTGCTGACAGCCCGGCGATGCAGCATCTGCACGCCCGTCGTGCCGCCTTGGGTGGCCTAATGCCACGCCGGGTCGATCCGGCGGTCGGCTTGCCGGTGCCACCAATGGCGAGCTACGCGCAGTTTGCCATCGAGGCCAACGGCAAGGAAATGTCGACCACAATGGCGCTGGTGCGCATGATGGGCAATCTGCTCAAAGACGCCGGGCTGGGCAAGCATGTCGTGCCCATCGTGGCCGATGAGGCACGCACCTTTGGCATGGCCAATTTATTTCGCACCGTCGGCATCTACTCCGCGCAAGGGCAGTTATACGAGCCCGAAGATATCGGCTCCATCCTCTACTACCGCGAAGCCAAGGACGGCCAGATTCTGGAAGAAGGCATCACCGAAGCCGGCGCGATTTCATCCTGGACGGCGGCCGCGACAAGTTACTCGGTGCATGGTTTGCCGATGCTGCCTTTTTATATTTACTACTCGATGTTTGGATTCCAGCGGGTGGGCGACTTGATATGGGCTGCCGCAGATCAGCGTGCGCGCGGCTTTCTGATCGGTGCGACGTCTGGGCGCACCACCTTAGGCGGCGAAGGTCTGCAGCATCAGGACGGCAGCAGTCATCTCATGTCGGCTGCGATACCCAATTGCATCTCCTACGATCCCGCTTATGCCTATGAACTTGCGGTGATTGTCGACGCCGGCATGGATCGCATGCTGCGCAAAAACGACGACGTGTTTTACTACATCACCGTCACCAACGAAAACGAAGACCAGCCAAGCATGCCCGAGGGCGCCCAAGAAGGCATCTTGCGCGGCATGCATTGTGTCAAACCCGTTGCAGGCGCCGATGTGCGCCTACTCGCGGCAGGGCCCTTGCTGAAAGAAGCCATGGCCGCAGCCAAGCTGCTCGACGAGCTGTTTGCCCTCAAAGCCGAAATCTGGAGCGTAACCAGTTACTCGGAACTCGCGCGCGACGGCATCGCCGCCGAACGCGCACAACGACTACAGGCCAGCACCACGCTGCCTTGGGTCACGCAACAATTGCAAGCGAGTGCTGCTCCGGTTATTGCGGTGTCGGATTATGTGCGGGCGGTCGCCGAAAGTGTGCGCGCCTTCGTGCCGGCGCGCTACGTGACGCTAGGTACGGATGGCTTCGGGCGCAGTGATACGCGCGCCAATCTACGCGACTTTTTTGAAGTCGATGCCAAGTGGATTGCGTATACCGCGTTAGCCGAACTCGGTGCAGGCAAGAAGACCGCTGCTGCGATGCGCGAGATAGCTGTCAAGCTGGGATTGAATCTGGATAAACCGCTGTCGTCGGATGTTTGAATAAAAAAATAACAAGAAGCCTGAACCAGGCTTCTTGTTATGTAGGCCAAACTCCCGCTGTAATCAAAACGGATTGCGCTTCAAGCGGCCTTTACTACCGCCTCATGCGCAAACACCCGCTCCATCTCGCGGCGGAATTTGACGGCGGTCGCGTTTGAATCAAACGCCACATCAGCCCAGCTTACTGCGCTACCCGCCTTCACCGGCCGGATCACTTTAACGCCATGCGCGAGCCCCAGTGGCAAGCCGCCCAAGGCCAGTGATTCGCTGGCGGGCAAGAGCTTGCCGTACACGGTAAAGCCGCCTTCGCCATCCAGCATTTCACCAGCAACCAGATCGCGCTTGGCAGTCGCCACCACATCGCCATGCCAGCACACGGGCGCACCAGTTGATTCGCCGCGCACGCCAATAGAGGCCACGCTGATGCCGAGCTCCAAACCGATCAGGTGAAACGGTTTGTACATCGAAGAATACTGACCACTCGGGTCCGTGATCAGACCATATTCCTTGAAGCAGCGCGCCACATACTCGCTATCTGCTGCAAAGGTCACATAGACCCCCCAGCGCAGATCGCGAAACACAGGCCGTGCATCACGCTCAAGGCTGGAAATCACTTCAACCTGACCACGTACATCCAGAATGCCACCATCTGACACCGGCTTTAACACACGCGCCAGATCATCGACACCGACAGCGGGGAATCGTAAGCCAGACGGCGCCGCGAGCCCTGTCGCATTGGCCACCGACGCCATCTCGATCGCGCTTTTTGTACCATCTAAAAAGCTGTTGAACATCTGCGCGTTCATCCCACCGCGTGCGGCGTCTTCAGGCGTTATGCCGTAGTGCTGCCAGACCGTATCCGGTGTCGAGGTGTGATAAGACGGTAGGTACTTAGTGCCCTTGCCAGCGGCGACCACCGAAAAACCAGCTGCCCGCGCCCAGTCCACCATTTCGCAAATTAACGCGGGTTGATCCCCATAGGCGAGCGAATACACAATGCCGGCCTCATCCGCGCGACGCTTGAGGAGTGGTCCGGCCAGTGCATCGGCTTCCACATTAACCATCACGATATGCTTGCCATGCTCGCAGCAGGCCAGCACATGGGCGATACCAATGGCAGGGTTGCCGGTAGCGTCAATGATGATGTCAATATGGGGCGATTTGATCAAGGCCATCCCGTCATCAACGATGGCGGTGTTGCCGTCCTTGGCCGCAGCGTCGAGCGAGCTGGCACTGAAACGTTCGTCAGTCCAACCGACATTACGCAAGGCCTCGCGCGCGCGAGGCGGCGACAGATCAGCGACGCCGACGAGATGAATACCCGGTGTGCGCGGTGCCTGCGACAGATACATCGAGCCGAATTTGCCGGCACCAATAATGCCAACCTTGAGAGGAGTACCGGCAGCGGCGCGTTGCGCCAATTTTGCGTAAAGATTCATGGACTGTTCGCTTACGCCGCCTGGCCATCAGGGATGCCGTGTTGCTCGGCCAGCGGCGTGCCATCCTTCCAAGGTAAATCAATCGGATAGGCGCGCTGCAGACAATCGTCCGGCAAACAGTCGATCGGTGTGAAATCACGATGCGCAATATAGCCGGGCCGCTTGAAACGACGAATGTGGTTCGATACCGTACACAAGCTCAGATAGACCGTGATGCGGTCCCATGGGGAGAGATTCGGTGCCGACGCATGCACAAGGCAACTGTCAAACATAATCATCGAGCCAGCGGGTCCTTTGGGGGCGACGATCCCCCCTTTGTTAACCAACGTGCGGATGTTATCGTTACTGATGGTCCAGAGCGGATAGCTCGTCGTCGAGGTATCGTGACCGGCCTCAAGCGCGCCCATTTTGTGGCTGCCCGGGATGAACTGCAAAGGCCCATTGAATTCGTTGACTTCATCAAGAAAAATCGCGACATTCATCGCCCGTGAGGTCGGCATCTGATCATCGTTAAGCCAGGTGCCGTAGTCCTGATGCCATTGCCAGACATCGCCGTCAAAGGCCATTTTGCCGTTCACTTTAAACTGATGCATGTAGAGCTTTTCGCCAAAAATCTGCTCGACGGGCTCGATCATGCGGGGATGACGGCCTAGTGCTGCAAACGGCGCGCTATACATATGCGCAGCAAAATTTGTTCGCACCACCGTTTTGCCTTTTTCGCGCACATTTTCCACACGATCTTGGGCGTAAAGACGCGGCGCTTCATCGCGCAGCACGCGGGTTTCTTCGGGAGAAAAAAGCGAAGGAAAAAATAAATAACCGTCCCGATCAAATTGCGCTAATTGTTCCGCGGTGAGTTTCATACTTGCCTCCGATTGGTTGTCGATTGTTGCGCCACGATCAGACTGCCGAGATTTTCGCCCGCCTGCTCGCAGTGCAATAGTGCGCATTGCTGCGCGGTTTTCATGTCGCCTGATGCAATCGCATCAAGCATTGTTTGATGTTCATCCCATACTGATTCCCGCGCCTCGGCATGACTCAGCACGGCGCCCATAATGCGGCGGATATGACTCCAGTGGCGCTCAGCACTTTGTACCAGCAGCGGATTGTCTGCTGCCTCGTAGATAGCACGATGAAACGCCAAATCCGCCACGATCAGGCTACGCAAGTCACCATTCTTGATGGCGACACGACCCGCCTCGATCAGATCCACCGACAGATGCGCTCGACGACGCGCCGCTTCGCGCGCAGCCAGACCGTCGAGCACCGACCGAACCTGATAGACATTAGCAGAGTGGTTCACCGTCAAAGGCGCCACCATCACGCCCCGTCCACCCGCATCAATAACCAGCCCATCACGTTTAAGCAGCACCATGGCCTGCAAAATCGGCTGACGCGACACCGACAAGCTCTCTGCCAGGGACTCTTGTGTGATCCGCTGACCAGCCGCCAGCGTACCCTCACAAATCGCGTCAAGAATAGCCTGATAAGCCTGATCGGCTAAGTCTGGCGCAAAGGTAACGGGAGCAATAGGATTCATCATGCCTTATTTTTCTGCATTCAGTATACAGAATACACGTTGCCTAATAGCAACGCAACAAGAAAACCGACTACGTCAAGAATTTCATGCCGAGCCCGGATCTTCGGCGGGTCGAAAGGTGTGAAAGGGGTCGACGAAGCCAACCCAGACATCGCCCTAGCCGAAGCAGCGACAAAACGATTTTTAGTTACTATAGGGTAACTTTACAGTGAAACGGCAGACTGCGCTGCCGCGTCAACGCTTTTGCATCGCCAGGGCCACCAGTCGTTCGGCCTTGATCATTACGGGCCGGTCGACCATCTTGCCGTCGACTGCCACAGCGGCACCAGCCGCGGCTTCGGCCGCGGCCAACACCCGCTGCGCCCACAACAGCTCTTCGGGCTGCGGCAAATAAGCGGCATGAACGGTGGCGAGCTGCTTAGGGTGAATGCAGAGCTTCCCACCAAACCCAAAGCGCTTACCGCGCAGGGTGTCAGCATGAATCAGTGCGACATCATCGACCGCGGTCGTGACGCCATCCACTGGTGCTGCAATGTTGGCCAGCCGTGAGACCAACACGAGGTGGGACCGAAAATAATCGAGCTCGCGATGCTCACTTTCAATTCCCAGGTCGACGCAAAAATCAATCGTCCCGAACAGTAGCCGCACCACACCAGGTGCAGCAGCGATCGCGGCAGCATTGGCCATACCGGCAGCGCTTTCGATCAAGGGCAAGATTGACGCCGCCCCTGCGGCGTGCACGCGAGCGATGTCATCCGTCGTTGCTGCCTTGGGCACCACGACGGCGGCCACCCCGGCCTGAGCGCACAGGACAAGATCTGCTTCAAACCAGGGCGAGTCACTGCTATTAATGCGAATCGCCACCATTTTTTGCGGATGCAGCCAATTCGACAGACGCTCACGCGCGCTGTCTTTTTCACCAGGCGGCACCGCATCTTCAAGATCAATGATGACTTGATCCGCACCAGCCGCGCAGGCTTTGTCAAAGCGCTCCGGCCTGTTTGCCGGCACAAACAAATACGATACAGCCGGAAATGACGATGCAGGCCCGTGCATTCAGATCGCCCTCCCGGACTTCAACGCAGCAACCGCCGTCCCGTCAAAGCCTAATTCGGCAAGAATGGCTTCAGTGTGCTGACCAAGCGCCGGAATCGGATCCATGCGCGCCGTCCAAGCGCTCGGCACCCCTGGGGGCAGCAACGCCGGCAGCGGCCCCACGGGTGAGCCGACCTCGGTCCAGCGCTGACGGGCACGCAGCTGCGCGTGCTGCCAGATGTCGTCCATATTATTAAGCTGTGCGTTGGCGATCCCGGCTTGCTCAAGCCGATCGATCACCTCCGCGGCCGTCAAGCTGGCAAACGCTTCTTGAATGATGGCGTGGAGCGCCTTGCGCGCGGTAGTGCGCGTGCTGTTACTGGCAAAACGTGGATCGGTCGCCAGCGCAGGCTGGTGTAGCACCTGTTCACAAAAAGTGACCCACTCGCGTTCGTTTTGCAAACCCAGCATCACAATCTTGCCGTCGCCGGCGGGGAATGGGCCGTAGGGATAAATCGTCGCATGTGCCGCCCCGGCCCGCATCGGTGGCGCCGCGCCATCAAACGCGTAGTAGAGCGGAAAACTCATCCACTCGACCATGCTCTCAAGCATAGAGACATCTATATGACAGCCCTGCCCGCTTCGACCGCGCTGAATTAATGCCGCGAGAATATTGGAATACGCTGCCATGCCAGCGGCAATATCAGCGACCGAGCAACCCGCCTTGGCCGGCTCGTCTGCAGTGCCTGTGACTGACAAAAAACCGGACTCGCTCTGAATCAGCAAGTCGTAGGCTTTTTTGTCGCGATACGGTCCATCTGCACCATAGCCGGAGATGTCACACACAATCAGCGCAGGATATTTTTCTTTTAGCGCCGCATACGATAATCCCAGACGCGCCGCCGCACCCGGGGCTAAATTTTGAATCAGCACATCAGCCTTATCGAGCAGCTTGTCGAGGATGGCCCCGGCCTGATCGTGCTTCACATCCAGCGTCAGACTTTCTTTAGAGCGGTTGGTCCAGACAAAATGCGAGGCCATCCCACGCACCCGTTCATCATAGGCACGCGCAAAATCACCCACGCCGGGACGTTCAATCTTAATGACGCGCGCGCCCAAATCCGCTAACTGACGCGTACAAAATGGTGCCGCAATTGCGTGTTCAAGAGTGACAACTGTAATACCGTCGAGTGGACGCATGGGTAGGTCTCCGTACTGCTCAATTAATCTTAATCCGCGCTGAGGATAGCCTCGGCCTGCATCGCCAGATCGCCGCGCGCATTCGCCGCCCACAGCCGCACCGTAAGCCCATCGGCATCCGGCTGCCCGTGAATGCTGAAGGGCTCAATATCAAATAAGGGACACACTGCGCGAAACGAAAATGACGCAACCCGACGCTCCGGCAGTTGCGCGCGCAGCAGCTCCATCAACAAAGTCGCAATTAGCGGACCATGCACAATCAGCCCCGGGTAGCCTTCCACTTGCGTAACGTAAGACCGATCGTAATGAATCCGATGGCCGTTAAAGGTCAGCGCAGAATAGCGAAACAAGAGCACTGGATCGGGATGAATCTGGCGCGACCAGCGAGACTGGACCGGCGCCGGTGTTGGCACCACAGCCGAGGCACCAGGTTGCGGATTGTCGCGATAGACGATGTCATGTTCCTCACATACCGCTGCATGACCTCCACAGCTGATCTCATGCGCCAACGTGACAAAGGCCAGCCGCCCGCTCTTGCCAGTCTTGGCATTAACGTCAACGATACGTGAAGTCCGGCTTGCCTCTGCACCAACTAGCAGCGGCCCATCAAACTGCAGCCTACCGCCGGCCCACATGCGCCGCGGCAGCGGCACAGGCGGCAAAAAACCGCCCCGTTGCGGGTGGCCATCGGGGCCAAGCTCGGCTTGGGGACGCACCGTCCAAAAATAGAACCAATGCCACAAGCAAGGCAGCGCGCTGCCATCGGCATAGTGCGCAGACAGATCCAGCGTCGCGGCAAATGCATTCGCGGCGCCGGCATGGATCAGGTCGCAATGGGTTTCGCTACGACCTATCCATTGCTTCAATAGCTCAAGGTCGAGGTCCTGCGGTGGGTTGATTGGCATAGATACAGCAGCAAAAGAGAATGGATCAAAGACGCGTGCATTCTCTGTCAGCGGCGTGGCGCTGACAATTTGCTTTTTTGGAAGGGGTAATTGGGATGGCGTGTCAGCACGAAAATCAGTCGAGACTTATCAAAATAGCCAAACCAGGCCATGCCGAGGCCAGCATTAGCCTCAGACCGGGCAGCCGTCGATCACCTCACCAAAGCTTTTTGGCAGCAGCAGCCTCGTCAATCTCGGAAAGCAGATCATCGACCCCGCTCTCGCGCACCTGAGCAAAGCGAAATTTGGCGCGCCGGTCGCCCATCAGGTCGCGCAGATTACGGGTACTCGAGCCACTGATTTCTTCCATCCGGATCAGCAAAGCCGGCGTCACCGGCATTTCCAGCCGGCGGATTTTTTTTAACAGCAGGACCGGTACTTCAAGCAGCCGCGCCAACGGGACATCGCCACGCAGCTTGTGCAAAACCAGCATGGCGTTGAAAAGTCGATTCGGGTCGTAGCCATCTGACGACAATATTTTGTGTTTTTGCATAAAGATGCTCCGGGGGAGGCAACAGCACGGCCAATAATTATCACATGGCGCCTCTATTATTTTTTTAATTTTGACAATAAAATACGCCGCCGAGCGCCTGTTTTTGCTCATCCTTAAAGTAATCGCTCGACAAAGCACCCAAACACCATTCCCACTGGAAACATTGATTCCTTTCCATAAACCCATAAACATTAAGCGCGGAGAACTTTTTGACTGACGCTTTTCACCCATACGGAGCACGGCAGCGCTATATAATCCCGCTCACATTGCATACCCTGCCGCACCGCTCATCCTCAAAGTAAATCAGATGCCGCCAGTAAGCCCGCCCGTTACGGACTCCTCCCCTGCTTCATCCCGCTCGTTTACCGCGCAAATCAGCGACCTGTTCGCCGCCCACGAGAACACCGCGGTAGCGGTATTGGTCCTCATCTGGCTTATGGCCACTTTCAGTGTGCGTGCACTGTCTTTGCCCGACGAAGGTCGTTACGTCGGCGTAGCGTGGGAAATGCTGCGCTCGGGTCAATGGCTCACACCGACGTTGGACGGCCTGCCCTATTTTCATAAACCGCCGCTGTTTTACTGGATCACGGCAATTTCCATCGACTTGTTTGGCACCACCGAATGGGCAGCGAGAATCGCGCCGCTCACAGGCGCCTTCGCCGCCGTGATGGCCACCCACTTTCTGCTGCGCCGCTGGACGTCGGCGGCGCTGGCACGCTGGACGGTATTGATACTCGCAACGAGCCCCTTGCTTTATGGTGGCGCGCAGTATGCGAACCACGACATGCTTGTTGCGGGCATGATCACAGCCTCGATCGCCTTTGCCGCAGATGCGGTCTTGTCATTGCAGGCCGGACTAGCCTACCGGCGCAGTTTGCTGCTGGCTTGGGCCGCTGCTGCGCTGGGTTTGCTCACCAAAGGCCTGATCGGCGTGGTGCTGCCGGGCGGCGTCATTATTGTGTGGCTACTCACAGAACGTCGGCTGCACATTGTCCCGCGGCTTTTATGGTGGCCGGCACCACTGCTGTTTGCGTTCATTGCTGCGCCCTGGTTTGTGCTGATGCAGCACCAGCATCCCGGTTTCGTTCATTATTTTTTCATCCACCAGCAGTTTCAGCGCTTCACTGCTGGCGGCTTTAATAATATGCAGCCGTTCTGGTTTTATCCTGCCGCACTGGCCGTATTAAATTTACCCTGGATCGTCCTGCTCACGACCCGGTTTGTGCGTCATGAGCCCGTCGACGCAACCCGTCTTTCGATGCGGCGACTGCTGTGGATATGGCTCATCCTGATCGTGCTTTTTTTCTCGATTCCCAAATCAAAATTACTCGGCTATGTGTTACCGGTCTTACCGGCGCTGGCCGCGCTGATTGCCGAAGGCATGCTGCAAACTCGATTCTGGGGCGGCGTCATGGCGTGGCGCCGGCAGGCCTTGCTGGTCGTGGCCGGTGCACTTTGCGTCGGTGCCGTGTTCGCCATCGCGGCGGCTGACACCACCACCGCACGCGATCTGGCCAAAGCGTATCGGCAACGTGCCGAGCCAGGGCAGCCTCTTATTTTTGTCAATGTCTATCCATTCGACTTTATTTTTTACGGACAAATAGCCCAGCCCGTCCCTGTGCTGGAAAATTGGGACGATGCAGAACTGATGCGCAAAGACAGCTGGCGCAAAGAATTAGGCGATGCCGGCGAATTTGCCCCGGCACTGGGCAAACAATTACTACTGCCGCGCGATCGTTTCCCTGCTTTGCTCTGTGAACACGACGTCAACTGGGTCATGATGCCCGCCGATGCGGTCGGCAATGATCCCCGGCTCGCTGGTGCCGAATCGATTGGAATCAGCAATAATAAGGTCCTGCTACGCATCAACCGCCACCAGATTCCTTGCCCATCTCTTACCGGAAAAGCGCCATGAAAAAATCAAACCGTACTTTGCTCATTTCCGCACTCAGCGCCGCATCACTGATTGCAGTCGCTGGCGCATTGCATGCCCAAACCCCGGCTGATGCAAGCCCACCGGCGGCTGTCGATGCCGCCGTCGTGGAGTCCACGCGCGGCATCGCCGGCCAACTGCTCAACCAACTTGGCGCCATGCTCAAAGCGGCAATGAGCACCGACGGGCCAATGGCCGCAGTCAGCGTGTGCAAAGAAGCGGCGCCCTCGATTGCGCGGTCACTATCGGCCGGACATGGGGTGCAGATGACGCGTGTCGGTACGCGGGTGCGAAACAGCCAGATGGGCGTCCCCAACGCCTGGCAAAAAGAAGCGCTGGCCCAGTTCGATACCCGTTTGGCGCAAGGTGAAAAACCAGCCAACCTCGAATTCTGGCAAGTCGTTGAAACGACGTCCGGCAAGCGTGAACTGCACTATGCCAAAGCCATCATGGTGCAGCCCCAGTGTCTGGCTTGCCATGGTCAGGCGCAAGATATCTCGGCACCTATGGCAGAAAAAATCAAACAGGAATATCCGGACGATCAGGCCACCGGCTACAGCGCGGGTAAGCTGCGCGGTGCTGTCGTGATCACCAAACCATTATAAAAATATGCCACGCTGGCATCCAACACGTCAGCATGATGTCAGAAAAATTGCGCATCCTTCGCATTTCAGTTTCAGTAAAACATCGCGGTAAGCGGCGCCCTCCTACAGGACGCCGCCGCGCACAAGGAATGTATTTTGTCCATCAGTAATCCCGAATTTTCGCAGTCCTCCGTGATGCGGCCAGTCAGCATTGCAGGCAGTGGTGACGAGCACCATGGGCCGTTGTCGGTACTGATGCTCGCAGCCATTGGCATCGTCTTTGGCGACATCGGGACCAGTCCGCTGTATGCACTCAAAGAATGCTTCAGCCCCGAACACGGCATCCCGTTTTCGCTGGCCGCTGTCTTCGGCATCATCTCCATGATTTTTTGGGCGCTGGTGTTGGTCGTGACGATCAAATACGTGATCTTTGTTCTGCGCGCTGACAACAATGGCGAAGGCGGCGTGCTCTCCCTGATGGCATTAGCACTGCGATCTGCGCGCAACGCACCACGTCGCTATGCGCTGCTGCTCATGCTTGGCGCGCTTGGTGCGTGCATGCTGCTTGGTGAATCCGTGATCACGCCGGCAATCTCCGTATTGTCTGCTGTCGAAGGCCTCGAAGTCATTCAGCCCGACCTCAAACCTTTCGTCATTCCCATCACCCTCATCATCATCGTTGCCCTGTTTTCAGTGCAACGCTATGGCACAGCGGCAGTGGGCAAATTGTTCGGGCCAGTGATGCTCGTCTGGTTCGGTTCGCTCGCAGCAATTGGCGGCCATCAAATCTGGCTCCATCCCGACATCTTGTATGCGGTGTCGCCGCATCATGCATTTGATTTTATTCGTGAACACACGCTGCAGGCTTATATCGTCATGGGCTCGGTGGTACTTGTCGTCACCGGTGTCGAAGCGCTCTACCTCGACATGGGACACTTTGGCGCCAAGCCCGTGCGCTTGGCTTGGTTGTTCGTCGCGTTACCCGCCCTGCTTTTGAATTATTTTGGTCAGGGTGCGCTGCTCATGTCCAATCCCGATGCGATCAGCAACCCATTTTTTATGATGCTGCCGGAATGGGCGCTCTGGCCCATGATTTTTCTGGCCACACTGTCGACCGTTATCGCATCGCAAGCCGTCATATCCGGTGCTTTTTCCTTGGCCAACCAAGGTATTTTGCTTGGGTTCTTACCACGCATGCAGATTATGCACACCTCTGACACCGAACGTGGGCAAATCTACATGCCCACCGTTAACTGGGTTGTGCTGATTCTGGTAATTTTTACCGTAATCCAATTTCGCGAGTCCGGCAATCTTGCCGCTGCTTACGGCATTTCAGTCACCACCACCATGCTGATTACCACCACCATGCTGGCTGTCGTGATGGCCAACGAGTGGAAGATTAAACCTGTTCTGGTGTTATTGCTGTCGAGCGCATTTTTCGTCGTTGATTTTTCATTTTGGACGGCCAACCTGATCAAAGTCAAAGATGGTGGCTGGTATCCGATGATGCTGGGCGCGATCTGTTTTGTCATGCTGACGACTTGGTACAAAGGCCGCAAATTATTACGCGACCGCGTCGTCAATGATTCAATCCATTTGCCTGAATTTATCCAGAGCCTGCTGGCACATCCGCCGCATCGGGTGGAAGGTACTGCCGTATTTCTGACCGCCCATATCGACTTTGTGCCGGCTGCCTTATTGCATAATTTAAAGCACAACCGCGTCTTGCATGAGCGCGTGATTTTTCTTAAATTATCAATTTGGGATGTACCCTACGTGCGCGATGAAGATCGCCTGACCATCAACGACATGACGGGCAATATTTATATCGTGCGCGCGGTCCACGGTTTCAAAGAAACCCCCGATATCAACCACGTATTAGCACTGATTGAATCGCAGCATGGGTTGGTGCTCGATCTCAATGACACCTCGTTTTTCCTGGCACGGGATACGGTAGTGCCGAGCAAACTGCCGGGCATGGCGATCTGGCGCGAGCGGCTCTTTGCGTGGATGATGCAAAACGCGGCCAAGCCTTCCGATTTTTTCAAGATCCCGCCCAACCGCGTCGTTGAGCTTGGCACCAAGATCGAGATTTGACCCTCAGGCCCTAATGCGCAAGAATTTTCGATAAAAATTCTTGCGCACGCGGTGTGCGTAATCGGATATCGCCAAAAAAATCCGCACTGCTACAATCTTCCACAATCCGCCCAGCGTCCATAAACAGCACCCGATTTGCCACGCGCCGGGCAAACCCCATCTCATGGGTCACGCACATCATGGTCATGCCATCGTTGGCCAGTTGTACCATCACATCGAGCACCTCACCGACCATCTCAGGGTCAAGCGCCGAAGTCGGTTCATCAAACAGCATCACCACCGGATCCATCGCCAGCGCACGCGCAATCGCCACGCGCTGCTGCTGTCCGCCAGAGAGTTGCGCCGGAAATTTATCCCGCTGGGCGACTAAACCCACGCGCTCCAGCAAACGCAGCGCCCGCACCACCGCCTCATCCTTGCTGCGGCCAAGCACCTTGACCTGCGCAATACAGAGATTATCGATGACCGATAAATGGGGAAACAACTCAAAATGTTGGAACACCATGCCCACCCGGGCGCGCAGCGCCGGCAAATCGGTAGCGGCATCATGCACCGCCACACCATCGACAAAAATGGCACCCGACTGAATACTTTCCAGCGCATTGATGGTCTTGATCAGCGTCGATTTGCCCGAGCCGGAAGGCCCGCACACCACCACCACTTCTCCTTTACCCACCGCCACCGAGCAATCAGCCAGCACCTGAAAACTGCCGTACCACTTCGCCACCTTCTCCAAGCGGATCATCCTTGCCTCTTTCATCTGACAAATGCCACGCGCTGCTGCACACGGCGCACCAGCTGCGACAGCGAAAAGCACAGCAGAAAATACACGCTCGCAGCGGCGAGATAGGCTTCAACCGGACGTCCTAAATTTTTGCCTGCCACCTCAAAGCCCTTGAGCAAATCGTACGCGCCGATTGCATACACCAGCGACGTATCCTGAAACAAAATAATAGTCTGCGTCAGCAGCACCGGAATCATCATCCGAAATGCCTGCGGCAAAATCACCAGCCGCATATTTTGTGCATAACCCAACCCAAGCGCAAAGCCCGCATCGCGCTGCCCACGCGGAATCGCCCCAATGCCCGCGCGCAGGATCTCGCAAAAAAATGCCGCCTCAAACGCAATAAAAGTAATCACCGCCGAGCTTTCTGCACCGATCGGGCGACCCAGCAAAGAAGGCATCAGTAAAAAAAACCAGAGCAGCACCATCACCAGCGGCACCGAACGCATCAGGTTCACATAGCTTGCCGCCGGCCACGCCAATAGCCGCCGGCCCGACAACCGCATCAGCGCCAACACCGTTCCCAGCGCAATACCGCCCACCGTAGCGACCACGGTCAGTTGCAGCGAAAACAGCAGACCCTGCAGCACATAGGTCTGCAGCCACTGCGTACTAAAAAAAGAAAAATCGAGCGTCATCATGTCACCGCAAGCAGGCCCGGCACCCGGGTGCGTGCCTCAATTAACGCCATCATGCGGTTCACCAGCAAAGCGGTCAGCATGTACAGCAGCGTCACACCCGCATAAATCTCCAACCCGCGCGCCGTCTCCTCTTGTGCCTGCATGGCAAAGAGAGTCAATTCGGTCACCGACACCGCAAACGCCACCGATGAATTTTTAACGATATTCATCGCCTCCGATGTCAGTGATGGCAGCACCATACGCAAGGCCTGCGGCAAAATCACCAGCCGCACGCGCTGCCACAAGCGTAAACCCATCGCCGTCGCCGCCTGATTCTGACCGGCCGGCAAAGCCTGTATGCCCGCCCTGACCTGCTCGGCAATACGCGCCGACGTAAACAGTCCCAGCGCGCAGGCAGCCAGTAAAAAGGCCGGCAGATTTTTTAGTACGGGGATAAAAATAGGCAGCACGTGGTACCACAAAAAAATCTGAACCAGCACCGGGATATTGCGAAACAACTCCGTCCAGCAAGCCGCCAGCAACGCCCACGGCCTGGCTGCCTGCGTGCGAACCGTCCCCACCAGCAGCCCCACACAAAGCGCGATCGCCAGTGCCAGCAACGCAACGGCGACCGTCCAACCCCAGGCCGACAGCATCCACTGCAGATAAGTCACCTCACCAACGCTACCGAAGCAGCCTGGGGCAAGCTCACCGGTGATCGTGCTCTTGCAGAAAACCTGCCAGTCCCATTGCATCTCAGCTCGCCGGCTGGTCCGAAGGTGACTTCAGATTTTCACGCAGCCGCTGACTCATCGGCAACGCCAGACTACGCGCACGTGGCGGGATCGGCATCGTGAACCACTTGTTGTAGAGCTTATCGAATTCGCCGGATTTCATCATTCCTAGCAAGGTATCGTCGACCAATTTTTTGAATGCAGGATCATCCTTGCGCAGCATGCAAGCGTAGGCCTCGACCTGCAAGGGCTCGCCGACGATTTCATAGTCTGCCGGATTTTTTGCATTGAGCAGCAGACCGGCCAACAAAATATCGTCCATCGCAAAGGCCATCGCCCGGCCGGATTCCAGCAAAAGAAAACCATCCGCATGGTCTTTGGCCGGCACCACCGACAGATTGAGATTTTTTTCCAGACTCACTTTGCGTAGCTGCCCGAAAGTCGTCGTCCCGGTGGTGGTCGCCACCGTCTTGCCAGCAAGGTCGGCCAGCCCTTTGATATGCGCGGCTTTTTTCACCAGCAGTCGCGAGCCTGCATAAAAATAATTCACCGCAAAGCTGACCTCTTTGGCACGCGCGGCATTGTTGGTCGTTGAGCCGCATTCGAGATCCACCGTGCCGTTAGCCACCAGCGCTAAGCGGTTTTGTGAGGTCACCGCCTGGTAGACTAATTTGATCTCTTTTTTGCCACTGCTCTGGCGGATCGCCTCAACCACCTTATTGGCTACCTCCACCCCAAAGCCAATCGGCCGGCCGGGCGCCTCAAGATAACTAAACGGTATCGACGATTCACGATAGCCCAACGTCATGCTGCCGCTGTCGGTGATTTTTTTCAGCGTATCGGCATAGCTCCATGCCGGCCACATCAACATCGCGCTGGGCAACGCAAGCAACAAAAACAGACAACGCGAGAACGAGCGGGAAAAATTCATGCAGAGCGTCTCCAGAAAAATAACGCGATAATCAGTCACCCAAAACACGGCCCTCGCGACGCGGATCAGCACCGCCGCTCAAGCCCTCCTGATCCAGCACGATGGCTTGCACCCCGCTGGGAAAAGGCATGATGGTGACCCGATGTCCCATTCGTTGCAAGTCCGATTTGTGCTTTTCCAGATCGGTGCCGCGCTCAAGCTCCGTATCTTTGTTGCGGCTGCCCATGTTCGGTAAATCAATCGCACTTTGTACATCCATTTTCCACTCCATCACACCGATCATCGTCTTCGCGACGTAGTTAATGATCGCACTACCGCCCGGAGACCCGACCAACATAAAAGGCTTGCCCTTTTTTAGTACGATCATCGGCGCCATTGAACTGCGAGGTCGCTTGCCCGGCTCGACCCGATTAGCCACTGCCCTGCCATCCTTATCGGTAGGGACCAGTGAAAAATCGGTAAGCTGATTGTTCAGCAAAAATCCATGCACAAAAATTTTGCTGCCAAACTCAGATTCAACGGTGCTTGTCATGCTGACCGCATTTCCCTCGGCGTCGACCACCACCAAATGCGTCGTGGACGGCAAATCCGCTGCCTGCCCCTGTCCCCGCAAGGCCAGTTGCGCCGCCGGATCGCCCGGCAAGGCCACGCCCATGCTGATGCGGCTATCAATGTGCGCGCCGCGTTGATGCAAATAGGCCGGGTCCAGCAGTGCCTGCACAGGCACGGAAATAAAATCCGGGTCGGCGATATAGCGCTCGCGATCTGCAAACGCCAGGCGACCAGCTTCGGCAAAATAATGCACCGCCTCAAGCGATCCCGGCGCCATCGCAGCTGGCGCATGCTGGGCCAGCATGCCCAGCATCTGCAACACCGCCACGCCACCTGACGACGGCGGCCCCATCCCGCACACGCGGTAAGCCTGCACAGCGCTACAAACCGGCTCGCGCACCCGGGCGCGATACGCTGCCAGATCCTGCACACTCAAGTCACCCGGGCGCGCATGCGTCTGTACCGCATTGACGATATCGGCCGCGATCGCACCCCGATAAAACGCATCGACGCCTTCTTGCGCAATGCGACGAAACACCGCGGCCAGAGCAGGATTTTTCAGCACATAGCCAACCGGCAGCGCCTGCCCATCGCGATAAAAAAAAGCGCCGGCGGCCGCCTGCTGCACCAAATCTTTGTTACCCGCGAGCTGCGCGTGCAAGCGAGGCGAGACCGGAAACCCCGCTTCAGCTAAATCAATAGCCGGGCCAAACAAGCGCGCCCAACGCAGCCGGCCATGGCGCTGATGCGCCAGCTCTAGCGCACGCAGCACACCCGGTGTGCCGACCGATTTGCCGCTGTTGACCGCCTCCGTAAAAGGAATGGCCCGGCCGTTTTGCATAAATCGATCCGGGCCCGCTGCGGCCGGTGCCGTCTCGCGGCCGTCATAACTCAGGACGCGTCCTTGCCGGGCATCGAAGGAAAGCAAGAAAGCGCCACCACCAATGCCGGAAGATTGGGGCTCCACCACGTTAAGCACCATTTGCATTGCGATCGCCGCGTCCACTGCGCTGCCTCCCTCGCGCAACATCTGTCGCCCCGCCTCGCTGGCATGGGAATTGGCCGACGCCACCATCTGACGTTGGGCGTGCACCAGCCCCTTCACGACGGCAGCAGTGGCCGCCTCCGGATTTGCATCGGCATCTACCCCCACGGCAAACACAGTCGTGCTAGGTAAAATCAGCAGAAAAAAGAGGCGGTAAAGCAGCGTCATAGAGGATGAATTCCGATGCAATAGGGCAAGTTGTACGGTATTATGTTGCATAAAGAATACACACGCCGGGGTAATTGCGCGACTGGTCCGCTTCATTTTTTGAGTCTCGCGTCGATTAATTAGGTAAGCCAAGCGCAGATTGACGAGCAAAAGCAACACTGCCCGCGAGGGCATTTTATCTAACGGGGTGCGGAGCACGTAAAGATGGCCACAGCAGCCGACGACAAAAAACCAGCCGACCCGGCGGTTCCTCTTGAACCGATCATCATCAAGAAGAAGGTCGAGGGCGACCATGCCGGCGCTCATGGCGGCGCATGGAAAATTGCGCTCGCCGACATGATGACGGCAATGATGGCGTTCTTTTTGTTGATGTGGCTGCTCGGAGCGACGACTGAGGATCAGCGCAAAAGCATTGCCGAATACTTTAAACCGACCTCCCACAGTAACGTCAAAATGAGTGACCTGGCTGGCACCAACGGCTTGATGGGAGGCCAGTCCATTATTGACCCTGACGGCATGCCCAATACCGGGCAACGTACCTCCATGCTCAAACGCGTCACGCCCCAATCTGAAGGCGGCAAGACAACGGGTGAAGGCACAACCAAAGACGATAAAAACGACAAGAACGCGTCCGACCTGTCAGAGCAAGAGCGGCAGCGTATTGCTGCCGAAGCGGACAAGAAAAATTTTGACAAGCTCGAGCAAGAGGTCAAGGAAAAACTCGCCCAAAACAAGCAGCTCGACAAGATCAAAGATCAAGTGCAGTTCATTCGTGAAAAAGAAGGGCTGCGGATCGAGATCATCGACAAGGCCGATTTTTCCATGTTTGGCCTAGGCACCAATCGCATGCAACCCAAAGCCGAGGCCCTGATCCGCGAGGTGGCCAAATCGGTCGCCGGCTTGGACAACAAAATTGCCGTCCGCGGGCACACCGACAGCCTGGCCTTCGCCGATTCAGATCGCAGCAACTGGTCACTCTCCGGCGAGCGAGCCGAAAGCACGCGGCGCATGATGGAAACCGTTGGCTTGCCATCTGAGCGCTTCGCCCGCATCGAGGGAGTAGCCGATACCGTTCCCTACAACGCGAAAGACCCGGCCGATCCGCGCAACCGCCGCATCAGCATTACGGTTCTGTACCAGTCAACCGGTGGCGCAGATAAGCCCAACTGATTTTCTATGCTCAATGGATGCCTCGTGACGCTGCTGCTGAACACCTTGCTGACCTCGGTTTTGTTGCTCTGCGCGATCGTCCCCGCGCAGGGGCAAACAGCGGCCGCCCCGGCAGCGGCGAGCAAACCCGAGGCACCGGCAGCAGCAGCGGCTGCGCCAACCACGGCAGCCAAACCCGCGGCATCGACAGCAGCGGTTGCGCCAGCAACGGCAGCCAAACCCGCGGTACCGACAGCAGCGGTTGCGCCAGCAACGGCAGCCAAACCCGCAGCACCGGCAGCAGCGGTTGCGCCAGCAACGGCAGCCAAACCGGCAAACGCAAACACCGCTGCTACCACTCCGGCGACGCCGTCGGCAACGGCTGCAGCCAAGCCAGTCCCGTCTGCCACGACCCCGCCGGCAGAAGCCAAACCTGCCAAGGAAGCCAAACCTGCCAAGCCGGGCGACGATAAAAATACGGCAGCCGATCCAGCCATGGCAGAAGCCCCCGCCGCGCCGCCCAAACAAGCCTTAGTACCCAACTGCTCCGTGGCTGATTTCAGAGCACTGGGTATAGAGACAAGCAACGCCGAGCAGCGCCGCGCCAAAGCACTCACGTGGCTGGCAAAGCACGGCAAACAGTGCTCCGCTGAAAAGCTCGTGGCCATTCGCAACAACCGCGCGCAATGGATGGGCACCGCAGACTCGAACGTCGTCGCAGGCATGGTGGACACACTGCTTGAGCAAAGCGCCGAAGGCAATCCCGAGGTGATTAATATGCTCTATGGCACCGCTAAGCCGCCACCTAAACCACCCGAGGACGGAAAAACGCCTGCCAAGCCCAAGTAGACAAGCGCGGGGCAACTTATAGCGAACAATAAAAAACGGCCCTGATTTCCATCAGGGCCGTTTTTATTGTTAAGCGCGCGTGCCAAAAAACGAGGCGATGCTAGCTATCACGCCCCATCATCAAAAACGACGGAATTACCGACTTCATCCGGCTCGTTGCCTTTGCCGGCACGCTGTCATTAGCAGCGGTGCGCACGGATGGATTTTCGGTCGAGTGACGAATCGCACGGAAGCGATCAAGGATCGATCCGCTGACCTTGTGATGAAACGGCGACTGCTTGATATTATTTTTATTGTCGGCTTCGATCTGTCCGAGTTGTTCAATGGAGCGACCGAACTCGAGGAAGTTTTCGCGGATTTCGTCATTGGTAGTCATGACGAAAAATTCGGTACCAAAAAAATCGTTAGCACTAGCGCTGTACATCACAGGTGGCGACAGGAAAAATCCTGCATTAAACGACTTAGAAAAAATACCTTCGTAAGTCTGCAGATTATCCACTCTGCTCGGCACGATCACCAACTTGGGCGGATTGCGCATTCTGGAATTAAAGACGAACGAGAATCTGTTGATAAACTCAAGCGTACTATCAAGCTCGACTCTGGATAAAGAGCTTGGCACTAAAACCAGATCGAATTCAAATAAAAACTCTGGAGGCAGGACATCATTCCAGGTCAGATCAACAATAATAACTTCGCTGCACTCCACTGCTTTTCTAAGGGATTCTTTAGCCTTCAGCAAGGCAATACCAGAGCCCTTTGCATTAGGCAGATCAACGGTTTGGCAGGTAATACCAATCGGGTACGCTTTTTTTACCCATTTACCAGACGTTGCCTGGTGATCAAAATCAATCAGCGAGGTTTTTTTGCTGGAGGTGTAAGTAAAATAGGCCGCCAGATTGGCCGACACCGTACTCTTCCCAACGCCACCTTTTTGACTGGTAATTAAAATCTTTAATGGGGAGCTCATGGTATTCCTCTGTTTTAAGCTGCAAGCCGTTGATTCTTAATTATTTTTACACATGAAGTTGCTTTTGGGGAAATTTTGCCATAATATGAACTCGAGTATAGATCAAGGTTTTTAATAAAACAATCGTTTTCCCCAATTAGGGAGTACATGATGGCCAATAAAGCCGTAAAACCCGCAATGATGCGTTTTGAACCCAAAGCCGGCTGGTCCGATGCTGGCGCGCCGGTGGTCTCCATGAGCGATTACGTCAAGCAGGAAAATAAACCAGATGAAGAAAGTCCGGAGCAATTAACTGCCGAGGCACTGGTTAATCTTGGCGAATCAATTCAAGATGTTTTTAATACCCTCAAAATTAATGACCCGCGCCTGCAAGCATGGACCCAAGTTCATGCTGCTATTCGTCTCATTGGTGGCAAGCTGGAAGAACAAAAGACACTCGAAGAGCGCCTCGCCAGTTTGAAAATGGAAATAGAGGGTGTTCGCAGCCTCGCCGCTGAGTTAGTAGTGGGCGCCTATCAGAGCGAACTGGAAGTACATGCCACGTCAAAATTACGCGTGCAGATTGCGGAGTCACTCAACAAGAAACTGATTACCGCGCTAAAAAAATAAACGATGCGCATCGCCCAAAATTCAAGCCGTTCGCTATTGCTTGTACTGATTAACTGGCTATTATTTTTTGCCGGGTTCATCGCTACTTGCAAAGTACAGGGCAACGCCCGCTGGTGGCTGAATTTGAACTGGAAAACCTGGCTCGCTGATCTGGTCGACGCGACACAACTCGGTGTTATTCCCGCAGGAAGTATCTGGATAGGCTGGCTGGTTCTCAGCAGTATTTTTACCCTTATCTGGATTACCGGAAGGGCAAAGAAATTAACCACTGAACCAGCCAAGGAAGCCGTCACCACGCAAGAGCTACCCGCCAACAACGACATGATGGAAACGCATCCCGGATTAAAAGAAAAAATCCTGCGCTTACATCAATCGCTCGACAAGATTTAAACGCGCAACCGCACAGGGTCGCGCGCCGGTGACTCTTTTTTACCCCTTAAGGGAAAAGCACCTGCACCCGGCGCCCATTCAGCGGCTGCACCGGACGCGCATTCATCTTGTAGAGCTTTTTAAATGCCGCTAGCTGCGCATAAGAAATCTCAATCTGCTCTTTCATCACATGCCATTTGACATCTTCGCTGCAAGGCGGCGTGGTCAGTGATCCGGTAAATCCAAAATACGTCGGCGACACCGGCAAAATATCAGCCGGATTAAAAACATTCAAAGGACGGGTCTGACCTTCAAGCTGAGGCAGATTATCAAACACCGGCTTTAATGCAGCATTTTCTTTGCCGAGCTTAAACAACACACCCACGACGGCAAGTTTATTGTCCCCAACTTTGTGAACCATATGGGCAACCATATGGGATGCCATACTGTCGATTTTTTCTTCGCTGGGGGTATGAAAATGAAACTGCACCAGCTTATATTCCATGCCATCAAAACGCGCCGTGCCAGAGGCAGGCAAATTAACCTGAATCGTATGACCATTATTCACAATCTCAGCCGGGCCGGGCAAATACGAAAACAGAATTGGCTTGATACCCCCTTTTTCTACATCCCGTGTTTCGATATTAATTGGTGACTGACGCTTGCCGATCCCGCAGGCCTTAAACCCCGGATCCATCCCGCCCCAATGCGCGGGGCCATGCTCGCCGTCATATTCCCAATGCGGACTAGGGCCGGCCGCCATTGCGGACGAAGCGAAAAGTCCACCGATCAAGATCAAACCTAGCGTTCGTGTCATGTGCATCCTCAAAGAAAAAGGGCGTGGCAAATCAAGTGTTGCCAAGCAGAATTGTATCCGTGATGGAGGATCGTCAGAAGTACCCCCTTCTTTAATGCCCCGCGACCCATCCCGCTTGTAACCAATGCCCATAATTTTCAGAAAAAGGCCAATAAATCATGGAATTAGGCGTGTTACTTGGGAAAACACCTGAACTTAAGTGATCCATCCAGACGGCACTCGCTCCCACCTCAGCGAGCAATTTTCTATGCAAGGCATCGCCCTGCAAGCTGCCGCTGCAAAGACCTTGTGGATTCGTTACGGCGTGAAATAAACGAGTCGGATGGGCAGGCGCCTTGCTCGCCTCAACGCGCCCGGAAAATAAATCATGGACGCTCCCCCAATCGCGGCCCCGCAAACGCCCAGCCAACGCATTGAGCTCCGCCTCGGCCTGATCCTGATCTGCGACCCGATATCGATGTTGACCCAAGACGTTGTCAAATAAAATCGATGCGCGAGGATAGACAGCCAGCAAGTTGTCGAGGTCGGTCATCGCATCAACCTGATGAAAATGCAACGCCGTTCGTGATGCCTGCAGGGCGCTGCCATGGTTTAGCCGGAACAGCCAAGGCGACAACGGGTCCAGATCGACTACATCAATGCGCTCGAAACCTTGCAGCCAGGCCGATGACATCATCCAGCCAGCGCTGCCGCCGATCAGTAAAAGTTGAGGAAAAGCAGGCCGGGTGCTGCTCAGCCAGTCGGCAATCATTTGACTCGCGCCTTGCCACTGCCTGCGCCGGCGAAATGCGCGCCAGTGCCAGCGCAGCCCGCCGGTTGTGTCAGCGACGGCAAACAAGGTCAAGAATGCCCCGAATCGGCGTATCCGGCGGTACCGGATCCCAGTCTTTCAACATGCCCATCTTATTAATTTCATCCCCGCGCAGCATCGAACCTGAATGAAAAGACATATGAATAATGCGTGCTTTTTTTTGCGCGCAATTGAGCTGCAGCATCGAACGCGTGGAGCGATAAATCTGACCGTTGCCATGCTTTTTCGGATAGTGATAATCCATCAAACTCCACACCTCGCGGTGTCCCTCACGGTCCGCAATGGTGGCGCGATCAATATAAAAATCACCATTATCAAAATTACCGACACGGCTCCATTTGGCAAGGGCGCTGCTACAGGCGAACGCAAGTACGAGCGCCATTAATTTGTGCGACATAAATACCAATCACTTTCATTTTCTGAGCGACGGCGTGCCAAAATTTTGCTGGCAGACGGGGATGCGACAAATGCAGAGTCGGCATCAAACAATATCGCGCAATCACCCAAGGCCAATCAGGGCAAAAACAGATTTGATCGAACAACAACGACGCCGGATTTCATCGACAGTAAACAGTACACAACACACAGCGCACGCTGCAAAACACTCTAACAATTTTTAATTATGTTGTAAACGAGCAAACCTCACCAAAAAATCAGCCACAACAAACCCAAAATCATCGCCCATTTACCCGCGTAATACACCAGTCGGTGGCTGCTCTTGAGCTTCTTGGCCTGTATGCGCAGCTGGTAGCCATAATAGAAAAAAGTATTCAGTCCACCGATAGCCTCGCCCTCGACATTTTGCGAGGCTGCCGCTGCCATCACATGCTTTGCAAAAAACCGGTTAAACCAACGCATCGGCGCGGTCCAGAGCGGACGCTCAATGTCACAAAACAGCACGACCCGCTGATGATCGGTGGTGTTGGCAGCATGATGAATAAAGGTCTCATCGAACATCACGGCCTCGCCGTCGCGCCAGTGGTAGCGTTGACCGTCAACCTCAATAAAGCAAGCCGGATCATTCGGCGTCACCAACCCCAAATGAAAACGCAGCGAACCGGCATACGGATCGCGATGCCGAACCAGCGTGGCGCCGGGTGGCAAAGACGCAAACATTGCCGCCTTTACAGAGGGAATTTGCCGCAGCAATGCTAGCGTGCGAGGGCATTTTTCGGTGGCCGACGCCACCTCTTTACCGTACCAGGTCAGATAAAAACGCTTCCAGCCGGTCCGAAAAAACGAGTTAAAACCGATGTCGTTGTAACCAGTCGCGGCAGAAATACTCCCTTCATCTGCCAACGCCATGGCTTCTTCGCGTATTATCTGCCAATTATCATGCAGCGGCGCTAATTCAGGAAAGTCAGCAGGATTAATATAGGCGGACCGGCGCGTGCGGGAAAATAGATACATCAGTGCATTAACTGGCGCCAACAAGACCGTAAAATCCGTCAACGCACGTGTCAGCCCAAAGCGCACCCGGCCACGCAAATGGGCAAACAGTGCCGATGCAATAAAAATCAACAGCACCCAGTGGCGCACTTCCAGCACCGGCAGATTCATTCATTACTCCAAATTAAGCATTGAGCGTTAGTGTAATCGAGTCGGCCGGTGTGCTTCTTATTCGCCTGGTCTGATACTACTTCCGTAATAAACCGATTGCCGCAACGCATTCAGGCGAGATTGCGTTTGTTTTCTCGTTTGTTGCACAACGATCGGCTTTTGGTCGATCTCGATTAAGAAATTCTCGATCAAGGGGATCAATTCAGTCGGCAAGTCCTTTGAGCCTTTAATCGGATTGGCGTGTGCCGCTTTTTTTAGTGCGGCGATATTGCTATTTTTTTTAAGCGAAAGCTTAATGTCGGCTCGGATCGATTGGCCAAATCTACCATTTCCAACAACGAGTTTTTTGAGCACCAGATTCGCATGGAGGGCATGCGCGATCGCGTCTAGACCAGTACTGTCGAACCAATTATTTTCGAGGTCCAAGACTTCTATTACCTGATTTTCTTGAATCAACTGCACGATAGCTAGCACCCCTTCGTTATCGATCTCGTTGAGCGCCAAATTAAGCGTTTTAACCTGACTAAACGCGTTGCATTCCCTGAATAACGTTGGCACAAATTTTATCAACTTGTCGAATCCCAAGTCACTGGCAGCGATCGTTTGGCCACCCGGTGAAAGGCAGGACTGCAGCAGTAAGCGCGCAGCTTGTTGGCAATCCCCCCCCCATTTGCCCTGCTCGTACGCTCGTCCTAATCGAAATTGCGCTCTGCTATCACCTTGATCGGCCGCCTTCTGATACCAACTGTGTGCTGCACTACTATCTTCTTGAACCCCCCATCCAAATTCGTAGCATCCTGCGAGGGCGCTTTGCGCCTCACTGAAACCTTGATCGGCTGCTCTCCGATACCATTTGTAGGATTCATCGTGATCCCTGCGGGCAAGACATCCAAAATGCAAAAATCCTAAAATTGTTTGCGCCTCAACATGTCCTTTTTCTGCTGCCGGATGAAACCAACGAGCCGATTTTTCATAATCTTCTTTCCTAAAGTTCAAAGATCCCAGCGAAAGCTGGGCAGGCGTAAAGTCTTGCTCTGCTGCCTTTTCAAGCCAGGTCTCCGCTGCTACCACATCGTGCTCCACAACCAGACCGATCAGATGCAGACAGCCTAAAAAGTGCTGCGCGCAAGCATGGCCTTGTTGCGCGGCTTGCCGCACCCAATTGTCGGCATGCGCCCCGCCTCGCTGAACAGCATTACCTGCTTGGTCGCGACACAAATCGACCACGTATTTTTGTGCCGCGACGTCCCCTTTGCGGCCGCGCCTTAAATGGTCGTGAAATACAGCGCTTTCCAACAGCGCGAGCCGACAATCACGTGGCTCGTTACTACCTGTAGTGCGTGCAACAACAATCGGTACAGTGTGTGCATCGATGGCGCTGGGCAGTACCTCCCGCTCTTGCTCCATTTCGTTGTTGGTCACAATACGCGTAGACGTAAATAGCCGGGGTGGTGTTTGACAGTAAGTTGGAAGATGACGATCAGGCGTAAATGCTCGGGGAGGTGTTTGACTATAAATCGGCAGAGGAATTGGCCGCGTCAACGGGCTGTTTAAATAGCGATAAGCTGATGCCATCTCTGGCGTAGAACTAGGCGTAGTGTTCATTGTTTTTTATCTATGTAGCTTGCTGTGTCTGGATTGCGTTTCACAACGCGTTGATTTGGGCATTTGCCGGCGTATTCGTCAGCGCGCGTATTTTTAAACAGGCTTGTTGATAAGGCGTCGCGCTTGCCTGCTTCCTTGATCATTCCTAGATCAAAGAGAGTCAGTCCCACGCTTCCAAAAAAGTTCAAGTAGCTGAGCAATAAAATTGCACTCACTGCCACGATACCAAGACGGATCGGTGCGCTAATAATGATCAAAAAAATAGACTGCGCCAATGCACCGAACACTGAACAAACTTTGTTGAAACGCCGTTGAGGTATCCTTTCACCCATCCATTACTTGCCACCCTTCTGCCCTTACACAATACGTTCAGCGCACCATGTCCCTGCCCAGCACGCCTTCCATCACAAGCCTGCTCTTCAGCGTTTATTTTTGCTTGCTGATTGCGGCGCTGGTGTACCGCAGCCGTATCGTCTCCGGTCCCTGGTTTTTTTTATTGCGCAGTTTTTTCCCCAATTGGCGATTTTTTCATCGGGTGGGTGCCGTCCCGGTGCTCTTCGTACGCACCAGCACTGCAGAGGGCGCGTGGCAAGGGTGGCAGCCCATGACGCCGCGGGCACAGCGGCGTCTGTCGCAGTGTTGGCATAATCCGGCTATCAATCTCGCCCTGGCAAACCAAAATCTTGTGGAGCATCTCAGCACCGATATACAAGCGCTGCCTGACGGTGCAAATGGTGCAGACGCACGCACGCTCATCACCTACCAATGCGTGCAACGACTGGCGCGTCAACTGTTGCAGTCCAGCCAAGATACCCATGCCATCCGGCAGTATCAGTTTCAAATACGTGTCGTGCCGGCCTTTGCCGATGCCGATGAAAGCACGGCCATCCTCACTTCACCGGCACTGACGTGGTAATGACTACGCTTAGTTTGTCCGTGCGGGCACTCGAATGCCTGTGCGCGGTCAGCTTAATCATTCAAACGTTAGAATTTTTACGCCTGCGTACAGTCACGCAAAATGAGCAAGTCTGGTCTTGGCAGATACAACGGCAACAGCTTCACGATAGCCCTCGCTGGCTACAAAAAAGTGTTGACTGGCTCTATCGCGACCGCGTCCATCATGTGCATTTACTGATCCGGCTTGCCGCTGCGGCGACCTTGTTTTTTGGGTCAAATCTTGCGATCAGTGTGGCGTTATTTTTAAGCACGCTCCTCATCCTGATTCGCTGGCGCGGCGCATTTAATGGTGGCAGCGATTTCATGACCGTGGTGGTCCAGACCGGCATGGTGATAGCGCATGGTGCGGCACTCGTGGTGGGACCCGTCATGGGCTGGCGAGCCGGGCTCTGGTACATCACCATCCATGCGATCTCGTCTTATTTTATTTCCGGCTCGGTCAAATTATTTGACGTTCACTGGCGCGATGGACGCGCCCTACCCTTTTTTATCGATGGTGCCATTTTTGGCCCGCTCAAACCGGATAGCTTATTTTACAAACGATGGTTTGCGATCCTGAGCTCGTGGTCGTTTATTTTGTGGGAATGCAGTTTCCCGCTGGCGCTAGCGGGGCCGACATGGGCCGCGCTGTGGTGCCTGATTGCCGCCGTGTTTCATTTTTTGGTGTTCTGGCACTTTGGGCTAAACCGATTTTTCTGGGCCTGGTGCGCCAGCTTTCCGGCAATTATTTATTGTTCAGCGCAATGGTGAGGGTGGAATAGGCGACCTGCCCAGCAAGTACAAAACCAGACGCCGGCCCAATCTCAGCGCAGGATACAGGCGGGTAGCCAAGGCAGCGCGCGAAAAAATCGCATAATGCAGGCGGTTAAACAGATCGCTGCGTGAGGAGCAGGCCGCCAATACCTGCATCGCCTCGGCACCCGCATAGATCCGATCCTCGATCACCACCAGCATCCCCTCATTGAGGTCATAGCCAAGGGTAACGTAGTGATGAATGCGCGGATCAGGCTCGCGGGCATTGAGCAAGCAGATGACGCCGGCCGCTTGCTGCAGCCTGAGCAGGCGCGTATAGGCCCGACAAAATGGGCAATCGCCGTCGTAAATAATCAGCATAAAATCAGCACAGATAAAAAAAAACCGGGCCTGAAATTTCAGGCCCGGCGTTTTTTATTTTCCTCGTAAGCCGTCAAAGACTTCGGCAAAACTAGGTTGATTGTGATGACTAATCACCGCTCGCGCGGCCTCAATCACCAGCGGGATAGGATGCCCTTGCAGGGTGCCGACGATCATATGCATAATCACCTTATAGACCTGACCTTCTTCGTCAATGATCTGTCCCAAACGATTGGCCATGGGATCGAACACCCCGTAAGCAACAAACACCCCAAGGAAGGTGCCGACCAAGGCACTACCAATCAGGGCGCCCAGTACCGGCGGTGGCTGGTCAATTGCGCCCATGGTTTTCACCACACCCAACACGCAGGCAACAATGCCGAGCGCGGGCAGTGCGCCAGCAATGGATGACAGCGTACCTTGCGTTTTCAATTCATCGTGGTGGTGGGTCTTAATTGCATTGTTGAGCACATCCTCGACAGCATTGGCATCGAGATTTCCCTGCGCAATCACCACCAGCCGCAATGTGTCGCAGATCATGTGCACGATCGAATGATCATGTGCCAACTTGGGATATTCGCCAAAAATAGCGCTCGAATCCGGATTTTCCACGTGCGCCTCAAGCGCGACTGCCCCCTCTTTTTTCATGACTGCGAGCAGTTTGCCCACCAGCAGAATCAGATCCAGATAATCTTGTTTAACCCATTTCGGGCCTTTAATGCATTTTCCCATTCCGCCCAATGCACCTTTAAAAATACCAATGCTATTACCAATGAGCTGCGCGCCAATAGCTGACCCCACGATAATAAAGCCCTCAATCGGCGCAGCCTTGATAATAGGTGCCATCTTACCGCCGGCCATAATATAGCCGCCAAAAACGCATCCAAAAACGACGCCTAATCCAACGAAAAAAAACATGTGCTTCTCCTTGAGCAGACCCGGACGGCAAAGCCAGGCAAAACAGCCACCGCGTCCCTACCTAGATCGGCAGGAGTTAAGATAATTCAAGTGCCGGATTACATTTATTGCCATTATGAAACAAACTCAGAGTTTACGCTATCTTTACACACGGGCCTCACAGCCTTTACTGCAAATAAGTTCGCGCCTACAGCAACCAGCACCACAAACCCACGCAGCGCCCTGTGACCCATTGGATAAAACCGTCAATAGCGCCGCCGATAATCATCGCAGGCAAACCCAAATACAAGAGCAACAGGGCATAACCAAGCAGCGTGATGCGCGGCTTGTCGATGTCATAACCGAGCACTGAGGGATATTTTTTCTTCCCAAAAAAACGATCTATCATGCGCATCATCCTCAACTTGATGATCGATTATAGCTTTATGGAAATTGTTTGGAATCAGACAGCCCAGTCATTTTGGGATGCCGCCCACGCGGCACAGGGCGGCGCGATGCAGCAGGACTGGGCTTATGGTGCAAGTCTTGCCGCTTTGGGCATACCCTGCTACCGCGCTCAAGTCAGCCGCCGCGGCGAAGTTATTGCATTGGCACAATTCGTCTGTCGGCGCTACGCATGGACGGTTGGCTTTGCCCTGTGCACCCGTGGTCCAATCTGGCTGCGTTCGCTCGACCCAGTCGAACAGGCAGCTGTTTACCGGGCACTCAAACGCAGTCTGCCGATGGCACGTCCGCGATTTGCGCTGTTTTCCCCAGATATTGTTGATACAGGTCACCTCAGTGTGCGCAAGCTTTTCCGGGTGTTAACCGGTTACTCGACGGTTCGAATCGATCTGACACAATCGGCGGAGGCACGCCGTGCAGCGATGGAGGGGCGCTGGCGCAACCGCTTAGTGGCATCCGAGCGCGCGGGGATTCAGATCGTGCGCGCCGGCGCGAACCCAGCCCAATACCGTTGGCTACTTGAAGAAGAATTGTCCCAACGCGACAGCAAAAGTTTTTACGGTTTACCGGTGGAATTTATTGAGCATTACATCCATTCCCGTGCCAACACGACTAAAACCGTCTTGATCTTACGCGCCGAACATCACAAAGAGCGGATCGCGGCGATGCTTTTTCTCATCCATGGCAGCGCCGCAACGTACCACGTAGGCTGGTCCAATGAGGCCGGACGCACGCTCAATGCGCATAACCTGCTGCTTTGGCGCGCCTGCGACGAATTACGCGAACGTGGCATCAAGGTGCTGGATCTCGGCGGCATCAACACCCGAAGTCTGGCTGGTATTTCCCGTTTCAAAATCGGCTCGGGGGGCGAGGTTGTGACTTATGCAGGTACCTTTATCTGAGCGCTCATAGCAGTCGGCACAAAGGGGGACTGGTAGAGCCAAACCGGCTTACTTTCCAGGCTAATTAGCACTGCTTGCGGCTGTAGTTCGGCCGCTGCAAATTCAAGACTAACCAGCCACGCGCCCGGCTTTAACTCTGCCCGCGCCTTGGCAACTGCGCGCGGCATGCTTTCAGGGCGCTGAAACAGATACACCATGTCGTAGGTCTGCCAGTCAGCTCGCCAGATATCGCCTTGTCTGATACGCGCCCATGGGCACAATAAAGCAGCGGCGGCGCGTAGCGGCCAGCTCCACTCAATCCCAAAAAACCGCGACTCCGGGTAGACTGCGCGCAGCGCCGCCAAGCCATGCCCCAGACCGCAACCCGCATCCAGAATCGCAGCGCCCGGTGCCAACGGCGCATGCGAAGCTAAACCTAGCAAGGCTTTCGCCGGTGTCGGAAACAAGGGCGCATCGCGCCAGGCGTTCATCGGATAAACCAAGAGAATCAACGCAAACGGTGCCAGCCATGCCCAAGCCGGCAAAGCCACCGCGCCCGATAGCAGCAAAGAAAGCGGAAAGCCGGCACCAATGGCCAACCGCCGCCAGAGCGTTCCACCCAAGACACTCAGCAACACGCCCGCCGCGGTGGCCGCACCAATCGCAGCCAGTAAGGGAAGATTAGGTGCCAGCAGGAAGAGGTAAACAGCCCAAGTACCAAACCAGGCAAGTAGTGCCGGTAACGGCCATCTTAAAATATTCACCATAGGCTTCTGCAGTCGCGCGGACAGCTAGTGAGAGAAAAGCAGGCACTATACCCCGCCAACAGGGCGAGATAAATTAAAGCAGAGAGGGGAACGCCGGAATGAGGAAATTAACGGGCTAGTGCAAACTGCTTGGCGCTGTAATCATGACCCGTTTCTTCTTGCAGCAGCATCTGCGTTAATAATTGCGTGAGTTGTTTATGATCTGCACGACCCAGTTTAGCCATAAGTATTTTTTCCAGTTTTGCAATTTCCGGATTCAATCGGTTCACTGTTGCTAGTCCCAGGTCCGTAATCACCGCGACGACCTTGCGCTGGTCATCCAGATCGACGCTGCGCTGTACCAAACCTTTGCTGACCATTTTATCGAAGGATTTCGTCAACTTTGACGGACTCATTCCCGAAGCTTCAGCGAGCTCACCCATCGGATGGCCGGCTCCGTCTGACAGGTAAACCAGGATGGTCCATTGATCGATATGCAGCTCTTCGGTGGCGACCGTATTTTTGAGCATATCCTGCACCAGACGGTTAGTTTGCTCCAGCAGATGAGGTAAAAATTGTTGCATAGTTAATTCCAAACATAAGTCAATAAACCCAGTAATAGCAGGCAGGCGTTTTGGTCACAACCCAAAACAACCCTGATTATCCCACTTGATTACTACAAAAGCATTAAAAATGGATTCCGGCCTATTTCGCCAACGGTCGACATTTTACTTTTCTGCTGATTCATTCCCAATTTATTCGATTTTAGTGTAATACTTTTCCTGATAAATTCGTTCGGTTTAGATTCATCCGCCGGATTTAGCAGATGTGGGCCGGCCTGATGATTTGATGTTTATGGGCACGGTATGAGCAACCGCAGCAGAAATCATGATGACGATTTTTATATGGCACACCAATCTGGTCCCAATATCTTCGTGAAAAAGAAAACCGCCGACTTTGTGGTCGGTTTGTTTGTGCCGCGCAATGGCATCGCCGGCATTTGGGGGCCCTCGACATTAGCCTGCGCCGAATTGGCCGTCGAAGAACTCAACGAAGCCGGCGGTATTGGCGGACGGCGCATCACAATCTGCTCGGTGGGCTCTGACGACGAAGCCGAATCCATGCATCAATCCACCCTTGACGCCCTGTCTTATGATCGTATCGATGCGATTGTGGGCATGCACACCAGCTCGGTGCGTCAAATCGTCAAACGCGCCGCAGGGGGATTAATTCCCTATGTGTACACGCCGCTTTATGAAGGCGGTGAAAATACCCAAGGCGTCTATGCAATTGGCGAAACGCCGGATCAGCAATTGCGCCCTGCACTCCAATTTTTACGCGAAACCTACCGCGCCGACAAATGGCTTTTTATCGGCCATGATTATCTCTGGCCACGCCGTTCAAATAGTCTGGCACGCCGTTATCTGCGCGAATATGGTGCCGAGGTGCTGGGCGAAACTTACGTGCCCTTAGCTGCTGACTCAGCCAAACAAGACTTTGACGCCATCTTCGAACTGATCGCCAGACTCAAACCCAATGCGCTGATGATCTCACTCATTGGACAGGACGCCATCGACTTTAATCGCGAGTTTGGGCGCCGCAAACTATCGCGCCATATGGTCAGGCTGTCGTGTGCCACCGAAGAAAACATGCTGCTGGCTATTGGCGCAGATAATACCGATGGATTATTTGTTTCATCGAGCTATTTTGCCGCGCTGCGCAGTGAAAATAATATGTCATTTAAAGAGCGTTATTACACCCGCTTTAGCGAACGGGCGCCGACTCTAAATGCGCTTGGCCAATCGATTTACGAAGGCATGTATTTTCTTTCTGCGCTCGCACAGCGCGCCGAAGAAACTACCGGTTCCATGCTCTCCAATTTGTCGGCACCACTGCCGTTTCACAGTATCCGTGGCACCCAATATCACCATAGCGGCCGCGCTGATAATCCGATGTACCTGGCGCAGGCACAGGGCCATTTTTTCGAAGTCACACACCGCTTCTGATTTTCTTCCCCCCACGCCGGCTTAAATCACCGGCCATCAAAGTCCTCTGAGTAAATTTATTTTCCAAGGAAAATAATTGTGCTAGAGTAACTCTCAGAGCATTACCCCGCTCATCAGCATGTCGAGGGTGCTCGCCGTCGGCATCGCCCGTAATAATGCAATCGCAGGTTTCACGCATTTGTTTTCCAGTATCGATTGGAGCCAAAGCAGGATGAATTCGATTTTGCCGTTTTTGTTTGACATGCTGGCGTACACGGCCGTTTTCGTGATCATTGTGCTGGGGCTGGGTGTCATTGCCAGCATGATGGGCATTTTTAATTTTGCGCATGGCGAATTTCTTCTGCTTGGTGCATATAGCGTTTATTTCCTCGACCGATCTGGTGTGCCCCCCTGGATCGGCATTATTTGCGCGCCCTTTATCGTGGGCGTCGTCGGGCTCGTGCTGGAGCGCTTCGCAATCCGGCGCTTTTACGCGACCCCTGTCGTGGCAATGCTCGGCACCTATGCCATTGGCCTAGTCATTCGGGAAGCGGTTCGCACTGCGCTGGGTGGCCAGTTCTACACCGTCGTAGCGCCGCTCGATGGTCCGATCATTTTTGGCGACCTTTCCATCTCCAAATGGCGCACGGTCGTCATCCTCGTCACGCTGCTGGTGTTACTAGGCTGTTGGCTGCTGTTCAAAAAAACCAATTTTGGTCTGAAAGTGCGTGCCGCTCTCGAAAACCCCATGCTCGCGCGCGCCTCCGGCATCGCCGTCAATCGCGTCTACTCAGCGACCTTTGCCTTTGGCGCCGCGTTAGCGGGCTTGGCCGGTGCGCTCATGGTGCCCCTGTATCCGCTCAATGCCGACATGGGCGTGACCTTTCTAATTAAAGCGTTTTTGGCCGTAATGCTGGGCGGAATAGGCGGCTTGCAAGGATCAGTTGCGGGATCGGCCCTGGTTGGGTCAATAAGTGCTGCCTTACCGTGGGTCATCAAGCCCGTGGTAGCAGATGTGATGGTGTTCGTCATTGCCATTGTGGTAGTGAAATTCCGGCCCGACGGCCTGCTTTCTAAACGGAGGAGTTAGTCAAATGAGCGATAAGAAACAAAACGATGACCTCGAGTCCCACTCGCGGCGTTTATTTGCACAGCGTACAAGTCTGATGGCGGGCTTAGTCGCCTTGGGTGGCGGCAGCTACCTGATGCAACCTAAGGGCGCCTGGGCGGCTGAGCCAATCAAGGTCGGCATCGCCACCGATCTGACCGGCCCAATCAGCTGGGGCGGCATCCCGAACGCCAACGTTGCCAAGATGGTGATTGAGGAAATCAACAAAGGCGGTGGTCTGCTTGGCCGTCCGTTGCAAATGATCCTCGAAGATACAGCGACCAACGAACAATTAGCGGTCACCAAAGTCCGCAAGCTCGTCACCCAAGATAAGGTCGATGTCGTCTTTGGCGGCATTACCAGCTCCATGCGCAATGCGATCAAAGACACCATCGTCAATCGCGGTAAGACCTTGTATATCTATCCGCAACTGTACGAAGGCAAAGAGTGCACGCCATTTTTGTACTGCACCGGCCCATCGCCAGCGCAGCAGTGCGACACGTTCATTCCATGGCTGATCAAAAACGGCGGCAAAAAGTTCTATCTGCCTTCTGCTGACTACGTGTGGCCCCATACACTCAACGAGTACGCCAAAAAAGTCATCAAGGCCAACGGCGGCGAAGTCATCGGCGAAGAGTACTTCCCAGTTGACCATACCGAGTACAGCGCAACGGTCAACAAGATCATGACCAGTGGCGTCAACGTCGTTTTCAACACCACCATCCCACCTGGTGTCGGTGCCCTCTTCAAGCAGCTGCATGAAGCCGGCTTCGGTAAAAAAGGAGGCCGCCTGGCTTGCGTGTACTACGACGAAAACGCACTCGGCATCACCCCGGCCAACGAAATCGAAGGCCTGGCAACGTGCCTCGATTATTTCTCGGCCATTAATGACCCAGTCGGCAGCAAAGTCTTTGCCAACTACAAAGCGCAGTTCGGCGACAAGTCGCGCTTCTGCGCCGGTGGCGGTGCCACTGGTATGTGGCGTGGTCTGATGCTGTGGGCCGAAGCGGTCAAAGAGGCCAAGAGCGTCAAGCGCGAAGCCGTCGCTGCTGCACTCGACCATGCCAAACTGGCCAATGGTCCTGGCGGCGGTTGCGAGATGGTGCCGGGTACCCGTCACCTGAAGATGAACATGTACATCGCCGTCTCCAAAGCCGGTCAGTACAAGGTCGTCGAATCGAGCAAGATGGTCGCTCCGGGCGAGTGCGCATAAGCGAGCCTGCCCAGGCTGGTGGCAAGTCTGCGGACTTGTCACCGTTTTACACTTCCGACCAAGAGCCTCAGCCATGCCAGAAGTTCGTCGCACCACCATCACTGCACTCACTGCCATTGAGCTGGCGCTCTTATTGCTCGCTCTGGTGCTTCCCCTGTTTCTTGAAAATTTCTGGGTGCTGTTCATCACCAAGATTTTTATTCTTTCGCTATTGGCGATCTCCTTTGATTTGGTGTGGGGTTACGCCGGCATCATGAGCTTCGGTCAGGCGCTGTTTTTTGGCGTAGCCGGCTATGTCGTTGCCCTCCTCTCCCAAAAGACCGGCATGAGTTCGATCTTTACACTCCTGCCGTTAGCCGCCATTGTCGGACTCGTGCTGGCCTTTCTCATGGCCTTGCTCGTTATTTTAGGTAAGCGCATTCCGTCCTTAGCCTTTGTTGCACTAGGCACCATGACAGGCTCCTATGTGATCGAACGTCTGGCACGGGGCTGGTCGTATGTGGGTGGCCAAAACGGCATCTCCTCGTTGCCTCGGCTGACCGTGGGCACCATCGACATTGAAGAAGGCATCCTGTTTTGTTACATGGCGCTGGCCATTTTAATCGGCACCTACTTATTGTGTCGCTGGCTGGTACGTTCGCAGTTTGGTCTGGTCTTGGCCGGCATACGGCAGCAAGAAAGTCGCATCGCTTTTTTAGGCTATGACGTGCAGACCTTCAAAGCCGTGATCTTTTCTTTTGCCGGCATGATCGCCGGCATCTCGGGCGCGCTGTTTGCCTTCCACGAAGGCTTCGTCGGGCCCGGCCAACTTGGGCCGGTCTTGTCGACGCAGGCCGTACTCTATGTCTTATTTGGCGGCGTGGGCACCTTGATTGGCGCCATCATCGGTGTAGCCGTGCTGGACCTGATGAATTTCTTGCTGCCGCAGGTCGAGTTTTTTGGCCCTACGGTGAAAAATTTTCTTGAAACCGGCTGGCCCATTTTGCTCGGCTTGCTGCTTTTAGCAACCGTCCTGTTCCGCCCCACCGGGCTCATGGGATTTGTCTTGCGCGACCGCAGCCGCAACTTTTTATTCGGCAAAAAAGACAACAGCGATCAGGTCAAGAACACGGGTAGTGAAGGACAATCATGAGCCTGCTTACCGTCCGCGCAGTCTCAAAAATCTATGGCACGCTCACCGCCTTGTCGTCCGTCGACATGACCGTTGTCGAGAATGAATTCCATGGCCTGATCGGCCCCAACGGCTCGGGCAAAAGCACCATGCTCAAATGTTTGGCCGGTGCTGAAATTCCCACCACCGGGACCATTCATCTTGCAGGCAAAGACATCACCACACTCTCGCCGCAAGACCGCTCGCGCGCCGGATTGAGTCTGAAATTTCAGATTACTGCCATTCTTCCCGAGCTGGCCGTCTACGACAATATGCTCATCGCCTTGCAGGCACACCAGTCAATCTGGGGACTGCTGCGCTCCCATTCACGTGACACACTGCACGCCGAAGTCATCGCCTATCTCGACCGCTTCCGGCTACGTGAACGCCAATATGATTTGGCTGGTGAGCTCTCTCACGGTCAGCAGCAATGGTTAGAAATTGCGATGGCCCTGGCGCTCAAACCCAAGCTACTGCTGCTTGATGAGCCAACCGCAGGGATGAGTCCCCAGGAACGACGTGCGACCGGCGAATTACTCCAGCCGATACGGCAGCAATGCTCGCTGGTCATCGTTGAGCATGACCTTGATTTTATTAAAGACCTCTGTGATTCCCTGACCGTACTCGATCAGGGGCAAATCGTGGCGTCTGGCCCGATCGCCGAGGTTCAAAATGATCCACGCGTCAAAGAGGTTTATCTCGCCCATGTCTAAATCACCTCTTTTAGCCGCTAGCGGTCTATGCACGTATTACGGCCATAGCCAGGCTCTGTTTAATGTCTCCCTGTCGATACCTTCCGTAGGGGGCGTAGCCATTTTGGGTCGTAATGGTGCCGGCAAGACCACGCTCCTCAAAACCATCGCTGGTGAGTTACAAGCGCAGCAGGGCGCGCTTTCCTTTGACGGCAGCACTATCGCCGGTACCTCGATTGAACATCGCGCTATTCAAGGCATCGGCTATGTGCCGCAAGACCAGGGGATTTTTGCGCGCCTCACAGTAAGAGAAAATCTTGAAGTCGGCGCATTGCGCCTCGCCAAAGGCAGCAATGCGATTGACGAGATGGTTACGCTCTTTCCGCGGCTTGGGCAACGCATGGCGCAAGCCGCAGGCACCTTGTCCGGCGGCGAGCGCAAGATGCTCGCCATCAGCCGTGCTCTGCTCGGACGTCCGCGTTTGCTACTACTTGATGAGCCGACCGAAGGGGTCTGGCACGGCGTCGTTGAAGAGATCACCGAACGACTACGCGAGCTCAGTCAGAGCATTGCCGTCCTCATCGTCGAACAGCACGTCAAGATGGCACTCAGCATTTCGCAGGAATGCCATGTGATGGATCGCGGACAGATCGCCTTGTCCGGACCATCGGCGCAGATTCGCGACGACCCAGAGCTAGAACGTCTACTCTCGCCATGAACCCATGCACCCATGCACCCCAAACACGAATCACGTAGTCGTATAACCGGTAGCACTTTCTTAAACTAAAACAGCGCAGGAGGAACACATGGCAGTCCAACAACCCACCGCAGCACAGGTTCGTGCCGCCGCCGAAGAAGTCGGCCTAGCTCTCACCGATGACGACATTAAATCGTACCAAGGTCTGATGGCCGGCAATATCGCTGCCTACAACATGATCGACCACATGCCCGACGAGCTGCCGATTGTGCAGTATCCGCGTACCCCGGGTTACTTTCCTGCGCCGGAAGAAAACAAACACAACGCCTGGTACGTCAAAACCTCGATCAAAGGCGCGTCAAGTGGTCGCCTGCTTGGCAAGCGTGTCGCCGTCAAAGATAACGTCATGGTCGCGGGCGTGCCCATGATGAATGGCAACTCCATCCTCGAAGGCTATGTTCCCAACATCGACGCAACCGTCGTCACCCGGCTGCTCGACGCCGGTGCTGAAATCATCGGCAAGACCCACTGCGAGTCCTACTGCATCTCAGCGGGCAGTCACACCGGCGCCAAGGGTGCGGTTCACAACCCCATGAAAATGGGTTATTCCGCCGGCGGCTCATCGTCTGGCACAGCCGTAGCGGTAGCGCTCGGTGAAGCAGACCTGGGCATTGGCGGCGACCAAGGCGGTTCAATCCGCATGCCCGCTTCCTGGTCCGGCATCGTCGGCATGAAAGCCACCCACGGACTTGTGCCCTACACCGGCATCATGCCGATTGAAATTTTTGTCGACCATACCGGTCCGATGACAAAGACAGTCGCCGACAACGCGATGATGCTCGAAGTCATTGCCGGGCATGACGGCTACGATCCACGGCAATACGGTGCGCCGCCCGACCTGAACTACACCAAGCTGCTGGACGCTGGTGTAAAAGGTCTGCGTATTGGCATCGTCAAAGAAGGCTTTGACCGTCCTGAATCCGAAGCCGCGTCCGATGCCAAAGTCAGAAAAGCGGCAGAGGCATTCACCAAGCTGGGTGCCATCGTCGAAGAGATTTCCATTCCTGAGCACTTGATCGGACCAGCACTATGGACGCCGATTGGTGTGGAAGGCATTGCGCAGACCATGATGTTTGGTGATGGCTATGGCCTATCAAGGCCGGACCTGTATGTGACAGGCTTGATCGACAAATTGCATGGCTGGCAGTTACGTGCCAACGAGCTCTCCGAGACCACGAAAGTATTGACCGTCTTAGGCAGCTACATCAAGAAATATCATGGCAGTCATTACTACGGCAAGGCGATCAACATTACCCGACGCCTCACCGCTGCCTATGATGCGGCGCTGGCTAAATACGATGTACTGCTGATGCCGACCATGCCGATGAAAGCCACCAAGCTGCCACCGGCTGACGCTAGTCGCGAAGAATACTTCGCGCGTGCACTCGAGCAGATCGGCAACACCTGCCCGTTTGATATCTCCCATCATCCAGCCCTGACCGTACCCTGCGGACTTGTGGATGGTTTACCGATTGGCATGATGTTAGTTGGTAAGCATTTTGACGAAGCAACCGTCTACCGTGTAGGCAACGCCTTCGAAAAAACAGGCGATTGGAAGAGCATGTAATCAATGCGCGCGGGGGTCAGGTCTTGCAAAACAACACGGCCGCACAAATGTCCGATGATGTGGTTTTGCAAGACCTGACCCTCCGCTTCTCGGGCATCACGTTTCTCAATCGCTGAAGCGATCAAACACCAAGCTTCGAAACCATTGATTTCCCGGGTCTTTATGAAAACGTGAATGCCAAAACATGTTTACCCCAATCTCAGGCAATTTGAGAGGCAAGCGCACATACCGGAGGTTGAAGGGCTCGATGCAATGACGGGCAAATCTCTCGGGTACCGTCGCAATCATATCTGTCGTGGCCAGGATATGACCGACTGCGACAAAATGCGGCACCGTCAACACCGCCCTGCGCGTGACACCTAGTTTTTCGATCGACCCATCAACACTGGCATGACCGGTTCCCGCCGCAGACACAACAACGTGATCGGCCGCCTCAAACTCTGCTTTTGTGAGGGCCGACTTCTTGTCCAGCGGATGGCCGCGCCTGAACATGCAGACATGCTCCTGTACAAACAGACGGCGCTGAAAAAATCCAGATTTCAGATGGGGCAACCAACCTATGGCCAAATCAATTCGGCCAGCCTCCATATCTTCGGCCAGATTGACCCCTGTTGTCCTGATCGTTAAAAGAGAAATACCCGGCGCGATTTCGGCCAGAATTTTCATCAGCGTCGACAAAAAATAAATCTCGCCGATGTCGTTCATGCCAACGATAAATTTACGCTGGCTACTCGCAGGATCAAATCCGGTGCGCTGATTTAGCGTCTCGTGAATTATCGACAACGCGTAGCCGATCGGCTCAGCCAGCTGCATCGCATAAGAAGTCGGCTCCATCCCTTTGGAGGTCCGCAAAAATAACTCATCCCCCAGCTGCTGCCTCAACCGGTTTAATGCGTTGCTGATGGTCGGCTGACTCAGCCCAAGGTTGACGGCCACAGCCGACACTCGCCGCTCCTGCAGGAGTTGCTGAAATATTATGAGCAAATTGAGATCGATGTCTTTGATATCCATACGGCCAATATTCAGAATATGAATTCGTTTAATTTAGGGAATTCTATATATTAATTTTATTCGACTTTCTATACTCCCCTCAGAAAAATTTCCGTAAGTAGTGGGCCGATGTCTGCACTTGGTCTTCGAAAGGACAGGTGCTCATTGTGTCTTCCTGTGCCCTGACAAAAATTATTTGAAGCGAGTAAGCATGAGCCAACAGCACAATTTAATTCTGCATAATTATTTTCGTAGCTCCGCTGCCTATCGCGTGCGTATCGCGATGAATCTCAAAGGCCTCGACTATGCCTACCTCCCCGTCCACCTGACACGGGACGGCGGCTTGCAGACCAAAGAGCCTTACAAATCCCTCAACGCGCAACAGCTCGTGCCGCTGCTTGTTGATGATGGATTTCAGGTGAGCCAATCGCTGGCGATCATTGAATATCTCGATGAGAAATTTCCCCAGATTAGGCTGATCCCAGACGCGCTAGAGAGCCGGGCACGCGTGCGCCAGATCGCCCTAACGATCGCTTGCGACATGCATCCCTTGCAAAACCTGCGGGTATTGAAATACCTCACCGGCAAGCTTGGCTTATCGGAGGAAGACAAGACCGGCTGGATCCAGCATTGGCTGATGCTGGGTCTGGACGCACTGGAGACTGATCTGGCGCGCTCGCCGATACGCGGCCTATTTTGCGTGGGCGACAACCCAAGCATGGCCGACTGCGCATTAGTACCCCAGATGTTTAGTGCAACACGTTTTGGCGTTGACACGGCGGCCTATCCGACGCTATGCGCCATTGCCGACGCCTGCGAAAACCTGCCCGCAATCGCTGCGGCCCACCCTGCCCGTCAAATTGATTCTGAATGACCCCCCTTAACCAAAAAAAGGAGCAACGGCCAACCCCACAACACGCAGTAGAAGCATCTATTTCTAATAATTACACAAGGAGAGTTACATGAAGAAGAACCTACTGGGTCTCGCCATCGCCGGCACGCTAGTGGCCGCCATCGCGACACCAGCCAGCGCTGCGGGACCAACTGCGGCCGACTTGATCAACGATACCAAGGCCACCGCTGATGTCACCACGTATGGCATGGGCTATGGACAGCAACGTTTCTCAAAGCTAAACCAAATCACCCGCGCTAATGTAAAAAAACTCGCGCCAGTTTGGTCTCAAACTGCACCCCGCCCCCGCCGCCATTTCCAGCCAGACTTTCCCCCTGAAACTCATGGGAATTCAGGTCGCATAAAAAAACATGCGGACAAAATGGGCGATGCTGCTCATGCCAGCGTCGATGCTGACGCCTAAACAGAGGATGATCTGGGCGGCGCGGACCCGGGCGCGGGTAGTACCGACGTCGCAACTGCATGTCACGCCAAGGCGGACGACGCATAGCGCACGCAGCATCTGTGTCGTCCATGATTGGCAACCCTCGACAACGATGATGAATTTGGTGAAAGGCGTAATGCATATCACTTAAGCTGTTCGCCCGTGCAGGTCGCAACGCCTGTTTCGGGGTCGAGATCGTAGGCCCACCGACGTGTGCGCAACCCCAGTAAAAGGCCAGGTGCGTACGTATCAAAAACGATTTTTTCAACTGTTGGATTACATTCCAGTCTTGAATAACTCGATGGCTTTTCTGGGATGGCACGCCGCTTAAAAAATTTATTACCCATGTCGGTAAACGGATCGTAATAGCCTTCGCAGTTGGGATCATCTTCTTTGGCATGGCGATGACGCGACTCCCAATTCACATACCCAGTCTCTTCTCTTGTCACTTGCCAAATCACCTGATTATGCGCGTCAAGGCGGAAAACGTTGTGGTTGGCCGTGTGTAGATTTTTAGTCGCTCCTGTCCAGATAGCAGCTCGTATAATTCGGCCGCCATCTGGCATGGCAATTTCATGGGCCACTTGAAGATTCAGAGTTTCTATAATTTCCCATTTCATTTAATTAGCCTCGGATTAGTAAACCATTTTGCAAAGTCGGCGTCAGGTACCTTATCGCTATTCAACACCTCAAACTGCACTCCGCCGCCACCGCCATTTCCAGCCAGACTTTTCTCCTGAAACGCGTGGGGATTCAGGTCGCATAAAAAAACATGCGGACAAAATGGGCGATGCTGCTCATGCCAGCGTCGATGCTGACGCCTAAACAGAGGATGATCCGGGCGGCGCGGACCCGGGCGCGGGTAGTACCGACGTCGCAACTGCATGTCATGCCAAGGCGGACGATGCATAGCGCACGCTGCGTCGTCCATGATTGGCAAGCCTCGACAACGATGATGAATTTGGTGAACAGTGCGTTTCATATCACTTGAACTGTTCGCCGGTGCAGGTCGCTATGCCAGTTGCAGGATCGAGATCATAGACCCACCGCCGAGTAGTCAGCCAAAGTAAACGGCCGGGTGCGTACGTATCAAAACCGATCTCTTCAAATGTTGGATTGCATTCCAGTCTTGAATAGCTCGACGGCTTCTCCGGTAGAGGATGGCGTTCAAAAAATGCCGTCCCTAAATGCGTGAATGGATCGTAATAGCCTTCGCAGTTGGGGTCCTTTTCTTTGGCATGGCGATGACGCGACTCCCAATTCACATACCCAGTCTCTTCTCTTGTCACTTGCCAAATCACCTGGTTATGCGCGTCGAGGCGGAAGACGTTGTGGTTGGCAAGATCCAAAGATGGCCAGTACTTTTGGTCGATGGGCCACGCATCGACGATACGACCTCCATCTGGCATGGCAATCTCATGCCAAATCAAAAAATTTAGATCGACTAAGACCTCACCCTTCATTTGATCTCCCTCGGATTGATAAACCAGTCATTAAATGCCGGACCCTTCGGGGGATTCAACACTTCAAACTGCACCCCGCCCCCGCCGCCATTTCCAGCCAGACTTTTCCCCTGAAATATGCTGATGTCATTCGCAACCGTAATGCGCAAGCTAAATCCAGCGGGTACCAGTACATCCGTCATATGCGTGGGCAGGTGCGGCAACGCATACTTACTCGCGATTTGTTCAATGCTTAAACCTTTCACCTCATTTGCCGGCATCATCCAACTTGAAATTTGCCCTTGCCCTTCACTGTTAATCGTATAAAACCGCACAAACGCGGTCGGCTTTACCGTCGTAAAGCTCACCGCCTGTGTACCCGGCAAATACGGCATTTTAAAATTCGCATCTCGCGCCAGCACTTCCTGATTCAACGTATTCGCGCTCCCCACCTCCTCCACCTTCGCCCCCACCGGCAACGCGTTCTGCACACGACCATTGGCCTCGGCAACCGTCAGCTCCTGTGCTGTTCTCTGACCAAATCCCGGCGACATTAATTTACGGGGATCAGCGACTCCACCGTCGCGGTAAAAGCCGTTATCCATCCGGCTTTTATTCAACGCATTGGCCGCCTCCGTTTGCACAGCCGATTTCACGGCTGCCTGATCGACTGCCCGCACTACCCCAAGACCGAGCTGCGTGGTCAGGTAAACCGAGCTCGATCCGATTGCCAGCACATCCACCAGCGCCTCGCCCCGCACCGTTGGGTCCGTGCTGTTCAATCGCCCTCGTAATTCAGCCGGTAGATCCGCTATGCCACGCGCAACATCGACTGCAGCGTCAACCAAACCTTTCTCGAGAATGGCCGTCGTCAGACCGTACGCACCCACGCCCGTCGTCATTACCAACGCCGGCGGCGAGAGTTTTAACAAACCCTTGGCCACGCCAAACAAGAGCGGATTCTCGATCCGCTGACCATACAAGTACCCGGCCGTGTTGACTTGACTGCGCTCATTACTTATCGACAGCGTCACATCTTCTTTGGGGTCGTATTGCCGGTAACTTTGCCGGGCTTGCTGTATCGCCAGATTCCAGCCTCCACACGTCGCACTGGCCGGTACACGGCATGCGCCTTCGATCTGCTTGTCGCGCCAAGTGTCGAGAGCGTCCCACTGTGCGACCTCTTGGCTTAGCTGCTGACGACAGGCGTCGTCCTGACATTGCAGTAGTTTTTGCTTGGCGGCTTCGCGTTGACCCGCTTCCTGATGTAATAAAAAATTATTTCCTACTTCATTGGTCGCCGCACCGGCGCCCGCGACCCCACCCACCGCACCGCCGGCCGTTGCACTGGCGACGGCCGTAATCGCCTGTGCCAACGCACCATCGATACCAGCCTTGGCAAGTTGCTGCGCAACGAGGGGCGCGGTTAGGGTGCCGACTGCTGCACCAGCCGCGCCGTCCACCCCACCGGTAAACCCGCCCACGACGGCGTGTGCCAATACACGGCTGATGCCCTGTTCGCCCCATTGCGTCTCTAGCGCCTGCGCTTGCTGCTCAAGCGCGCTGCGACGGCTGAGGTCAGCGGTGCCCGCGGCCTCCTGCCGCAGTTCGCCGGCTTGCTTCATCTGCTTGCTTGCGTAGTCGCCAATGGCTTTGCTGGCCTGCTGTCCAAACAGCTGCGTAATCTGCACCTGCGCATCAATCTCGCGCTGCACGGTGCCCGCATCAAAGATCGGTTTTAACCCGGCTTCCTGATCACCGGTGCGCGCTGATTGCTTGCCGGCGATGCCACTGATGGCCGCTTCGGTGATGCTGGAAACGCTGTCGCCGTCATGCCCGCCTCCTACGCCGGTACCACCTGGTACCAGCTTGCCGCTGGGGCTCATGCCGGTACCAATGTTGACGCTGACTGCGTTGGCCTCAAAGCGGGCGTGGTTGCTGATGTCGCTCACGACGAGCGTGCCGCCGGTGACAAATTTGTTCTGCTGGGCCTCGAGCGCTGCTTGGGTACTGGTGACGGCGCCGCCTGTCAAAACGGTGTCACCCTTTACTTGCACTTGAAAGCCACCATCCCCGGCGCGAATGGCAGACTGCTCGACGACGCTCTGGTAGTCACTAACGATTTTGCTCGCAGCAAGGTTGACGTTGCCGTTCACGCCTGTGCCTGCCGTGACGCTGCCGCCCACATTTTGCTGGCCGCTGTCGTAGGTGCTGGTGTCTTGCACGCTGGCGATGCGCAAATCGCCCGCAACCTTGAGTGTGACTTGATCGGCACGGACCACGCCACCCCGAATGACGGTGTCACCCCCTGAAATGAGCGTGACTTGATTGGCATTTAAGCGGGTGTTGGTGGCGACGACGTCGCTGCCGTCGGCGTGGCCGCGACCCAGACTACCGGACGCGGTCACCCCCACGCCTGCGTTGGTGCTGATGACCACACCGACACTGGCGCTGCTGCTTTTGTTGGTGCTGTGCTGATCGGCGGTGTTGGTGGCCGCTTGCAACGTAATGATGCCGTCGGCTTGCAACTTGATGGCCTCGGTGGCGTTGACTTGGACACCTTGCAGGTTAATGTTGCTGTCTTTACCGGCACCGGTAGTGGTGATGTGCACGGCGCCCCCTGCCGTGATGCGGGAGACGTCAGCGCTGTCGCTGCTTCGGGTGGCGTTGCCTTTGCTGCTGCTGGTGCCAAGACTGATGCTGACGGTGACACCGCCTATTTGGTCGGCGGCGTTGGCGTCGCGTGAGGTGGGGTTGCCGGCACTGTCGGTGCCGGTTCGGATCTGGTTGTCTTTGCCATTGATGGTGCTGCTTTGCCCTTTCTGCACCGCGTCGTAGGCAGTCTGCCCTGCTAGGGCGACGTTGGCCGCAGCCAGTGCTTTCATGCGCGGATCTTGGGTGTTGCCAGCGGCATGTGTCATCTGCTCGGCCGTTTGTATGGCGGTGATGATGGGTGTGGTGAGCGCGATGGTGATGCCGGTTTGTTTGATGCTGACCGCGTTGGTGCTGTGGCTGGTGTTGCGCGCTTCGATGCCTTCTAATTGTTTGGCTTTGAGGATGACGTCGCCGCCGGGTGCCACGATCTGGCTGCCTTGTTGCTTGATGACTTCGCCGGCTTGTAAGACGACGTCGCCGCCGATACTGCCCACGACCGTGCCCATGCCTGTGGTGCCGCCGGAGGTGGATGCGCTGTTTTCGGTGCGCCGACCAAGAGTGATCCCAATCCCGCCTGTGCTCAGGATGCCGGAATGGGTGGCCCGCTGCTGATGGCTTTCTTCCAAAGTGGCCTGGGCGGGGGTAAGCAGGATGTTTTCTTTAGCGATCAGGGTGGTGCCGGTGCTGCTGACGACGTCGCTGCCCTCAATGCGGATGTCTTTACCGGCTTGTATTGTGACGCGCTCGCCGGAGAGGGTGCTGGACAAGACGGTGCTTTGCTGGACCAGGTCGTGGGTGGTGTTGGTGCTGCTTGAGAGCAGGCCGCTGCTGCTGGTGTAACGCGACTGATCATGCGTCAGGCTGGATTTGCCGGCGTTGATTTCGACGGTGCCACCGGCGTTGGCCTCCAGCTTGCCCGCGCTGGTGACGCTAGCGGCATGGATGACCAGGTCTCCTCCCGCGGCTAGGCTGAGCCCGCCTTGAGTAGCGATCTGGCTACCCTGCTCCTGGCTTTGCTCAACATGGCTGCGGTTACGCTTGTCCCAGACGACGTCGTTGTTCTCGCCGGTGGTGACGGTGTCGAGCGTGAGGTCGCCGCCGGCGACGATGCTGCTGTGGCCGGCGCCGTCGTTGCGTACTTGGGCTGCGGTGAAGCGGGCATCACGCCCGGCAACGATGACGAGGGTGCTCTGGCCGTCGACTGGTTGGAGCTCGGCGCCGGGACGGTGGCTGACATAAAGCCCGGCGACCCGCTCGATGCCGGTTTTACTGAATTGGCTTTGCCCGATATTGTTGGTGCTTGACACGGTGCTGCTGCTGACGAGGATGTCGCGCCCCGCCACGGCGCTTAGGCTGTCGCTGGCGCTGATGCGCCCGCCGATGTTGTTGAGGTCGGTGCGGGCGCTGAGCTGAAGCTGGGCGCCGTCGATCTGCCCACCGTTGTTGTGCAGGTTGTCGGCGGCGATGTTGACGACGGTGCGGCCGGCGATTGTGCCGCTATTGACGAGTGCGCTGGTGAGCTGGGCGTCGAGGCTGCCGCTGCTAATGAGGGTGCCGTTGCTGTTGAGGTCGCCTTCGCGTACTAGTACATAAAGCTGGGGCACGAGCACACGACGGTTGCTGCCGTCGGCTAGGCGGATGTCTTGTTCAACCAGCCAGATGATGTCGCTGGTGAGCTGGGCGATTTGTTCGCGGCTAAGCGTGATGCCGGGGCGCAGCTGCCATGCTTGCGCGACGGTCTTGCCGTTATCCATCAGGGCTTGATATTGGGCTTGGTCGTCGGTATAGCCATCGAGAAAGCGCCGGCCAGTGAGCTGGGCGACCTGATCGCGCACGAGGTTTTGTTCGTAATAGCCGTCACCGAGCCGCTTCTGGGTCAGCGCGGGGTCGATGTCGAGTGCATTGAGGAGGTAGTCGGAGCTGAGCCAGTTGCGGTAGCTGGCATACGCAGGATCCGTTTCAATCAGCGGCGCGTTATTTGGCCCGGGGCTGGTGTGGAGCGTAAAGAGGCTGTTGGTGGGCAACGTGAACTGGTAAGGCGTCGCCGGTGTTGATGCGGGGACGGCACTGGGATCAGTGTGCGTGAGGTGGTCTTCGAAGCGCTGACCGGTAGGCAAGACGATGGGGTAAATATCCGGTGCCGGCTGGTAGGGGATCGGGCCATACTAACGGCGGCAATGCGAACTAAAAGGGCCAAAGCCGCAGGATTCGAGGGTGGTGAATTCGGCCGTGCCACTGTGGTTGATGCGGTAGGTGCCAGCGGTGGCCAGATTGCGCAGCGCCATGCCGCTTAGATCGGTTACGCCGCCGACCAAGATTTGGCTGTCATGGTTGTTTAGTACGCTCGCGCTGGTGCCATCACCGTTGACACGAAAGTCACCCCCGACCCGGATCAGCGCTGGCGCGCTACTGACGACGTTGGTACGGCTCGGGCTGCTGGTGATGTGAAAGAGCGTGTAGTCCTCGAAGGTGTGCAGCCGGTTGTCTTCATTGACGCCGGCGTTGTAGGCATTGATAGGCTTGATTAAGGCAGTAAGTGCGGCCCGATAGGCTTGCCACCAAACGGAGGTCTGTTCGCTCCAGCTCACGCAGGCAGGGTTGCGGGCGTTGCGCTGGTCGCTGCAACTGCTTTGGTTGGCCTCCATAGGGTCGACCGGTGGTGCGCTAACGGGGGTGACATGCAGCCGCGCAAATGCGGGATCGTCCCACGCGTAGTTGTCGACGATCGTGCCGTCTCTACAACCAGACTCGTCACAGAATGCAAAGACTTCGCTCTGCGCGGGCAACATTGTCTGGCGTTTTCCGTAGACCTCCGGATGAACTTGGCAGCTGACCGCCTCCACCTGACCCAGACTTAGACAATTTTCACCGGGATAGCGGGTTGTGCTGCGAGCAGGCTCGGCCTCACGCCGGGTTGAGGCCGCTTCGGCGACCTCGGTGGTGACGAGGTGCAGATTGCGGTTGTGCAGCACAAGAGTATCGATGCGTGCCTCGCCGAGTGCTTCGATGGTGGCCGAGTCGTTGTAGATGGCCTCGGCACGGCCTGTGGCATGGTGGCTAATCTGTCCGGTAAGGGGATCGGTGCGAGTTGCGAGATGACGGCCAATGCTGAGATCGCCTGCGGTCAAGATCATTCCGCCATCGCGATTCTCGAGCGTGCCTACGCCAAGGTCGAGCCGCTCGCGCGCGGCGATGACGGGGCTCGGCCCACCTGCGGCTTCGGGGGCATTGAGCACGATGCCGGCCTCGATAGCGAGCCGGTCGCCGTAGAGACGTCCGGGGCCGAGATTTTTAAAGGTGAACGAATCAATCCGGGTGTCGCGCCCATCGATTAAGCCTCGGTTGATGAGTGCGTGCGGTGCCGTGGCTTCTAGCCACACGTTGTCGCCCGTAATGCGAGCATCGGTGTCGTTGTTGAGCTTGTCGGCTTTGATGTGCAGGCGCTGGCCCGCCGTGATCGAGGCCAGGTTGGTGAGGGTGCCGGTGGTCTCGAGATGGACGTCGGCATTGGCTTGCAGCACGCTGGTGTGGGTGTAATCGGCACCCAGCTTGAGGTCGATGTCCCCTTCGCTAAACAAGGTGCCGGTGCCGCTCACGGTCGCGCTGTCGATTTGGAGCCGCTTGCTTGTTTGCAGAATCGCTTGGTGCAGATTGATGTGGCCGCCCTGGCTGTTGAGCTGAAGTGTGGCGGCGTTTAACTGGCCCTTGGACAGATCGATTGCGGGGGCGTCGAGGCTTTGCACTGCCCCGCTGACGCTCAGTCCGTGCGCGCTGATGCTGTCGGTGGCGTGCAGGGTGAGATTGCCTTGGGCAGTGATCACGCCGTCATGGATGAGTGCGCCGGATGTGCTGAGGCTGACATCGGCTTGAGTCGTGATGCTGCCGCTGTGGGTGATGCCGCCGGCGGCGGTGAAGTTGACGCTGCCTTGACCACTGATGCTGCCGCTTTGGTCGACGCTACCGGTGGTGATGAGGTTGATACCACCTTGACCGCTGATGCTGCCGCTGTGCGTGATGCCACCGGCAGCGCTGAGGTTGACGCGGCCTTGACCACTGATGCTGCCGCTGCTTTCGAGCCGGCCGTCAGCGCTCAGAACGACGTCACCTGCGGCAGCGCCGATGTGGCCGGCGTTGCGCACACCCACGCCAGCTTCGGTGCCAATGAGTAGGATCTTGCCGGCGTAGATTCCACCGAGAACCGCTACATCCAGCGTAAAGACGGGCGCCTGTCCGGTGCCGATCAAGGGGCTGGCGCTGGTGTGGGCGGCGTCGACCAAATTGGTCCCGGTGGTGAGCTTGAGCTGCTTGGCCCACAGACCGGCATTCACGACGACGGCGCGCGCAATTAAGTCGGTGTAGTTGGTACTCGTCGCATCCATGCCAACGCCGTTGATGTTGATGGTGCCGCGCTGGACGCGATAAGACTCGAGATTACCTTCGTTGAACACCGACACACCGGTGGTCAGGGTGGCGCGCTGGGCGTTGATGAAGCCGCAGCCGTCGCAGGTGATACCGGCCGGATTGGCCACGATGACGTGGGCGGGACTGCCGGCGACTTCGAGGTAACCGAGCAAGTGACTCGGATCGCTGGCATGGACTTCATTGAGGATGACGCGCGCGGTCTGACCAAGTAAAAATGGATTGCCCGGGACCCAACCGCCAAGTTGGGTGGAGACGGCATTGCGGGCGTTATTGAGGATGGCGCCCTGCTGGGGCACATCAAACTGGCTGTAGGTGTTGCGCGAGACGCCGGCCGCGCTGGGGGTTTGAATGTTAACGAGTAGTGTGCCGTTGGGCGCGCGCAGGACGGTGGCTTGCTGAAGGCCGGGTGCGCTCGGGTCGGCGATGATTTGCGCACCAGCTTTGTCTGGGCAGGCGAGCAAGCCAACTAGGCAAAGGATGGCGAGCTGAACTGGCGAGTGTTGCAGTGACAACGGCATGGACAGTGGGGCAGCAGTTAGCAGCGCACCGTGCACCGTGGGCACTTTTGACGACGCGTCGGACGCTTTGCCTCGTCCAGCGACGGCCTCAGCTACGGCCATCAGTGTGCCGCGTGCGGCGTTAAAGACGACCCGGTAGCAACGTTTGTTCATGTCTGTTTTCCTCTTGCGTGATGTGTGATGCGTGATGCGTGATGCGTAATACGTAATGCGCAATCGATGAACCGTATTGCGTCATTTCTATTACGGCGAATTCAGCCGCGTAACACGCCGGCTGGGGATGATAAAAAAGTGTTCAATAAGACGCGTTGAGGCTGAAACTAAAGCGCGTTGTGCTGGTATCAAAACCCTGCGGCGCAGAAAGTGGACGACTCAAAACGAGGTCGAAGGCAACCTGCTTAAGCGCTCCGCGTACACCAACAGCGACGCCTGCCAAGTGCTGGCTACTACGTGCATTGCTGCCAGCACCGCCGACCTCGCCATAATCCAGACCGAGATAAAACTCTTGGGCGATCTGCCCTTTGATGAGGGCGATGTCATTACGTAAAAACCAACCTCGCTCACCGAGCAAAATATTGCCGTCTTCAAACCCGCGCACGGTGTAGCGCGTGCCGATGATGAAGCGGTCTTGTGCCACGAGCGGCGTGTCGTTCCATTGCCCGCGCCAGCTTGCGCTGTAGCGCAAGTACTGCGACCCCCAGGAAAATGGTTTGTTGAATAAGGCCGACAGGCTCACAATCTGCGGCCGTGAGGTGCCCTCACCAAAGGCTTCTTCGGGCGCTGCCAGTGAGCCCATGGCACCGGTGCCGCGCCGATAAGTTGCGCTCAGGTCGAGCGTGCTGCGACCCAGGTATTCGCGATCGGTCAGCCCGATTTCCCACCCGGCGGTACGCCGTCGTTGGATCGGAATTTCGGTGTCATTGATGAAGTTTTTTGAGGACCGGGCCCAGAGGCTCATTGATAGCGTGGTCTTGCGCGCCGCACTGCGATACAGCAAACGCGACAATCGAAGCTCTTGATTATTGCTTTCGCCGCTATACAGCTGCGTTGTGTTGGCGCCTGCCACTGCTTGTTGATAACGACTGTTACCGGCCGTGATGCCGAGCAGCCAATAGCCAAATGGCACGGAGTAATGCAAGGTCTGTCCTTGCGTACCACGTACTCCAGAATCGCCACCGCCGAGGTCGTGGTTAATACTGATATAAAAAAGATCATTAAGCGTCCACCAGTGGTCATAGGAAAGGGTGACAGCGCCCAGAAATTTGCCGGTAGATTTGGATCCGGCGTTATCGGCCGAGAGGTGCAAACGAAAGGGTATGCGCTGCTGCCAGCTGATGATGATGTCGCTTTCGCCAGGTTTAGCGTTGGCGCCTTCTGCCGGAACAATCGCGATATTGGCCTCAGCAGTTGGTACGCGTTTGAAGTTTTCTAAGGCTTGTTCAATGTCTTTGACGTTGAGTACATCACCGGGATGCGCGGGCATCGCATTCCATTGGGTCGCGCGCGGACTGCTGTCGTCAGAAAAGCGAATCTGCCGCACGCGACCCGGCATCAGCGTCAGTGTCAGCACGCCGGTGGAAAGATCTTGCGGCGCGGCCAACACACGACTCGTCACGTAGCCTCGCGTGACGAGCGCATTTTGCATGCGCATCATCACCTGGTTGATTGCGGTGGCCCCCAGGCATCGTCCGGTGGCAAGGTCCCACTGCGCATCGCCGCCGCTGTCGGCACGCTTGTCGCTCACCTTGTTGGCAGCGCTCAGCAACCATTGAAATTGTGATGACAACTCGCCCACCAACACGATCGAATAAATCATCAGACAGGAGGCTTCATCAACCGGCAAGCGCTCAGAAATCTGGGGTTCAACGGGGCGTTCCAGATGGACTTCCGGGCGGGCTTCCTGCTGCTCGCGCAATACACGTTGGCGCTCTTGCTGCAGCTGAAATTCTTCGGCACCGATTACATCCGGCGTGATGCTCTGCGCATGGGCGGAGCTAGTCAGGGCATAAAAAAATGAAAAAGCGATAAACAAAAAAACAGAAGTACGCATAGGCCAGGATACAAAAACGACTGGGCTAAAAAATCAAACATCGCGCTCGATTTTTCAGCCAAACACGTTTTATCTTTCACAAAGTTGACGGGAAAAGCAAAGTCAACAGAGTGGAATAAATTCTGGCATTCAACGAAAATGTTGCTTCCTGGGGAGAAAATACGGGTGGATTGTGGGGTGGCGCCAGGCAATCTGTTGCGAAAAAATCTGCAACAGAAAATAACGCGATTTTCTGCTTGCGCAAGAGCGAAAAAATGATTACGCGAAGACCGAACCGAGCTTCATAAATCGATGAGCGATGAGCGATGAGCGATGAGCGATTTTTTGTACGATATCGATGAAATTCGCGCTCAGGATTTGACGAAATGGCGGACGTAATGCACTGGCTCCAGTGCTTCCAAATCAAAATGTGCGGTACGCGGAACATGAAAGCGCTGGCCGCCTTCAAACAGTTTCCACGGATCGGCTTCACCGATGCGGACCCGACATTTGCCGGCGACGATTTCCATGATTTCAGGCTCGTCAGTATCGAAGCCAACGGTCGCAGGCAAGATAACCCCGACCGTTTTTTGGGTCATGTCCGGAAATAGCAAGCTGTAGGATACGACCTTGCCGTCGTAATAGACATTGGCTTTTTTATTGATGGCGACATGATCAAATCGTGTGCTCATGTTGTTCCCTTTGCGGTCGGTTCAACGCTAGTGTCACGCGAAGGGGACGTGCCGGCGCTGCGCCAGATCAAACCCTGCGCCCGACTGAGGGTCTGCAGCGTTATTCAGGCGCAGGTTTTGGGTTCATCGATCGGTGTTGCATCAAATAATTGATGTCGCCTCTGCCATTTTCAATGACACCAAGTCATTGACTTATTCCAAAATTGAAATGAAATAAATGAAGATGAAAATTCAATCAAAACAACTACGATGACTAGGCGACAGTCTTGATGTGATCAATACGTTTTCAGACGAAGCTAAACATATGTGCTTCATGCGCTCGTGAAGAAGACGCTAAAAACAAGCAAGCAGCACATTGATTTATCGGTTGAGCGCTACAAAGCGTTGAGAAAAATAAGGAGTTCAACATGACTGATCTCAAGATAACGAAAGGCAGAGCCAATATTTTTGAAGACCTTGGATTTGATATTCAAGAGTCTCAAAATCTATTATTGCGCTCACAGATCATGACTGCCTCAGCACATTGGTTCAATGCGAGCGGCTTGACACAGGCGGCGGCGAAGACTCCGGGAATGACTCAGCTGCGGTTTAATCAACGACTAAAAGGTAAGATAGAAATTTTTAGTCTGGACGCATTAGTCAATATGGCCACGAGCGCTGGGATGCGCGTCGGTTTAAACATTCGTCCTGTCACGTCAGTCAAAGTGCGGACTGCAGCCAAAGCCGCAAAGCAATCACTAGCCCAATCGACCAACCGCAGGATGAGCGCGTAGTACTTAGGCGCGCCGGGCAACAGTGCGCGTGACGACCGGTCCATGGGCCCGAAAGCAGGCGCAGGTTTTACCCTACTAGGCTTCCGTATTTTTCCGCTGAGTTACACTTAGCGACCAAGTCTGGCAAAAGAATAAACGGGAAGATCGATGCACACCTCCTCCACCTCCTCTGCGCAAGCAGGCCTGCACAACGACGCCGTCGCGCTCACGCAAGCACTCGTGCGCATGGACACCATCAACCCGCCGGGACACGAAGACCAGTGCACGCATTTGTTAGCGGACTTGTTGCGGCAGGCTGGCTTTGCTTGTCGCTTCACCGAATTTTCTGCGCGCCGCAGTACCCTCGTGGCCAAGCTGGGTGGTCGGCCTGACAAGCTGCCGCTGTGCTTCACTGGCCATGTCGATGTGGTGCCCCTGGGCGCTGCCCCCTGGACGCACCCACCCTTCGGTGCCGACATCGTGGACGATCGCCTGTATGGGCGTGGCGCGAGTGATATGAAAAGCGGGGTAGCGGCCTTTGTGGTGGCTGCAATCGGATTGGCTCAACAGATACGTGACAGCGCCGGGGTGACGATGGTCATTACGGCAGGCGAAGAGACCGGCTGCGAAGGTGCTTTTCATTTGGCTAATTCAGATGCAGACCGAGACTGGATGGGGCAAGCCGGTGCGCTGGTGGTCGCCGAGCCGACTGCCAATGCGCCTTTTATTGGGCACAAAGGGGCGTTCTGGCTCAAGGCGCGGGCGCAGGGTGTGACGGCCCATGGCTCGATGCCAGAGCAAGGCGACAACGCGGTCTATAAAGTGGCACGAGCGGCGACAGCCTTAGAGGCGTTTCGTTTTGCGGAGCCCGAGCATGTGCTGATGGGTCACCCAACGCTCAATGTCGGCACCATCGCCGGCGGCCTGAACATTAACTCGGTGCCCGACGCCGCCGAGCTGACGATAGATATCCGCACCCTGCCCGGACAGGATCACGCGCAGTTGCGCAGCTGCCTGTGTGCCACGCTGGGTGCGGAGATCAGCCTGCACACCATGCTCGATGTGCAGAGCGTCTATACACCGCCCGACGAGCCCTGGATCAAGACGGTGTTTGCGCATTGCCAGCCGCTGTTTGCCGAGCCTTTGTCAGCACGCTCGGTCTCATACTTTACCGACGCCGCCGCGCTTCTGGCACCACTAGGCAGCCCGCCTACCGTGATCCTCGGTCCGGGCGAGCCACAGCTTGCGCATCAGACGGATGAATACTGTAAGGTCTCGCGTATCCACGAATCAGTCGAAATTTTTGCGGGCCTGATTCGGGATTGGTGCCAGGATTAAGGAGAAGTAAAAACGAGTCTGCATCCGCTAAACCCAAGGATTTTAATCAGATTACTTTCAAGATTTATCGGGATCGCGCTACCATAGGCGCGCTGTATTTATCGGATCGCGTGAGTCGTCCATCGGCTAAACTACGCGCACCATTCCGGACTATGTTCATTCACGTGCCAACAAACTTATGCCTAGCGTTAAACAAAATCTACTCGAACATTTAAGCAGAGATGTGTACTGTCGTCTGGGCACCTCCAAGGTGCACGGTATTGGCGTCTTCGCGCTCAGAACGATCCCGAAGGGGATTAATCCGCTCAATAGCCTGATGAGTTACGACGAAGTGAAATTTTCGCGTAAAGAGCTCGAGGAGCTGCCCAAAAGCGTGCGCAAGCAAATGGATATTTTTTGCTATTACGTGAAAGACAAGGTGTTTGTGCCGTCGATTGGTCTGAACATCATGGACATGGCGCTCTATCTCAACCATTCCAAAAAACCTAATCTGCGCATGCACAAAAGCGGCCGGATGGAGACCTTGCGCACGATACGCACCGGTGAAGAATTAATGATGGATTACGATCACAGCTTCGGCGAGAAGCACACTTTCAAAGACTGAGTCAGCGTTGAATTAGGTGCGATGCGTGGCCCACTTCACGCAGACTGCATAACGCCCAGTGGATTTGGATTGCCCCCTCCCGAGCCGGACCGGCTGGCACGTGCGCCCGGAGCGGGCGATAAGTCTGAAGCCTGAAGCCTAGGCTTCGCTTGCCTGCACGTGGGCTTCTACCGGTACCTGCGCTTCTGTTGGCACCTGTGCTTCTGCCGACGCCGCAGCGGCACTTGCCACCGACACGATGCGATGCGCGGTCTCCCGATAAATCTTATTGATATCTTCCCGCTTGAAGTCGATATGAATCGGTGAGGTCGGATCAAGAATCAGCGGGTGATCAAGGTCCGTCAGGACCAGCGCATAAATCGGCTCAAAGTCGGTCACAAACAAAGACTTGTAGCCATAATCATCCACCGGGCCGAGGTTGTAATAACGGTAACCGTTTTTTGCAGCCCATCGACTCGCCTGCAAGCACGCGTAAATACCGGGCGAGCGGTTTTTAAATGCACGATTCCACTGACAGAAACTGCCATACACCTGATTGTATTTTGGCAGCAGAACCGAGACGTCGGTAAAGACCAAGGTGCCCTGATCGTCATGCACCTGCAAAATCAGTACATCGAGCGTGCGAATGTAGTCGACAAAGCCCTCGACCTCGCGGTCATCAATCTCATAATTTTCAAAGTGGTCGCCACCCATTTCAAACACGTCTTCTACCGTGATGTCCTTACCGGGCACAACGGTTTCTGTGTAGACGAATTTTTTGTATTGGTTGTCGAGTTCGCGGAATTTGCGCATCCGTCGCGGCTCGGTCCAGAAGCCTTCGGTGGTCACGTCAACCAGACCGTACTTGTCATTGATTGGCACACCATACGAACTATCCGGGGGCAAGGCATACACCACGAAGGGGCGCGGCGCCGCGGCTAACATGGATTCGGATACGTCGATATACGGGCAGAGCGCGTCCCAGCGGGTGGTGTAGTAGAGAGTCTCGTCGTGGTAGCTCTCTACGAACAGATTGTCAGCCGTCCAGTTTTGGCACCCTACCTGCTCTTCCGGACGGATCATCCTGGATTTTTTTATTTCCTCGAACTGGACCAAAGCACCATTCATTCTCAGACTTCCTTGGATCTTGTTTAATCAACGCCGCCGACGGGCAGTTTTTTCAATTCAAAATAATCGATATCGACGGCAAAATTATTTTTCAGGAATTGACTGTCATTCTTGTGCAAGCGTTTTATCTCGGCGCTGACCACGGACAGATGCAAAGACGCGTCGCTGGCTGGGTCACCTAACTGCTGCGTATATTCTGGCATCAAGGGACATTCGATGTCGTAAAAAAAATCACGCGATGTCGGATTGTACGTCAAGGGATAAAGTTTGCAACTAAAAGGCTTGGCATCACCCAGCGAACAACCAGCGGAACCAAGGTGTTTACAACTAGTTTCGATGCACACGCTTTTGTAGATTTTTTTCTCAGCTTTGGTGAGCGTAATATCGAGAGCCGGATAACCTGCATCGACATGACAGCATCGGCGACATTCAGCGCAACCATCAAAAAGCATACAAAATCCTATCTGAGACAACACACCATCTGACCGTATCGAACCACATCAGCACCGCTTCAGAGGTATCACGCGCACAGCGAAAACAGCACGGTGAGAAAATGAATAAATTATATTGCGCTAAAAACCACAAAACGCAGACGACACGATACCTTAAAGCTCATCAAGAAAAAATAAAAAGTTATGAAAGCGTTTTCATTTCTTTGCATTTTTGAAATCAAGAATAGGGCGATGCGCTAGCGCCCTGCACTGCTCTGCACTGACTTAACTTGCTTCATCCACGCTCACAATCGATTCAAATACGTACGCAGCTAATGCCTCTCTGACTGCCTGCATGGATGCCTCATTTGTGGTCTTACTTGCTGAGGCTGTCACAATCACCGTAACCCTCAATCCCCTTGATCCACCTTCTTTGACCGCAATGCGTGCAGAGCCAAATCCAAGCTGCGTGTGCACGATATTGTGCACCAAACGGCTGCAGGCATCGACTCGCAACGCGGGCTTGTAGATCTTGCCGACATTCGTCAGTGGCAGCGCATCAAGCACAATGATCTCTTTGGGCCAGGCCGGCCGTTCTGCAATATGCGCTTGCGCATGCTGCTTTAATTCTGCCGCCGACGCCGCCATGCCAGGCCGCAGACTGAGGTAGCACAGCGGCAGCTCGCCGGCATAGGCATCGGGCTGCGCCACAGCCGCTACCAATCCCACTGCCGGATGCAAGCTCATCGCATTTTCGATCATCGCCGGATCAATATTGTGCCCGCCCCGAATAATCAAATCTTTCGCCCGTCCAGCAACAAAAACACAGCCCTCTTCATTGGCATAAGCCAAATCACCGCTGTTGAGTACACCGTCATCAAACACGCCGGTGTTTTGCTGTGGGTTGAGATAGCCGCGCGACACCGTCGGGCCTGTTACGGTCAACACCCCGATTTCATTGGGCTCGCACTCGGCACCCAAGCTGCCATCGGTCTGCAGGCGACGGATCGCCACGCGGGTATACGGCAGTGGATAGCCGACCGAGCCGGCAGTGCGCTCGCCGCAGGCAAAATCAATCGAGATCAGACCCGCAGATTCGGTCATACCCAAAATCTCGTGCAGCCTTTTACCGGTCATGGTTTCAAAGCGCTCACCCACTGCGCGCGGCAATGACGCTGCACCACAAATGCCCAGTCTGACCGACGACAAATCGGCCCCATCAAGCGGCACATCAAGCAAGGCACCCAATGCAGTGGGTACGGCCGCCACCATCGTGGCGCCATAGCGCGCCACAATGCGCCAGTAGGCCGCAATCATGGCCGGGTTGCGAAAACCCGCAGGTGACAAAACCAGTATCTCGGCTCCCATCATAAAAAATGACAAGCCGCCCACAATCGTGCCGGCCACATGAAACAAAGGAAAGCCACTCGTTAGCACGTCGTGCTCGGACAGATGCAGCATCAGCGCGCCGCCATAGGCCGCGACGAGTTGATTACGATGGGTGTGGGCGACGAGCTTGGGTGCGCCTGTTGTACCGCCGGTATGGAAATAGGCGGCGACCTCGTCGTCGCGGCCGGGCGCACCAAACACCAGATGGTCATGCGGCTGCTCCATCAGTCCGGCATGAAAATCAATCACACCCGCCACCGGTTCGGTGCCGGGCGGCGCAACCCGAATGAGAATGAGCGATGGCAGTAGTTGCTTGAGCTCCTGCGCCTTGTCCCAGATCGCCAGCTGCGGATGCGCGCCAAGCGCTACCAGGATAGTGGCGCCGGAGGCACGAATCAGATCAGCAATATGCTCGGTCTGCAGCAAAAAATTAATCGGTACCGCAAAGCCGGCGGTCTCTGCTGCCCACAAACTGACATGCGTTTCGATTAAGCTCGGCAGCATGTAAGCCACACCCGGTCGCGGTCCACCCAACGCAGTAAACAAGTTAGCGGCCTGTCGTATTGACTGTAATAACGCCTGATAAGTGACCCGCCGCGGCTGCTCGTCGGCCGCGCCCGTCATAAGCATGGTCAGGGCAATCCGGTCAGGATGCGCCTGCGCGCTGGCCTCAAACAAATCAAACACACTACGCGCGGCACACCGCTGCGCAAATGGCATCGCTTGTTCAAAGGCGAGCAGCGCTTGCGGGCTCGTGATGGGGTTTGTGCTTAATGTGCTCATCGTTGTTTATTCCCTGTCGTGATGCCGTAATGGCGTGCTGTACTTGTGGTGGGTAGTTGCCGTGGCTGGTAAAAAACGGGGCAACACGTTCAACCGGACTGCGTCGAGACTTCGCTTAAAAACTGTAAAAGCCGGGCGCTGACCTCGGCCGGTTTTTCCTGCTGCACCCAGTGTCCGGCGCCGTCAATCAGCTCACAGAAGCGCAGCTGCGTGCACGCCAGCGCGCGCATTTTTTCAAATGCACCCGGCGTTTGGAACACGCCCCAGTCACTGCGACCGCCAATAAAACCGGCAGGCACATCAATGGTCTTGCCGCCAAACAGACGCAACGCATTTGCCTGCCTGCGATCGATCGCGCAGCGATACCAGTCCAGCCCGCCCTGCAATCCGGTGCGCGCAAATTCAGCACAATAGACCGCCAGCTCGGCCTCAGTAAGCCAACTGCACTCGGCACGCTGCGCGGCAGTCGGCAGGTGCGGGGCCACCGTTGCGGCCATATCTTTGTCGGCATCCATCACGTAATACGCAGGCAGCTGCGCGAGTGTGGCCGCACTGATGCCGTCTAAGGTGTACGGCTCATTGGGCGTCCAGTCGGCGCTTTTGACGTGATAGTACGCACGCAAAAAGGCGGGCAAACCTTGCGCGCAATGCAGCATCGCGTCATTCGCCTGCGCACTGGCGTAATGCCACTGATAATGCTGGCGTGGTGGGGTAAGGCTGGCCAGCTTGGCAACAGCACGCTCGAACGGGGTCAACGCAGCAGGGTTTGCGTCGGTACCAACAGGCCAGGCAGGTGGCCCGCCAAAAGGCGCACTCATCATCACGACGGCGCGAAATATATCAGGACGGATCAGCGCACACCAAGCCGCAACGGGCGACCCAAAATCATGGCCGACGACTGCCTCGACATGCGTATAGCCACAGGCGGCCAGCAAGGCTTGTGCATCACGCACCAGATTCATCATGCTGCTTGCCGAAGGGTCTGCATTAACGTCAGCCTGCCAGCCGGTCGTGCGGCCATAACCGCGCTGGTCTGGTGCGATGACGTGATAGCCCGCCGCCGCCAAGGGCAGCATGATTTTGCGCCAGCTGTAAGCCAGCTCCGGAAAACCATGCAGCAGCAGCACACAGCCGCGGCTCTGCGGCTGATCGAAGCCTGCTTCAAGCACATGCATACACAAACCATTGACGTGCGGGACAGTGCGAGAACGCACACCGGCTGGCAGTGGCAGTTCGGCCATGTTCGACAAATCCTGAGGCTGCATCTGAAACTCTCCACTGTTATTTTAATTTTGAATCAGATTATCTCTTGTTGGAGAGCGCAGATGATCAGTTATTATTGCTCACATTAAAAATAGTCCGGAGAAAGTACCGTGGAAAAATTTGACTTAGTTGTCATCGGCGCCGGACCCTCCGGTTTTGCTGCGGCAATGCGGGGAATTGATTTTGGTAAGCGTGTGGCGCTGATTGAAAAAAACAAAGCCGGTGGTGCCGGCATTTTTAACGGTGCGCTCTCGTCCAAAACGCTCTGGGAGCTGTCGGAAAGTTATCAAATCACCCGCAGTACCGATCTCGGTTTTACCGTCCATGATTGCGAACTGAATTATTCGGCCGTGATTCACGAGATGCATCGTGCCGTGGGCGACAAATATAGCCAAATCCGCGAACAGATTAATTATTTCAAACGCAAAGGTTCGCTCAGTGAGTTTCATGGTCACGGCAAACTAGTTACCAAAAACGAAATCAGCATCGCCCTCGCCGACGGCACCGAGCAGACTATTTGGGCCGACAATATCGTGCTGGCGATCGGCAGCCGCCCCCGCTATTTGCCGCATATTCCAATCGACGAAAAAATCATCATGACCAGCGACGGTATCGCGTCGATGCCAGATTTCCCAAAAAGTATCGTCATCCTTGGGGCGGGTGTAATTGGCTGCGAGTTTGCGACGATTTTTTCTAACTTTGGTCAAACCAAAGTCCATCTGATCGATAAAGAGGAGCGCATCCTGCCGTTTGAAGACGAAGATATTTCCCATGCACTGGCGGCCAATCTGGAAAAAAATGGGGTCGTCATTCATCATGGTTCGTCGCTGGAAAAAATGGAGCTCGTCAATGGCAAAGTTGAGTACGTACTCAATTACAGAGATGGCAGGCGTGAGATACACACCGTAGACCATGCGCTGATCTCGGTGGGCCGCGTGGCTAATACCGACCATCTTGGTCTCGAGAGCGTCGGCGTCAAGCTCAATGATCGCGGCTACTGCGAAGACGACGACACCCGTACCACGGTGGATAATATCTATGCGGTGGGTGATTTTACGGCAGATATTTCATTGGTTAACGTGGGCGAATTGGAGGGCCGCTATGCGGTCGAAAAAATATTCGGCAATCCTGCGCACGCACTGATTTACGAAAACATCTCGACCATCATGTTCCTTAATCCCGAGGTCGCATCAGTGGGTTTAAATGAAAAACAGGCTCGGAATAAAAAGATACCCTACCGCTTGGCCAAGATGCACTATCGCTATGTCAATCGTGCCATTGCCATGGGTAAAACCGGTGGGTTTTTCAAAATTCTCGTCTCCGATGATGAAGACATGAAGATTCTCGGCATGCGCGTGATGGGCAATCATTCGTCGAGTACCATTCAAGCGTTGGCACTCATGATTTCCATGGACGTGGGTGTAGCGCATCTGGCCGAACTGATTTTTCCGCACCCGTCAGTACCCGAAGGTATTCAAGAGTGCGCGCGTATGCTGATGGGAAAATCGATCGTCAAGCCCGAGGTGTTCCATCTTGACATACAGTGCTATCGCGTCGACGCCGAGGGGCGCATCACGCATCTGCATCAGCAACAGCCGCTGGCAGCGTAACGCAATGGGTCTGTGGATAGAATTAGGGATCTTTGGCCTGGTCTTTCTGTTTGCCATTCACCAAATGCGCGACTTAAAGAAAGAAAAACAACGCCGCGAAGCAGCCCGTCAATCTGATAAAAAACAGGATAACTAATGGCAACCCGACCCTTGATTCAGCACGACCAGGCTAGCGATGCTGTACGCGCAGTCTATGACGACATCATGCAAAAACGTGGCGTCAACGATGTCAACAATTTTTGGAAAGCGGCTGCGCATTCTCCCGCCCTGCTGAGCAGCATCTGGAATCAGGTGCAAGAAACGATGCAAGCCGGGGCGCTCGATGCGCTGACCAAAGAGCTCATCTATATCGCCGTATCAGCCACCAACAATTGCCATTACTGCGTGCATTCCCACACGGCCGCTGCCCGTGCCAAAGGCATGACGCCGGAACAGTACGCCGAACTACTTGCCGTCATTGCCATGGCCAGTCAAACCAATGCACTTGCCAATAGCCTGCAGGTGCCCGTCGATGCACAATTTAAGGCGCCTGAATGAGACGGACAACGAACCAGTAGGCAGAACGGCGCGTTGCTACTCGTTGGCCCCAAGGTGCAAATGCGCGAGCTCCTGTCGCATCTGGCTTAACTCTTCCCGCAAGGCTTTGAGCTCGAACTGCAGCGCCTTGGTCTGATTTTGGGCGTCTACCGCAGCCGGATTAATTGATGTGAGCGAATCGACAATCACGGCGATAAACAAATTCACGATGACAAAGGTCGCAATCAAAATAAAAATCAGGAAAAAGATCCACGCATGCGGGAATACTTGCATCACCGGACGCGCAATACCGTCTGACCAGCCCTCTAGCGTCATTACCTGAAACAGCGTAAACGAGCTCGTCGCCAAATTACCAAACCAATCAGGAAAAGCGGTACCAAAAACATTCGTCGCGATCACTGCCGAGACGTAAAAAATAACCAGAATCAAACCAAATACCGAACCCAGACTCGGCAAGGAACTAAGCAGACCCGATACAACGCGACGCATACTTTCTATTTTATTAATTAGACGCAGTACCCGCAACACGCGTAGCGCCCGTAAAACCGACAGACTACCTGTGGCCGGCACCAACGCGATACCCACCACAATAAAATCAAATACTGCCCACGGGTCTTTGAAAAAATGCAGCCCGCGCGCAGCGATCAAGAGCACAATCTCGGCAATAAACACCCATAGAATCCCATGGTCGAGCGCGATTAATACCGGTCCGACCTGATCCATGATGTAAGGGCTTGTCTCCATCCCCAAAATGACGGCGTTAATGATGATAAACGCGACCAAGGTATGTTGAATGAATGGATAGGCAATGAATGCCTCGATCTTCTGCTTCCAGGGAGCCTGATTGGGTGAGGCGAGCATGGTAAATTATTTTAATTAGGTGTTAGTTTTATTGGCGCGGCAAAGCCAGCTGCAATGCAGTTTCAAAAAAAGCGACAGCATAGCAGTTGCGCGCTCATTTTAAAATTTTGAAACTTTGAATCGATTGAATCGATTCAATCGGTTATCAGATTTTTAACAAGTTGACTGTTCAAAGCGGCGCTGTGATTTAAATTTGCACGATACGCCGCTAAAGCGTTAATGTTCAGCCTTTGAAATAGGTCAGGAGTGCTTCATGCGTTTGAAGGGAAAAACCGTCCTCGTCACTGCTGCGGGCCAAGGCATAGGCCGGGCAGCCGCGTTAGCAATGGCAGCCGAAGGCGCCACCGTATGGGCAACCGATATCAACGCGCAGTTGTTAGAAGGCTTTAGCGGCATAGCCGGCGTGCACACGGCCTTACTTGACGTGATGGACAAATCCCTTATTCAGGCTGCTGTGGCGGGTATGCCCGCCTTTGATGTGCTGTTTAACTGCGCTGGCTACGTCCACAGCGGCACCGTATTGCAAGCCACCGACCAAGACTGGGATTTTGCATTTGACCTCAATGTGCGCTCCCAGTTTTGGATGATTCAGGCGGTACTGCCAGCTATGCTTGCGCGCGGCAAAGGCAGCATCATCAACATGGCTAGCATTGCCTCGAGCGTGCGCGGTCTGCCCAACCGGTTTATTTATGGCGCGTCCAAAGCCGCTGTAGTGGGCCTCACAAAAGCGGTCGCTGCAGACTATGTAGCGCAGGGCATCCGCTGCAATGCAGTCTGCCCCGGCACGGTCGAGACACCGTCTTTGCAGGACCGCATTAATAGTCAACCCGACCCGGTTGAAGCGCGCAAGCAATTCATTGCACGTCAGCCTATGGGTCGGATCGCGCGTGCCGACGAGATCGCGCCGGTCGTCGTGTTTCTCGCCTCCGACGAATCCTCCTTCAGCACCGGCAATGTATTCTCAGTTGATGGTGGGATGACGATTTGATGCATAGACTGGTAGCACAATCAGGCCTGTTGGGCTTAGTGGCATCATGACGACTGGAATTATCGGCATCGGTTCCATGGGCATGGCCATGGCGCGTAATCTGCACCGCAAAGGTCTTGATATTTTGGTGCACGACGTGCGCACCGAGGCGCTGCAAGCAGCCGCGGCGTCGGGCATCAGAACTGCTGCCACTCCCGCCGAGATCGCCCGCCAATGCGGCCTGATCATCATCGTCGTCGTCAATGCCAAACAGATTGCGCAAGTTCTGTCTGACGCGCAGGGCGTGTTGGCGGCAGAGGCGGATCTGCACGGTAAAACGGTGATGCTGTGTTCAACCATTGCGCCAGAAGAGACGATCCATTTTGCTGAGCAGTTAGCGGCGCATCGCATGCAGATGATTGATGCGCCCATTTCTGGCGGCCCCATACGCGCCGAGGCCGGCAGCATGAGCATCATGGTTGCCGGCGAGCCAGCCTGCGTGGCAAAACATCACGCTGTACTTGATGCCTTATCGGACAAAATTTTTCAGCTGGGCGCGGTTATTGGGGATGGTGCACGTTTCAAGTTGGTCAATAACCTCTTGGCGGGCATCAATCTCGCTGGTGCGGCTGAAGCGCTGTCGCTGGGTATCAAACTCGGCTTGGACCCGCTTCGTCTGTTGGATTTAATGCGCGCCTCCAGCGGTCAATCCATGATGCTCGAAGATAGAATGACTCGCGCTTTAGCGGACGATTTTGCCCCGCGTGCCTTTGCCCATATTCTTACCAAAGATGTCGCGCTCGGTATCGCCATGGCCAAAACCATCGGACATGACACAGCACTGGGCGATCAGGCGTTGGCACTACTGACCGCCACACTGGCCCGAGGCTATAGCGAGCTTGATGATGCCGCCGTTCTAAAAACGAGTCTTAACTAACAACCGCTAGCCATCGCTACCCAGGCTATTCGTCCAAACCAAACCGATAAAACCAAGGAGACAAGTCATGCAACGACGTAAATTCATTCAAGCTGCCGGCGGTGCAGCAGCAGCGGCAGCGGCCGCGCTCACTACATCGGCAGACGCTGCCGCATTACCCACCTTAACCTGGCGTTGTGCTTCAAGTTTTCCCAAATCGCTCGACACTTTGTATGGTGGTTTGGAGCGATTTGCCAAACGTGTGGGTGAAATCACAGAGGGGAAATTTACCATTCGCACTTTTCCAGCGGGTGAATTGGTACCCGCTTTTCAGGTGCTTGATGCCGTTCAGAGCGGCACGATTGAAATGGGACATACGCCTACGTATATTTATTTCGGCAAAGATCCCGCATTCACCTTCGAGACCTGCGGCCCGTTTGGTTTAAATTCACGTCAGCAAACAGCCTGGTACGACGCGGGTGGTGGGCGTGAGCTCACGCATGAACTACTAAAAGAGTATGGCGCCACCAGTCTTCCAATGGGGAACACCGGCTGCCAGATGGGTGGATGGTTTCGCAAGGAGATCAAGGGAGTCGAAGACCTGGCTGGTCTCAAGATGCGGGTCGGTGGATTTGCCGGTCGTATTTTGCAAAAATTAGGCGTCGTCCCGCAGCAAATTCCAGCGGGAGATATTTATCCTGCGCTGGAAAAAGGCACCATCGATGCGGCTGAATTTGTTGGTCCGTATGACGACGAAAAATTAGGCTTCGAGCGTGTCGCCCCCTATTACTACACACCCGGCTGGTGGGAAACCGGCTCCCATTTATCCTTGCTGATTGGTCTCAAACAGTGGGAAGCGCTACCGGCAGCCTACAAAGCAGCAGTCACTGCAGCGGCCTATGAGTCGCATGTGTGGGTGCAAGCTCAATATGACGTCCGCAATCCGCAGGCGCTGGCTCGATTAATGAAACGCGGTATTAAACTGCGCGCGTTCCCGCAATCGGTAATGGAAGCGTGCCTGAAAGCCGCAACGGAAACCATGCAGGATGAAGCCTCAAAAAATCCAAAATTTAAAAAAATATACGAGCACTACACCCGCTTCCAGCGCGAGCAAAACCAGTGGTACTCGGTTACTGAACAGCGCATGCTCAACTTCCAAATCAGCGCCATGACCGCAGGCGACAAAAAATAAACTGGAAACCATGTGTCGCAAAACGCTCTGGGGTCAGGTCTTGCAAAACCACACCATCGGTTGTTTGTGCGAGCGTGCGCGATTGCAAGACGTGACCCTGGCGACGCTGGCGACGGGGCTCAGGGTTTTCAAAGACCTACCATCGACTTCCTGTGCGAGCGTGCGTGATTGCAAGACCTGACCCCAGCGGTGACTCCAGCGGCGGGGGCTTACTGAGCCGGATCGCTGCCTCTGTTGTGGTCTGGGGCGTGGCGTGGATTGTGATGTTTTTGCTGGATGGCGCATTCAGCTTGGGCAATCTTGCACTGGTGCTGATTCTGGCTAGTGCAACGACGGGTCTGTGGCTTAGCCCGCTGGTGTCCATGATGCTGAGCGCGGGGGCGATTGTGCTCTTTAATTGGCTTTTTGTTGATCCTCGGTTAACGTTTCATGTGGATCTGCATCAGGACTCGCTTTTGCTGGTAACGATGCTGGCAGTGAGCTCGGTGGTTGGCTACCTGATGGCCAGTCTGCGTCATGCAGCCCTTAGCGAAGCCTTGCATGTGACGCGACTTGAGCAGTTGATGGCCCTGAGTGATGGGCTCCGAAATGAAATGACGGCAGAAGGTCAATTCGCGGTTCTGCTAAAAATTCTGCACCATTTTTCGGGTCAGCCTGTGTCGGCACTGGTCCTGCATCCTACACATCCTTCCCAACCTCCGCGCCTGATTAATCCTGGTCAGGACAACATCACGTTCTTGGAAAATCCGAATACATCCGTTCAGAAAAAATTGCGACAAGCCCTGAGCAATGAGGTAAACGCAAACGATGCACGTACTCAGGCTATCCGCGAAAAAGACCGTACCACTTGCTTTGTGATGCCGATCTGTTGCGCGGGCCAGCCACTGGGCGCGATCGCTTTGCACGAGGGACTCAGCGAAAAATATCAGCTGCTTGGCATTGATCATTTACGCGAACTCTGCAATCTGCTCGGCGGGCAACTCGACCGAGCCGTCGCCGTGCAAAGCGCACAATTCGCTAACGAACAAGCTAAGGAACAACAACTACGCAATACGCTTCTAACGTCGATTTCCCATGACTACCGTACACCACTAGCAACCCTAATGGGCGCTGCCTCTGCGATTGCAGATCAGGCTACGAAGATCGGTCCGGATAAAATTGCAGCGCTCGCAAAAACCATTCTGGGTGAAGCCGATCAGTTGAACCGTATGACCTCCAACACACTGCAGCTCGCCAGGCTCGACAGCGCGAAGGTCAATATTCGAAAAAATTGGGAATCTATCGAAGAGATTCTCGGTACCGTGCTTCCCAAGGCACGCCGTAACTACCCAACACGCTCCTTTAAAGTAGCACTGCAGCCAGGACTGCCTTTACTGGAGTGTGACGCTATTTTACTCAATCAACTCTTCGATAATCTAATCGAGAATAGCGTCAAACACAGTAACGACGCATCGCTCATCCAAGTTAACGCCGCCGTCGTTAATGAATCAATTGAGGTGACCGTGATCGATTCGGGTGCCGGTATTCCCGATCAATGGAAAGAACGGGTGTTCGATGTTTTTCAGCGCATTGATGATGAACCAAGGCCCTCGGATGCGAATGGCATGCGCTACTCGCGCAGAGGAATGGGCGTAGGACTGGCCGTATGCCGCGCCATCGCCCGCGTTCATCAAGGCAAAATTGTGATCGAAGACGCATTAGGTGGCGGCACAACGGTGCGTCTGCAACTACCGGTTGCCAAGCAACCCTCTATTGCGGCCATTGCGTTGGGCGAGGCAGTGTCGTGAGCTTGCAGGTCTTACTCGTCGAAGACGATTTACTCCTGCGCTCCACGCTTCAACAAGCGATGGAAGTCGAAGGGTTTTCAGTGGACGTCAGCGGGTCACGAGCCGAGGCGATGCAGATCGCCCAACGTTATCTGCAGGTGCCAGAGGCCTTGTCCTCAAGCCTGCTGATCGTCGATCTGGGCTTACCTGACGGCGATGGCGGCGAGTTGATCCGGTGGGTCAGGCAGCATTCGTCACTCCCGATCATCATTATTTCAGCACGTCAGGACGACAACAGCAAAGTCAATCTGCTCGATGCCGGTGCCGATGATTATCTGGTCAAACCTTTCAGTATCAGCGAGCTGCTGGCGCGTATCCGCGTCGCTTTTCGGCATCGCGACCATCATTCGCGCCCAAGCCTGCAGCACTTCAAAATCGGCGAAATTGAGATCAGCCTGCCTCAACACCTGGTGTTAAGAGCCGGAGAAAAAATCCACCTGACGCCGACCGAATTCAAACTACTCACGCGACTAGCCGCACAGGCAGGACAAGTCGTCACGCACCGGCAGTTGCTTCACGATGTCTGGGGCGCCGAATTTGTGGAGCATATCCACTACCTGCGCCTCTACATGGCACAGCTGCGCGCCAAACTTGAAATCGACACCACGGCACCGCGCCTGTTACTGACCGAGCCGGGCGTGGGTTACCGGCTGGTGGATCATTCAACCTAGCCGGCCCGGCTGCCACCCCCACGCTGAGTGATTGATTCATTCATTCATTCATTCATGACGATCCTTATGTGTTCCTAATGCCCGAACCGGCATGATTGGGTTCATTTGCTGCGATCAGTCATGCCAAATTAGCAACCGCATTGCGCAATCATTGACCCAAGCGAAAACCGCGATAACAACAATGACACTGCCAGAACTCTCTGTGGCTTCGCCCAGAATTTTGTTCGTTACCGCCCTGCTGTTTGCCTCCTATCTCGCCAATCATTTTGACGATGGAGAGGTGCGCCAAATTCTTGCGGCAATGGATGTCAAGCAAGCAGAGATCGAGACCGCGCGCAGGCTCGTCGATAACGTGTCGCTCGCATCGTTTCTTGCAACGAGTGCACGGGCCATGACGGATAAACAAAAAGAATCAACGCTACTTAACATGGCAGATCTGCTTTTTCAACACCCGACGCCACATGCCAATACCACCGCTATTTTGGAATTATTCGTGACAGCGTTGGGTCTGCGCCCAGAAATCATGCATCCGCACTGGCTGACAATGCACATCAAGTATCGAAATTTCTCCAGCAGCATGGTCTAACCCACACCAGACAACGAACAAGTCGATGAAAAAAATAATCATTTTAGGCGCGGGCTCAGTCGGCTCCTCCGTTGCAGCCAAACTGGTATCCGAAGATAACGAAATTACCGTCATCGACCAAAACGAAGAGAAGCTAAAAGAGCTGCTGGACCGCTACGATTTGCAAACCGTCGTAGGTAATGCGGCCCACCCTTCTGTCTTGATGCAGGCTGGGATTAAGGATTGTGAACTGCTCATCGCCGTCACTGAGGTGGATGAGGTCAATATGCTGGCCTGCCGAATTGCATCGACTTTATTTCAGGTGCCGGACCGAATTGCGCGTATCCGGGCCACCGAATATTTCATGAATGAGCATCTGTCGGACGGTCGTCTGTTCGACATTAGTCACATGATCTGCCCGGAACAAGTCGTCACTGATTATGTGCTGAAGCTCGTCGAATTTCCAGAAGCCTTGCAGGTGATTGATTTTGCAGGTGGCAGAGTCAGCATGGTCGCCATCCGTGCGCGGGAAGACGGGCTGCTTGTCGGCCATCCCATCTCAGATCTAGCCAGGCATTTACCTAATATTGACGCGCGCATTGTGGCGATTTTTCGCGAAAGCGGTGCGGTGCGTCCAGATGGTGAAACGATCATTCGTACGGGTGACGAGATTTTCTTTCTGGCCGAAACCAACGACATGCGCGGCGTGATGCAAGAGTTACGAAAAATGGATCGTCCGGTGCGCAATGTGACCATCGCAGGTGGCTCAGACATTAGCATGCGGATCGCCTTGACACTCGAAAAAACAATCAATGTAAAGTTAATTGAATCCGATAAAAAACGCGCAAAATATCTTGCGGGCGTATTAAAAAATACCTTGGTGTTGCATGCCGATGAAGCCGATATCGACATGCTGTCTAGCGAAGATATCGACAAAGTTGATCTGTTTATCTCGGCGACACATAGCGACGAAAAAAATATCATTGCCTCACTTCTGGCAAAGCGCATGGGCGCCAATCGGGTAATTGCTTTGATCCATAAAGCGTTTTACGCCGATCTGCTGGAGGACAGCAAAATCGATATCGTCATCAGTTTGCCGGACGCAACCATCGGCAGTGTCCTCTCTCACGTACGGCGCGGCGATGTGGATCAGGTACACAGTTTGCGCCGTGGCGCCTCCGAGGTTCTTGAAATAGTCGTGCACGGCGATCGGAACACAAGCGCCATGGTTGGACGCCGCATTGAGGAAATCAACTGGCCCATTGGCGCTGCACTTGGCGCGATTGTTCGTCAAGATACCGTGCTCATGGGTCATCACGATGAAATCATTCAGTCGGGCGATCATCTGCTGATTTTTGTGCAGGACAAAAAAATTATTCCTCGCGTTGAACGCTTAGTGCAAGTCAGCGGTTTGTTTGCCTAGGAGCGGTTCATGATTCGCATCAGTACCGTTTTGCACATTCTTTCTTTTGTGATTCTAGTGATTGCCGGTGTCATGGCGATTCCCTGGACTTTATCGCTCGCGATTAACGATGGTGCCAGCGACGGATTTTTTAAAGCCATCGGATTGACACTTTTATTTGGTTATGTCTTTTGGCGCTATACCCGTAAGCGGGTCGTGAGCCCTGAACTGAAGGTAAGAGATGGCTTTTTGCTTGTCGCTCTCACCTGGATGATTGCGCCACTGTTTGCCTGCCTGCCCTTTATGTTTCAGCTGAAGGGCTTGTCGTTTACGGACGCTTATTTTGAATCGGTGTCAGGATTAACCACAACAGGCGCAACGACACTGAGTGGTCTGGATGCGCTGCCGATGTCGATCAATTTCTGGCGTTGCTTCATGAACTGGATTGGTGGCATGGGTGTCGTGCTGCTGTCGATTGCGGTATTACCTTTGCTGGGCGTAGGCGGTAGCCAGGCATTCAAGGCCGAAACGCCGGGGCCGATGAAAGATGAAAAGCTCACCCCCCGCATTGCTCAAACCGCAAAAGGTCTGTGGGGTGTGTATGCACTCATTACGCTGCTGTGCATAATCGGCTACTACCTTGGTGGGATGCCGGCAGATGACGCTGTGATGCATGCGTTTGCCACAATGGGACTGGGTGGATTTTCGTCGCATGATGCCAGTTTCGGGCATTTTAATTCCCCTCAACTCGAAGGGATTGCGATTTTTTTCATGCTCATTGCGGGGATCAATTTTTCTCTTCATTTTTTGGCCATGACGCGCCGCACGACCAGACCCTATTTGGAAAACAAAGAGGCGCATGCGTTTTGGTTATTGATGCTGGCCAGCGTGGCCCTAGTGACGTTTTATCTTCTGCAACAGGGTACTTACACGGATTTTTTCACCGCCCTGCGCTTCGCCTCTTTTAATGTGATTTCCGTCGCCACGACCACGGGCTTTGCAACTACTGACTTTAATCTTTGGCCGCCATTTGCCCCGGTGTTGATGCTCTTCTTGTGCTGCTTTGCGACGGCCGCCGGCTCTACTGGTGGTGGGATCAAGATGGTGCGCGCGCAGTTGTTGATTAAGCAGAGTTTTGGTGAATTACGTCGGCTTATTCACCCCCGTGCGCAGATCGTTATTAAGCTCAACGGACAACCCGTTGGCACATCGGTGCTGTACTCGATATTGGCATTTGTTTTTTTATATAGTACCTCCATCATTTTTTTAACATTGCTGATGCTATTTTCAGGCGCCGACATGGTGACGGGATTTACCGCCATTATTGCTTGCGTCAACAGCGTGGGCCCGGGCTTGAATCTGGTTGGCCCATCGACGACATTTGCCGTCCTGTCTGACTTCCAGACTTGGGTCTGTACCGTCGCGATGCTGCTTGGGCGGCTGGAGTTGTTCACTCTATTTGTCCTGTTTAGCCGTGACTTCTGGCGAAATTAGCGGCAGGACCCCGGTATACGAATAATTTTTTAATATTGGAACAACATGATTGAATTTATTCAAGGACTCAATTGGGTCATTGTCGGGCAAATTATTCTGATCGATATTTTGCTGGGGGGGGACAATGCGATCGTCATCGCGCTGGCATGCAGGCACTTACCCGAATCTTCCCGCATGAAAGGCATCGTCTACGGCACTGCCGGCGCAATCATTGCGCGCATTGTCCTCATCACCTTTGCTGTGACGCTGCTGTCCTTGCCTTATCTGAAAATCGCTGGTGGTGTGCTACTGATGTGGATCGCACTCAAGCTGCTCTCTAATGAAGAAGAAAGTGCTGAGGAAATTGATGGCGGTGACCGCGTAATTACAGCCATCAAGACGATTATCGTCGCTGACCTTGCCATGAGCATTGATAACGTGATTGCCGTCGCCAGCGCTGCAGAGCAGGCTAACGCGGACCACAAAATGCTCCTCGTGGTGCTGGGCATCTTGGTCAGTATCCCCGTCGTTGTCTGGGGTAGCTCGGTTGTCCTGCGGGTCATGGATCGAATCCCTGCGCTGGTCACGGCCGGCGCGGCGCTACTGGGCTATCTGGGTGCGTCGATGATTTCAACCGACCTGGCCATTGCGGGCAACGTGGCGCAATTTTTACCGGCTTCGGCGTTGCATTTTCCGGACTTAGGTCTGCACCTGAGCTTAGCAGGCGTCATTGGTGCTTCGCTCGTGGTCAGCGGAGGATGGTGGCTTAATCAGCGCGCAATCAGGCACGCCGCCGTAGATATAAACAGACCCGAAGTACACTAATGCGGCAGGCAGCTGCGACTAGCGTACCGTTGACTCTTTACCTTCGGCGACAATCAGGCTTCTTTATAGCGGAATCCATGGTGCCGAAGCGGGAGTGAACGCAGGCGTTTGCCGGTGGCCTTGAACAAGGCATTGGCCAAAGCAGGAATGACCCCGCCTATCGGTGGCTCGCCAACGCCGCCCCAAAATCCGCCACTTGGCATAATGATGCTAACGACTTCAGGCGAATGATTGATGCGGGTAATCGGATAGTCACCAAAATTCGATTCGACTACCCTGCCCTTGGCGATGGTGATGTCCTCGAACATTAACGCGCTCAACCCCCACACCACGCCGCCTTCGATCTGCGCCTTGACCGCATCAGGGTGCACGACATGGCCGCAGTCGATGGCAACCACGACGCGCTTAACGTCGATGACGACGCCATCAGTGACCGACAATTCAACTGCGGCAGCGGTGAAACTGCCATAAGAATCCACTACCGCAATGCCGCGATGCACGCCCGCTGCAGCCGGTGTGTCCCAGCCAATGGCTTTGGCTGCCGCATCAAGTACCGCGAGATCTTTTTTGCCAGCCAATAAATTACGACGAAATGTATAGGGGTCTTTACCAGCCGCGTGGGCGAGTTCGTCGATGAAACATTCACGGTAAAACGGATTATTGGTGTGCGCGACAGCACGCCAGAAACCCGGCGGCACATGCGGCGCTTTCATTACATATTCATGCGTAAAATGTGGCACGGCATAGGGATTGTCGCGAAACACACGGGTATTGATTTGATCAATACCGTCCTTGATCATCACGGGAAAAACGGTGGCCGCAATCGATTGATCCGATTGCCTGACCTGCCAGCCCGTCCAGTTGCCGCCCTGATCCAGACCGCCCCGCATGCGCACCACCGACACCGGCCGGTAACGTCCCTGCCGCATGTCTTCTTCACGCGACCACTGGAGCTTGACGGGCACGCCGGGCATGGTTTTGGCAATCAGCACGGCCTGCTTGACGTACTCCTGAAACACACCTCGACGCCCGAAACCGCCGCCAGCATGCATTTTGTGCAGGTAGACTTTATCGAGCGGGATTTCAGCTGTCTCCGACGCGGCGGTGATGGCGGTCTCGCCATTTTGCGTGCCAACCCAGACATCGAGCCGCTCGGCGGTGTACAAGGCGGTGGCAGTCTGGGGCTCGAGTGTAGCGTGGTTTAAAAATCCGGTGCTGTATTCGGCTTCAATGACCGTGGCCGCCGACGCCAGCGCACCATCAGCGTCGCCGTCCTTGCGAGCGACTGGCACAGCTTTGGCCTCGAGCCCGCTTTTCATCATTGTCATGATTGATGCACTGCTGACGTCACCGTTCTCGCCTTCGTTCCATTCGACCACTAATGCCTTGATAGCCTGATTCGCCTGCCACCAATTGGTCGCGACCACGGCGACCCACTCCTCGGACACGACCACGCTTTTGACCCCACGCAGTGCGCGCGCTTTTTGATCGTCAATGCGTTTGACGGTACCGCCAAATACGGGGCACTGCAAAATGGACGCGTGCAACAAGCCAGGCAGGCTCACATCGGCTGCGTACAGTTGGCTGCCATTGACCTTGGCGGGAATATCAAAACGGGCTGGTGAGGTGCCAATCACAGACCATTGCGCGGGTAGCTTGAGTACCGGTTCAGCGGGCACCGGCAACTGACTTGCCGCAACAGCTAACTCGCCGTAGCGCAGGCGCTTGCCGGAAGCATGGATGACTACACTGGCTGCAGCACGGCATTCAGCCACGGGTACCTTCCATTGCGCGGCCGCAGCGGCGATCAGCATCTCGCGCGCAGCAGCACCGGCGCGACGCACGTACTCATGCGAATCACGGATGCCGCGACTGCCACCGGTCGACATGTCTTTAAAAATTCGTTTACGACGCACATGCATGTTGACATCCGCGTACTCGGGACGCACTTTGCTCCAGTCGCATTCAAGCTCTTCGGCTACGAGCTGCGCCAGACCAGTAAAGGTACCTTGTCCCATCTCGGAGCGGGCAATGCGTATGATGACGGTATCGTCGGGTTCGATCACAATCCAGTGCGTGACTTCAGGATGCGACGGCGCCGAACCTGCGTGATCCGCAGCGGCTGCGTCGTTCAACTGAAATCCTAGTAGCATGACGCCACCAAGCGCTGCGGATTGCTGAAGAAACTGGCGACGGCCAATACGTGGCTGGGCATGGGGCATAAAATAACTCCGGATGCAGATGGCAGATGAATGAAGAAGAAGTAAACACGCAACAAAACATGATGGTACCAAAGTCAAGACCAGAGACCAGTGCTTGACCGATTGCTCGGATAAACTAGGGTCGCATACAGGTCATTCATTTTTTAACTTAACGGGCTGATTTTTTTCGCTTTTTTTAACAGCCCATCCAGCAAGGAAGCCGCGCCATGAAAGTCAAACAAATCCTCACCGGTGTTGAACTCGTCATCGCCGACCTCGAAGTCGAACTCAACGGCAGCTTGCGTTCTAACGCTACGCTGTGCGCGTTACTGCGCGATGACAACGGCAAAGAAATTGTGATACCCCTTAACACGCCAGATGGCCGGCCGATTTTCATGAATCCTGAGAATGCGATTGCCGACAGCGCACAGGGCGATCACGGTGCGTCAGCCAAACCGGATTGAGAAGCCCGCGACCTATGCTGACCAACGTTCATCGCCTGACGAGTACCTTTAATCGATTTGTCGAATCCGAAAAATCGAGCGGCGTGCTGCTGATTGCCTGCACGCTTATTGCCATTGCGCTGACCAATTCTGCCCTGGGCCCACTCTACCTGGGATTCTGGCAGCTTCATATCGCTGGCCTGAGTCTGGAACACTGGATCAATGACGGGCTCATGGCCGTCTTTTTTCTGCTGATCGGGCTTGAGCTTGAACGCGAACTCTATGTCGGCGAACTGTCTGATTTTAAAAACGCCTTGCTGCCAATTGTGGCCGCAGTAGGCGGCATGGTAGCGCCTGCCTTAGTCCACTATCTGCTAAACGCAGGTCTGCCCACGCAAAACGGCGTCGGCATCCCGATGGCCACAGATATTGCGTTTGCCCTCGGCGTACTGGCAATATTGGGCGCCCGCATTCCGACTTCGCTCAAGGTATTTGTCGTCGCCTTTGCCGTGATTGATGATCTTGGCGCCATCGTCCTCATCGCCTTGTTTTATACCGCCGACGTGTCGACGCTCTATCTGGCAGCGGCGCTGACACTGTGGCTGGTGCTACTGTTGATGAACCGTCTCTGGCGAATCACTGCACCGCTACCTTATCTCCTAGGTGGGGCGATCATGTGGGTGCTTATGCTCAAGTCGGGTATTCATGCGACGGTCACTGGTGTAATGCTGGCTTTTGCGATTCCGTTTTCGGCGCGGGCGGAAGATCAGGCCTCTCCCTCACACAAGCTGGAAAATTTCCTGCACAAGCCAGCGGCTTTTTTGATTTTGCCGATTTTCGCGCTGGCCAATACCGGCATTCTGTTTGAGTCCGGCTGGATCGATGGCTTATTGAGTGCCAACAGCCTGGGCATTGCTGCCGGCCTGGTACTGGGCAAGCCAGTCGGCATTCTGGTGCTCTGCATGCTGGCCGTAGCAGCAGGGGTCTGCCGGTTGCCCGCTGATCTGGGGTGGCGTCATATTGCCGGTGCCGGGCTGCTTGGTGGGATCGGTTTTACGATGTCAATTTTTATCACCAATCTCGCGTTCACTGGTGAGACCGAGCTGATTAATGCCTCAAAAATGGCGATCTTAATGGCGTCCCTGACAGCGGGACTCGGTGGGCTATTGTGGCTAAGGTTTGGCGCATGGCGCCCGGTACCGAGAACGTGAATAGCCAGACAATCCTGCTAAAGATAAAGCATCGATCGTAAGAAGTTATGCACCGCAGGCCATGGCTACAAAAACCGGTCTAGCAAGCGCCGCGACAGCCGGTCAAGCGCGAGCTGATCAATGACATAGTAGGTCACGCCATGGCTATCAGTAATAAGCAAAGCACGACTGCGCAAACGGCGAATGTCTTCTTCGCCTTTGAGAATAAATTCAGTCCGGCCACGGTTGGTCACGACGCTCCAGGTGCTGGGTGT
>CAMBFZ010000011.1 GCA_945866125.1 Bordetella parapertussis
TTGGCGGAGAGGGTGGGATTCGAACCCACGGTAGGCTCGCACCTACGCCTGATTTCGAGTCAGGTACATTCGACCACTCTGCCACCTCTCCTGTTAGGTTCGATACTGCCTGGCATTTCTCGAAGAGCGCGATTGTAGCAGAGTCCGGCGAGCGAGGTAAGCCCCCCGACCCGGATTGAACTGTTCAAGCGGTCAACTGCTTCAAGCCACCCATATACGGCCACAAGACTTCAGGTACGGTCACGCTGCCATCGGCGTGCTGATAGTTCTCGAGAACCGCCACAAGCGTTCGTCCCACCGCCAGCCCGGAACCGTTGAGGGTGTGCAAGGCCTCCGGCTTGCCCTGCGCATTGCGAAAACGCGCTTGCATGCGGCGCGCCTGAAAAGCTTCGCAATTCGATATCGACGAAATTTCACGGTAGGTGTCTTGCGCCGGCAGCCAAACTTCGATGTCATAGGTCTTGGCCGCACCAAAACCCATGTCACCAGTGCACAAGGTGATGACGCGGTAAGGCAGGCCTAATTTTTTAAGGATGTTTTCGGCATGACTGAGCATGTCTTCGAGCGCTTCGTAAGAATGCTCGGGATGCGCAATCTGCACCATCTCGACTTTATCAAACTGATGCTGACGGATCATGCCCCGGGTATCGCGGCCATAACTGCCCGCTTCGGAACGAAAACACGGTGAGTGCGCCACCAATTTCATTGGCAGCGCATCGGCAGCGATGATCTCATCACGCACGAGATTGGTCAGCGGAACCTCTGCTGTCGGAATCAGATACAGCGCTTCTCCCTCGCCTTCCTGTCCGCCTTTTTTGACCGCAAACAGGTCTGCCTCAAATTTAGGCAGTTGGCCCGTGCCGCGCAGACTGTCGGCGTTGACGATGTAGGGTGTGTAGCACTCGGTGTAACCGTGCTCTGCGGTATGCGTGTCGAGCATAAACTGGGCAAGCGCACGGTGCAGACGGGCGATGCCACCTTTCATGACAGAAAAGCGCGAACCAGTTAGCTTGGTTGCGACATCAAAATCCAGACCAAATCCCGCACCAAGATCCACATGGTCTTTGACTGGAAAATCAAACTGTTTGGGTGTACCCACTTTGCGCACTTCCACATTACCCTGTTCGTCCTGACCGACTGGTACAGATTCATGCGGCAGGTTGGGTACGGTCAGCATGAAATCAGCGATCCGGGTCTGAATCAGGTCGAGCTGATCTGCTGATGATTTTAGTTCGTCAGCAATGCTGCCAACCTGCGCCATCAATGCAGCGCCGTCTTCGCCTTTGCCTTTCAAAATACCAATCTGCTTGGAGAGCGTGTTGCGCTGGGCTTGCAGCTCTTCGGTACGGGTCTGAATTGATTTTCGCTCGGCTTCGAGCGCATTAAACGCGTCAACGTCGAGCTTGAATTTACGCTGCGCCAAACGGACAGCGATGTTGGCAATATCTTTGCGGAGTAGTTGGATGTCAATCATGAGACCACTAATTTTGCGATGAATAAGACGCCATTGTACCAACGCCGGGTTGCTGGGTCATTCATTGTGAAGCACGCAGCCCGCAACACGCGGTCTTGGCCTCCTTGCTCAAATAGCGAAAACTAGCAAACACCCGAGCGCAAGCGAATTGCCTACTTCGCACTCTTCTTGCGCGCCGTTTCATCCTGATCGCGTAAAAAGGCCAGCTTCTGCGCAATCTTCCCTTCGAGCCCACGCGGCGTTGGTTGATACCAACCGGGCTCGGCTATGCCCTCAGGCAGATAAGTCTCGCCAGCCGCATAGGCATCGGGCTCGTCGTGCGCGTAGCGGTAGAGCTTGCCGTAGCCAAGCTCTTTCATCAATTTGGTCGGCGCATTGCGCAAATGCTCAGGCACCGGGCGGGAGATGTCTTTGGCTATAAACGCGCGCGCGGCATTGTAGGCGCTATAAACCGCATTAGACTTCGCAGCACAGGCCAGATAAATGACTGCCTCGGCAAGCGCGAGCTCGCCTTCGGGTGTGCCAAGCCGTTCATACGTTTCGGCCGCGTCCAGGGTGAGCCGAAGTGCACGCGGGTCGGCCAGGCCAATGTCTTCGGCGGCCATGCGAATCAAGCGCCGTGAAAGATAACGAGGATCAGCACCGCCGTCGAGCATGCGCACGAGCCAGTACAGTGCCCCGTCGGGATTGGAGCCGCGCACCGATTTATGCAAGGCCGATATCTGATCGTAGAAGGCGTCGCCACCTTTATCAAATCGGCGCAGCGTGTCGCCGAGGCTTTCTTTCAAGAGCGCGCTATCGATGCAGTGGCTTTTTTTGAACTGCGCCGCACGCAATACGATCTCAAGATTATTGAGCAGCTTTCTGCCATCACCGTCGGCGCTGGCGATCAGCGTCAACTTGGCCTCAGCAGCGATCGTGACGCCTGCACCATCCAGGGCCAGCGCCCGATCGGCCAGCGCGGCCAGATCATCCTCTGTCAATGATTTGAGCACGTAGACGGCCGCTCGCGAGAGTAGCGCGCCATTGACTTCAAAGGAAGGGTTTTCGGTGGTGGCGCCGATGAAGGTAAACAGACCACTCTCGACATGCGGCAAGAAGGCGTCCTGCTGACTTTTATTGAAGCGGTGGACTTCATCAACAAACAGAATGGTCTTGCGGCCGTTTGCCTGCAGTACCTGGGCGCGCTCGACGGCTTCGCGAATGTCTTTGACGCCGGAGAGCACTGCCGAGAGTGCAATGAATTCGGCATCGAAACCTTGTGCCATCAGTCGCGCCAGCGTGGTCTTTCCTACACCGGGCGGGCCCCACAAAATCATCGAGTGCGGCTGACCAGATTCAAACGCCACCCGCAAAGGCTTGCCACTGCCCAGCACTTGTTGCTGGCCGATGACTTGATCAAGCGTGAGTGGGCGCAGTCGTTCTGCGAGAGGCACTGAGCGCATGACGCTTCCGTTATTGCTGCAGGACGTCGGCGCCCTTGGGAATCACGAAGCGAAACTGATTAGGCGACAAGGATGGATTTTTTTCGAAGCGGGTAAAGCTCAGTAAGGAGACCTGACCAAAACTGTCGCGCAATTCCATCGCAACCGGCATGCCATCTTTCAAGCCGATGCCGATTTTTTCAAAATTGGTGTCTTTGGTTTTAGGGATTGCCTGCAGCCATTCGATGCCGTCGCGTGTACCACCTTCAGAGAGCGTGAAATTTTTTTCCAAATCATTGCTGCCAAAAAGAATCGCCGCCGGCGACGATCCGATGGCGTTCCCCAAGGTTTTGATGGTGACCTGGTTTAAGTCTTTGTCAAAGATGTAGAGCTTGTCGCCATCGGCTTGCAACAGTTGCTCGTAGGGCTTCGAATAGATCCAGATGAATTTACCGGGACGCGCAAATTGAAAGCTGCCCGTAGACGGATTAGAGATGCGCGCCGTGCCGCGGTCCGCTTCGGCTTTGACAAGCCGCTGGGTGAATTCACCACGCGCCGTGCGAGTGGCACTGACGAAGGATTTAAATTGCTCCAAGGCGGTGGCCTGCGCCAATGCAGGCAGGCCGAGAACCACGAGGAGGCAGAACGCTGTGCGGAGATTATTCAACATTACCAGCCGGTACAAGAATGTCACGATTACCATTGGATTGCATCGATGAGACGATGCCGCTTTGCTCCATTTGCTCAAGCAAACGGGCCGCACGATTGTAGCCGATGCGCAGATGACGCTGCACGAGCGAGATGGAAGCCCGGCGATTTTTAAGGACAATCGCTACCGCCTGGTCATACATCGGGTCTGATTCGGCATTGGCATTTTCTGGCGCACCGAATTCGGCGCTGCCCTCTTCGCCACTGCCACCGTCAAGTATGCCTTCGATATAGTTGGGCTCACCCTGCGCCTTGAGATGATCCACCACGCGGTGGACTTCTTCGTCGGATACAAAGGCGCCGTGCACCCTGACCGGCATGCCGGTACCCGGCGGCATGTAGAGCATGTCACCCATACCCAGCAAGGCCTCTGCGCCCATCTGGTCAAGGATGGTGCGCGAGTCGATTTTGCTGCTGACTTGAAAGGCAATTCGCGTGGGGATGTTCGCCTTGATCAGACCGGTGATGACGTCCACCGATGGGCGCTGTGTTGCCAAAATCAGGTGAATACCAGCGGCGCGTGCTTTTTGTGCAATACGGGCAATCAGCTCTTCCACTTTTTTACCGACTACCATCATCAGGTCGGCAAGCTCATCAATGATGATGACGATGGTAGGCAGCTTTTCGAGCGGCTCGGGCGCGTCCGGCGTGAGACTAAACGGATTGGGAATTTTTTCTTCGCGCTTTTCGGCATCAATGATTTTTTGGTTATAACCGGCAAGGTTGCGTACACCCAGCTTGGACATGAGTTTGTAGCGTCGCTCCATCTCGGCCACTGCCCAGTTTAGCGCGTGCCCGGCTTGCCGCATGTCGGTGACCACCGGCGCAAGCAGATGCGGAATGCCTTCGTAAATCGACAGCTCCAACATTTTGGGATCAATCAAAATCAGACGCACCTGATTGGGATCTGATTTGTAGAGCAACGACAAAATGGTGGCATTGATACCAACCGATTTTCCTGAGCCGGTGGTGCCGGCCACCAATAAATGCGGCATCTTGGCGAGATCTGCCACCACCGGATGCCCGGCGATGTCTTTGCCCAGACCAATGGTCAGAGACGACGCGCCATCGTTGTAAATCTTGGAGCCGACAATCTCGGACAACCGCACGATCTGGCGTTTGGGATTAGGCAGCTCAAGACCCATGTAGTTTTTGCCAGGGATGGTTTCCACCACGCGAATGGAGGTTAGCGATAAGGCTCGCGCGAGGTCGCGCGCAAGGTTCACAATCTGGCTACCCTTGACGCCGACTGCGGGTTCGATTTCATAGCGCGTGATCACCGGGCCGGGATAGGCGGCCACAACGCGCACTTCGACCCCAAAGTCGGAGAGTTTTTTCTCAATCAGGCGGCTAATAAATTCGAGTGTCTCGACGCTGACGGTTTCCTGGTTAGGCGGTGGCTCATCCAGTAAAGACAGAGGCGGCAGATTAGTGTCGGGCATGTCGAGAAACAGGGAGACCTGCTTTTCTTTTTCGACGCGCTCGGATTTGGGTACGGCGACCATTTGCGGCTGGATGAAAATCGGCGTGGCTTCAACGATGCGGGCGCGCTCCTGCACCACTACTTCTTCGCGTTTGACTGCAGCTTCCTGACCAACTTTACGATCCTGACGGGCTGCATAAAGCGCCATCGCCCATTGCGCAGCACGCTCTAAGGCACCACCAAGTTTCTCAGCAACGGCCATCCAGGAAACATGAAAGCACAGGCTAAACCCCAGGCCAAAGAGCAACATCAGAAACAGCGTGGCGCCATTAAAGCCAAATGCCGCTTGCGCGCCACCACCGATGAGCTCTCCCATCACGCCGCCGGGCGCGCGGGGCAACTGAACCTTGAGCGTATACATGCGTACCGCTTCGAGTCCGACGCTACCGATTAACATCAGCACAAAGCCGCCAACGCGAATACCCAACTCATACGGATGAGGCGGCTCAACTTTTTTTTGCAGCAGGAAGCGGTTGGCAAGCTCCCGGTAATTGGTCCAGACCAAAGCGAGCATGGCGATGCACCACCACCACGCTGAAAAACCAAAAACAAAGAGCATCAGATCGGCCACCCAGGCACCAGTAGCACCGCCCCAATTGCCGGGCTTTGTCAACACACTGGCATGCGACCAGCCGGGATCTTCGCTGGAATACGTGAAAAAAATCAAACAAAGATAAATGCTCACCACTGCCAACACCAGCCAGCGCGCCTCTGAAAGGAGGCGCAAGAGGCGATTGGGCAAGGGGTCGGGTGCCGGCGCGGGAGGGGTACGGGTATAAGTTGGGGTTGTTTTGCTCATGACGGGGATCGATTGTGCCGGCCAAACTTGCGGATTAGGCAGGTCGACTATAATCTTGGCTTGAATTGAGCGGCACTATCGCACGAATCTGGGCAGGATGAAACACCCGCCGTTGGCAACGCTGCCGCACCCCAGTCTCTCCGCTTCTCGCACCGTATTATTTATTTTAGAAAATTCTATGTCCAGCCCCAAACACGCAAAAGTCCTGATCCTCGGTTCCGGCCCTGCCGGCTATAGCGCTGCAGTCTATGCGGCCCGCGCCAACCTGAACCCTGTCCTAATCACCGGGGTCGAACAAGGCGGTCAATTGATGACGACCACGGATGTCGAAAACTGGCCGGGTGACCCGATGGGCGTGCAAGGGCCGGAGCTGATGCAGCGGCTGCTGCAGCATGCCGAGCGTTTCAAGACCGAGATTATTTTTGACCATATTCACACCACGCACCTGACCGAAAAGCCGATCCGGCTCGAAGGCGATTCAGGTGTCTACACCTGCGATGCGCTTGTGATCGCCACCGGTGCCTCGGCGCAGTACCTGGGCTTACCCTCAGAAGAAAGCTTCATGGGCAAGGGTGTGTCAGCCTGCGCTACCTGTGATGGTTTTTTCTATCGCGGCCAAGATGTCGCCGTTATTGGCGGCGGTAACACGGCGGTCGAAGAGGCGCTCTATCTGTCCAATATTGCCAATAAAGTAACGATCGTTCATCGTCGCGATAAATTTCGCGCTGAGCCTATTTTGATCGACCGACTCATGGCGAAGGTTGCCGAAGGTAAGATTGAGATCAAATGGAATCACACCCTCGAGGAAGTCACCGGCGACAGTAGCGGCGTAACCGGCATGACCATCAAGGCGACAGCCGACGGCAAGACCACACCGATCACACTGCATGGTGTGTTCATTGCCATCGGTCACAAACCCAACACCGGTATTTTTGACGGACAGCTGACCATGCGTAACGGCTATATCGTGACCAAGTCTGGTACCGAAGGCATGGCTACCGCAACCAGTGTGCCGGGTGTGTTTGCGGCGGGTGACGTGCAGGATCATGTTTACCGTCAGGCGATCACAAGTGCCGGCACGGGTTGTATGGCAGCGCTGGACGCACAGCGCTATCTGGAAAGTCTGGAATAAGCCGGGTGCACCGGATGCCATCATGGCCGCGTCACTGAAAAATTTCACTGACCTCAAGGCGCTTCAGGCCCAGCTGAAGGCGCAAGAAAAAGCACGCGCCGAAGCGGAGCAACAGCGCGCTGAAGCGGCCCGCGTGCGAGAACATGAAGCGAATATTTTTCGCACCAGCATAGGCGCGGTGAAACCAATCGCCATAGCAGAGCGGCAATTGTCGGCTGCACCCCGGCCTTTGCCGATCGCGCGTCAGCGCATCGCCGATGAAGAAGCAGCGCTGCAAGAATCCTTGTCGGATGAATTCAGTGTTGAAACGCTGATGGAGTCCGATGCGGAACTCAGCTATGCCCGCAGTGGCATCGGTGCCGATGTCCTCAAGCGTCTGCGACGGGGCGAATGGGTCACACAAGACCAGCTCGATTTGCATGGCTTGCGCACCGACGAGGCGCGTGAAGCAGTCGCGGCATTTTTACGGCAAGTAACCCGCAAGGGCTTACGCTGCGTGCGCATCATTCACGGCAAGGGCTTAGGGTCGGTCAACAAAGAGCCTGTGCTCAAAAACAAAGTGCGCAACTGGCTGGTACAAAAAGAGGAAGTGATGGCGTTTTGTCAGGCGCGCGCGGCCGATGGAGGCAGCGGCGCCTTGATCGTTTTGCTGCGGGGATAACGCGCAGACCGCACAGCATTTGGGGCAGTTTGCCTGACTGTCCGTTTCAATCAGACTGCTTCGGCGCCGGTCTCGCCCGTACGAATACGAATGACTTGTTCAACCGGACGCACAAAGATCTTACCGTCACCGATCTTGCCGGTACGCGCTGCCTTGATGATTGCTTCAATCGCATGATCAACGACCTCGTCGCTGACGACGGCCTCGATTTTTACTTTGGGCAGAAAATCCACCACGTATTCTGCGCCGCGATAAAGCTCGGTATGTCCTTTTTGGCGACCAAAGCCTTTGACTTCGGTTACGGTCAGACCAGTGATGCCGACACCTGCCAGGGCTTCACGCACTTCATCGAGCTTGAAGGGTTTAATAATCGCGGTGATTTGCTTCATGGTGGAACTCCTGTGTTTGGTGAGTATAAAATTTATTGCTCGCGGAATTTGGATGTAATCGGGTAACGCCAGTCGCGCCCAAACGCACGATGCGTGACCCTGACACCGACGGGCGCCTGGCGCCTTTTGTATTCATTGATCTTGATGAGCCGCGTGATCCGCAGAACGTCTTCGTTACGATAACCCGCCGCCAGCAGTTCCGCAACGCCCTGCCCTTCTTCCATATAGCGCTGCATGATCCCATCAAGGATCTCATAGGGCGGCAACGAATCCTGATCGGTCTGGTCGGGCCGTAACTCGGCCGATGGTGCGCGCGTCAGGATACGCTCCGGTATCACGGCATCGATGCTATTTCGATAAGCACAAAGCCGGTAAACGAGGGTTTTGGCAATGTCTTTGATGACGGCAAAGCCGCCCGCCATATCGCCATAGAGGGTGCAGTAACCGACTGCCATCTCACTCTTGTTACCGGTGGTCAGCACGATAGCGCCGGTCTTGTTGGAGAGCGCCATGAGCAAGGTGCCGCGAATGCGGGCCTGCAGATTTTCTTCGGTGGCGTCTTCGGGCAAGCCGTTAAATTCAAACGCGAGGACATCGCGAAACGCATCAAAACAACCCGAAATCGGTATCTCGTCATAGCGCACGCCAAGCCGCTTGACCATGTCGCGCGAATCGATCCATGAGATCTCTGCGGTATAAGGCGAAGGCATCATCACGCAACGTACCTTGTCAGCACCTAATGCATCGACCGCAATGGCTAGGGTCAGGGCTGAATCCACACCACCGGACAAGCCGATGATTGCACCCGGAAAGCCGTTCTTACCGATGTAATCACGCACACCGACAACAAGCGCGTTATACACCTGCGCCTCGATCGACAACGCAGGCGGCAGGGGCTTTGCCTGCGGCACGGCGCCTTCGAATCGGACTAACACCAAGTCTTCTTCAAAATGCCTGAGCTGTGCCATGAGTTTGCCCTGTGCGTCCATCACGAATGAACTGCCGTCAAAGACCAGCTCATCCTGCCCGCCAACCAGATTGGCATAAACCAGCGACATGCCTTGCGCGCTGACGTTGGCGCGCATGACGTCCAGACGCAGATGCTGCTTGTTCATGTGAAAGGGCGAGGCGTTGGGTACCAATAAGACTTCGGCGCCGGCAGCACGCGCTTTGGCGGGCATTCCGGGATACCAGGTGTCTTCGCAGATGTTGATCGCAAAGCAGACGCCTTTGACGACGAAGGTGCAGACTTGATCCACGGAAGAAAAATAGCGCTTCTCGTCAAACACGGTGTCATTGGGCAGCGCATGCTTGCAGTAGGTCGCGGTAATCTGACCGTTGCAGAGCACCGATGCGGCGTTGAAATACTGGTCATCGCGGGCGAGCGGATGACCAACAATGACATGCACGCCGTGCAGCATCGCCAACTCGGCAGCAAGGGCCTGCAACGCTTCGCTCGATTTTGCGTAAAATGCACGGCGTAGTAGTAAGTCTTCCGGGGGATAACCCACCAGCGAGAGCTCGGGCGTGACTACGATATCGGCACCCTGCTCTGCAGCGCGGCGCGCGTAGTCCGCGATTTTGGCGCCATTACCGGTTAGGTCACCGACGATGCTATTAATCTGGGCAAGTGCTACGTTGACTGTCATGGCTGTAGGTTCGACGGCAATAGTTCGATCAACACAAATGGTTCAATGAAGCCGACTCTGCAAAATCAGAATTATCGCACGCGCATCCTGTCTTCACTGTCAGACGCTGGGGAGTTGGCATGGGATGGGCTCGTGCGAGCACAAACGGATGCTAATCCTTTCCTGTCTTTTGCGTTCTTGCATGCGCTGCATGAGTCGGGTAGCGCAGCGGCTGAGTCCGGTTGGCAGCCCCAATTTTTGACACTCTGGAAGGACGATCAGCTCGCCGCTGCTATTCCGCTTTATGCAAAATTCCATTCCTATGGCGAGTATGTGTTTGATTGGGCGTGGGCTGATGCCTATGCGCGCAATGGGCTCGATTATTATCCAAAATTATTGTCGTCGATTCCGTTTACGCCGGTGACAGGCGGCCGACTGCTGGCCCACGATGCGCATGCTCGGGCGGCATTAATTACGGCGCTACAAAGCTTGCAGCAGTCTAATGGCTTGTCATCAACGCATATTCTTTATCCACCTCAGGCACAGGCAGCGCAGCTAGCCGACGCTGGGTTTTTATTGCGAAGTGGCGTGCAATTTCATTGGGAAAACGCGGGCTATACGAATTTCGAGCAGTTTCTCTCCACGCTAGAGCAAAAAAAACGCAAAAACATCCGCGCCGAGCGCCGCAAAGTCAGCGAGGCCGGCATCGCGTTCAGACAAGTGCGCGGCCGGGACGCCAGCGAAGCGGACTGGCATTTTTTTAAACGCTGCTATGACCACACCTACCGCGCCCATCATTCAACGCCCTATCTGAATCTGGATTTTTTCCTGCGGATTGGCAGTGACATGCCAGACAATATTTTGTTGGTGGTCGCCGAGCGCGAGGGCAAGCAGATTGCGTCATCCTTACTGATCCACGATGCGCAGACGCTATTTGGTCGCTATTGGGGCGCGATCGAGCAGCATCCTTGTCTGCATTTTGAGACCGCCTATTATCAGCCCCTGGAATTTTGCATCGCCGAAGGTATCCGTTATTTCGAAGGCGGCGCGCAGGGTGAACACAAAATGGCACGCGGGTTTTTGCCACAGCAAACCTGGTCGGCACACTGGCTAGCACACGCAGGATTTGCGGATGCAATCGAGCGCTTTCTTGCCCGCGAAGGCGCAGGGGTGACGTCGTATATTGATGAACTCAATGAGCGCAACCCGTTCAAGGAATAAAAAAAAATCGCCGGACAAACCGGCGATTTTAGGACGTGCACTGTCACTGCGACCCGTTTAAAAATTCGGCTTGCTTGCCGCTTTTTTATACGCATCAACACCGCCCATGATTTCCGCGCGCGCTTCATCAGGACCATACCAGCCATCTACTTTGACCCACTTGCCCGGCTCGAGATCTTTGTAGTGTTCAAAGAAGTGTTGAATCTGCTGCAAACGCAGATCGTTTAAATCTTCTGGCTTTTGCCAATGCGTATAGATCGAGAGGACTTTATCCACTGGCACGGCGAGCACTTTGGCGTCGCCACCGGCTTCGTCGATCATCTTGAGCACACCGATCGGGCGGCATCGCACAACCACACCAGGGATCAGCGGAAAAGGCGTGATGACCAACACGTCAACCGGATCGCCATCGTCAGCGATGGTGTGGGGCACATAACCGTAGTTACAAGGATAATGCATGGCCGTGCCCATAAAGCGATCCACGAAAATCGCGCCGGATTCTTTGTCGACTTCGTATTTGATCGGATCAGCGTTCATCGGGATTTCGATAATGACATTGAAATCGTCCGGCAAGTTGCGCCCACTAGGTACTTTATTGAGGCTCATGGATGTTCTCGGTTCTTTCTACAGATAACAAAATAAAATTAATAAAATAATAAAGCGGCAAATTATAACGGACGAAGCTTGCCTTTTGCTTACGCTATCCGGCTCGGAAAAGAGCCTACCCTCAGGATTGTTTCAGGCGCGGGAGTGTCGTCATGGCGCACTGACGATAATGCAGAGTTGCAGCCTCGGTCTGGCCAAGCGCGTCAAACAACTGCGCCAGCCGCAGGTGAGATTCCTGGACTGCGCTGCTTTCAGTGGCGTCCGAGAGCGCCTGCTCAAGATACCGCTGCGCTTTACCCCAGAGCTTTTGACGAAAACAAAATACGCCCAATACCAACGCCAATTCGGCGTCGTTGGGACGCTCACGTAACCAATTTTCGCTACGCTCAATCTGTGCGAGTAAGGTCGCTGAGCCTTCGGGTGCCGCACACAGCCGGTAGCACCGCAGAAGCCGCATATCCCATTGGGCTTCAAGCGCCTTTTCGAGCACCAGAGCGGCATCTTGCTGCAAGCCGAGACGCATAAACGCGGTGGCAGCACACACAGCCACGGCAGGACTGCTGCGATCCATCGCGGGCACACCTGACCAAAGGGATTTGAGTGTCTCGACATCATGACCGGCAGCCGGCAGCAATGCCTCGTAAGCTAAATCACGCAAACGTCGGGATAAGGTGGGATGCAAGGCGCTGCGCTTATCGAGCATGCGAACGAGTCGCAGGACTTCGTGCCACTTACGCGCATTCTGGTTAACCCGCAATGCCAGCCGCAGCGCATGGATATGACGGGTACCGCTGGCATTGAGCTCTTGCACGGCGGCCAGTGCGCTATCGCCTTCTTTGTTGTCCTCCGCGAGCAGCTCGATTGCCGTCATCAATCGTGCGGTGCGCAAGCCAGGGTCTTGCTGGACTTGAGACAGCCAGCTGTCGCGGCGCAGCGGTTGTTGCAAGCGGTGCGCCGCGCGCGCGCCAATCAGAGCGGCAAGCCCGGCGTTTTCCGGCAAGAGCGCAGCGCGCGCTGCAGATTTTTCGGCATGACCGAAACGACCTTCGAGGAAAGCCTTGAGCGCATCATGCAATGCCCGGCCAGATTCACGCTGCTGTCTGGCAGCACGGTACGCGCCAACCCGACGCGGCATATCGAGCGTGGCCCGTACGGTGTTAATCATCACAAACAGTACGGCAAACGACACCACCAACATCACAAGGAAAAAATTCAGCGAGATATCGACCCGGTAAGGCGGATAGAACAACACCACATTGGCCGGATTGAATCGCGCCAGCAATGCCAAACCGATGGCTGCAGCAAACAGGGTGAGTAACCAGAGAAAAAAACGCATGAGCTTAGGCCGCTGACTTAAGGCCGCGGCCGTGAACTTCGCACGGCTGCCAAGCTATTCGACAAGGTCGGCATTTCGATACTGAGCACGCTGCCTTGCAGCTGCTTGAGCAACTCGCGTGCTGCCTGAGTGGGCCGGGCACGCGTATCAAAATACCGCGTCAGTGCACGGTCGGCTTCGAGCAGATCACTGCGGAATGCCGCATCATTTCGCGACAACAAAGCCAGTCGCGCATTCAGCAGACGCAGCTTGAGATTTTCGCGGGCAAAGAAGGCCTCACCGGGCGACAGCAGCAGGGCATCGGGCGCTGTCACGCTACGCACCTGGACTAGCTGCCGTACTTCGTTCCACATCTCGTGGCTCCAGCTATGCCAATAGTCTTGCACGACGCCACGCCAGTCATCCACGGCATTGCGACTCTGCGGCGCACTCTTGGCGGGGGCCAGCTGGCTCTTTGGCGTGGGCGCCACCAAGGCCGGCTTTTCGTCGGCCAGCAAGGGCATGCCGTCGATCTGCGCCACCAGCGAATCGAGCCGCACAGCGATACCGGTCAGGTCTACGCTGGGTAGGCTCTTGATGTTGTCGACATCTTTGGCAATGGCACGGCGGATCGCAATAAATTGGGGCCGGTCGGTACGTGACAGCCGGGCGTCCGCATTTTGCAAGGCGATCAGGGCACCTCTTACGTTGCCGGCAAGTTGCAGCTGCTGGCTCGCGGTGGACAGGACTTGCTCAACTTCTGCCAGCGCCCAATCGTCGCGATTTTTTGCAAGGTCTTGATAGAGTTGTTCGAGCGCGAGTTGCTGTCCCTGTGACTCAAGTTGGCGAGCTTCAAGCAGTGCCACTTTGCCTTGCAGGGTCTTGACTTCATCATCGACCCGACTGGCAATGAGCTTAGTCTGGCTATTAATGTTATCGCCGCTTTGCAACCGTTGCGCAAGCTCGCGACGCAAGCCCGAGACATCGGAACGGGCGTTCCACCATTGCACTACCAACAGCAGGGCCAGTACGCCCAGCAGCAACCTCACAGGGGCGTCAATGCTGGCAAGTGTGACTAACCAAGACGGGCGTGACGGCGGCACAGCAACCGGCTCAGGCGGCGGGACGATTTCGGGCGAAGGTGTTGAAGGCAGATCAGTCATATTCGGGATTGTATCGCGGCGCACAGCGCATCGTCGCCAGAATCGGTGAGCATGATATGACGAAAGCCTAAGGAGCGGGCGGTCTCTTCAATGCGCCGGTGCGGCACGATCAGGTATTTTTGCAGCATGCTTTGCCAACCATCGTTGCCAGCCACCTGTTCGACCATGTCTTGCAATAAACGTAAGCCTTCCGAGCTCGTGATGACCCAATCGTTGGGCGCGGCGATTACCTTGCTGAGCGCCGCCCGCGTGCCCTTGTCGAGCGAAGGCGCAAGCCGTCGGTAAGCCGTGATCTGGTCAACCTCAATCCCTGCCTGCTTGAGCTGTTGGGCCAGCAATTCGCGACCGGTCTCAGCGCGCACAATCAGCACTTTTTTACCGCGCAGCGCCGGGAGATCTAATTCCTGCAGCAAGGTTTCGGAGTCGGACCGGTGCGCATCGCGCGGGCTAACGATGGTCGCGGTGGTCTCATTAATGCCATGTCTGGCAAGCGCCTGCCGGCTACCCTCGCCCACGACGGCTGCAATGACTTCGCGCGGCCAATGCGCAAGATGGGCCAGGGCCGCATCGACCGCGTTGGGACTGACAAAGACCACCATCGCATAACGGGCCAAGCCGCTGAGGGTCTGCTCGAGTGCGCTTGTGTCGGCCAAAGGTGCAATGACCAGCAAAGGAAAAACCTCGACAGGGCAGCCCAACGCAGCAAGACGCGCGGCCAGCGGCGCTGACTGCGCCGCCGGCCGGGTAATCACGACGGTTCTAGTCATCCACCCGGCAAGCCGCCAAAATGGCGGTGGCATCTTGCGCATGCAGGGCCGCGGCGATCTGATGGCCCAATGCTTCCGGGTCATGTGCCGCACCGTTGACTTCGGCATGAGCAATGCGGGTACCGTCGGGCGTGGCGACCATCGCGCGCAATCGCATGCCGCCCTGATCCACGGTCGCGAAAGCGGCCAGCGGTATCTGGCAACTGCCGCCAAAGGTTTTGGAGAGGGTGCGCTCGGCGCGCACAGCGCGTTCGGTATCAACATGATTAAGCGGCGCCAGCAACGCACGCAGCTCGGCACGATCCGACAAAATCTCAATGGCCATGGCACCCTGCCCCGGCGCGGGCAAGCTTTGCTCCGGTTCGATGCAGGACCGGATGCGGCTGGCCATGCCGAGTCGCTTCAAGCCGGCGGCTGCCAAAATAATGGCCGCATATTCGCCACGGTCGAGCTTGCCCAGGCGGGTGTCGAGGTTGCCGCGCAGTGGTGCAATGACCAAATGGGGAAAGCGTGCCGCGATCAAGGCCTGACGGCGCAAGCTACTGGTACCGACCACGGCACCAGCGGGCAATGCGTCGAGGCTGGCAAATTCGTTGGAGACAAAAGCGTCGCGCGGGTCTTCGCGTTCGAGCACAGCGGCCAGCTCGAAACCTTCGGGCAGCTCCATGGGCACATCTTTGAGCGAATGCACGGCAAGATCAGCATGACCATCTTGCATGGCGACTTCGAGCTCTTTGACAAACAGACCCTTGCCACCGACCTTGGAGAGTGTACGGTCGAGTATTTGGTCACCGCGGGTTGTCATGCCGCGTATTTCCACCGTACTGAGCGGATATAATTCGAGCAATCGTGCGCGAACATTTTCGGCCTGCCACATGGCGAGCCGGCTCTCGCGCGAGGCAATAACCAATTTTCCGGAAAACGATGTGCTCAAGACTGCCTCTCTGAATCGGGGTCATCCCTGTGTACGGCGACCCGGTTGGACCAGCTCAAAAAACTGAGTGGATTTTATCACGCGCTCCTTCGACATCCGGCCACAAGCCGGCCTCACGAACCTCTACCTGCTGACTGCACACCCCTGCCATGGCAAAACCCCAGAATAACGCGACCCGCGCGTCCGCAGCACCGGACAAAGACGCACCGCTCAAAGAAGATATTCGTCTGCTTGGCCGACTGCTCGGTGATGTACTGCGCCATCAAGAAGGCGAAACGGTCTATCAGGTTATTGAGACCATTCGCCAGACAGCGGTTCGTTTCCGACGCGAGTCCGACCCGACGGCCGGCGCTGATCTCGATAAGCTTCTGAAAAAACTCACGCGCGACCAGACCAATTCGGTCGTGCGAGCGTTTTCGTATTTTTCGCATTTGGCCAATATCGCAGAAGACCAGCATCAAAATCGCCGCCGTCGGGTACATTTATTGGCAGGCTCTGGTTCCAAACGAGGCAGCATCGCCACCACGCTAGCCAAACTCGATAACGCCGGCGTTTCAGGTAAAACGGTCAAATCGTTTTTTGCTGACGCATTAATTTCGCCCGTACTCACCGCCCACCCGACCGAGGTACAGCGCAAAAGCATTCTTGATGCCGAGCGCGAGATTGCGCGTCTGCTGGCGCAACGTGATTCACCCTTGACGCCGGCGGAGCAGTCACGGAATCTGCAAATGCTGCATGCCGAAGTGGCCACGCTCTGGCAAACCCGAATGCTGCGCTACTCCAAGCTCACCGTCGAAGACGAAATCGACAATGCCTTGTCGTATTACCGGATTACATTTCTGCGCGAATTGCCAGGCTTGTTCGACGATATCGAATCGGATATCGAGGCTCGGTTCCCGCAAAAGGATGCCCGCAAATCCAAGCCTGCGGCCTCGCCGTTTGTCCAGATAGGCAGCTGGATTGGGGGTGACCGCGACGGCAATCCCAACGTCAATGCCGCCACCATGACGCAGGCACTGTCACGTCAGTCGACGACGATCCTGGATTTTTATCTGGAAGAAGTGCACGCGCTGGGCGCAGAGTTGTCGATCTCGACCCTGCTTGTGGCGGTCAGCCCGGCGCTGCAAGCGATGGCAGAGAATTCACCCGACACCTCGCCGCATCGCACTGACGAACCCTACCGTCGTGCACTTATTGCCATCTATGCGCGCTTAGCAGCAACGGCGCGCAAACTCGGCGTTGCCAATATCATGCGCCGTGAAGTCGGCGCGGTGGCACACTACGACACCGCAGATGAATTTGCGGCTGATCTTGAAATCATCGCCAATTCGCTGCGCGCCAACCATGGCGCTGTTCTGATTCGCCCGCGACTCAACACCTTGCAGCGCGCCACGCAGATTTTCGGCTTTCATCTGGCCACACTGGATATGCGCCAAAGCTCGGATGTCCATGAACGCGTGCTAACTGAACTCTTTAGCGCGGCCACCGTTTCGCCGAATTATGCGGCGCTCACTGAGGACGAAAAAATCGCTCTGCTGATGGCGGAACTCGATCAGCCGCGCTTGTTGTATTCGCCCTATGTCACCTACGCTGACGAGACCGAATCTGAGTTGGCGGTGCTACGCATGGCGCGCACTGTGCGCCAGCAATTTGGCCCCCGCGCCATCCGCAACTACATCATCTCCCACACCGAGAGCGTGTCGGACTTGCTAGAAGTGTTGTTACTGCAAAAAGAAACCGGACTATTCAAAATCGATCCAAAAACCGGCAAGCAGGAAGCCGAACTCATGGCGATCCCTTTGTTTGAGACCATCCCTGATTTGCGCTTTGCCGCAAGCATCATGGACGGCCTGTTGTCGCTGCCGAAAATCCGTACGCTGGTAAGGCAGCAGGGAGAATTGCAAGAAGTCATGCTGGGCTATTCCGATTCCAACAAAGACGGCGGTTTTCTGACGTCAAACTGGGAACTCTACAAAGCCGAGATCGGGCTGGTGCAGGTGTTTCAAAAACACGGCGTCAAACTGCGACTGTTCCATGGCAGAGGCGGCACAGTCGGGCGCGGCGGCGGCCCGAGTCACGAAGCGATTTTGGCCCAGCCAAGCGGCACCGTAAACGGCCAATTTCGTCTGACCGAGCAGGGCGAGATCATCGCCTCAAAATTTTCTAATCCCGAGATCGGCCGACGTAATCTCGAACTCGTCGTGGCGGCGGTGATGGAGGCGAGCCTGATGCCAGCCGTAACGGAAACCAAGCATGCCCGGCAGCTTGCCCGGTTCGAGCAAGCAATGGAAGAGCTCTCGGAACATGCCTACCAGGCCTATCGCAATCTGGTCTACGAAACACCCGGATTCACCGACTATTTTTTCTCGGCCACACCCATCGCCGAGATTGCCGAGCTTAATATCGGATCGCGGCCAGCATCGCGCAAATCTACCCGCCGTATCGAAGACTTGCGCGCTATCCCGTGGGGCTTTTCGTGGGGTCAGTGTCGCTTGCTATTACCGGGCTGGTACGGTTTTGGCAGTGCCATCTCAACTTGGCTTGCTGATGAAAAGACCGGATCAAAAACTAAAAAACTCGCCACGCTGCGTGCCATGCACAAAGAGTGGCCTTTTTTCTCCACACTGCTGTCGAACATGGACATGGTGCTCTCCAAGACCGATATGGCAGTGGCCTCGCGCTATGCCGGACTAGTCGCCGACAAAAAACTGCGCAACATGATTTTCAAACGGATTGCAGTCGAACATGCGTTGACCAATGAGAGTCTGTCGATGGTGACGGGTTCGCGCGAACGACTTGTCAACAACCCGACTCTGGCGCGTTCTATCAAAAACCGTTTTGCCTACCTCGATCCGCTCAACCATTTGCAGGTAGAGTTAATCAAACGGCACCGCGCGTGGAAAGATGATGGGCGCAAGGCCGATATCCGGGTGCATCGGGGCATTCACTTGTCCATCAACGGGATCGCAGCGGGTCTGCGCAACACGGGGTAGGCCGGGCAAAATGCGGAATGCGGAGCGCCAATGCCAATGTCCTATAATTCCGGCACTTTTTACGCAATGCCAATACCCATGCTAATGGCAGCTTGACCTATTTAACGGAAGTTATTCATGACAGCACAGCTCTCAAAAAAAGGCGAAGCCTGGTCGGCCCGTTTCTCTGAACCGGTTTCCGATCTCGTTAAGCGTTACACCGCATCGGTTTTCTTTGACCACCGTCTTGCCAGGTTCGACATACAAGGCTCGTTAGCGCACGCAGAGATGCTCGCACATCAGGGCATCATCAGCCAGCAAGACTATGCGGATATTCAGCGCGGCATGATGCAGATCGAATCTGAAATCGATGCCGGCAAATTTGAATGGCTGCTTGATCTGGAAGACGTGCACCTGAACATCGAAAAACGTCTGACCGAATTAGTCGGTGACGCTGGCAAACGCCTGCACACAGGTCGCTCCCGCAACGATCAGGTCGCCACCGATATTCGTCTCTACCTGCGCACAGCCATCGACGACATCAGCGCCCTCTTGCGAGATTTCCGGCTTGCGCTCTTGAATCTGGCAGAACAACACGCAGACACGATCATGCCGGGCTTTACCCATATGCAAGTCGCCCAACCGGTCACCTTTGGGCACCATATCCTGGCCTATGTCGAAATGTTTAGCAGGGATGCCGAGCGCATGAGTGACTGCCGCAAACGCGTCAACCGCCTGCCCTTGGGTGCGGCCGCGTTGGCAGGCACCACCTTCCCGATCGATCGTCAGCGGGTCGCCCACACGCTTGGGTTTGACGATGTCTGCCACAACTCCCTTGACGCCGTATCCGATCGCGATTTTGCGATTGAATTTTGTGCAGCAGCCGCGCTGATCATGACCCACATCTCGCGCATGTCCGAAGAGCTAGTGATCTGGATGAGTCCGCGGGTTGGATTTATCGAACTGGCCGATCGCTTCTGCACCGGCTCCTCGATCATGCCGCAAAAGAAAAATCCGGACGTCCCTGAACTCGCGCGCGGCAAGACCGGTCGGGTCAACGGCCATCTGGTGGCCCTGCTAACACTAATGAAAGCCCAACCCCTGGCCTATAACAAAGACAACCAGGAAGACAAAGAACCCCTGTTTGATACCGTCGACACCGTGACCGACACCTTGCGCATCTTTGCTGACATGGCCAGCGGCATCACCGTTCATGCCGAGGCCATGCGTGCAGCGGCTCTGCAAGGCTATGCAACAGCCACTGACCTGGCTGATTATCTGGTCAAAAAAGGTCTGCCATTTCGCGACGCGCACGAAGCCGTCGCCAAGGCAGTGCGTGGCTGCGTCGACCGCGGTTGCGATCTTGCCGAACTCTCGCTGGCGGAATTGCAGGCTTACTCAGCATTGATCGGCGACGATATTTATGCCGTTCTGACACTAGAAGGCTCCGTTGCTGCCCGTAACCACGTCGGCGGCACCGCACCGGCACAGGTTAAAGCAGCCATACAACGGGTACGCAAACAACTCAGCTAAGTACAAGCTTCTCAAGCAAAATAGAATATATTTCAGTCGATAATCGAACGATAGGCATTTTCTTTTTACGTACCTGTTGTGATAAAACGTCGGTGTGAAAAAAAATTAACTCTATCGATAAACAAAATACGGCGCTGCTGCAAAGCAGCATAAGGTTTTGGTGGGTGTAGCGGCTAAATTTTAGTCCGCGCCTGTCGCGGCTCTGTCAAACAAGCAGTGCAGACAGGGTTGGGGACGCGACGATGGTGACCTCACCTGCCAAATAATAATAATTAAATCTAATCCGCAATTTTCGCTAACGAAAGCCAACTATGTCTTTTCTTCTCTCGCTCTCGAAATACATCGACGCCATTAATGAAAAAATCGGGCTCGCAGTCAGTTGGGCATTGCTGCTTGCCGTGTTGATTTGTAGCGGCAACGCAATCATCCGTTACGCGTTCAATATGAGCTCCAATGCGTGGCTGGAAATCCAGTGGTATCTGTTCGGCGCCATTTTCCTGCTGGCCTCGTCGTATACATTACGACGCAATGAACATGTTCGGATTGACGTGATTGTGGGCAAACTATCAAAACGTACCCAAGTCTGGATTGATTTATTCGGTTTCCTTCTGTTCCTGCTACCTGCGACGCTACTGATTTTGTATTTCGCGGTCCCTTTCGCGATGGAATCGATTCGCAACCAAGAAGTGTCGAGCAATGCGGGCGGCTTAATCGTCTGGCCGGCAAAGGCACTAATCCCAATAGGCTTTCTGATGCTGACCATGCAGGGCATTTCCGAGCTCATCAAGCGAGCAGGATTCCTTATGGGCAAAGTGGAGGCCAGCGCCTTTGAAAAGCAGGTGGCCACTCCCGAAGAAGAAATCGAGGCAATCAAGGCCGCCAATCAACTCAACTGAATCGAGACTCCATCATGACGGCATTCCTCATTGCGAACATGGCACCTGTCATGTTCGTCACCTTGGTAATTTTCTTGCTATCGGGCTTTCCGGTCGCGTTTTCGTTGGCGGCCAATGGTCTATTTTTTGGACTTGTTGGGATTGAAGTTGGCTTGCTCAAGCCTGAGTTGTTGCAAGCTTTGCCCAACCGTTTGTTTGGCATCATGGCCAACGACACCTTACTAGCCATTCCGTTCTTTACCTTCATGGGTCTGATTCTGGAACGATCAGGAATGGCCGAAGATCTGCTCGACACCATCGGTCAGTTGTTTGGGCCGATGCGCGGCGGTGTGGCCTATGCGGTGATTTTTGTTGGTGCGCTGCTCGCCGCAACCACTGGTGTTGTTGCTGCCTCGGTCATTTCAATGGGCTTGATTTCGCTGCCCGTCATGCTGCGCTATGGCTACGACAAAAAAATCGCCTCCGGCGTTATTGCCGCCTCCGGAACGCTGGCGCAAATCATTCCACCTTCGCTGGTCTTGATTGTGATGGCTGACCAATTAGGTCGCTCCGTTGGTGACATGTATCAGGCAGCCTTCCTGCCCGGCCTTTTGCTCACCATGATGTACACCGGCTATGTGCTGGCCGTTTCAATCATCAAGCCGACTGCCTTACCCGCGCTGCCAATCGAAGCGCGCAACCTGCGGGAGGCCAATGGCAATAGTGGCGCCGTGTCCCTTTTTGTACTCATTGCCGGCACCGTGGCAATCGGCTGGCTGTTCACCCGGTTTTATCTAGCTTCGCATCCCAATCTCGCTGCCGATGAGGCCGCCATTTATGGCGGTGTGGTTGGCGTCGCGTTTGCCTTTATATTTGCGCTGCTCAACCGTAAGCTTAAGATCGGTCTGCTATCGAAAATGGCAGAAAAAGTTATTTTGGTTCTGGTACCACCTCTGGCGCTCATCTTTCTTGTGTTGGGCACGATCTTCGTCGGCATCGCCACACCAACTGAAGGTGGCGGGATGGGGGCGCTGGGCGCGCTGATTCTGGCCTTGATGAACCGTCGTCTGAGCTGGGATCTGCTCAAGCAGGCGATGAACTCGACCAGCCGGCTGTCCTGCTTTGTGCTGTTCATTCTGATTGGCTCAAGCGTGTTCTCCCTGATCTTCCGCGGTGTAAACGGTGACCTATGGGTAGAGCATCTGCTGAGCTCACTGCCGGGTGGTAATGCAGGCTTCCTGATTGTTGTAAACATCCTGTTTTTCGGTCTGGCTTTTTTCCTGGATTTTTTCGAGCTCGCCTTCATTCTTGTACCGCTCGTCGGGCCAGTTGCCGACAAAATGGGCATTGATCTGATCTGGTTTGGTGTACTGCTGTCGGTGAACATGCAAACGTCTTTCATGCATCCACCGTTTGGCTTTGCGCTGTTCTACTTGCGTTCGGTCGCTCCCAAAGAAATCAAAACCAGTGATATTTATTGGGGTGCCGTGCCATTCGTGGCGATACAAGTAATCATGGTCGCGCTGATCATTGTGTTCCCCAGTATCGTATCCGTCGGCGCAAAGACCGACATGAAAGAGCAAATCGAGCTGAAGATCGACATGTCGTCCGGCACAGAATCAAGCGGTGATGCGGGCACTGCCACAGTCGACTTTTCGCCGGGTAGCGATAACAAAGATGGCGGCGAACTCAAACTCGATTTCTCCACTGAGCCGGAAAAGAAATAAGCAGTAGTCCCTACCACTTCACGGGACAGATTCTCAACCGAATCTGCCCCTAAAAAAACCCCCTCGCAGCGACAAACGCTGCGAGGGGGTTTTTACGTGCCGAGAAACTAAAAAACCAAAAAATGATGTGCGTTTTTTAGCTGCCTATTTATGACTAATTAAATAATTCTGGATCGGTGCCTCACCCACTGAATACCATTGGTTTTGGTCTTGACGGAACCGACGCCAAGGATCAAGCACCTTCTTAAACTTCGGATTTTTTTCTGCCTCTTCTTCAAAGACTTCCAAGGTGGCCTTGTAACAGGCATCCATGATCGACTTGGAGAAACTGCGCAGTTTCACGCCATTTTTCATCAGACGCGCCAGTGCAGCGGGATTACGTGCGTCATACATGGCCTGCATGGTCACGTGCGCTTCAAATGTCGCCGTCTCGAGTGCAGCTTGATAATCCTTGGGTAATTTTTCCCACTCTTTCAAGCTGACATAAAAAGACAATTGCGCGCTCGACTCCCACCAGCCTGGAGAATAGTAGTAAGGCGCCACTTTGTTAAACCCGAGTTTTTCGTCGTCATAGGGCCCAATCCACTCGGCTGCATCAATTGTGCCTTTTTCAAGCGCAGGATAAATATCACCGCCGGCGATTTGCTGGGGCACGACACCCAGGCGTTGCATCACGCGTCCGGCAAAGCCGCCAACCCGCATCTTCAGACCGTTGAGATCCTGCGGTGTGTTGACCTCCTTGCGAAACCAACCACCCATCTGGCAGCCAGTATTACCACCCATAAAATTGATGATGCCGTAGTCGCGGAAAAATTCGCGCATCAGCTGTCGCCCACCGCCCTGATCCATCCATGCCGTTTGCTGACGCGAGGTCAGACCAAACGGGACAGCGGTGTCAAAGGCAAACGTCGGATCTTTGCCGAAGTAATAGTAAGAGGCAGAATGTCCGATTTCTACTGTGCCGGCCTGCACAGCATCCATGACTTGCAAAGCAGGGACCAACTCGCCACCCGGAAAGGCCCGGATCAGAAATTTTCCGTCGGTGAGCTGCGCAACACGTTTAGAGAGGATTTCTGCCGCCCCAAAAATCGTATCCAACGATTTCGGAAAGCTTGACGCCAGGCGCCAATTAATCGTTGGATTGGCTTGCGCAATAGCCGGCGCTGCGACAGCGGCAGCTGCCACACCTGCTGCCGCTTTTTTGATAAACGAACGACGTTCCATTTATAGTCTCCTCTTGCGAAATGTCTTAATAATTAGAAAATTCAACAATTTTGAATGATTGTGAATCGGCGCAACCACCGTTAAAACAATGGCAATTCTAGAAGTGGTCGCATCGGTACAGCAATACCAAATTGATGGGGTAGTGCAGTGTGTTGTTTGCACGCATTGTCGGCAACATTGCTGACCAATAAACTAAAATTTCTTTTCGCTATCGCGAAAAAAAACTCACAGAAACTAATGTGGTAAATGCACGTCATTTCGGCCGAACACCTTCGCGATGAACAAATCAGGAGCGGCTAGATGACAGTTTGTGGAAAAGTCGTTGCAAGTTATTTTTAGAGGTTTGTTTGCGAACGATCAGCTTGCGAAAAAGCAAACCTCCCTCAATTCTGCCCACTAAGATGGGAACGCGCCAAAAACTGGCGCGTAATGCAGAATTTTTTCTGCGTTAACCACCGGCAACGGTCATCTCCGCGATCAAGATCGACCCAGTCTGTTTGGTTCCCCGAATGAGGGTGTCGCTGCCAACCGCCACGATATCTTTGAGCATCGTTTTCATATTTCCGGCGATGGTGATTTCTTCGACCGGATACTGAATAACGCCCCGCTCAACCCAAAATCCGGACGCGCCACGCGAGTAATCTCCCGTCACATAATTCACGCCCTGCCCCATCAACTCCGTCACCAGCAAACCTGTGTCGAGTTTTTTGAGCATGGCCTTAAAATGGTCACCCGGTCGCGTGAGCGACGAAGTAATGCGCAAATTGTGCGAGCCGCCCGCATTACCGGTTGATTGCATGCCCAGTTTGCGCGCCGAATAGCTTGACAAGAAATAGCCCTGCACCACCCCATCTTTGACCAGGTCGCGTCGTTGCGTGCGCACGCCCTCTTCATCAAACGGTGCCGAACCCACCGCGCCAACCAAATGCGGCTCCTCAACAATCTGTATGTCCGAGCCAAACACTGCCGTGCCCAATGAATCCAGCAAAAAAGTCGACTTGCGATACAAGGCCCCACCCGAGACCGCCTGCACAAACGCCCCCAACAAGCCAGCGGCCAGCGGCGCCTCAAATAACACCGCGCACTTGCGCGTGTCTAGCTTGCGCGCATTCAGTCGCGACAACGCACGCTCGGCAGCATAGCGACCAATTGCCTCAGGTTTGGCAAGTTTGCGGGCATCGCGTTCAGACGAATACCAGTCATCGCGTTGCATATTAGCGCCGCGGCCAGCAATCGGCGACACAGAAATCGTATGGCGTGAATACGGATAGCCGGCGATAAACCCGCGCGAGTTGGCCAACACAAAGTGCGACTGCCCGGCATGCACGTTCGCACCCTCGCTATTTGTGATGCGTTTATCGACAGCAAACGCCGCCGTTTCAGCACGCAGTGCTAATTCCACTGCCTGCTCTGCTGACAAATGCCACGGGTAGCACAAGGCTAGATCCAGCGGGTCGGTTTCAAGGAGATCTTGCTCAGGCAAGCCGGCACAATCATCCTCAGCGGTGAAACGGGCGATGTTGTAAGCCGCCTCGACCGTATCCTTGAGCGATTGCGTGGAAAAATCTGAGGTGCTCGCGTTACCGCGACGAATAGCCTTGCCTTTGCCCAGATAAACGGTGACACCGATCCCTTTATCCTTGTTTTGCTCAATCGTCTCGACCTGCCCCTTGCGGACAGTCACGGACAAACCGTCACCTTCACTGATCTCGACCACCGCGTCAGAGGCGCCTTTATCTTGTGCAAATCGCAAAACATCGCGGGCGATCTGTTTTAACTCATCTTGATTGTGCGTAAAAATGGCTTTATTCATAGGGGCAGTTTTTCGAATAGGAGTCAAAACGGTTATCATAGCAGCCGTTTAATGAATGACAGAGGCCTGCCCACCATGCCCAACGCAAATCGGGGTGCTGTCGGATTCCAGTCCAGTGAATTCGAGCAAGAATACGAGCGCCCCTCAAAATCCCAGCTCAAGCGCGAAATGACCGCCTTGCAAAAGCTTGGCGCCGAATTAGTCGCCGAGGCGCGTGACCGCGTCAAGCGCATTCCCATGCCCGAAGATGTGCGAGAAGCGATTCTCATCTGCCAGCAGATCAGCGACCACGAAGGCCGCCGCCGTCAGCTGCAATATGTCGGCAAAAAAATGCGTACCCTCGACCAGGACGAGTTAGCCATCATCCAGGCCACCATCGACAGCTGGAACGGTGCCTCCAAAGCCGAAACTGCGGCGCTGCATGCGCTTGAGCGTCAGCGCGACAAACTACTGGCCGATGATCAGGCCCTAACAACGCTGTGCACAAAATTTCCTCAAATCGACAAGCAGCAGTTGCGCACCATGATTCGTAACGCACGTAAAGAGCAGGCCGAAAGTAAACCGCCAAAAGCCTACCGCGAAATTTATCAGCTCCTTAAATCCTTGCACGCCGCATCACGCGCCAGCTCGCCGTCGGATGGAAGCGCACAGGAAGACGAGAATGAAGAAGACTAGAAACCATCCCGATGAGCTAATCATTGGCCTGGTCTCCATTTCAGACCGAGCCTCCAGCGGCATCTATGAAGACCAGGGCGTGCCGGCCTTGCGCGACTGGTTTTCGCAGGCGTTGGCGAGCCCCTGGCAAATGGAAACCCGTCTAATACCCGACGAGCGCGCGCGCATTGAGCAAACCATCATTGAACTCGTTGACCATGTTGGTTGTGATTTGGTACTCACCACCGGCGGTACCGGGCCTGCGCGCCGCGATGTCACGCCCGAAGCAACGCTGGCCGTCGCCACGCGCGAGATGCCTGGCTTTGGCGAGCAAATGCGGCAAATCAGCCTGAAGTTTGTGCCCACTGCGATTCTCTCGCGCCAGGTCGCCGTCATACGCGAAACCGCCGACCATGCGGCGCTCATCATGAATCTGCCTGGCCAGCCAAAATCCATTCGCGAAACCTTAGAAGGACTCAAGGACGAATCCGGCAAATCCATCGTCGCCGGCATCTTTGCCGCGGTGCCGTATTGCATCGACTTGATCGGCGGGCCTTACATCGAGACCCACGACAGCGTGTGCAAAGCCTTTCGTCCCAAATCAGCGATTCGTCCCAAACCCTAAGTCATCCCGCTACTGCACCTACCCATCATGAACGCCTCTCCCCTGCTTGAAACCATCGAAATAGCTACCATCGGGCAGCCCGGCGCCGCAGTCATCTGGATGCACGGGCTCGGTGCCGACGGTGCCGACTTCGTGCCCATCGTGCGCGAGCTTGATCTGACAGGCTGCCCCGGCATCCGGTTTGTGTTTCCCCATGCCGAACCCATGCCGGTAACCATCAATGGTGGCTATGTCATGCGCGCGTGGTACGACATTTTGGGCATGGATCTGGTGCGGCGCGAAGATACGGCCGGCCTGCGCAAATCGCAGCAGCAAATCGAACAATTAATTGCACGGGAAATCGAACGCGGCATCCCAGCGGACAAAATCATCCTCGCCGGATTTTCACAAGGCTGTGCGATGACCTTACAGACCGGCTTGCGTCACCCGCAAAAACTCGCCGGTCTGCTTTGCCTGTCTGGTTATCTGCCCATCGCGGCAACCGTCGCTGCCGAGCGCAGCGAGGCAAACCAGCACACGCCGATCTTCATCGCACACGGCCGTGGCGACGGGGTCGTCACAATTGACCGCGCTGAAATCTCAAGAGATTTTCTCAAAGAACTCGGCTACCACGTCGAATGGCACGAGTATGCGATGCAGCATTCAGTTTGCGAAGAAGAGATCGCCGACATCGGACCTTGGCTGCAACGCGTGCTGGGTTAAATACTGCTTATTTAAAAACAATGGTCTTGTGACCATTGAGCAAAATACGGTGCTCGACAAACCACTTCACTGCCCGCGCCAACACCACGCATTCCACATCGCGTCCAATCGCCGTCAATGTCTCCGGGTCCATCGCATGATCGACCCGCTCCACATCCTGCTCAATGATCGGGCCTTCATCAAGATCGCCGGTGACAAAATGCGCCGTCGCGCCGATCAACTTCACACCACGCTCATGCGCCTGATAATAAGGTTTCGCTCCCTTGAAACTTGGCAGAAACGAGTGATGAATATTGATCGCCTTGCCACGCAAAGCCTCGCACATCGCCGGCGATAAAATTTGCATATAGCGCGCCAGCACAACCAAATCGACTTCGTTCGTTTTCACAATCTCCATGATCCGCTCTTCCTGAGTACGCTTCGCCTCAGCCGACGCACCTGCAACCAGAGGCAGATGATGGAAAGGGATGTTGTAACTCGCTGCAAGCTGATAAAACTCGGTATGGTTCGACACGATGGCAACAATCTCCACCGGCAGCAGACCACTGCGATAGCGAAACAGCAGGTCGTTCAAGCAATGACCAATCTTTGACACCATCAACAACACCCGCGGCTTGCGGGCAGCATCATGGAGCTGCCAGCTCATTTGCATGCTCGCGCCCAATGCAGCAAAACCTTTGCGCAGCGACGTATCGCTCACCGAGTCATCTTCCAACACAAAATGCACACGCATGAAAAACAGCTTCGACTGTGCATCACCAAATTGAGCAGAGTCTGTAATATTGCAGCCGTGCTCCGCTAAAAATCCAGAGACACGCTGGACAATCCCGCGCTGATCCACGCAAGACAGAGTGAGAATATATTCGGCTAGGGCCATATTTTTTATCATTAAGTAAACAAGTCGCTTTCGGCACAGGAGAGCGCCGACATTGTCGCATGACCGGTAGAGCAAAGTCCTAATCGGAAAACAGCCAAGTTTAGCTGCGCGATTGCAGGAAACGGGACAGCATATGTCGAGCAAATTTCTCTGCCGTTTTTCTTTTATCTTCATCCGAACTAAGCCCGCCCGAATCGATGCGCATCAACGCATCAAACAGGCTCTCCTCCGACGGTCCTTCCACTTTTTTAGACCAGGCTACAAGCTGTCTGAACAACAAGGCCCTCTGGGTCGGAACCTGCGGCGCAAGATCTGTCAAACGCAGCGCATCAAACAGCTGCTGATGGGCCCGCCGCACTTGCACCACGCGCTCGAACCGGATCATGCTCGCACTACCCTGCGCGATACTGAGCTTTGGACTCACGATGCCAGCAAGGGTACCGGCGCTATCAAACACGGCGCTATTTGAGGCGTGCGGTGGCACCGAAAGCCGTTCTAGGGGAATGCCCGCGCCCATGACAGATTCTCTTATTAAAACGCCGACGAGTTTAAATCTTCCGACGCTGGCAAATGACACTAAGAACAAAGATTGTTCCGGCATACGCTCGGGGACATCCACCGCCGCAGTCATAGCGACAGGCAAAGAAAGTCCGACAAAAAGCACCGTCGCCAGATCATGCTCCTCATCAAAACTGACGACCTGCCCGATCATTTTTTTTCCCTCATGATTAAACGACAGCGTCACCGCCCGAATCACCGCGCTTGCCGAGGTCGTCACCTCGGTAAATTCGCCCGTCGTTACACTCTCTTGCGCGGGCATTCGACCGGCCGCCGTGACGACGGCCGTGGTGTAAGCGGTGCGTCCCTCATAATCGGCACGCAGCACGACTATCACTGGCTTGACCACCTCGAATAGCGAAGTGGCATTGTCGCCAGCACGCGCTTCCTGCAGGCCAACCCAAGTCAGTACCAGCATCATCAAATAAACAGTAGTGCGCATCGCATTTGCTCCGCAGTATCCAATCAACACCATGATCTACAGCCAGCCAACTTTTCGAAGCCGCCGGTACAGCACCCCGCAACCCAGACCAATCACGACTAGCACCGCCGGATAGCCCCACTCCCATGCCAGCTCAGGCATCACCTTGAAATTCATCCCATACAAACTAAACACCATCGTCGGCACCGCGAGAATGGCACCCCATCCTGCCAATCGCTTCACCACATCATTTTGGCGGATCGTAATCTGGGCCAGCGCCACCTGCATCGCCGCGTTAATCATTTCCTGCATACGCGTACTTGCCTGATTGACCCGCGCCACATGATCCAGAATGTCACGAAAATAAATTCGACTATCTTTAGGAATAATCTCGCTATGGAAACGTAACAAGTTTGTACAAATATCCACCAAGGGAAATGCGGCGTCCTGCAAGGTCAGCAATTTATTTTTCAAATCATAAAAATTTTTCAGATTTTCATTGGGAATGCCGCGCGTAAATAAATCATGTTCAAACTCTCTAAGTTGCGCTTGAAAATGATCGATACACGGCTGGTACTGATCCACCACATAATCGATCAGCGAGTACAACACATAACCCGGACCTTTAGCCAATCGCTCCGGCATACTTTCACAGCGCGCCCGGACCCCGGCATAGCCGGTAGATTGCCCATGACGCACCGTCAGGATAAAGCGCGGCCCTAAAAATACGTGCGTTTCGCCAAAGCTAATCTGACCAGCTTTCATATCAGCGGAATGCAACACCATAAACAAGGTCTCGCCATATTCCTCGAACTTCGGGCGTTGATGCGCATGCTGCGCATCTTCAATCGCCAGTTCATGCAAACCGAATTCTTCCTGCATTTTCTGCAGTAACGCCGGCCCGGGTTCTACCAAACCAACCCAGACAAACGTCTCCGACTCGAGCAAGACCTCGCTAATATCGTCAATCGACATGTCCTTGTGCTTTTTGCCATGCCGATAGGCCGAGCAATTAACGACCGCATCAGATAAAACCATGTGGGACATCCTATTTTTGTAGTGAAGCCGTACAGGCACAAAACTTTGACGCAAAATTACAACGGTCTCAGCCGTGTTCGCGGGTGACGAAAAATTTTACAGACAGCACATGATTGCACGCTGCAACCTTAATAGCCAATTCGCTACGATCTAGTCCAAATTCAACGCGGAGGATCGTACCCACGGTCGGTTTTGCCGCAAACCATTCGTTCAGGAGCCTGTCATGCATTTCATCTACAAGCCCGACATGTTGCCGTTTGATTTTTTGGATCCCGAACGGGACAAGGGATTTGATTTTTGCCTACGCAATCTATTATGGAGTGACCCTGAACAACTACGTGGCTTTATGGGGGCCGATCCCACGCAAAGTATTTATTTTGCCGAATTTGGCGAAAGCGGATTCGAATGCAGGCTCAACATTGCCGATGTCGATGAAATGTTCAAAGATTGGCCAAAATGGGCGCACTACAAAGTCACCGCCTATGATTTTCAAGGGCACGATCGATTAGTCAGCTTTTATAAAGCCCCCGTATTCGAAGAACATATCCGAAACGGATTAAGGCAATATCTCAAAATATTCCCCGAAAAACAAAAACAAATCGCTCAGTTGGCGCAAGACGTCGGTCTCGGATCATTGTAATTTTAAATTAATAACGCTTCTATTTTCTGCCTACTCTGCCAAAAACAGCTAATCCGATTATCATGGCGCGATTCATTTTCCCCATTTCCGGAAGCTGCCATGCGCCTGTTAACCATCCTGTGTATTACCCTCGCCTTACTTAACGCCTGCCCCGCCCTCGCCGAGTCTGATCTATCTTGTACGATTACCGGGGTCTCAGAAATTACGGCCGAAGGCAGTATCGACGCGCTCGCGGGCAAAAAAAATTATTATGAAACCGCCGTCGGCGCAGAATTTATCGTTCAACGCGACAAAGGCATGATGGCCGGGCGGTTTGTCGGCAACGCCGGCTGGAAAGTGAGCGTCATCGATCCAGGGTCGGCACAGCAATCCTACAAAGTTCTTTCAATTCGTCAAAGCGGCCGGGTACAGAGCCAGTTTCTCGAAGTGCGGCTGCAAGAAAAGGGAAATAAAAAACCTTTTGTTTTGCTCGCAACGGAGATCGTTCACGGCTACTGTACGCAGTAACACACCCGAGGCTGAAGGATGTAGCTCGCGCACCAAACCCACTTCAACAATTCGCCGCTTTATTCTGATCCAAACAGGAAATAATTATGTCCCGACTTCACGGCGAGAGTCATCGCATGCATCGCATTGGGTGGTTACGTGCCGCCGTATTGGGCGCCAACGACGGCATCATCTCAACGGCTAGCCTGATTCTTGGCGTAGCGGCCTCCCAAGCCAGCCATGAAAATATTCTCATTGCCGGCACCGCGTCTCTGGTCGCCGGCGCCATGTCCATGGCTGCTGGCGAGTATGTCTCGGTGCACTCCCAAGCCGACACCGAGCGCGCCGATCTCGCCCGTGAGCAGCAGGAACTCGACACGGACGGTCCTGCCGAACAGCGTGAACTTACTGCCATTTACATCGGCCGTGGTTTACAACCAGAGCTCGCCCAAGAAGTGGCTCGGCAGATGATGACCCACGACGCGCTGGCCGCGCACGCGCGTGACGAACTCGGCATTTCGTTAAACACCACCGCGCAACCGCTGGAGGCCGCCTGGACATCGGCGGCCAGCTTCGCCGCCGGCGCCAGTTTGCCTTTGCTCGTGATGCTCGCGTCAGCACCAGACAAGCTGATTATCACCGTTGCCCTCAGCGCGCTGCTCGGTCTGCTTGTGCTGGGCGGACTCGCGGCCCGTACCGGTGGCGCACCCATAGCCAACGGCGCATTGCGGGTAGGTTTCTGGGGGGTACTTGCCATGGTAAGCACGAGCCTTATTGGCTGGGCCTTTGGCGCGGTGCTATAAGGTCAGCTGTGCTGCTCCATGCGGGAATGCGCACGCGTGTCTTTCATGCTCCCATACACCAATAGAGAAATAAAAATACAGCCAGTCGCATACCAATAAAACCAGCTCTCGTGGCCCGCTTGTTTGAAACCCAGCGCCACTGAATCGACCGTGCCACCAAAGATCGATACCGTTAGTGCATAGGGCACACCCACACCAAGCGCCCGAATCGACGTCGGAAACAACTCTGCCTTGATGATGCCCGTAATCGAGGTATAGCCCGAGACAATCAGCCAAGCCGCACAAATGAGGCCAAACGCCACCCACGGATTTTTTGTTTGTGCCAGCGTCGAGAGCAAAGGATAGGTACACAGCACGCCCATCACCCCAAACCACACCAGCATCGGCTTACGCCCAAATTTATCCGACAGCGCGCCGTACACTGGCTGCAAAACCAAGGCCACCAGCAAATAGCCCACAACCACCATGGTCACTTGTCCATCATCGAGCCCGACCGACAGCTTCAAAAATTTTTGCATGTACGTTGTGTAGGTATAAAACGCACTGGTGCCACCGATCGTCAATCCCACCACAAGCAGACATTGCCGCCAATGCTTGAGCAAGGTTTTGAGCGAAGACGCCGGGGTACCGTGCTTGGCTGCTTGCTGGAAATGATCAGTCTCATGCAACTCGCGCCGCATGAACAGCGCATAGACCGACAACAGCGCGCCAATAAAAAAGGGAATACGCCAGCCCCATTCTTTGAGCTCGGCAGAGGTCAGAAATAATTTTTGTAAAAGCAGGAGCACCAGCACCGCCGCCAGCTGTCCGCCGATCAGGGTCATGTACCAGACGCCAGAATAAAATCCACGCCGCGCAGGATGCGCCATCTCGGCCAGGTAGGTCGCACTGGCGCCATACTCGCCACCCTGACTGAGTCCCTGCAACAGGCGCGCGACAATCAGGATCACCGTCGCCCACACACCGACCTGCGCATAGGTCGGGCTTAGGGCAATCAACAGAGAACCGAAACACATCAGCAATACCGACAACATCAGAGCATGGCGGCGCCCGTGGCGATCTGCAATCCAGCCGAAAATAACACCGCCCACGGGACGGATGACAAACGCGCCGGCAAACACAATCGCGGCAGACAGCTGCTGCGCCACCGGATCATCTGCCGGGAAAAACGACGGCGCAAAATAGAGCGCAAAGGCAGCATACGCATACACATCAAACCACTCAATCAGATTGCCCACCGAGCCCACCAGAATAGCCTTGACCCGGCGCCGGGTTTGCAGCGGATTATCGGCCTCTGCCGAGGGCGCCTCTGCCTTCATCGTCTCAGAAATCATCATGTCCCTGCAAGGTCAAGAGCGGGTGGAGTGCCGAAAATCCGGCCTCGTCAAAAAACATGGCATCATAAACTGGAATAAAAAAACACCCTGCAAAACCAGCACCCCGAACATGCTGAATTAACAATGACCACTGCGCTGCTTCCGCCATACCGCATCCTGTTTCTCTGCATGGGCAATATTTGCCGCAGCCCCACCGCGCATGGTGTATTTCGGCAGCTTGTTGATCAGGCAGGCCTGTCGCAGCACATCATCATCGACTCTGCAGGGACCCACAATTATCATCCGGGCGAGCCACCCGACGCGCGCAGTCAGCGCCATGCTGCGCGTCGCGGCTACGACTTGTCAGACCTGCGTGCGCGCCAACTCATCCATGCCGATTTTGACCAAACCGATTTACTCCTGGCGATGGACTGGGACAACTTGGCACTAGCCGAATCAATGTGTCCGCCTATTCATCAGCGCAAGTTACGTCGCCTCACCGAATTTTGCATAAAACACGATGCCGCCGTCGTACCTGACCCCTACTATGATGGCGATGCTGGCTTTGAACATGTACTTGATTTAATCGAAGATGCCAGCGCAGGATTACTGATCCACATAACGCAACGTCTGCAGCGACAGGTACAGAGAGACAACCCATGAAAAAATTAACCGTGATCGGTCTGACCCTGACTGCCACCGTCGTATTACTCGGTCTGGCGCAATGGAGTGGCATCGTCAGCTTTAATTTTTCTGGCCAAACTGCCAAAGGCGGCTTTCGCAATACAGGCACACTTGAACTAGTTTGCGATGTCGATGCATCGCGCCCAATTAATGGTTTAGAACAGCCCCCAGAAGTGAGCAGAATGACGCTGTCGGCAGGCATTGATTTTGACAATCAAACGGGCTGGTACGAGGGCGAATTTGCGATCTCACGTAACCGCAAAGGCAGCTTAACAGTCGACCTCGCCTTGCTCAGCGTCCACCGCTCAGCGATGTTCATCCGGTATGGTCTGAACGTCACTGGCGAACATTTCACCCTAGACCGCAGCAACGGCGAATTTCGGCAGTGGCTCGCTTTAAAAGATGGCAAAAAACTCGACATCGTTTCCGGCCACTGCAAACGCACCACAAACGCACCGTTTTAATCACGCTGGGGCAGCACTGCCCCATGCGTATCGCAAGTCACGCTTATATTTGCGGCTACAATCAGCGCCGCCCACGTCAGCGCGGACCGGTGCCACCTCTCATGACCACACAAGCATGGCCTTACCCACATCCGATTTTCACGCAATGCCAAACCAATCCAAGCCAGCACATCCACTCACCATCGCCTTGGCCGGCATGCTCGCCTTGGCCGTCGCGATGGGCATCGGGCGCTTTGCCTTTACCCCGCTGATGCCGATGATGCTGCACGATCAGCAGATCGACCTGCCCCAAGCCAGCTGGCTTGCCAGCGCCAATTACCTCGGCTACTTGCTGGGTGCCATTCTGTGCACGCTACAGCCCGCCATCTGGTCACGCTGGCGTCTGCAGCCACTGATCAGCACGCAGATGGTCCGAGGCGGCCTGATTGCCACCTGCGTACTCACCGCCTTGATGACGACAACTTGGGCGCCTGCCTGGCCGTGGTTACGCTTTGCCACCGGTGTCGTCACGGCCATCGCCTTTGTCTTTACCTCCACCTGGTGTCTGGCGCAACTCGCGCATCTGAACGCCCCTACCGCAGGCGGCATCATCTACGCCGGCCCCGGCATCGGGATTGCCTCAAGCGGCCTGTTAGCTAGCCTGATGGTCATGCTGGACTGGCGCGCTGCCACCGGCTGGCTGGCATTCGGCTTGTTGGCTGCCGTCATGACGGCGCTGGTCTGGCCCGTGTTTCGCGGTGGTGAGCCAACCATCATCAGCACTGTTGCGGCCAAACCGGCGCAACCCAACGGGCGCCTGATCGAAAAAGCCGGACTCACCATTGCCTACGGTCTGGCGGGTTTTGGTTACATCATCACGGCCACCTTCCTGCCCGTGATTGCGCGCACCGCTTTACCGGGTTCGGTCTGGCCAGATTTATTTTGGCCCATACTCGGCATCGGGGTCGCGTGTGGTGCGCTGGTTGCGTCGCGCATACCGGCCCACGTTGATCAGCGTTACTTGCTTACAGGCTGCTACCTCGTGCAAGCGCTGGGTGTCGCACTAAGCAATTGGATGCCGACCCTGGCCGGCTTTGCCCTTGGCAGTGTACTGGTGGGGTTACCTTTCACGGCGATCACATTTTTTGTGATGCAGATAGGGCGAAGGCTCCATCCGCATGCCCCATCGAGCATCATCGGCTTGCTCTCGGCATCGTTTGGCGCGTGCCAGATTGCGGGGCCGCCGGTTGCAGCCTTCATGCTGGCACGGGCATCAAGCCATGCCGAAGGATTTGAATGGGCACTTGATGTTGCCGCTGCCAGTTTGGTCGCCGGTTCGGCGATTTATCTGGCCATGATCAGACTGTTTCCGACCAGGCCGCTGCGCTAGCGGCTGGCGCAGATCGCCTAAAGCTTATCGTTATACAACACCGTAATACTGATACGACGATTACGCGGATCAGACGGATCACCGGCGTTATAGGGTGCGGTATCTGCCACACCCTCGATGCGCGCAAAGCGGGACGACTCCATGCCACCCTGCTCCATCATCCGTCGGGTGGCCTCGGCCCGTTCAATCGACAGCGACCAGTTGGAGCGCTCGCTCCCCTCCGGGAAAGGCATGCTGTCCGTATGTCCTTTCACGGCAAGCTTGTTGGGCATGTTCGCAACCGACTTGGTCACTTCGCGAATCAATGCCGCGGCACGACCCTGTATGGCTGCGTTACCGCTGCCGAACATGGAAAAATTAGCCTTGTCGATAATCTCGATACGCAAGCCTTCTTTTTCACGCACAAAATTAACCTGACTACGCAAATCACTCAGTTGCGCATTTTCCGACAAACGTTTTTCGACTTCTTTTTTTAGTTTGTCGACTTTTTCTTTTTCTGCTTCCGCGGCAATCTGCCGCTTTTGCTCCTCGGTCAGATTTTTCGGGTCTTTGATATCTTGCGATTTGTCCTTGGGTGAGCTGCCCTGGTCTTCCGCTGGCCCAGCCTCCGTGCGCGGCGTTACGCGCTCCATCAAGGCATTTTGGGTAGGCTCGCTTGGTATCGATTCGGGATCAATGACTGACGTACCACCAAACATGCCATTCGAACCCGCCGTCTCGCCCTCGCTCGAGGTCTTGCGATCAGAAGGCTGAAAATACTCGGCAATGCCCTGGCGCTGTTCTTCCGGCGTCGCGCCCAACAACCACATCAGCAAAAAGAACGCCATCATCGCCGTCATCATGTCAGCCAGCGCAATCTTCCACGCACCGCCATGCGCACCCGCGTGGCCATCCTCGACTACCTTTTTAAAGATGATGGGCTGCTTCGGTTCCTCCGCGTCTTCATCTGGCGGCTCGATCGACGCCACCTCCTCTTCGACTGCAGGATCATCTTTCGGAACTTCTGCTTCTGCTTCTGCCATAAGTAGTATTTTTTATTAATCGCCCGCCCTTACTTCAGCGCGCGCATCAGAAAATTACGGAAGTAATGCCAATATAAATCGACCGCAGCCGAAACAGCTGAAGTCATTAATGGGCGAATATAAGGCAAAAGTTTGTGATTGTGTCGGAATGACACAAACAATTATGAAGACAAGGCTATTTCGGGCAAAGCGCGCTGCCCGGCTTTCAAATTAGCGGGACGCACAGTACCTCGGTAAATATTGTCAATATCGTACGATCATGTACGGCCAAACGCGCGCTGCGCAAATTCGTCACTCGTCAAAGGCGGCGCATGCAGGTAACCCTGCACACAATCACACCCCAAACTCACCAACAATGACTGCTGATCCAGACTCTCGACGCCCTCGGCCACGACCGTCAGGTTCAGCTCACGTGCCAGCGCCAAAATCATATTCACCAACGCCCTGCTTTGCGGATTGTCGATAATACCGGCAACGAATGAGCGATCTATTTTCAAACGATCAAATGGCAAACCCGACAAGGTCGCCAGATTTGAATAGCCCGTCCCAAAATCATCGAGCACCAATTTGACGCCCTGACGCTTCAATCCAGCCAACAAGACGCTCGCCTGATCATGGTGCTGCATCAGCGAATGCTCGGTCAACTCGAGCTCAATCAAGCAGGGCGGAATCCGGTAACGGCGCAATACCGACTCAATGTGTTCCGAGAACGCCGGCAACTGTAACTGCCGCGCCGACACATTGACCGAGATCGACGGACTAAAGCCATATTGCGCGATCCACGCAGCGATTTGCCGGCACACCTGCTCTAACACCCAGTCGCCTAATTGCACCGTTAAGCCAATCTCTTCGGCGAGTGCAATAAAGCTCATCGGTTGCACCAGACCGCGCTGCGGATGCAGCCAGCGCACCAACGCCTCAGCACCACGAATTTTTTGATCCGGCAAGCTCAGCTGAGGTTGGTAATAAACGACGAACTGCTCCTCAACGAGCGCCAATCGTAACTGCGACTCAAGCTCAAACCGTTGGGTCGAGCGCTGGTATATTTCCTCGGAAAAAAAATGCACGCTATTGCGACCATGATCTTTCGACTCAAACATCGCTACGTCGGCATGCTTGATTAATTCTTCCGCATTAGCACCATCATCCGGAAAAAAACTCACCCCAATACTGGCCGTACAGTACAACGTGTGCCCATCAATCTGGTAGCCCGCGTCCATCGCCTTGAGCAGTTTGTGCGCCACCGCCGCACCATGATGCGCGTTACGGATATGTTCGAGGATAATCACAAATTCATCCCCGCCTTCACGCGCCACCGTATCCGATTGACGCAAAGCCTGACGCAAGCGATCCGCCACGGCGCACAGCAACGCATCCCCAATTCGATGACCCAAGGTGTCATTGACCGCCTTGAAACGATCAAGATCCACAAACAGCACCGCGAGCTGTTCGTTGCGCCGTGCAGCGCGCTGCAGAGCCTGCTGTAATCGATCCCGCAGCATCAGCCGGTTGGGCAACCCTGTTAACGCGTCGTGATACGCCTGGTGCGCCAATTCCCGCGTGAGCGCCTGCGCCTGACTGACATCCCGCAGCACCAGCACGCTACCTACAATTTTTTTTTGCGGATCATGGATGCGCGAGATCGTATATTCCAACTCGCGTACCTTACCGTTGACAAGCTTAAGACTTGCATTGCCGGCACTCACCGGCGATGGCGCGCAACAACGTACCGCGCGCGCCATCACGCAGGCATGGAGATCATCGCAATCAAAACGACCAGCAAAAAGTGCTTGTAGCGACTGACCCATCGCCTGCTCGGGATGGATCTCGGTGAGCCTGGCAGCCGCAGCATTAAAACTAGTCACCATGCTATCAAGGTCAATCACAATGACACCATCACCGATCGATTCAAGCGTCACCTCTGCCAGTTGCCGCGCCACAGCCATAGCCGCTTCAGCACGACTGCGCTCCTCGACTTGCTGCTTGAGTTGCAGATTGACCTGCTCCAGCGCATCACTACTCTGCTTGAGCGTCATAGCAAGATCGCGTGCATCATCCATCGCACTGCGGTTGGTCTGCAGAAGCAGCAGAATTTCTGCCAACGGATTATGCGGTGGAATATCCACCAGCGAAATCCCCAGCGGCGCAAGCTGACCAAATGAGGTCACCCAAGGCCAACCCAAAAACAGCAAATGGTCACCCGACAAAATAAGCCATTGGCCGCGCAGTGGTGGTAGCGCTTCCCTGCTCGCGCAATACAACAGCAGTAACTGTCCCGCCTGCGCCCGTAGCTGTAGGGTTGTCACATTCGTCTGCGTAAACTGCGGCGACGTAAAGCACTGGGTCAGCTGAGAGCGGACCGACACACCAGGATAAATTTTACGCAACAGCGGTCCGCTGCTGATAATCGTGAGCGAGCCATCCAACACAAAAGAAAATGGAAACGCTTCACCCCACAGGCGGATGACCTCCTCTGACGTTTGTGCCTGTGCAAGCAGTAGGCGTCCCAGCTCAAACGGCATGGTCCATCGGCCCCAAGAGCCGAATGTAAAAGCTATCAAAATCCTGCTCAGGGCCTTTGGCAACAACATGCTCAATACTGACGCGAATACCAAATTTCTCGCCAAGACCTTCGATCAATCCCAGAATCATCGGCGCAAAGCCAACGCGTTCAGAATGGTAGTGAAGAAACAGACTCTCCGAGGTCATCTCGGTACAGCGAAAATGCGGTGTTTTAAGATTGGGATAAAGCAGCGCCACGCGGGCATGCATCGCATCAAGGCCGGCCAAGGCCTCAAAAAAATCACGCCCCATGTCATTGACGAGTGCGCCATATCCTTCAATCGAGGTATAGCGCATCCAATGCTGGCCAAACTGCCTGAGCAGCACATCAGCGGGCGTCTGCAACACAACCGATGTGGCATCAATGAGCCGGTAAGTCAACGCATCCGGATACGAATCCATACGAATGAAGACTTCTTCTTTTACCTCTGCCTGCGCGCGGATCTGATCCCATACCGCCTTACCGCAGCGCGCACACACCAATTCCTGCAATGCCCGATTGACCAATCCATACATGACAGCAGCCTACCCAGAGAATGTTCGTCATTGACTGTAGGCGCTCAAGGCTAGGCGGCATCGCCTAAACAGCAACGGGAAGACCCCGCAGTTTCAGGGCTTATGATTGGCTTTGGCAAACCAGCCCAGACCCGCCTCCGTCAGGCCGCGCGGGCGATACTCGCAGCCGACCCAGCCGTCGTACCCGAGTTCATCAAGCAAGGCAAACAGATAAGGGTAATGAATCTCACCATCGTCCGGCTCGTGCCGGTTTGGCACACCGGCAATTTGGATATGCCCAATCCCATCGACATATTTTTTAAACGTCATCGCCAGATCACCCTCGACAATCTGCACATGATAAAAATCCATCTGCACCTTCACGTTAGGTTCGCCCGATTGCACGCGTAGCGCATGCGCGTGCGCCTGAGTGTTCAAAAAATAACCAGGCACATCACGCGTATTAATCGGCTCGATCATCACGTCAATACCATACGGCGCACAGGCGCGGGCGGCATACCGCAAATTAGTCAGATAGGTCTGTTCATGCTCCGCCATCACGGCTCCCGCCGGTAGTAGACCGGCCATCATATGCAGCCGCTTGGTACCCGAGACCCGGGCATAGTCGATCGCCAGCGCTACGCTCTCTCTAAACGCTGCTTCGCGCCCGGGCAGCGAAGCCAGTCCGCGCTCGCCGGCCGTCCAGTCACCGGGCGGCAAATTAAACAGGACATTCTGCAAGCTGCTTTCCTTCAACCAGCCTGCAATCGCCTGCGGCTCATGCTCATAAGGAAACAGAAACTCAACCGCATCGAAACCCGCTGCTCGCGCCGCGGCAAAACGCTGCGCAAAGGGGCGCTCGGTAAACATCATCGTCAGATTCGCAGCAAATTTTGGCAAGACGACACTCCTTAAAAATAAACGCGGCGTTCAAATCTGGCATCGCCAGATGACGCACATGACAAGAAAGTAATGCGCCGAAGTGGCAACGCCCAGATTACATAGCGTCTTCAAATCTTATCCGGCAAACGTGATCCGACGACACGAATAATTTTCATTTTTTAATGAAAATAACGGTGCCAATCTTCGCCTTCGCACCCCGCACCATCCCCAAAATATCTCAGTGCCTTATCGAATCAGCAAGATATCATTTGTGACTAAAACACATAAATCAATTCACTAAAACCCATCATTTAAGCAATTATGATCCACTAAACTGCAGATCATTCTCTTTTCAAACCGCCCGCACACCCCATGCCCTTTCAAGCTATTGCCTTCGACGCCTACGGCACGCTGTTCGACGTGTATTCCATCGGTGCCTTGGCAGAAAAGTGCTATCCCGGCAAAGGCGACGCGCTCGCTGCACTGTGGCGTGACAAGCAAATTGAGTACACCCGTCTACGCACGATGTGCTCAATGTACAAACCATTTTGGGAAGTCACGCAAGATGCACTGATTTTCAGTTGCAAAAAACTAGGCTTGCAGCTCGATTTCGATGCCCAAAATATCTTGATGGGTCAATACGCCAAACTGCAGGCGTTCCCTGAAAATCTGGCTGTGCTTCAGCAGCTGCGGCAGATGAACTTGAAACTGGCGATTCTCTCCAACGGTAATTTGCACATGCTGGAGTCCGCCGTCAACGCCGCTGGCATGCAAGGGCTATTTAGCCACCTGCTCTCGGTCGACGCTGTCAAAAAATTTAAAACCGCACCCGAGGCCTATCAGCTCGGGCCCGACGTGTTCGGACTACCGGCGAAAAAAATCCTGTTTGTTTCCAGTAATAGCTGGGACGTGTGCGGCGCAACCTGGTTTGGCTACACCAGCTTTTGGGTCAATCGCGCCAATGCACCCATGGAGGAACTCGGTGTCACACCAGACGGGCAAGGAAGCTCACTCACGGATCTGCTTAGTTTCGTTAGTCAGCATCACGAGCCAACTTAACGAACCCCTATCAATATGTATCCATCAAGACCGTTTTTTAATTTTTAATTTTTCTGATTTTTATTACCTACTATTTTTGAGGCTCACATCATGACTGCACGTACCACTTGCCATCGACTTCAAGTCGCCACTGCGCTGCACCGATTCATCGAAGAGCAGGTTCTGCCTGGCACCGGCATCGATAGCACGGTGTTCTGGCAAGGCTTTGATACGATCGCGCATGACCTGGCGCCGAAAAACGCCGCACTACTAGCCGAGCGCGATCGCCTGCAAACCTTGCTGGATCAATGGCACGCGGCGCATCCCGGCCCCATCACCGACATGCCGGCCTACCGCGACTATCTAAGCACCATCGGCTACCTCGTACCGCGTCCCCAAAAAGTTAGCGCCACCACCACCAACGTCGACGCCGAGCTTGCGCTGCAAGCCGGCCCTCAGTTGGTGGTGCCAATCCTCAACGCACGCTACGCACTCAATGCCGCCAATGCACGCTGGGGCTCACTGTACGACGCCTTGTACGGCACAGACGCCATCGCAGAGACAGACGGCGCTAGCAAAACCGGCGCTAATGGCGAAAGTTATAACCCGGTGCGTGGCGCCAAAGTCGTTGCGTTTGCCCGTCGCGTTTTGGACGACGCCGTACCGCTGGCCGAAGGCTCGCATAGCGAGGCAACAGCCTACCAAATCATTGACGGCGCGCTGACCATCACACTAAAAAACGGCAGCATCACCGCACTCGCCAACCCGCCGCAATGCGTCGGTTACCAAGGCGACGCAGCGGCGCCGTCTTCGGTATTGCTGATCAATAACGGGCTACATATCGACCTGCAAATCGATCGCAGTAAAGGCATCGGCAAAGATGACCCCGCCGGTATAGCAGACCTCGTCATCGAATCCGCACTCTCGACGATTCTGGATCTGGAAGATTCAATTGCAGCCGTCGACGCCGAAGACAAAGTGCTTGCTTATGAAAACTGGGTCGGCATCCTCAAAGGTAGCTTAACTGAAACGCTCACTAAAGGCGGCAAGACCTTCACGCGCACCTTAAATGCGGATCGTCAGTACACGGCAGCAGTGGGCGCAGCAAACGCCAAAGACGGCATCGTCACCTTGCATGGTCGCTCATTACTATTTTTGCGCAACGTCGGGCACCTGATGACGAATCCGTCGATTCTGCTCGAAGGAGGTCGCGAGATTCCCGAAGGCATACTCGACGCGGTCGTTACCGTCACCATCGCATTGCATGATTTAAAGCGCAGCAAAGAGCAAAAAATCGGTAACTCTCGTACCGGCTCCGTCTATATCGTCAAACCCAAGATGCATGGCCCGGCCGAAGTCGCATTTGCTGCCGAATTATTCGGCCGCGTCGAATCCCTGCTTGGCCTGGCACCCAATACGGTCAAGCTTGGCATCATGGACGAAGAGCGTCGGACCAGCATCAACCTGACTGCCTGCATCAACGAAGCCAGCGCGCGGGTTGCCTTCATCAACACCGGCTTCCTTGATCGCACCGGTGATGAAATGCACACCGCCATGCAGGCCGGCCCGATGATGCGCAAGGGTGAAATGAAAACCAGCACCTGGCTGACGTCCTACGAGCGCAGCAATGTGCTGGTGGGATTATCCTGCGGCCTGCGCGGACGCGCGCAAATCGGCAAAGGAATGTGGGCCATGCCGGACTTGATGGCGGCCATGCTCGAGCAAAAAATCGCCCATCCAAAATCTGGCGCCAACACCGCTTGGGTTCCCTCACCGACTGCGGCCACACTGCACGCGCTGCACTACCATCAAGTCAAGGTTTTTGATATTCAGCAAGAGCTGGAAAAAATCGATGCCCCAGCCGAAATTGAAAAACTACTCAATGGTTTGCTGCAGATTCCGGTTGCAGTCAACCCCACTTGGACTGCTGCCGATATCCAGCAAGAGCTCGACAATAACGCGCAAGGTATTTTGGGCTATGTAGTGCGCTGGATCGATCAGGGCGTAGGCTGCTCCAAGGTACCCGACATTCACAACGTCGGTCTGATGGAAGACCGCGCGACCTTGCGCATATCCAGTCAGCACATCGCCAACTGGCTCTTGCATGGCATTGTTAGCCAAGCGCAGGTCACCGAGACCTTGCAGCGCATGGCGAAGGTTGTCGACGCGCAGAATGCGGGCGATCCGTTTTATCAACCTATGGCAGCAGACTTTGAAGCGTCGTTTGCCTATCGTGCCGCACGCGATCTGGTGATGAAAGGTTTGGAGCAACCCAGCGGTTATACCGAACCGTTACTGCATGCGTGGCGACTAAAGGTGAAAGCGGCGGGGGCAGAAAAATAGTGTGCACTGAACTGCTATAGGTTGACAGTACAAAAACCGCCGCTGATGTGCGAGGACATCGGCGGCGTTTTTTTATGCTGTTTAAAATCGAATCAGCAAAACCCCGCGCTCAGGCAGCCACGCCAATAATCACATTAGATGGCTCGATCTCAACGACCACCGTCGCGCCAACTCGAAGCGCCAAGCTGGCCACACGCGCATTAGGCAAGGTCGCGATCAGTTCAGTCCCACCTACCAACGACAGCGCCAGCTCAGATTGATTTTCACCTTGAATCAGGGTGTGCACCGAACCAAGAAACACATTCTTGGGCGCGCCGGCGCGTGCTTGATCAGGTAGACAAAGCGCCAGTGCAGAGGCCTTAATCAGCACAAAAACTTTCGCGCCGATCTCAAGCTGTAAATCGCGACAGCTACCATGGGTGATCGACGCAATAATCATCAGATTGCCATTGATTAAAATGCCTAGCTCGTCATTTACCGGTCCTTGTGTCATTGAAACGATGATGCCCGCAAGCTGATTTCTTGCACTGGTTTTCATCGCGATAGCGCTCTCCAGCGCGTAATCATTTGAAAGACCATTGGCGAGTTTATTCAGGCGCGAAATAAAACGCTGATGCTCCACCTCAATCAGCGAAAAATTACGCAGCACCTGCCGCCCCTGCTCGGTCAGCTCCGTCCGCCCGCCCCCTTTGCCGCCTGCACGTCGCGTAATCAGCGTACCGCCCGACACGCTGGCCATCTGATCGATCGAATCCCACGCACCCTTGTAGCTATATCCCGCCACCTTCGCAGCGTGGGTCAGATTGCCGAGTCGATCAATTTGCCGCAATAACTCGATGCGCTTGGCATTGGCGAATAATGCATCACCAACCCGCACAATCAGTTCTGCATGCAGTTCAAACTTATCTTTTTGCATAAGAAAAACCAGTCAATGGACAGCAAGAGAATAACCCAGTTGACACCCATAATAAAGCCAAGTAAATTTCGCTTTGAAATATAGTCAGGTATATCTTGATGAATCAGTCAAAAAATCCTATTTCGATATGGTGTAGCGCCAATCAAAATATATTTGTATATATTTCCATTTATATATTTATATTTTCAAATGGAGATGCTGTGAAAGCCCGCCTGGCCCACCCTTCGACACGCGCCCTCGGCCTCGTGCTTGTACTTGGCACCTTTGTCGCCCCCACCTACGCCATAGAAGACGTGAAAGCTCTCCTTGAAATCCTAATGGAGAAAGGGATCATCACCCAAGACGAGTACAACAGCAAAATTAAAAAAGCGCAGGAGAGCGAAGAAGTCCGGCAATTCACTGAGGCACAGGATATTCGGCGCGCCAACCAGTTCATCGAGAAAAAAACCGACGAGGAGCGCCAATTCAAAACCAACTTTTATGGACAAGTCTCGGCCGGTTATTACGCAGCATCCAATATGAAAAACAGCACGATCGATGCGTCAGGCATGAGCGATCAGCCAAAGGCAAATAATCGAGTTGGCGTGAGAGTGTCACGCGAACTCGACGCCGACACGACTGCAATGGCGACAGTCGAATCCAATCTCTCGACGCGCACGGGGGCTGTTGGTAAAGACGCCGGTGCCAGTGGTACTGGTGCCAGCCCAATCTTCGATCGTGAAGCGAATTTCCGATTGATCTCCAAGCCGTACGGCACACTCATTGTTGGCCGCGGCCCAAACCTGCAAACCGATCTCAGTGGGGCCTTCGACGCGCGCCAGAACTGGAATTTTGGTGGTCTCAAAGCAATCGGCCGCTACGCAGGTTTTCACAGCGCAAGCGGGATCAATCGTGCGGACAAAATGATTCGCTACATTTCGCCCGTCATGGAAGGGTTTAATTTCGATGGCGCCGTGTCGTTTGGCGGCGTACCGGGCGATGACGAATACGGGAATAACATTTATCTGGGTGGTCGTTATAAAAAGGGCGGCTTCGAATTGGGATACAACCATATTGAGGCAAAGCTCTCCACCAATAAGACCAACAACCGCGTTGATTTTTTTGCAGCCAAATATACTTACCAGGCACTCACCGTCAATCTGGGCTACGCCATCACACGTAACCCGCTGGATGCTTCGGCCACCCTGAGCGCAAGCACACCCGGCGGCCGGGCCGATGTTGACACTTTATTCTCCGGTGCGGTCGTTCGTTTTACGCCTAAGCTGAGTGCCAATCTGGGCTGGTATCAGGTAAGGGACAAGACCTCTGGCAACGGCAAGAACGATGTCACCATGGTCGCAACGGGTCTTACCTGGTCGCCTTACAAAGACTGGGATTTCTTCGTTGACTACGCCGCCTCAACGCGCAAGGCCAATGCCACGTCGGCGTTTTCGATTTACGATGCGTGGCGCCCCGACACTAATAACAAAGACAGCCTCGCAGCTGGCACCAAAGGCCAAGCCGGCATGAGCGTTGGTGCATCATTTAAATTTTAAGCAAAGTGAGCAGAGAATGAATTTTAAAACCATCAAAAATCTGGCACTACTACCGGCGCTATCCCTGACCCTGTCGCTCCACGCGGCTGAAGTTAAAGTCGCCGTTGCAGCTAATTTTGCGCAACCGATGAAAGAGATTGCCGCTGAATTCGAAAAGAATACGACGCATAAAGTCAGCCTTACTCAGGGGGCAACGGGAAAATTTTATGCGCAGATTAGTAATGGCGCGCCATTTGACGTTTTTCTCTCTGCCGACGACGAAACGCCGGCAAAGTTAATCAAAGAAGGCAAGGCCGTAGCAGGCACGCAGTTCCCCTACGCGATCGGTCGTCTCGCCCTCTGGTCGCCCAAGCCGGATGTTGTTGATGAAGGGGGAGCAATACTGCGCACAGATAGTTTTAAATTTCTTTCCATCGCCAACGCCAAGGGTGCCCCCTACGGCAAAGCGGCGGTGCAGACCTTGCAAAAAATGGGGCTGCTGCTGAAACTGGAGCCACGCATCGTACAGGGCGAGAGCATCGCGCAAACCTACCAATTTGTTGCGAGCGGCAACGCGCAATTGGGCTTCGTCGCACTTTCCCAAATTTACGAAAACGGTACACTTAAATCAGGCTCTGCTTGGATCGTGCCCGAAGATAAGCATGATCAATTAAAGCAGGATGCGGTTTTACTTAATGCAGGCAAAGATTCTGCGGCAGCCCAGGCTTTACTGGTTTTTCTTAAATCCGAAAAAGCAAAAAAAATCATTGCTGCCCACGGCTATCAATTTTGACGTGCGCCATGCTGACGAGTGTGAAGGATTAAAATCAGCCGGCAGCGGCGGCGCCGGTTGTCTAATCATGACAATCCGCGAAGCGATTAACTAAACTAAAAAACCCAAACAAATCAAAAAATACGCATGCTTGATCCCGCACCATTGCAAGCCCTTTTGCTGACCGCCAAAGTATCCACCGTGGTCACCCTGATCCTGCTGCTGATCGGCACGCCGCTGGCCTGGTGGCTGGCCCGCACAGATCGTTTCTGGAAAGCGCCGGTAGCAGCCGTGGTCGCCTTGCCTTTAGTACTGCCGCCGACTGTCCTGGGTTTTTATCTCTTACTGGCAATGGGACCGCAAGGTCCGGTCGGTCAATTCACCCAATCGATCGGGATCGGTATGCTGCCCTTCACCTTCTGGGGACTGGTGGTAGCTTCCGTATTTTATTCCCTACCCTTCATGGTGCAGCCGCTTCAACATGCATTCGAGTCAATCGGTACCCGTCCATTGGAGGTCGCGGCAACGCTGCGCGCATCCCCTCTGGATGCATTTTTTACCGTGGCCATCCCCATGGCATTACCCGGCTTTCTTACTGCGTCGATCATGACCTTTGCGCACACCGTCGGCGAATTCGGTGTCGTGTTGATGATAGGCGGAAATCTGCCCGGCGAGACGCGCGTTGCCTCGGTACAGATTTACGACTACGTCGAAGCGATGGAGTATGCGCAGGCCCATTCACTAGCGGCAATCATGGTGGGCTTTTCCTTTGTTGTGCTGCTACTGCTGCATATTTGGCGACCACCGGTGCGCAAAGGCGACTGAGATGAACGGACTGCACGCACAATTTTTTCTCCAGCGATCTGGCTTCACGCTAGATGTCGACTTACAGCTACCGGGACGCGGGGTCACGGCGCTCTTTGGCCCGTCGGGTTGCGGCAAGACGACTCTCTTGCGCAGTATCGCCGGTCTGCAGCGCGTACCCCAAGGGGTCGTCCGACTAAACGGACAGACCTGGCAGGACGCGCACACCTGGATACCCACGCACCAGCGCCCGATCGGTTATGTCTTCCAAGAAGTCAGTCTGTTTCCGCACCTGACGGTTCTGGGCAATCTGCAGTATGGACTTCAACGATCTGCCGAGGCCACCCAAGGTGATCTTGATCCTGTGGTTGATTTACTGGGCATCGGTTCGCTGTTATCGCGCAAACCAGACTCATTATCAGGTGGCGAGCGGCAACGGGTTGGGATTGCGCGGGCGCTCGCGGTCAGACCGAGTTTACTTTTGATGGATGAGCCACTGGCCGCACTGGATCTGCGCCGCAAGCAAGAAATTTTGCCTTATCTGGATCGCTTGCAGCAAGAGCTGGAAATACCGATCCTGTACGTGACGCATTCGCCAGATGAGGTCGCTCGACTTGCCTCCCACATTGTCGTACTTGAACAAGGCCGACTAATAACCAGCGGCCCTTTAGCCGAAACACTAGCAAGACTGGATGTACCGATCCGCCTGGGCGATGACTTGGGTGTAGTGATCGAATCGACAGTGGCTGAAATCGACGCAAAATGGCATCTTGCGCGACTGGATTTTTCGGATGGCAGCCTGTGGACAAGGGATCAGGGGATCGAGCCCGGCCGCGCCGCACGCGTGCGCATCCTGGCGCGCGATGTCAGCATCACGCTACAAAAACCTGCGCACAGCAGTATTCAAAATATATTGGCCGGCTACGTGGATGATTATGTTGCAGACGACCATGCGGGCCAGGTGATCGTACGGATTCGTATCGGCAGCACCGCGCTACTAGCCCGCATTACCGACAAGTCGCGCGTCGAACTAGAACTCAAGCCAAACGATGCAGTGTGGGTTCAGATCAAGTCTGTCTCGCTATCGCGATAAGGTGTGGGTGTGGTCCCTCTTCACGCGCCGCGAGAACACGCCAGGTTTCCGAAGAAGATATCCCGTACGAGATAAATCGAGCCGCCCGGTGCTAACTAGGCGGCCAACGATGTCGACGATGCCCATCAAAAATCGACAATCGCAATGGGCACCATTTCATTGAGATGGAATTGCTCGATATCGGGCCGCACCACCAAAATAGGAAACAGATACGCCGGCAGACTCAGTTGCACGCGGTTGAGCACCTGATTGCTCACCGCTTGCGCCCGCAACTCCACCGACTCAGCATGGCCGATAAATTGACTGTTGGCGAGCAGTCGCCTTAGGTGATCCCGCAATCGTCCCTGCCATTGAGCCGGGGTTGGTGTGGTCACGATTTTGATCTGGAGATTAATTTCATCCGGGCCGCTCAGTAAGATTTCTTTTTCGATGGTGGCAAACACGTCTGGTAATTGCGATTCGAATTTCTCGATCGGCAGGAACGCATATTTGGCGAGGAAGGCTTGCTGAGTCAAACTGGGTGCGAGCTTCCGGTGAAGACACGCCACCGGGTCGAGCGAGAGCACCAGATTAAGTTGACGCGGCCCGGTGGCAACCAAAGTGAACCGGGTTTCATCTGCCGCTGCTGGCAGACTTAGCGTGACAGCAAGCGCAGCGCAAAAACCCAGACAAATCACAAGTACGCAGCGTAGGCACTGCCTCAATGCCGCACACACAGTAACTTGGCAGAGAGGATCGCATTGCGTATGGCGGAATATTAACTTGCTCATTTTTGTCCTAAGTAAAACATGTCCGTGATTTTTTCCTAACAACCTCACCTCAATCGAAAGTTATCTTGGCGTTATCAGACATTGGTCGGAAAAAATCACAATCATTTTTTTGAGCTGCTCTCTATCTGCTTCTGTTTTTGTGAAAAAAACAAATTCATTTTCTTCGACTATGGAAGCGCTAAGCTTATAGGGATTTGGATCAAACCATGTTTTGATGGTAGCTACTTTGCCCCCTGCCTTTCTTCCATAAAAAACGGCAAAGGGATTTTTTTCGGCTATTTTTCTTTGGACTGCATCGTCTCGTCCTGGGCCGACCGTCTTACCGGTTTTAATAAAATCGAGTTGAGAAAAATTGAGCACAATCTCCTGATGCATCGCGAGCTCGCCGGGCGTATCTTGCAGGGTTTCAAATTCACAGGGACTTTTTTTTCGGACATACACGCTACCTTGAATTGCCTGTAAATGTCCGGCAATTTCAGCTTCGGCAATAACGAATGTACCGACGTCGTTGATTGGAGCGCGCGCATCGGCGGCTTGGGAGCCGGCATGCAGGCCGATGGAGAAAGCAAGAAACAAAACCGGTCGGATCATCGCTTTCGGTGGAATGGAGTGGCTCAACATCAAACAGGTCTTTCAAATTTGCGCGCCATCGCGGTTCTGTACACCGTTATTGGCTTCTATATTGGACATAAAATCAGCAAGACCCTGATGATAATCTTTTTGATTCTGGCGCAATGTAGGGCGTGTTTTCACACGCCCCAGCATGTATATCAGATGCGTACCGACCTGAGAGGGGGCTGGTGTCGTGCATAATACAAAAAAATCATCGCGTATTGCGTGGGCCCTCTAGGTATTTGTGCTGAAGCGGGCGTCAATTTACTCCGCTTAAAGCACATGAACCACAGGAAGGTCGGCAAATTGCTTGATGGCTTAGCAGAATGGTGCACCAGGTTGCGCTTCATCGCCAATGAAGCGCCTTACGGCAATAAGCGAGCTGGTAGATTGGATGCAGCATGCCGATAAAATCCGTGTTTTTTTGTCTCGCGTTTTAGTGTCCGCTGTGAATTCAGATCTCCGCCATGGTATCCGTCATAACCGGAGCCAGTTCTTTCACCAGCTTTTTCAGGTGCTGCTGGTGGGACTGACCATCGGCATGACTCGCACCGTCGTTCCGGCACTGGCTGAGTCCGATTTCGGCGTACCCAAACATTCCTTCATTTTGCTGAGCGCATTCGTGGTGGCATTCGGTTTGGTCAAAGGCATCATGAATTTTATTGCCGGTCGCCTTTCTGAAAGCATTGGGCGCAAAAAAGTGCTGTTACTTGGATGGCTCGCCGCGCTCCCTATTCCCCTCATGATCTGGCATGCGCCGAACTGGAATTGGATGGTCGCAGCCATGGTCCTGCTCGGTGTGAACCAGGGTCTGACCTGGTCGATGACCCAGACTGCCAAGCTTGACATCACTCGCCTGGAAGAGCGTGGTCTAACGCTGGGCCTGAATGAATTTTCTGGCTATGTTGGGGTGGCGCTTGCCGGCGTCATCACCGCATACATGGCCGCGCACCTGGGCGCGCGTCAGGGCTTATTGATCTTTGGCCTGACCGTCATTGTTCTCGCCCTTGTGCTCACGCAGTTAGGGGTACGGGACACGCTACCTTGGGCTCTGGCAGAAGCTGCCAAACATAGCCCAGGCACGACTCAAACATATCGCCCTCGTTATCCGACAGGGATTTCAGCCACGCCGACGACCGGCGAAATTTTCGTTCTGATGAGCTGGCGCGACAAACGATTGATGGCGCTCAGCCAGGCTGGACTTGTCGAGAAATTTGTCGATGCGCTAGTCTGGATTTTCTATCCCATCTTCCTGTATCAACAAGGTGTGAGCCTGACCAACATGGGCTGGATCATCAGCTTTTACGGTTTTACGTGGGGCGGCTCGCAGCTGTTTACCGGCAGGCTGTCGGATCGGATTGGTCGCCATATCCTAAACGTATCGGGTATGTGGATTTGTGGTGCGGGAGTCGCCGCCATGATGCTGGGAGACGGCATCGTTTGGTGGGCCGTATCCTCGGCCGTTTCAGGATTTGGCATGGCCTTGTTGTATCCGAATCTGTCCGCTGCGGTAGCGGACATCGCACCCCCCGCCTGGCGCGGCTCGGCAATCGGGATCTACCGTTTCTGGCGCGATCTAGGCTACGGAATAGGCGCGTTGGGTCTAGGACTTGCCGCCTATTTCAGCGGACAAATGCACGCCGCTTTCTGGTTTGTGGCGATCGCCATGTTCGCTTCGGGCGCACTGCTTTGGTGGTTGGGCGAAGAAACCCATCCACGTCTGAATCCGCTGCCTCCTGTGAACGATGGAGAGTCAGCATAACCATTTCGTTTTAAAGCGATGAGAAAGTGTGACCCTATTGATTGGGACACTGGCAAAGGTTAAGGCATTACGTGAAAACGGGAAAATTCTCGATGGTCTGGCTTGAGCACATCTGAGCGCTGCGGCTCCGCAGGATACTTACTGAGATTCAGAGCTATAAAAGAAGATCGCCCGAAAGTAGTAAACTATGCAGCTTGTTTTGCATTGCATCTTGGCCTTGATCGGCTTCCCGCGGGCCTGCCGTTATTTTATTTACCCCTATGTTTGAATACACAGAGCCTATGCCCGAAGCCGTCGTTTCTGCAGTTTCTGCAATTGATGAAATCATTCAAGGCTTATCGAGCCACCCTGCCTATATTTCACCGAAGTTTTTTTATGATGCGCATGGTTCTGCCCTGTTTGCGCAGATTACGAGTTTGCCTGAGTACTATCCAACGCGCACCGAAAACGCCATCATGGCCGAACAGGGCGACGCAATTAAGCGTGAAGCAGGCGCCGTATCTAGCTTGATTGAACTGGGTGCCGGCAATTGCCGCAAGGCGCAGACCTTGTGCGCGCTGTTGCAACCACAGCGCTTTGTGCCGCTGGATATTTCGGAAGACTACCTGCTGGAAGCCACCTCAGATTTCCGCGAAAAACTGCCCGGGCTTGCGGTCTACCCAGTCGCATCTGACCTGACGCAAGCCATCATTTTACCAACGCATATTCCACCGGAGCGCAGGCTGGTTTTTTACCCGGGTTCATCGATCGGTAATTTTGATCCCGTCCATGCGGCTGATTTGCTGCGGCGAGTGCGGGATTTACTGGACGATGACGGTGCCTTACTGATCGGATTTGATTTGGTTAAACAAGTTGAGGTGCTTGAGGCTGCTTACAATGATGCCGCTGGCGTGACGGCGGCATTTAATCTCAACATGCTGCAGCATGTAAACGCCATCATCGGCAGTGATTTTTCTGATGATGATTGGCGCCATGTCGCCTTTTTTAACCCTATCCATTCCCGTATTGAGATGCATCTGGAATCGGTCGCCGAGACGTCGGTGCGCTGGCCTGATGGCGAGCGGCACTTTGCTGCGGGAGAGCGTATTCATTCTGAAAACAGTTACAAATATCGTGCTGACGATTTTATCAGCCTGCTCGCCGCGAACGGTTTTAGTCGCAGCACAATGTGGACGGATGCGCAGGGCTGGTTTGCCATCGTGCTGGCACGACCTTAAAACGTTGACTACATATTTTGACTAATGTATTTACGATGAAACGCTCCACGCTAACTGAACACTATCGCTCGGTGCGTGGGCAATCGCTTGCGCTGGTGCTTCCTTTGTCGGCCGAAGACTGTTGTGTGCAATCGATGCCAGACGCGAGCCCGGCAAAGTGGCACTTGGGGCACACGACCTGGTTTTTCGAGACCTTTATTTTGGAAGCCCTGGAAGAAGGATTTCAACCTTTCGATGCAGCGTTCCGGGTCTTGTTTAATTCATATTACAAACGTATTGGCGAGCAGCATCCGCGTGCGCAGCGCGGGGTATTAACCCGACCGGGTCTCGACCATGTGCTGGCTTATCGCGCTGATGTGGACAAGCGAATGGAAGCGCTGCTGGGCAGTGAGCTGGGTAGTGAGCTTGTCGCTGATCTCGACCGTTTGGTCGAGCTGGGTCTACATCACGAACAGCAGCATCAGGAATTACTGATTACGGACATCAAGCACCTGCTCTCTCTGAACCCGCTCTACCCGGCCTATGCCGCCCAACCCGCTGATATCGCTGAGACCCTTGCAACAAATAAGCGCGCCTGCCAGCCAAGTATGGGCTGGCAGGATTGCGCCGGCGGTCTGGTCGAGATTGGCCATGTGGGTGACGGATTTTGTTTTGACAATGAGACGCCGCGTCACAGCGTATTTTTGCGCCCTTACAAACTAGCCACGGCGTTGGTGACGAACGCGGAGTACGCAGCCTTTATCGAGGCCGGCGGATACCGGCAAGCGGCGTACTGGCTAGCAGAAGGTTGGGACTGGCAACGCGCACAAGGACGGGCTCATCCTTTGTACTGGCAACAGAGCGAGTCCGGCTGGCAGGAATTTAGTCTCACCGGCATGAACGATCTGGATCCGACACTACCTGTTGTGCATTTGTCTTACTTTGAGGCCGATGCCTATGCACGCTGGGCACAGGCGCGTTTGCCCACCGAGACCGAGTGGGAGCACGCGGTCGCAAACCATGCCGCCCACTTCGCGCAGCTGGTCGACCAGGCATGGCAGTGGACCGCGTCAAGCTATGCGCCCTACCCGGGTTTTCGCGCGCCGGGGGGCGCCTTGGGCGAGTACAACGGTAAGTTCATGGTGAACCAGTACGTATTGCGGGGTGGCTCCGCTGCGACACCTGCCGGACATACCCGATTGAGTTACCGGAATTTTTTCCCGGCAGGTACTTGCTGGCAGTTTTCGGGGATTCGGCTGGCGCAGGACCGCTAACTTATCAGGATCAGCCAGTCGCTCACTTTACCCGCTCAGATTAGCTTTCCACCACTTGCACGCCGCGCCAGAAAGCCACATACCCGGCAATGTTGCTGGCTTCGCGCTTGGGATGCGGATAAAACCAAGCCGCGTCCTGATTGGTCTGCTCACCAACTACAACGTTGTAATAACTGGCCTCGCCCTTCCATGAGCACTGCGTATGCTTCTCACTCGGGCGAAAATACTGCATGTGCAACGTATCGGCCGGAAAATAATAATTGCCTTCTACTTTTTCAAACTTCTCGGTTTTGGCGATGACTACGCCCTGCCATGATGCTTCAAGCATGTTTGTTCCTTGCTGTATGTGTTTAAAGGTGAGTCTCGAAGAAAAATCCGAGATTTGATTGTAATGCAGAGGTACACTACTTTGCCACGACCAGGGCATGACCTTGCCTCAGTAAGGTAATCCCATAAGGCGATGTTTCAGACACGCTGTTTCTGGTGGGGCCGAGGATTCGAATTCTCTATATAAGATGTAGTAATCGCGACTTATCTGACCGTGACCTGATTTGATCGATACAGCTGTCAGATTCAAAAGCCCGACCTTGTGTTTGACGATATTCTGAGAAACACTCCTCATGGGGGTTACGGCTTGGCGCTTACGCGCTGGTTTAATAAAGATTCGCATCATTATCAAACCGGACAACCCCACCCTTTTGCAAAGATGTTCTGTCAGATTAAGCCTGAACTACGACATATAACCGATCCTCACAAAGAAAAATTTAATCTTGCGACAAGTATTTTCGGATAAGTTAAAACAATAAATTATGGCAATGCGTATTATGAATCCCACCTTTACTCAAATCAGAAAGCTTGGTCTTTGGGCCTTTGTCTCGCTAGCTGCGCTCGCTTGTACGACCGTTAATGCAAGAGCCGCGAGCTTATTTGGTGATCTGTCTTGTCAAGCTTGGGCAGATCTGGATTACTCAAGAAAAAAAACCTGGACCAACGCGTTTCTTGCACCACTAAGTTTGACTCATCAAGGCCTTGAAAGAACTAAGCAGGATCAATACAACGATGATCCCAAAGCCTTCGAACCCGCTATCGTCAGCATTGATAAGTTTTGTCACGCACATCCGAAACTCGGCCCGGCAGACGGAGCCATTTCCTATTTGAACGAACTAATTAAAAACTAACTTGACCTAACGGACTACGTTTGGAAGCGAATAAAAATTTGATTGCGACCATTGCGCTAGGCGAAATATGCCCTTGTCCAGTCAAACTGCTAGTCAGCATATTGGAACTTGGCCCAATGCCGCTCGCATCAAAAGTACCTACCGATCAGTAAGACTTCTGCGAACCATTTGGGTTAATCAAGAGGGATTTTTTAGGCCTGTTTTGGGCGTGTACAAATAAAAAAACCGCGTAAAAGGCGCTTGATTAATTGATACTTGGCGGAAGATGGGGATTCAAATCATTTCTTAAAGCCTAGCAAATTCAAGGATTTTTTGATTTGAAGAATGTGGATACCCACAAATATATTCTCGAAATATTGTGCCCGAATGCATCACGCATGGTTGGTAAACAGTGTCTTGAATAGCTATTCGAATCCTAGTTGTTCCGTAATGCAGAATCCCCATGCAGGCGTTGGCATTAACTTGATTCATAAGATTGAGATTTACAGGCGCAGGATTGTCGAGTAAACCCGGGGCGATTCAAAACACCCAGCAAGTCAAAGTGAAGTTCTAGCTATCTTTGACAAAATGAATCATCACTTCAACATCGATTAGCGCTAAATTGTGAAACATCTTGAGTGCCACCAAAGTCCAAAACTTAAACAACTGAAAATCGAATCAAGAGGTAACGAAGTTGATAATCGCTAATTGGAACGTGAACGAAATCGCTATTTTTTAGCGCACTACCAATACCGTACCAACCTCGAAAAGTCAGGAGGTTCTGAGACGGCAGTGGGTTTGAGACGAATTTCGGGGAGTGTTAACAATGGGGTCAGTCAGGAGCACAAAGCAAAAAGCCCCGCATGATGCGGGGCTTTTTGCTTCTTCTCATTCGCCTGAGCGATTTAGAAGAATAAGTCTTGGCGGAGAGACGGGGATTCGAACCCCGGATAGGCTATGAACCTATACACGCTTTCCAGGCGTGCGACTTCAACCACTCATCCATCTCTCCGTTGTCCGGGCGCGAGACTAGTAGTCCGTCAGCGCACCGCAGCCAGCAATTATAGCAAACCTTTCCCCTGCGACCTCTATTACAGTCAATGAAGACTAGTAAAACACCTCTGCGCGCACTGGCTGTCCACAACACGGGACTCGACACGCCGCATTTGATGCCAAAGCTCGGTGTCCTCAATAAAAAAAAGCCGCTCCGCCGGAGAGCGAAGCGGCGATCCGGCTCAGGGATGCAATCTGCCATCCCTTGACCTTCCCCCATAAACTTTTAATGGGATTTACCGTCCATCTTGGATGCAAGCTCGCGCTCAAATCGCCTGTTTCAACTGATCCAGAATCGCCGGATTTTCAAGCGTGGAAATATCTTGTGTAATCTCCTCGCCTTTGGCCAACACGCGCAGCAAACGACGCATGATTTTGCCGGAACGGGTCTTGGGCAGGTTGTCGCCAAAACGAATCTCTTTTGGCTTGGCGATCGGGCCAATTTCTTTACCCACCCAGTCGCGCAATTCTTTGGCAATCTGTTTGGCTTCATCACCGGTCGGACGCGAGCGCTTCAACACCACAAACGCGCAAATCGACTCACCGGTGGTCTCGTCCGGTTTACCCACGACCGCTGCCTCCGCCACTAACGGATGCGCCACCAGCGCTGACTCAATCTCCATCGTGCCCATACGATGACCAGAGACATTCAACACATCGTCAATGCGACCCGTAATGGTGAAATAACCGGTGTCTTTGTGGCGAATCGCGCCATCACCGGCCAGATAGAGTTTGCCGCCGAATTCATCCGGGAAATAACTTTTCTTGAAACGCTCCGGGTCATTCCAGATGGTGCGAATCATCGATGGCCACGGACGCTTGACCACCAGAATACCGCCCTGCCCGTTAGGCAGATCATGGCCCGTCTCGTCGACGATGGCCGTCATGATGCCCGGTAGCGGCAGCGTGCATGAACCCGGCACCAAGGGTGTCGCACCCGGCAGTGGCGTGATCATATGCCCCCCGGTTTCGGTCTGCCAAAATGTATCCACAATCGGGCAATGCTCGCGACCGATATGCTTGTAGTACCACATCCATGCCTCGGGATTGATTGGCTCACCGACCGAACCTAGCAGCCGCAATGAAGACAAATCATACTTTGATGGATGAATCGCCGCGTCCGCATCAGCCGCCTTGATCAACGAACGAATCGCCGTCGGCGCCGTATAAAACACCGTCGTCTTGTGACGCGCAATCATGTCCCAGAAACGACCAGCGTTCGGGAATGTCGGCACGCCCTCAAACACAATCTGCGTCGCCCCCACCGCCAGCGGACCATAGGCGATGTAACTATGGCCGGTGACCCAGCCGATGTCAGCCGTGCACCAGAACACATCCGCGGGTTTGATATCAAAGGTCCATTTCATCGTCAGCGCAGCCCACAGCAAATAGCCGCCCGATGAATGCTGAACACCCTTCGGTGTACCGGTCGAACCGGAGGTGTAGAGGATAAATAAAGGATGCTCGGCGCTGACCCATTCCGGCTCACAATCGGCCGACTGCTTGTCCATTAAGTCATGCAGCCACAGATCGCGACCTGCATGAAAATTCACGGCGCCTTTCGTGCGCTGGTAGACGATCACGTTTTTAACGGCGTCGCAACCACCTAAGGCAAGCGCCTCATCGGCAATCGATTTCAATGGCAAATGTTTACCCCCTCGCACCTGCTCATCGGCCGTGATCAATGCGACTGCACCGGCGTCGATAATGCGTTCTTGGAGTGATTTGGCCGAGAAGCCACCAAAGACGACCGAGTGCGTCGCGCCAATGCGCGCGCAGGCTTGCATCGCCGCGACGCCTTCGACGGACATCGGCATGTAGATCACAACGCGGTCACCTTTTTTGATGCCCAGCGATTTGAGACCATTAGCAAGCTTGCAGACCTTTTGGTGCAGCTCGCGATACGTTAGCCGAGTGATTTCGCCACCGTCGGCTTCAAAAATAATGGCGGTCTTATCGGCATTGCCATTGTGCAGATTGCGGTCGAGACAGTTATAGGACACATTGAGCTGCCCGTCTTCAAACCACTTGTAAAAAGGCGCGTGGGATTCGTCGAGTACCTTACTAAAAGGCTGATGCCATTCCAGAGTTTCGCGCGCAAGACGGCCCCAAAAACCCTCATAGTCGCGCGCAGCCTCATCGCACAGCGCCTGATAGGCTTCCATGCTGGAAATCGCGGCATTTTTTGCAAACTCTGGGGGTGGCGTAAAGATGCGATGCTCTTGCATCAGGGATTGATTCTCTGACATAGCGTCTCCTACAATTAGAATAATTTTGGTTAACAATAGGCCTCTTCTCTTACTTAAGCCTTACACAAAGTAGGGATCGGGCAAGTTACCGGCTGTTGCAGCGCAAAGCCCGGTTTCGCCCGTGTAAAATGAAACCCTGCATTGAGATCGCGCTCAAAGCCCACCCACCGCCCCGAATAGCCATGACAACCGAGCAACCGCCCGACCTGCGCAAGGAAAAAATTCCTGCCCTTGCCAATTTTATATTCATGACCCGCTGGCTCCAGTTGCCGCTTTACCTGGGTCTGATTCTGGCGCAAGGCGTCTATGTCTTTCATTTTTGGGTCGAACTCGTTGACCTGATCGGCGCCCTCTCTGGCAACAATGCCGCGCTCGACCATATTTTGAAAGCCGTCGCAGTGCCGGGTGTGGCACCGCAGGTCAAACTAACCGAGACCACCATCATGCTGGTGGTCCTGGGTCTGATCGATGTGGTGATGATTTCCAATCTGCTCATCATGGTCATCATTGGCGGCTATGAGACCTTTGTCTCGCGCATGCACCTGGAAAACCATCCTGACCAACCCGAATGGCTCTCGCACGTCAATGCGTCAGTGCTCAAGGTCAAACTGGGCACGGCCATCATCGGTATCTCGTCTATCCATTTACTCAAAACTTTTATTAATGCCGATGCGTACGAGATCAAAACGATCGCCGCACAAACCGTAATTCACTTGGTATTTTTGCTCTCTGCTTTAGCGATTGCTTATTCTGACCGCATCATGGCAGCAACTTTGCACAGCCAATCTGATTCTCATTAATTTCTATCTACTGTTCCGACACTGCCATGACCATCATCAAACAAGACGACCTGATCGAATCCATTGCCGCTGCACTTCAATACATCAGCTACTACCATCCGGTGGATTACATCCGCCATCTGGCCCACGCGTATGAATACGAACAAAGTCCGGCCGCCAAAGATGCCATCGCTCAGATTTTGACCAACTCGCGGCTGTGCGCTGAAGGCAAACGTCCTATTTGTCAGGATACCGGTATCGTTAATGTGTTTTTAAAAATCGGCATGGATGTACGCTTTGAAGGCTTCACCGGATCCATTACCGACGCCATCAATGAAGGCGTCCGACGCGGCTATAACAACCCCGACAACAAGCTCCGCGCCTCCATCGTGGCCGACCCGCAATTTGATCGCAAAAACACCGGTGACAACACCCCTGCCGTCGTGCACATGGAGCTCGTACCGGGCAACACCGTTGACGTGCAGGTCGCCGCCAAAGGCGGTGGCTCGGAAAACAAAACCAAATTCGTCATGCTCAATCCTTCAGACTCTCTGGTCGACTGGGTGATGAAGACCGTGCCCACCATGGGGGCCGGCTGGTGCCCGCCCGGCATGCTTGGTATTGGCATTGGTGGCACCGCCGAGCGCGCCATGCTAATGGCCAAACAATCGCTGATGGAAGACATCGACATGACCGCGTTAATTGCACGCGGCCCTAAAAACAAAACCGAAGAATTACGCATCGAGCTCTACCAAAAAGTCAATGCGCTGGGCATCGGCGCCCAAGGCCTGGGCGGTCTCACCACGGTGCTGGATGTGAAAATCATGATGCATCCAACCCATGCTGCCTCCAAGCCGGTGGCGATGATTCCGAATTGCGCAGCCACGCGTCACGGGCATTTTGTGCTTGATGGTTCCGGCCCAAGTTACATGGAGCCGCCGTCATTGTCTGAATGGCCTGACGTGCGCTGGATGCCCGACACCGAAAAATCCAAGCGGATTGATCTCAATACGCTCTCGCGTGAAGAAGTCGCCTCCTGGAAGCCGGGCCAGACCCTGCTTTTAAATGGCAAAATGCTGACCGGCCGCGATGCTGCGCACAAACGGATTCAAGACATGCTGGCTAAGGGCGAAACCCTGCCGGTGGATTTCAATAATCGCGTGATCTATTACGTTGGCCCCGTCGATCCGGTGCGCGACGAAGCAGTTGGCCCGGCCGGCCCCACGACAGCGACACGCATGGACAAATTCACCGACATGATGCTCGAAAAAACCGGCCTAATCGCCATGGTCGGCAAAGCCGAGCGCGGCCCGGTGGCGATCGAATCGATCAAGCATCATCGTTCGGCCTACCTGATGGCAGTCGGTGGCGCCGCCTATTTGGTCTCAAAAGCCATCAAGAGCGCCAAGGTAGTCGGCTTTGCCGATCTGGGCATGGAAGCCATCTACGAATTTGATGTCGTCGACATGCCGGTCACGGTGGCCGTCGATGCCAATGGCATCTCGGTCCACAACACCGGCCCCAAAGAATGGCAGGAGCGTATCGCTTCGACCATCGGCAAGATTCCGGTGTCGATTGCCTGATTCCGCTCTGGCTAACGCGGCCGATGCACCCATCGGCATTTTTGATTCCGGCATTGGCGGCTTGTCGGTGTTGCGTCATGTGCATGCGCTGCTGCCAAACGAGTCGCTGATCTATTTTGCCGACTCGGGCTTCGCGCCCTACGGTGACAAAGCCGAAGAAGTCATCGTCGCGCGCACGCTAGCCGTCGCCGATTTTTTATTGCAGCAGCCAATCAAGGCGCTCGTGGTCGCTTGCAACACCGCCACCGCTGCGGCCATTGCGGGGTTACGCCAACGTTACCCCCAGCTGCCTGTCGTCGGCGTCGAGCCAGGCTTAAAACCCGCCGCGTTGCAAACGCAATCGAAGGTAGTCGGCGTGCTGGCCACGGAGCGCACGTTGGCTTCAGCTAAATTCAAACGCTTGCAGGATCAAGTTGCCGCAGCCAGCGGCGTGCGCTTTCTGCCGCAGGCCTGCCGCGGCTTGGCCGACCAAATTGAAAAAGGTGCGCTCCACTCCCCCGAGACCGCAAGTCTGGTGCAGCAGTACGTGGCACCCCTGCTGGCGCAAGGCGCAGACACGCTGGTGTTGGGCTGTACCCACTATCCCTTTGTGCTGCCCTTGATTGAACAAACCGTCGCCGCAGCAGGCAAGGCGGTGGGCGTCATAGATACCGGCGCAGCAGTGGCCAGACAGTTGCAACGACTACTCACGCACCACGCCGTCGCCGCACATCCCGCTCACCGCTCGGCATCCGTCACCGCTTGCACCACCGGTACGGACAACGCCTTGGCGATGGCCTTTAGCAGCCTATTGGGCATGCACCCCGTCATCGACGAGGTCAATGTCATCAGCACGGCTTAGCTCGTTTCGAATCACGTATCGTGCACGCAGGCAGTGGTTTTGGCCGCGTTTGCCATGTGGCGCTTAAATTTGTATAATGCCAGACTGTTTTGGTTTTAGCCAAGGCGGCATGCACGACCAGTGGTGGCTGTAGCTCAGTTGGTAGAGTCCAGGATTGTGATTCCTGTTGTCGTGGGTTCGAGCCCCATCAGCCACCCCATCAGTTTCAAACAAAAAGCCCACCTCATTGAGGTGGGCTTTTTGTTTGATACAGCGACAGACCCGTATTCTGTTTACCACCGTCCGTCAAGGCACTGGCTTAATCAAACAGAGCACTGTCTTGTTTGATCGTTCATCTACACATCATCACGGCACCGCCACATCTTTTTGTGCGATGAAGGCTTCAGCGCTTGCCCGATCAGCCGTCGTACCCACAATGATGAGTTGAGTTTTGCCAACTAAGACCGAACCCCCAACCGAGGTCGGAACCTTAACCTTATAGCTCACCGCATTACCTGTGAAGGATTGGCCAGATTGTTTGCATACCGGAGCAGCTGCCGTTTTAGCTTTGTAGGACAACACAACATCAAATATATTCTTATTGCTTGCCCGAGGCGTGATCTGCCCACTGATCACGCATTCTCCCAAGTTGTCCTTGAGAACACCATCACCCGTCACCGCGCCACCAATATCGATACTCAGTATTCCAAAATCGTTGCCCAACCACGACCCGTCCCAATCACCCGCGATCGTTGCAATCGTTGCCGCAACGTTGTAATCAAAGTCGACACTATCAGGGCTAGTCGCGGCGAATGTATTCTTCCCAAACATGGTCGAGACGGTCGCAGTAAATGAAGTACCAGCCACATAATCGGCATTCAACGCCCCATCAAACACGGTGCCGGCAGAAACATATTGTTTCAACGCGCCTGCAGAAGACGAATAGGTCGCTCCGTTAGAGGAGCCAGACTTTGCGTTGAAGACGTTGTCCAAGCGGGGCCCAGCCGCAAGTTGCGTACTCCCGATGATCCACGCTTCGTTATTCTCCAACAACAGCACGGCAGCATCACCTGCTGTAGCACTGAACCGATAAAGCCCTTCAGGCTTGGCGCCAGTAATCGTCGGGCCGCTGCTCCCACCACCGCAAGCGGCAAGCAAGGCCGACCCGGCCGCCAGAAGAGCAATACTGAGCTTCGTTTTGTTCAACATAAGAATCCTTCCAGATAAATTAATAAAAGAGCAATTATCTTATCTGGTTATGCGTCTTGTTATGTTGTTTTGAAAACTTTCTACGTACTCCTGCTGTTGATGCAACATTGTCGTTTTGATGCACTTCGATCAGCGTAAGCACATGCAGCGTAGATGGGGCGGTCGCCGCGCAAGGGCACGAACGCCATCAGGCCGGCTCAAAAAACTGCCCGCTAAGCAGCATCGCCGGTATGTCCTCTGCCGGTACCGGCCGCGAGATCAAATACCCCTGCACCTCGTCACATCCCATTTCCTGCAAGCTGAACAGTTGCTCCGGTGTTTCGACCCCCTCAGCTACAACGGTAATGGTGAGCGTGCGGCCAATAGAAATAATGGCTTCACATAAGGCCCGGCTCTGGGGATCTTTTCCAAGTTTGCGTATAAATGATTGGTCAATTTTCACCACATCGATATCAAGACTTTGCAGCTTGGACAGCGAGGAATAGCCCGTTCCAAAATCGTCAATCTGCAACTCAATACCCATCGCACGCAACAGGCGCAATTCTTCCGGCGCACTGCCCTCCTCATCAAGGATGCTCGTCTCTGTCAACTCAATGGCAATCAGCGACGGAGAAATATGTTGCTCATCAATCGCAGCGCGCAGCAGACGACGCAGACGATCATCCTTTAACTGCAGTGCCGACACATTGACCGACACCGGTTGTAACGGCAAACCGGCATCACGCCATTGCACAATCTGCGCACAGACTTTTTTAACGACTAATTCACCAAGCGGAATAATCAAACGTGTTTGTTCAGCGAGCGCAATAAATTCAAGCGGCGACAGCAAACCACGCTCTGGATGACGCCATCGCAGCAGCGCCTCCATACTGCAAAACTCGCCCGTCGACGTACGTGCGCGCGGCTGGTAATACATCACAAATTCGTCGTTTGCAATCGCCTGTTCTAAGGCGTGCTCAAGCGTAATACGGTCATTTATTTTTTGTGAAAATTTTTCATCATAGTGACAATATCGGCCCTTGCCATCGGATTTGGCCACATACATCGCAATGTCTGCACACTGCAGCAAACCATCGACATCACGCGCATCGGTCGGATAGGTACTAATGCCCATCGACGCTTTAACAGAAAAATTTTTCCACACATTCAGCGCATTGAGATTACCAATCACATCAATTAATTCTCGCCCAATCTGGTTCAGGTCTACCCCATCGTCCAGATTTTCGACAATGACCGTAAATTCATCCCCACCAAGCCGAGTCAAATGATCGGTCACGCGCACGGCACCACGCAAGGCTTCCGCCACGCGACACAGCACCTCATCACCTGCCTTATGACCCAGCGCATCATTGATGTCTTTAAAATTATCAAGATCGATATAGAGTAAGGACAGACGGTTCCCTTGCTTTTCAGCGCGCTCTAGTGCGCCCGGCAAATAATCGTTAAACCAATGACGATTGGGCAGACCGGTCAGCGCATCCGTTCTCGCCATTTTCTCGATGGATTCAGTCTGCTGCCTGGCTTCCGAGATATCACGTATCGTGACCGCAATTCCATTTACGGATCGCACTGCGCGCCGCTGAAACCAGCCGGGCAAATGCGGCTCACCTTGCAGCACATGAAACTCATCCTCATTAATACCTTCTGCCAAAACACGCCTCAAAAATTGATGCAGGTAAAGGCGCTGCTTTTCATCAAACAAATCCAGGCTACTCTTGCCAATCAGGGCATGACGGGGCCTGCGCGTTATTTCTGCGGCGCGCTCGTTGCAATCCTCAATAACAAAATGACTTAAATCGCCGTCATCAGAATAAAGGGGCTGAACCATATAAAACGCTTCATGTGCGCCGTCTACCGCCAGCCTGAATGTTTTTTGAATCTGCGACTCCCGACGCCGGTGCGCTTTATTGCGAATTTGATTTGACGCGATTGAAAACGCAATCAGCAAAATAAGCGTACTCATTACTACCGCTACACCAAGGTAGGTTTTTTCAGTCGACGCATACGACGCCATCGCATTTTTCGTACTGACTGCGGCCAGCGTAATGAGGGGATAAGCGGCGAGTTTTTTCCAGCCTATAATCCGCGCATCGTTATCAACGAATTTTTCTCCTGACTCGATCAGGGTGCCTTGGTTGCCTGTGAAGCGCGGATTTTCCCGATAAAAATTTTGTGCAGTATCATTCGCGCCGCCGACTTTACTTACCATGACCGGTCCGTCGGCAAATCGCACCGAAATAAAATCATCTTGCGATAGCATCGAATCGTCGTGAAAGCTCGTCATTAATTCGGACTCAATGGCAATCAGCACGATGCCATCAAACGACCCATCTGGTTTATTAAAACGCCGAACAAAACGGATAATTTTTTTATTAGCGAAGCCGCCCCGACCCAGGGTTGGATAATTAATGATGAGACTAGAACCAGAGGATTCTTTCGCTTTCTTGAAAAAATCCAGGTCGCCCATATAGGTACCTTTGGCTAAATTTCTGGTACCCGTGACTGCAATGCCCTGCGCATTAATCGCTACTGGATAAATCGCATTTTGATACACCCCTTTGCGGAACTGCTCTTCGAGATCCAGCTTACTGGCATCACGCTCCCACTCATACTTAATCACCAGAGAAAGCTGATCAATCTGCATCACCGTTTGCTGCACCTGCTCGGCATAGGTATTAGCACGGGCACGTACTTCAGCACAGACTTTCTCGACGAGTTGTTCACGATCGAAATAGATTTTCGTTAATACCAAACCCCAAATCAACGACAACAAGACACCGCACACAACTACCCAGGACAACAAGATTTTCTTGTTGTCCTGTCTTCTTTGTTGCAGGGACTGCTCGCGTTCGTTTGGCATGACGATGGCACCATGAAAGGCGCCCTTAAAATGAAGACAGGGTAAGTAGCGGAGGATTAATTGATTGCCATTATGCAAGAGCGGGACTAAAAATCATAATTCCCATAGAGCAACACTTATTCATAGGCGAATAATCAACGCATGCTTTAAAGCCGCAAACAATATCGGGGGATGTGGTTGACTGCGATTCGTCGAACAAATCACCCAGTCAATTATTCAGCGGCTACAATGATGACAAGTCAGGGTGAGTTCGTTGCTTATTGTCGGTAGCCGGCACGCCAGATGCTTTTTTATTATTAAAATCTACAGCGAAAGGGAGATCATGCAACACAAAAATCTAATCATATTGCCGGCTGTCTTAATGATTGTCGCTTGCGGCGGTACTTATCAGGTCACGCCAGCTAATCCGGCTCAGGCCACGCCTAAGAGCTTTGCCAATGATGAAATTGCCTGTAACCAGACCAATTTCTTTGTCTCGTCTTCTACGAGCGGCCCGCAAACGGTATACATGACCGACAGCTATCTTGCCTGCATGAAATCCAAAGGCTGGAACTTCAATAAAACCAGCAGCAAATTTTCTTTCATTAAATCGGCCGATTAATTTTCAACAAAAAAACTGTGCCGGCTAATTAGCTGGAGGAAATGCACTAGCTTACCCGGCACAGTTTTTCGTCTTTCTACTACGCCTGCCAGACACCGTACCCCGCTTCCCTTAGCCGAATAGCCAAATCTACCTCCATATATCGGGCATCTTCATAGGGCATCGGGTTGCAGCTTGCGTAAAGTGCCGGTAAAAGCTGCAAACCGAACTTTTGCACGTATTTATTCGCCTGAATGCCAGCTTTGTGTTTATCGAAGCGGAGATCCGGATCGAGACCAGTCATGCCGACATACACGCACGGCTTACCTGACAAATAATTTGGATTCGCTTTTTTAAATTTTGGTTCATATAAAACGTCACGCGATAGTTCAATCACGTAAACGTTGTGTTTAGCCGGTATGCGCATTTTTATTCAAACTGCCGCGTAAAAATATGGCACCCTCCAGCACAAGAAAAAATACAGCCAGCCAGATTGGGCCATAGGTAAACCACTCGGCAGATTCGATTGTTTCACCCAGTATTAACCCCACCAGTAGCAGCAGCACAGGTTCAACATAACCAAGCAAGCCGAACACGCTAAAACTCAATATCCTGGCTGCGATGAAATACGTGCCTAAGGCCAGCGCGCTAAGAAATCCTAATAACGGAATCAGTCCCAGCAATGCGGGATAGGCGGAAATCATCAGCCAATTTACTTCGCCGACGAACGCAAACCAGACTGCTGCGGGAAGTAACAGCGTCATATCAAACCAAAGCCCTCCCAAATGATTCAAATCGAACTGGCGGCGTAATCCAAAATAAATCGGATAACCAAAAGCGACAAGCGCCGCCTCAAAGGAAAAACTTCCCACCTGCACCAACTCGCTCGCCACGCCGACGCAAGCCGATAGGGTCGCCAATTTTTGCCAGCCACTTAATTTTTCTTTAAAGACAAGACGCCCGGTTAATACCATCGTCAACGGCAACATAAAATAGCCGAGTGAGACTTCAAGTGCTTTCCCATGCATAGGCGCCCACAAAAACAGCCACAACTGAACACCAATGAGGCTCGATGAAAACAGCAGCACCAATATCAATGCCGGCTGTACTGTTAGCCGGGCCCAGATACGCCTGACTAAATGAAACGCCCCAATGCGCCAGGTGAAAAGCCATAGAAACGGCAGTGTGAACAAAATACGCCAGGCAAAGATATCTTCGCCATTGAGCGGTTCAAGTAGGGTGCTGTAAAAATACAAAAATCCAAACAGCATCGACGAGAACACGGAAAGAAGGACGCCTTTTATCATGGAATTTTCACCCCCTCTTTTAGGGAGCTTATTAAAAACCCATAGTGTACCGGCTCAATCCGATCAGAAGAATTACCCTTGATACAAAAGTAATTTTGACTTGCATCAACTCTGAGCACGGTGCGTAGAAATTAAACTAGCAGCGTAGTTCAAAAAAACCTGATTAGAGCGAATCCAATGCAATCACACAAACATGCTGAATTGATTAAAAAATGGGCAGCCGGATTTGAAGTTGAACGCTTACAAAATGGCGAATGGGTAGACGATTTTTTTCCATCCTGGATGGACACTGATTTATTTCGTCTCAAAGAATCCGACCGGCATTGTGGTGCACAATCCACCGCCAATCACCCTGTCGATCCTTGATAGTCCGTGCTAGTAGGATAGGAACCGCCTCGACCGCACAAAGGAGGCAATAGGATGACAGCGCTTAAACGGACAGGACAACGGGAACAGAATCAGCCAGTTTATTGCCAGAAAAATCCAGCCACGCTTTGTTTTCGTAATCATAAAGCTTGCAGATGCGTGCCGCCTCAACATACCAGCGCCAGGAGAATTTTTGCACAATAATCCGGTTCGGCATCTGCTCTTCAAGTCGGCTTTGCGCTTCCTTTAAATGATATAGCGGCACGCCCATATCAACATGATGCGCCGTATGCTCCATGATGTGATGCAGCAAGGAACCCAGATAATAATCAAACTTGAGATGTACCGTGGTGGAGACAAAAGGCTGTGCTCTGATCCATTCGGATTTTTTATCGTACCAGGCAATGGCGGGGTGGGTATGGTGGACATAGACAACAAATCCAATCATCGCATTCCAAAAAGCGGTGGGCACAATAAAGCCGGCAAATAATACGTGCCAGACTGACTGATCGTTCGCCTGCGCTGCCAATGTGAGGGCGACAATCCACCCCATCGCAAAAGCACTGATCAGCAAATTGTCTTTCAAAAAGATGGCTCGGTTAGCCGGCTTGTATTTTTTATTCGGAAAAAATAAACGCTTCCACCATATCTCAATAAAGTAATACAGTGCGGGCCCAAAACCACTACGATAAATCTGCTCCAATTTTTTTCGCCAGGGAGGGAGTAGGTCAAACTCGGCCTTCGATAAAGGCGCCCAAACAAAATCAAATCCTTTCAGATTCGTTTGCCCGTGATGAATGACATTATGACCGACATCCCATAGGCTGTAGGGCGTCAAGGAAGGCAGGAAAGCCAGCCGGCCTAAGAATTTATTGAGACCCCGATGCGGGGTAAAACTCTGATGACATGCGTCATGACCAAGAATAAATATACGCCCAGTGATAAACCCGGCGATCAGTCCAAAGACGATTTTGAAGAAAAAACTGTCGAGGTAAACAGTCAAAAATAATGCGGCGACCCACAGCGACGCATCCAGTCCCAACAGGAAGATTGCCCACGCCGTATTTTTCCGACTCATCGGCTCAAGCCAGGCACGAATGCGTTTACGATGCGGCAGGGGTTGGTTGACTGCCAACGGCACATTATCCGAATAGGCCGATACCGCCGTATCGGCGGCAAATCCATCGAGCATCATCCGCTTCCTTGTTTAATTTTCCGAGTTTGATAGTAATTAAGCGGAAAATTAAGTGCCTTGATCTGAGTCAAAATTACCAAAACAGTATTTTTAAACCTCCTATTCAGGGCGGCCACTGGGGCAATCAGCTGTTTTCAATACGGTGACGCAAACTCGTCTTGAGTACTTTGCCATAATTATTTTTTGGCAGCTCATCGACAAACAGATAGTGCTTGGGCCGTTTAAAACGGGCGAGGTTATCGAACAATAAGGCATCAAGCTCCTCGCTTGCAATCGCGACACCGGCTTGCGCCACAACAAAGGCAACCGGTACTTCGCCCCAGTCTGCATCATGGCGCCCTATCACGGCGCATTCCAGCACGCGGGGGTCGCGCAAGAGCACCTCTTCAATTTCACGCGGATAGATATTGCTACCGCCACTAATGATCAAATCTTTAGAGCGATCATGCAAAACTAGCAGGCCATCGGCCTGCAAAGCGCCGAGGTCACCGGTATACAACCAACCGTCCCGGATACTCTCTTGGGTCGCAATCGGGTTGTTCCAGTAACCCAGCATAACGCCATCGCTACGGGTGATAATTTCACCGACTTCACCCACAGGCAGCGGGCGGCCGTCTGCATCCACCACCCGTACCTCAACCCCGGTGCGGGCGTAGCCGACTGAGCCTAGTCTTGCGAGCCGTTGCTGGCTGTCGCTACCCTGATGCAGATGCTTCGGCAAGCCCGTAATCGACATCGGCGACTCGCCTTGTCCGAATAATTGATACAGGCGCGGCCCGAAAACCGCCAGCGCTTTTTCAAGATCGGCGACATACATGGGCGCACCACCGTACACCAGGCATTTCAGATTTTCCGCGCGCAGCGTGCGGCCCACACACCGGGCAACCAGGCGCGTGACCATCGTAGGGGCAGCGAAGAAGGACACCTGCGCGTAGTGATTGATGCACGCAATAATTTCATCGGGATCAAAATGATCGAGCACGATTTGCTGCCCACCCGCGAGCAAATGCGGCACGCTATACATCCCGGCACCATGCGACAAGGGCGCAGCATGTAATTGCGTGTCGCCTTCGCGGATTTGATCCACGTCAGCGTAATAGCACTGGCACATGAAGAGCAAATTACGCTGACTCAGCATCGCGCCTTTAGGGCGACCGGTGGTGCCGCTGGTATAAAACAGCCACGCCAAGGTCGACGGCTCAAGTTGCATGGGGTCGATCGGTGCTGCAGCGAGTAATGCGGCGTAGGCATCGCTCTCGACCACCACCACGCGTTCAAGGGCCGCTACCTCAGCATCCAGGCCCGCGCAATTGTCCATCAGCTTCGGGGAGGTAAATAGCAGCCTGCAGCCGGCATCGTTGGCGATATAAGCGATTTCTTTGCGGTGCAATTTCGCATTGACCGGCACGGCACAGAGTCCGGCAGCCCAACAAGCAAACATCATCTCGAAAAATTCTGGCCTGTTTTCCATGCACAGCAACACCCGGTCGCCCGCTTGCAAACCGCACTCTTGTTGCAAGCCACCAGCAAGCCAACGCACACGATCCATCAGCGCGCCAAAAGAGAGTGTGCGTCCTTTGCCCTGCACCGCAATAGCGGCCGGCATGCGGCGCGCCACTTGCTGAAGTAAGGCCGCCAGACTCATGGGAATACAGATAGCAGATCAGACGTCAAAATCACATCTCGACACGATAACGCTTAACCGCGGCCTCATCCCAGGCGATGCCGGCGCCGGGTCGATCAGGAATAAGGAGATGACCATCGGCTAAGGCAAATGGCTCACGCAAAATTGGATTGGCCCAATCTTGCCATTCCAGCCAGTGCGCGGTTTCGGTCACACGCATGAGGTGCGCCGAGACTTCCGGATAGAGATGGGTAGAGACTTGAATGCCTGCTGCCGCCGCAATCGGTGCCGAACGTAACCAACCACTTACACCGCCGATACGCATCAGGTCCGGCATCACATAGTCCCCTGCGCCGGCTTGAAGCGCATGGTACATATCGCGGGGACCGTAAAAATTTTCGCCGAGCTGAATCGGCGTCTTGAGTTTGGCGCGCAATGCAGCATACCCGTCAAAGTTATCGTACACAATCGGCTCTTCAAACCAGTAGAGACCCGCATCATCGAGCGCCTGACAACGCTCGATGGCATCCCCCAATGTACGACCCTGATTAAAATCGACCATAAGCTTAATGTCGTCACCGACTTCTTTTCTGATCCGATTAATTGCGTCCCGGTCTTGACGCGCCTGTGCGCGTCCTAGTCGTAGCTTCAACGCGGAAAACTGTCCTTCCTCAACCAGCTCGGCGGCCTCGCGGCCCAAGGTATCGACATCGGTGAGCCACAGGCCGTTACTGTTATACGCCGGCACCGGTGCCAACGAGCCACCCAGATACACGGCCAAGGGCAAATTGGCCGCTTTGGCCAGCGCATCCCAGGCCGCCATATCAAGACCGGCTGCCGCAATCATCGATACACCGGCATAACCGATCAAACTCAAAGACGCACGATCTTGCGCAAAATCCTGCATCGGTGCGAGCGCCTTTCCTTTGCGGGCCGCCGCCAGATCCTGCAAGGTCGGAATGATGCTGCGAAACGAATTTTTCAGATACGGTTCAAGATAGCTATGCCCGACAATGCCCTCTTCGGTCGTCAGATTAATCAGAATGACCGGCCAGTGATCGTAGAAACCAACCTTAGAGACCACCGGTCGTTTTAAAGGGATCAGTACCGGAATAGCTTCAACAGAACGCAGCGTTAGTCTGGGATGCATAGATGAGAGTGACGATAAAGGATGGGAGAAACGTTATAACGCGTTGACGAAATCAAGCAAGCCATCACGTTCTTCTTTTTTAAGTTGCACAAACTGATCGCGCGATTTTTTTGCTTCGCCGCCGTGCCATAAAATCGCCTCAGTGACATTGCGCGCGCGGCCATCGTGCAGAAAATGCGTGCTGCCATTCACACGCTTAGACAACCCGATACCCCACAGCGGCGCAGTACGCCAATCGCGACCGCCGGCTTTAAAGTCGGGACGATTGTCCGCCAGATCCTCTCCCATATCGTGCAAGAGTAAATCGGTATAGGCGGCGAAAGGCTTGTTTTCAATTGCCGGCAGCAGCGGATATTTTCCGGTCTTCAGTTCAGGGACATGACAGCCACTGCAACCCACGGCCTGAAATAATTTTTCGCCTTGTGCAAATTGAGGCTGTGCCGCTTTTGATCTTTGTGGCGCTTCAACCCCGGCCAAAAACAGCGTCACCGAATCAAACATCGGCTGCGTTAATTCCGGTATGCCATTCAGAGGTACCGCCTGACATTGCGTCTGCGCTTTGGGACAATTTTGATCCATATAAAGCGCCGAGGTAATCCCCATGTCGCCAATGTGTGCCGCTGCCACCTGCTGTTTTAAATTAGGCTGATTGGCCTTCCAGCCAAAGCGGCCAAGACTGATTTTTCCGTTGAGATCGTCGCGGACATAGTTAGGGCGACCATTCAGACCCTGCGCTTTTTGTTGCGCGGCGAGCTTTAAAATAAACTCATCCGGCACCGCATCGAGATAACCCAAACCGTAGGCCACCGGCGTATTCCGCAAGGACATCATCGTCGATTCGCCCAAGGGTCCATAGGCCGGTTTGGCGATGCGCATCACCGGGCGTCGTAGCGCCACTTCAGTGCCATCACCCAGCGTTTTATTTTCGTGCGACCAGTCCACATACACATCCGCCTCCCCGGTCACAGGTTGACTGATCGAATCACCAAAAACACTAAACACTTGTATCTGATCGCCATACGCAGGATGCGCAGCAGGAGTGCCAGACGCGTCAGCTCCCGGCAGCGACACGCGCACCAACTGTTGGAAGACCCCCTTGCCGACCAAGTCAGGATATTTGCCACGACCGGAATTGTTGTGGCACCCCTCACAGGAGCTCGCCAAAAATGTTGGCCCTAAACCCCACTCCCCATCAATTCGGGGGAACACACTCCACTGTGCGCGAAATTGTTTTAACCCGTCTTCAAAGAGCTGCGTTTGCGCTGCCGCCAACTCGGCTGCAGGCTGAATAAACAACTGCTCATCCGGTATGCATTGCTTGGTGACGGGGCTCCAGAAACACTCCGTCAGATCGCTGTCCGAGCGCGCATCGTGCACCACGACCAGCAATGCCGGGACCGTTAATAAGGCCAATACAAAAACGAGCCTGCGCTTAAGAATGATATTCATATAAAGTTGTCCATTTCAACATCAAAGTCTGCGACTTTAATCATAAATCAGAAGGGTAGATCATTCCCGTTTTTGACAGGCTTTACCCAAACACTTTCAAAGCAATAAAATTCATAGCTTCCCTATTTTTTTCATGGTACACGCTGTGCAATTTTTATGGCGAAGAGCTGCTAGAAATGCTATTTTAATGGGTTGGATAAAGGCTGCGGACCGGGTTATGTCAAAGGCGCGCGCTTACTGCCTGAACTACTTTCAGACTGCTTGCATCGTGCCGAAAGGGGTTCATAGTTTGCCGGGCTTTCTATCCTACGTTGCTAGCCGGATTCCGTTAAAGTAATTGGCCTTTTATTCTATTTCACACACCTTCAAGAGGACATATTCATGATTCGTTTTAACCGCGCCATTCGTCACGGTCTTGGCATCACCATTTTATCGCTTAGCAGCTTGCTGGTTTCTTCAGCGCAGGCCGCAGGTTCGGTCGACATGCAAGTGACGTCGATTATCAAACAAGCGATGGAAGGCTATAACTTAGCGATGGAAGCCAATGATCCTGCTGGCTGGACAAAATATTTTTCTGATAATGTTACCCGTCACAGTCCTTTGTCAGATGAATCCGGCAAGGCCCAATTTTCCGAATACTATGCGGCAGAATTCAAGGCCTTCAAAGCGCAGTATGTTGTTAAAAATATGGTCATCGGTGGACACAATGCCGTGGTGATCTTCACCTGGGATGCCGTGCATAAAAAAACCGGTGACAATATTAAGGTAGACATGGTGGCTGTTTATTATCTCGACTCCAGCGGCCGCTTCAGTTCTGTCGACTATTATTACGACACTGCCAAGGTCAGCAAAGTACTCGCCGACATGGCTGGCAAGGGTCAATAAATGTCCTGTCAAATTTCCCCCACCCATAATCAGGAGGCGCCAATGGCCCGAAGCAATCCAGTTCGCTCGCCTGTATCAAGCAAGTTACTCAGTGCCTTGTTCTCACTGAGCTGCATCATCGCGTCGCCCTATGCACTCGCCGAAGAAGAGCCTGATCTCTGCGTAACCGGCAACCAGCAAGAATGTGATTTTGAAAGCGAAAGCCTGTCGCTGTTCATCAAAGGGCGCGACGCCTACGACCGTGGCCGTGAAATAGGCGACCTGACTGAAGCACGCACCTTTGGTATGCAACTCATGGCACGTAAAAACAAAAAAGGCCGTGTGCTGCTCAAAATGATCTACATGCAAGTGCGCATGGGAGGGCACAAAAACACGCTACAAGCGTACGAGTGGGTGGAAGAATCCATCGCCAATAATGAAGGCTATCCGCGCCTTGACATGCACGCACTGCTGGAAAAACTGAAAGAGAAATTGACGCCAGAAGAGCTCGCGAAATTAAACGCAAGGTCGGCAAAATAATAGAAAACGAGTCGGACTGCAGCACAGACAAAAAACAGCAAGCAAAACCAAAAAACGCGCCTTCTTGCAGGGCGCGTTTTCGGTCAGTCTCTTTATTTTTTCAGCTTTACTTCCAGCTTTTATTTTTTCAGCTTCAGATCTTCTTTGATGAAGGTCGCTAACTGACGAATTTTTTCATCGTCAATCATTCCCTTCCAGGCAGGCATCCCTTTCGGCATACGGCCGTTGGCGATCACATCCACCAGTTCATCTTCTGTCAGCGTGGTGACGCGCAAGTCAGCGCCATATCCACCTTCATTTTGACCACCACGCCCATCGGGCATATGGCACGTCGTGCAATTTTGCGTGAATGTGGCACGGCCACCACCACGCGGGACTTTAATAACAGGACGATCTTCGTCTGCTTGCGCTACAACCGGAACGGCAGCCAGCATCGTCATAGCAGAAATCGCCAGTGCCAACATTGATTTTGACTTCGAGCTCAAACCTCTCATAACCCTACCTTTGATATTTTAAATGTAGAAACCTGCGTCTCTAAAATCAGAAAAGCGGGCTAGTGGCATGCCACCAGCCCGCCCATTCATGCGCTAATTAAGGCAGCGCGAAAACGTACAACATGTTGCTTGGAACTTGGCCTTTCAGCTCAGGGGTAGAAGAAACAAACCACTGTGGCCATGCACCACCGAGACCCACTTCGATAGCAACGTACTGCTTGCCATCAGCCATGTAGCTCATTGGAGGCGCGTTGATTGCCGAACCCGTTTGGAAAACATACAGCTCTTCCAGCGTGGTAGCGTCGAGTGCAACGAACTCACCTTCAGCGTAGCCAGAGAACACCAGACCACCAGCGGTCGACAGCAAGCCGCCGAGTTGTGGGTGCTTGGTGTACTGCTTCTTAGCTACTTTACCGGTAACGACGTCGATAGCCGTGATACTGCCGCTGATACGGCCGCAAGCTGGGTCATCGAATGTCGAGAACGGCGCGCCGCCCAGGAACAGATTACGTGGCTTCAGAGCACCAGGAACGGTGACTTCAGCGAACGCCTTGTTACATCCTTCGATTGTCGGGATGTAGTACATGTTGGTCTGTGGGCTATAAGTCGTTGGTGGCCAGTTCTTACCACCCATGTGACCTGGCTCAAGAACGCCATCAATCGTACCGCGACCTTTGGTTGCTGTACCACGTTGTGCAGCCGTACCCTTCATGTAAGTCTGAACGTCAGCCTTAGGATTGTAGGATTTTGGTTTGCACTTCGAATCCAGACCGCCGCTCCAGTTCAGCTTGTCGACGAACTGAGTCGCCCACACGCATTCACCGGTTTTACGATCGAGCGCATACACATAACCATTACGGTTGGAGTGGATGGTCGCACGGGTAAATTTACCGTTGATCTGGGTATCGACGAAGGTGTTCTCAGCGATCGAGTCAAAGTCGTATGGATCGTTTGGTGTGTGCTGGAAGCCCCATTTGATCTTGCCGGTATCTGCGTCCAGAGCGATGGTGCTGTCTGTCCAGAGATTGTCGCCAGGACGGTAAGCGTTATCCCAGTCAGGACCAGGATTAGCAGTACCCCAGATGATCAGGTTCAGCTCAGGATCCCACGAACCGGTAACCCAAGTCGAGCCGCCGCCGGTTTTCCAGGCGCCGTGCTTGTCTTTCCATGTCTCATGACCAGGCTCGCCTGGGCCAGGGATGGTATGGGTTCTCCAGCGACGCTTACCTGTTTTCAGGTCGAGCGCTTCGATCCAGCCACGTACACCGTACTCAGCGCCAGCCATGCCCGTGATGACCATGTCTTTAACGATCAGTGGTGCACCGGTGATGACTTCGGATTGGCCTGGATCAGCAACTTGCGCTTCCCAGATTTTCGAACCATCGGTCTTGTTCAGAGCGAGGATACGACCATCGATCACAGGCGAGATGATCATGTTGCCGGCGAATACTGCACCACGGTTGTTAATGCCGCAGCAAGCAACAGTCGTCGAGTAGTCACGATCTGGGGAAGGTTTGTATTCCCAGATTTTGCGTGGAATACCACCGCGAGTGTCGAGCTTGGTAACAGTACCCCAGCCGGTCGTCAGGTAGAGATAGCCATCTTCAGCGATAGGCGTGCCTTCCAGGCCCGAATACTGCCACTGAATGACGTCTTTACCGCCGCCTTCGGTGCCGCCCATTGCATAGGTAAAGGCGACTTTCAGGTTCTTGACGTTTTTGGTGTTGATTTGATCAAGACCCGAATAGCGATGTGCCTCGAGATTGCCATGGTGGTTGAGCCAGTTACCTGGCTCTTTTTCACTATTGATCAAACGATCAGTCGTTACATCACCTGCGATTGCAGAAGCGGAAATCACCGCCCCAGTCACTACTGCCCCTAAAACAGCGAGCGACGATCTACCAATAACTCTCATGGCTTTGTCCCCTCTTCATTATTGAAAAATTTGACTACCTAAATAATTAATTTAGTTAGCTGTGCAGACGTTAAACCGCCCGAAGTTAAATGTCAATTTTTTGAGAACACTTGTTTTGGACACCGCGTCAATTCTCGTAACTTTTTGTCACCACAACTAAAAAAATAGCGCGAAGACTAGCGGCCTATACGATTGACAGAACATAAAAAATGCCACGAAAAAATGATTGCTACGGTGCACGCAGGAGATATAAATATAATTACGCAATCAGCCGACTCGCGCGTTTTTTTTGATGGCATGAGCTTAATCAAATTAATATTTGCATCGCACCATTTCGTCTCCGTCATTAGGCGTTCTTCATTCGCAAAATCGCAGATAAATTCGATAAAAAAAAACCTAGGCACACTGCATTTTTATCCGCTTGAAGTTGCGGCGCACCATTAGTATTAAAAAGGTAATTGACAAAGCGCGCCTTAAAAATACATTAAGCCTTGCACCATCTCCGAACAAAATATCTTCCGGCACAGCCTATTGTGATCGAAAGCAGTGAGTCATCTTCGATTAAACTCAAATTTGCTTCTTTAACCAATAGTCGGCATCCACTCTGACTATTGGTATGGGTGAATATTTTTCCAACTCAAACCAAAAAATTTTCGCCGACCATAATCATCACGACCAATTAAGGTCAAGGTCTGATTGCCGGCTCCCTCGCGCCAGCAATCAGGCCACCACAATTACTCCTACTTATGCCGAACCACTGTATGAACGAGTCAAGTTTATGAAAAAAATGCTGTTAGTCATAGCTGCTGCCGCAGCAGTTTTCTCAATGGAGACGCTGGCAGACGCGCCGAAGACCTTCAAGGATTGCCCCGACTGCCCAGAGATGATCATGATCCCTGCAGGTAGTTTTCAAATGGGCTCGCAGCGCGCCGCTGCGGATGGCGCTGCAATCGTGCCGTGGGAATTTGAAGAGCTGCCGCGCCACCTTGTGCACGTCAAACCCTTCGCGTTAGGCCAGTTCGAAGTCACGCAGGCGCAATGGCAGGCCATCATGGACAACAACCCGAGTGAGCACCAGGGCCCAAACTTACCGGTTGAAAATATCAGCTGGGAGGACGCCCAAGAATTCGTAACCAAGCTCAGCGCAAAAACAGGAAAGTCTTACCGGCTGCCCACCGAAGCGGAATGGGAATACGCGGCCAGGGCTGGCAGTGTGACGCAGTATGCATTCGGCGACGATCCGTCGGAGCTGGATCAATATGGCTGGCATGAAAAAAACGCAGACGGAAAATCGCATCCGGTCGGTTTAAAAAAGCCCAATCCATTCGGTCTGTTTGACATGCACGGTAACGTCTGGGAGCGCATCGCAGATTGCTGGCATATCGACTACGACGAGGCACCAACGGACGGCAGCGCATGGGACGGTACCGACTGCGAGCGGCGCGTAGTAAGAGGCGGATCGTGGCGCAATCTGCCGCAATTTCATCGCGTGGCCTATCGATTCCGCTACTCGCCATCGAGTGTGTATGACTTTGTCGGGTTGCGCGTTGCCCGTTCAAATTGACCCCTCATCACGCCGGGGGGAAATTTGCCCGACCGGCCTGATTGTCGTACTCTCTGATCTCGTCAACGCCCAATAATGCGTCCGAGATTGACACAATGGTTCGCACAAGATTTCACAGACTCACCCAAAACAGATCGACTTACACCATGAATTTCATCACACCGGCAGCAACATCGCTCATCGTCACCCTCCTGGTATTACCTGTCACAAGCGCATGGGCTGACTGGACGGCAATCAGTGGGGCCGAGACCAAAGACTATGTGACTTACGTCGATTTCTCTACGATGACCAAAACCGACAGCGGTGGCGCCCTCTGGACTCTGAACGATTTCAAAAATGCCAAAACGGTATCGGGAAAATCGATCGTCTCAACCAAAACCCACCTCGAGTATCAGTGCGCGGACAATAAAAAACGTCTTCTGGAGTTTTCCTGGCACCCGGAAAAAATGGGCGGAGGGGACCCGCTCATGATCAAAAAAGAAACCGATACCTGGAAAGATTTTGCGGCCGATAGTATCGACGATAAGCGCAGAAACATCGCCTGCGGCAAATTGAAAAAAACAGACTTTCCGTAATCTGCGGCCGCGTCACACTAGCGGCCGCCATGCGGTCATTAGTCGCAATTTTTGTAATTATTCTCTTTGCATTGCTTGAATAATTTTTTACCTTCGGCGAAGCTTTCTGGCGTCATTTTTTTCTCTAAGGTTTCGCGATCCTCATTGGCATTTTTGTCGCCATTAATCGCCGCAACACACCACCACAGATAGGTCCGAACCACATCCTGTGGCACGCCCTGACCATTGTAATAACTGGCGCCCAGATTGTATTGGGAATTGGTGTCATTGTTGGCCGCGCCACGCCGATACCATTTGACCGCTTCTTCAAAGGATTGCTCGACGCCCTGACCCAGTGAATACATCACACCGAGGTTGTACTGTGCCTCGCCATTATTTTGGTCGGCGGCCAGACGAAATAAAGCGGCAGCCTTGGATAGATCTTTTGGCACGCCCTGTCCATTCACATACAAAATACCCAGCCTTTGCTGTGCGGGTGCAAGACCCTGATCGGCGGCAAGCCGAAATAAGCGCGCTGCCTCTTCAAAACTCAATTCGACGCCAGATCCTTTTTGGTATTTCATCCCGAGCAGGTATTGCGCCTGACTATTTTTTTGGTCTGCCGCCAGACGGTACCATTTTGCGGCTTCTGCAAAATCCTGCTGCACACCCAAACCATATTCGTACATCACACCCATATTGATTTGTGATTTTGCGTCACCCTGGTCGGCTAGTGCTTTATAGCCCTTGTAGGCAATGTCATAGTCGCCGCGCTGGCTGGCGTTGGATGCCTCCTCGAAGGTCACAGCATGCGCACCGCCGGCGAACAACAATGCCACGGAGATGGTCGCCAGATTCTTTGCAAAGCCCCATTTTTTTGTTTTAGTTTTAGTCGTCATCATTTGTGTTTCGTTTCAATTCAGGAAACCTGCTCGCCCAGCGAGGACAACATGGTTCGGGTTAGTCAGGGAAAATACTGGCACGACAACCAATCTGCTCCAACGCAAAGGAGAATGATCATTTCCCTGATCATTTCCCTTGCGCTAATCTATTAGTTTAAACTGAGCTGCATAAGTCGTGCACGGAAGATTTATTTTCGGCCCTAAGAGGCGGCGCAACATTATCAAAAAAATAAAGAGGGGACATTCTCATGGATCAAGAACGACGCGACTTTATTCGCATCGCCTCGGCGCTGTCTGTTGCGCTGGGCGCAGGAACACTGATGCCGTCAGCAGCACTTGCCAAAGAATGGGAGGGCAACTTAACCAGTGCCAAAACCGTCAAAGAAGCGGTCAGCATGTTAGGCGGCGATCTCTTCATTGACAGCACGGGCGTCATCTTAAGCGGCCCCGAAATGGTCGACAGCGGCTACGTTGTGCCGGTGTCCATGGAGAGCCGCATCCCCGGCACCGATTTCATGGCCTTCATGATTCAAAAAAATCCGGTACCAATGTCGGCCGTCTTTCTGATCCCGCCCGGCACCGAGGCAATGATCAATACGCGCATCAAAATGGGTGCCACCTCAACGGTCTATGGCATCGTGCGGGCCAATGGCAATTTCTATGTGGGCAGCACCATGATCAAGGTGCGCGCTGGCGGTGGCGGCTGCGGTTAATTGCGCGCGCCATGTCAACCTAGACCCCACTGCATTCAACCCGGAGAACACCCATGAGCGATCCCATGCGAATCAGAGCCATGCGCATCAAAGACACGATCGAAGTCAAACTACTAGTCAAGCACCCGATGGAATCGGGTTATCGCAAAGGCGAAGACGGTAAACGCATTCCCGCGCATTTCATCGAAACCCTGGTCGTGCGCTGCAAAGACAAGATCATCTTCGACGCCTATCTCGGTATCGCTGTTTCCGAAAATCCCTATATCGAATTTAACTTCAAAGGCGCAGAACCCGGCGACCTGATTGAGGCCACCTGGGTCGACAATCTCAAAGACACGCGCACCGACAGCGCCGCAGTAAAATAAAATCTGCATCAACAGACAAACAGACAGCACGATCCCGCATTTATCGCCCACTAATCTGACGAAAGCCCTGCATCATGAACGCTCCCGAAAAAATCTCCGCCATGCATGCCTGTCATGCAGAGGTAGGCGGTCATGCCAACCCGCCCCTGCCGTCACCGCCTAAATTTGATAACGTCCAAGACGAGCGCCTGCACCGCAAGCAGCGCTTGGCTGCCACCTTCCGCTTATTCTCAAAATTCGGCTTTGATGAAGGCGTAGCCGGCCACGTCACCGCACGTGACCCTGAATTCACCGACTCGTTTTGGGTGAATCCGTTCGGCGTCCACTTCAGCCAGGTCAAGGTCTCCAACCTGATTCGGGTCGACCATCACGGCAATGTCGTCGAAGGTAATCTGCCCGTCAATGCCGCAGCATTCGCAATTCATTCCAGCGTGCACAATGCACGCCCCGATGCGGTCGCTGCCGCCCACACCCATGCGATCCATGGTCGCTCGTGGTCTGCATTCGGTCGCACACTGGACCCGATCACGCAAGATGTCTGCGCTTTTTACAATGACCATTCCGTCTACAGCGATTTTGGCGGCGTGGCCGTTGAGCTCGAAGAAGGCGCCAGAATCGCCAAGGCACTAGGCGATAACAAAGCCGTCATTCTGCAAAATCATGGTCTCTTAACGGTCGGTGACAGCGTTGACGCCGCGGCCTGGTGGTATATCGCGTTTGAGCGCAGCTGCCAGGTGCAGCTGATGACCGAAGCGGCCGCCAACGGCCGGCCGCTGGTGCACGTGTCGCCCGCGTCTGCCGAACAAACCTATGCACTCACGGGCTCATCCTTTGCGGGCTGGTTTCAGTTTCAACCGCTGTATGCGCGCATCCTGAAAGAGCAACCCGACTTTCTCGACTGATCGCGACAGCTGCTCGGGTTCCGGCAAATCGGACCCGAGTAGGCGTGAATTTTTCCCCACAAGCAGGCCGTCATTCGTACATTTTTGCACCGGCATGTAAGCCAAAAAAAACGATATTCCACCGCCTGATTTGTCCGCAAACAGGATCAGTGCGATAGCAATAACAAGAGGAGATTCTTGCCATGTCTCAGGACGTCTACGTTGCCGGTGTCGGCATGATCCCATTTGCCAAACCCGGCGCCAGCGACCCTTACCACGTGATGGGCGCCCGCGCGATGCGCGCCGCACTCGACGACGCCGGCCTTAGTTACGACAAAGTCCAGCAGGTCTATGCGGGCTATGTATTCGGCGATTCCTGCTGCGGACAGCGCGCCGTCTATGAGGTCGGCATGAGCGGCGTACCCGTCATTAACGTCAACAATAACTGCTCAACGGGTTCAACTGCGCTCTGGCTAGCCCGTCAGGCAGTCGCCTCCGGCGCGATCGACTGCGCATTGGCAGTAGGCTTCGAACAAATGAAGCCCGGCGCATTAGGCAACGTCTATGAAGACCGGCCCTCGCCCTTCGATCGTTTTGACGCCCAATGCGCGCAGCTGATCGAGGCCGATGGGATCCCACTGGCACTGCGCTATTTTGGTGGCGCCGGTCTGGCCCACATGCAGCAATACGGTACCAAGCTCAACACCTTTGCCAAAATCCGCGCCAAGGCCTCGCGTCACGCCGCCAACAATCCTCTGGCACTATTCAAAACAGTATTGACCGAAGAAGAAGTCATGCAATCGCCCGCCATCTGGCCCGGCGTCATGACCCGTCTGATGGCCTGTCCGCCCACCTGTGGCGGCGCTGCAGCGATTGTCTGCTCGGCAGCCTTCGCCAAAAAACATGGCCTTGATCAACGGGTCCGCATCCGCGCGCAAGCCATGACCACCGACACCGGTTCCACCTTCGCCGGCCCGCACAGCGACATGCGTCAGCTCGTGGGCTTTGACATGACCCGTGCTGCCGCGAGCATGGTGTACGAAGAAGCCGGCATCGGCCCAGACGAACTCAAGGTGGTCGAGCTACACGACTGCTTCGCGCAAAACGAATTGCTCACCTACGAAGCACTGGGACTGTGCGCCGAAGGCAATGCAGAAAAATTTGTCGAAGACGGCGACAACACCTACGGCGGCAAATACGTCACCAACCCTTCCGGTGGTTTGCTCTCCAAAGGCCATCCTTTGGGCGCCACCGGTCTTGCCCAATGCACCGAGCTTGTTAATCAATTGCGCGGTACGGCAGAAAACCGTCAGGTCGAGGGTGCGCGCATCGCCTTGCAACACAACCTCGGACTCGGCGGCGCCTGCGTCGTCACGCTGTACGAACGGGTCTAGCACATGATCGACCGCAAATGGATCGGGCACACCCTGCCGCCCACCACCTTTTTAGTCGAGCGTTCACGCTTGCGCTTTTTTGCCAAGGCCATCGGCGAGACCGATCCGATCTATATCGATGAGCACGCCGCGCGCGCGGCCGGTCATCCTGATCTGCCGGCACCGCCAACCTTTCTGTTCACCGCCGAGCTGGAATCCGGCGTCAAAATGGCATGGATGAACGAAGCCGGCATCGAACTCGGCAAGGTGCTGCATGGCGAGCAATCGTTTACGCCGCATCGCCTGCTGTATGCCGGCGATACCGTCTCGCTCACGGCGCAGATCACTGACATCTATGACAAAAAAAACGGTGCACTAGAATTCGTCGTCATCGACAGCGCCGCCCGCAACCAGCATGACGAACTCGTCGCCACCGTACGTGGCGTCATCGTCGTGCGGCACTGAGACAGTCATCATGCACGGACTTGATTTGCGTACTTTAAAAGCCGGCGACAAGCTACCCGCTTTAACCCTGCCGCCGGTCAACCGCACCACGCTGGCCTTATTTGCCGGCGCCTCAGGTGACCATAACCCGATTCACATCGACATCGATTTTGCGCGCAAAGCCGGCATGCCGGACGTCTTCGCGCACGGCATGCTCAGCATGGCCTGGCTAGGCCGCTTACTCACCCAGTGGGTGCCGCAGCAGCAGATCCGCCACATTGGCGTGCGCTTTCTGGGCATCACCCAGATCGGCCACATCATCACCTGCAGCGGGCAGATCAAAGAACACTGCACGGTCGACGGCCAGGCTTGTCTGCGCGTTGAAATTCAGACCACCAACCAATACGGCGAAGCGCGTATCGCCGGCGAAGCACTAATCGCCCTTGATTCAGGAGACCCAGCATGACAGGTACACTCGCCGGCAAGGTAGCGCTCATTACCGGATCGGGCCGCGGCATCGGTCGCGCCATCGCGCATAAATTTGCCGCCCAAGGCGCACGGGTAGTCGTCAACGATCTCGACGCCGAACCAGCCCAACAAGTCGTCGATGAAATCCGCGCCGCCGGCGGCGAGGCCATCGCCTGTAGCGGCAGCGTGTCCGCAGCCGACTTTGCGGATCGCTTTGTCGGCACTGCCCTGCGCGAATATCAAGGCATCGATATCATCGTCAACAACGCCGGCTATACCTGGGACAGCGTGATCCAAAAAATGACCGATGAGCAGTGGTACGCGATCCTGGATGTACATCTCACGGCGCCGTTTCGTATCCTGCGCGCCGCGCAACCGGCCATCCGCGCACTGGTCAATGCCGAGCAGGCCGCGGGGGCGTTACGCTCGCGTCGCGTGGTCAATATTTCGTCCGTTGCCGGCATCTTCGGCAACGCCGGTCAGACCAACTACGCCGTTGCCAAGGCCGGGATCGAAGGCCTGACCAAAACGCTGGCCAAAGAATGGGGCCGCTACAACGTCACCGTCAATTGCGTCGCCTATGGCTACATCAAAACCCGCCTCACCGAGAGCGGCGCTAACGAAGGTGCTACTGAGCACATCGACGGGCGCGACATCCGCGTGGGCGTCAACCCGGGCCTCAAAGCGGCGATGGAACAAGCGATCCCACTCGGACGCGGCGGCACCCCCGAAGAAGCAGCCGGCGCAGTCTACCTGTTCTGCCTGCCTGAAGCCGATTACATCAGCGGCCAGACCCTGATGTGCACCGGTGGCCTGACCGGCATCTGATGACGGAACAGAACAAACAAACCGGACCCTTGGCGGGTGTGCGCATCATCGAATTCGTGGGCCTTGGCCCGGGTCCGTTTTGCGCGATGATGCTGGCCGATATGGGTGCTGAAGTCATTCGCCTGCACGCCAAAGACAAGGCGCCCACCTTCCCCATTTTGAACACGCGCTTTGATGTCATGGCGCGCGGCCGACGCTCCCTCGCCATTGATCTTAAAAAGCCGGGAGCCGTTGATACGGTGCTGCACTTGATCGAACAGGCAGATGGTCTGATCGAAGGCTTTCGGCCCGGCGTGATGGAACGGCTTGGCCTGGCGCCCGAGGTCTGTCACGCCCGCAATCCCAAACTGATCTATGGCCGCATGACCGGCTGGGGCCAGCACGGGCCACTGGCGCAAGCCGCCGGCCACGATCTTAATTATGTGGCGCTCTCTGGCGCGCTGCACGCGATGGGACCGGCGAGTGCGCCGCCACCCGTGCCGCTCAACCTCGTTGGTGACTTTGGCGGTGGCGGACTGATGCTGGCCTTTGGCATCGTGTGCGCGCTGCTCGAAGCAAAAACCGCTGGCAAAGGTCAGGTAATTGACGCTGCCATGACGGATGGCGCTGCGCTCTTGTCAGCGATGTTCTATGGGTTTAAAGCTGGCGGCATGTGGCACAACACGCGTCATACCAATTTTCTTGACGGTGCTGCACACTTCTACGACAACTACCGCTGTGCTGACGGCAAGTACGTCAGCGTTGGGGCAATCGAACCCCAATTTTATGCGCTGCTGCGCGAAAAAATCGGCGCCACCGACGCCGCGTTTGAACCACAAAACGACAGCGCGGTATGGCCTGCTTTAAAAGAAAAAACCGCAGCGCTATTTGCACGCAAAACGCGTGATGAATGGTGCGCACTACTCGAAGGCAGCGACGCCTGCTTCGCGCCCGTACTCAATTGGGATGAAGCGATCAATCATCCGCACAACCGCGCGCGCGATACCTTCATCGACATCGAAGGCGTGACCCAGCCTGCCCCGGCACCACGCTTTTCGCGCACACCACCAGCGCCACCCTCCGCGGTTGCGGCAGTAGGCGAACATAGCGACGCCATCCTGCGCGACTGGGGCATCGATGCAGCGACCATCACGAACTTGCGCGCCAACGGCGTCATCTGATTTCAGTAACAGGGCTCCCCATGACAGACATCGTTCGTATCGTGCATCACACCGGCGGCGTAGCCGAAGTCATCCTCAACCGGCCCGACAAAATGAACGCGCTGGCGCCGGACATGTTTACCGCATTGATCGACGCCGGCCAATCACTCATCACCAACACCAGCGTGCGCGCCGTGGTGCTGCGCGGTGAAGGTCGTGCGTTTTGCGCCGGCCTTGATTTGGTCAATTTCGAGAACATGAAAGCGGGCATCGACATGATCGATCCGGCCCGCTTGACCGAACGCACCCATGGTGACGCGAACAAATTTCAGCGCGTCGCCACCGTCTGGCGCGACATCCCGGTGCCCGTGATTGCGGCGCTGCACGGCGTGGCTTTTGGTGGTGGTTTGCAAGTCGCGCTCGGCGCCGACATCCGGCTTGTCACGGCCGACATCAAAATGTCGATCATGGAAATCAAATGGGGATTAGTGCCCGACATGGCCGGCATGCTCTTTTTGCGCCAGCTCGTGCGCGCGGATGTCGTGCGCGATCTCATCTATACCGGCCGTATCGTTGACGGCGCCGAAGCCGTTGTGCTTGGCCTGGCCACCCGGGTCGTCGATGATCCGCTCGCCAGCGCTGTGCAGTTGGCCCAAGAGATGACCCAAAAAAGTCCGCTCGCACTCCGCGCGGCCAAGCGCATGCTCAACCAATGGGGTGACGCCAGTGACGCCGCCTTGCTGCTCGCCGAAGCGGATGAGCAAAGCCGGCTGATCGGTCGCGCCGAACAAATGGAAGCCGTGCAAGCCAATCTCGACAAACGTCTGCCTGTATTTCACGACCCGGAATAAATCATGACCATCAACGACGCCACCCAACTCACCATCAACAACGGTATCGCCACCCTCACCTTCAATGAGCCGGCCAAACTCAACGCGCTGTCGGTGCGACTGATCGACGGCATGATGGCCGCGCTCACACAACTGCGCGCAGACCCCAGCGTGCGCGTGCTACGCCTCACCGGTGCCGGCAAGGCCTTCTCTGCCGGCGCCGATCTGACCAGCATGAACGCCCAGGCCACGCATGTAGGCAGCCAGACCCGGGGCGAATGGACCGACGACCAGATGCGCACCCGCCACAACAAAGTCATCGCCGACTTGCGCAGTCTGCCCTTTCCGATCCTCACAATATTAAACGGCCCCGTTGCCGGCGGCAGTGTCGGCATTGCCTTTGCCGCCGACATCGTCATTGCGGCCCGCTCAGCCTATGTGTACCTGCCTTTCATGTCGGCGCTGGGCATCGTGCCCGACATGGGATCAAGCTGGTTTTTACCGCGCCTGATCGGGTCCGGTCGCGCCGCGGCAATGAGCTTATTAGGCCACCGCGTGAGTGCTGAACAGGCAGCGTCCTGGGGCATGATCTGGTCTTGTGTGGACGACGATGCACTCGCAGAAGAAGCAACGCGCATCACCCAACGGCTGGCGCTGCTGCCCGCACATGCAGCAATCGAGACCCGGGCCATTTTTGATCAGTCTCTTAAAAACGATTTGCAACAGCAGCTTGACTACGAACGCGCACGACAGCACGAATTAATCGATGGTGACGCATTTGCCGAGGGCGTACGCGCGTTCATGGAAAAACGTCCCCCTGTATTTCCCCGCTCCTAAACTGAACCCTGCCCCACGCACCGAGGTCCCTATGCATCTTGATTTTCGCCCTTCGTGGATGAATGAAGAGCTTGATCTGTTCGGCGACAACGTTGCCCGCTTTCTCGACAACGAAGTCGCGCCGCAAGACGAAGCCGCGCGCAAGCAAGGGCACGTAGGCCACGCGATCTGGCGCCGCGCCGGCGAGCTGGGTCTCTTGTGCGTGGACGTACCCGAACAATTCGGTGGCGGTGGCGGCGACTTTCGCCATGAAGCGCTATTCGACGACCAGATGGCACGCCGCGGCCTGACCGGCATGGCAACCTCGGTACACAGCATCGTGGCGCAATATTTTGTGCATCACGGCACACCCGAACAACAGCGCACCTATCTGCCCAAACTCGCCAGCGGCGCACTGGTCGGCGCCATCGCCATGACCGAGCCCGGTGGCGGCTCTGACTTGCAAGGCATACGCACCCGTGCCGAGCGGCGGGGTGACGCTTACGTCATCAATGGCGCCAAGACCTTCATCACCAACGGCTATCTGGCCGGCGTGGTGCTGCTCGTGGTCAAGACCGATCCGGCCCAAGGCGCGCGCGGCATCTCTATTTTGATTGTCGACACTAAAGACTGCGCCGGCTTCAAAGTCGGACGCGTGCTCGACAAGATGGGCATGAAATCGCAAGACACGGCCGAGTTATTTTTTGACGACGTGACGGTGCCGGCAAGTGCCGTATTAGGGGGCGTCGAAGGTCAGGGATTTTTTCAGCTGATGTCGGATTTGCCCTATGAACGTGCCATCATCGGTGTCACTGCAGCGGCGGCCATTGAAGGCGCGCTGGCCTTGACACTGTCCTACACCAAAGAGCGCCGCGCGTTTGGCAAGCCGCTGTTTGATTTCCAGAACACCCGCTTCAAACTCGCCGAAATTGCCGCCATCGCCAAAGCCACGCGCGCCTTTGTCGACCGCTGCGTCGAAGACCAGGTCGCTGGCAAGCTCGACACCGTGACCGCCTCAATGGTCAAAATGTGGGCTACCGAGCAGCAAGGCAAAGTGCTCGATGAATGTGTCCAGCTCTTTGGTGGCTATGGTTACATGAACGAGTATCCGATTGCGCGCATGTTTGCCGACGCACGAGTGCAGCGCATTTATGGCGGCACCAACGAGATCATGCGCGAAGTCATCGCGCGCGGGCTGTAAATGATTGACCTCTACTATTGGCCCACGCCCAACGGCTGGAAAATTTCGATTGCACTCGAAGAGATGGGGCTGCCTTATCGTGTCGTGCCGGTGAATCTGGGCAAGGGCGAACAGTTTGCCCCGACGTTTTTGCAAATCAGTCCCAACAACCGCATCCCGGCTTTACTTGATCATGCGCCGGCCGACGGTGGTGATCCGGTGTCCATTTTTGAGAGCGGCGCGATCCTGCAGTATCTCGCTGAAAAAAGTGGCCAGCTGCAACCGGCTGACTGGCGCGGCAAGCTCGCCGTGCAGCAGTGGCTGATGTGGCAAATTGGCGGGCTCGGGCCCATGCTGGGTCAGCACGGTCATTTCAAACTCTACGCACCCGAGCCGCTGCCGTATGCGATTGAACGCTATGCGACGGAAACACGCAGACTCTACCGTGTCCTCGATACGCAGCTCGCGCAAGGGGACGCGTATCTGCTCGGCGACTATAGCATCGCTGATATTGCGATTTTTCCGTGGATCATGACGCATAAGGCGCAGGGCTTGACGCTGGATGATTATCCCGCCGTCAAGCGTTGGTATGCGCTGGTGCGGGCGCGCGATGCGGTGCAACGCGGGCTTGCCGTGGGGCGGGAATCGCGCCAAACCAGCATGGATGAAGAAGCCCGAAAAAATCTATTTGGGGCCCAGAGAACAACATGATCACCTGCTACTTTGATATTTCCAGTCCGTGGACCTGGCTGGCATTTCGCCGGCTGCAGCGACTCGCGATCGAGCTCGGCACACCCGTTGACTGGAAGCCGATCTTGGTCGGCGGGGTATTCAACGCCGTCAATCCGAGTGTGTATGAATTTCGCGAACGAGGCGCACCGGCCAAGCAAGCCTATCTGCACAAAGACCTCGCCGATTGGGCGCGCCTCGAAGGCATCCGTATTCTTTTTCCGCCCACGCTATTTCCGATCAATAGCGTCAAAGCCATGCGCGCCTGTTTATGGCTGCAAGCGCAGGCGCCGACTAAGCTCGAGCTATTTGCCGCCGCCGCATTTGAAGCGTATTGGACGCATGACAAGGATATCTCCAGCGACGATGTTCTGCGGGGCTTGTGCGAGCAGACCGGCATTGATGCCACGGCACTGCTTGCGGGCATTACTGAGCCGGGCATCAAGGCACAATTAAAAGCCAACACCGATGAACTCATCGCACGCGGTGGTTTCGGCTCGCCGACCTTCTTTGTCGGCGAGGACGACATGTACTTTGGTAACGACAGATTGGGGTTGGTACGCGAAGCGGTGTTGGCACAACGATGATAAAAAAACGGCGTCACTTCTAGGGAAGTGACGCCGCACAGATCAAGCCACACCAAGCACAATCAGGACGCGCAAATCCGCGCTTTTGCCTCGGCATATTCACGCTGAAAACGCGCCACTAAATCGGCTGCCGGCACCACCTCACGCAATGCGCCAATGCCCTGCCCGCAGCCCCAGATATCTTTCCACGCCTTCGCGCTGATGCCGCTATCGCTGGTGCTGAAATTCATCTTGCTAGGGTCGCTCTGGGGCAGATTATCCGGATCCATGCCAGAATTTTTGATGCTGCCCTTAAGGTAATTGCCATGCACACCCGTGTAGAAATTGCTGTAGACAATATCGTCCGAATTAGACGTCGTAATCATCTGCTTATAGGCATCCGCTGCGCGCGCTTCATCGGTTGCGATAAAGGCCGAACCGATATAAGCGAAATCAGCACCCATCGCCTGCGCCGCCAAAATAGCGCCGCCAGAGGCGATCGAACCTGAGAGCGCCACCGGGCCGCCAAACCAGTCACGAATTTCCTGGATCATCGCAAACGGGCTTTTCACACTCGCGTGGCCACCTGCGCCGGCGGCAACAGGAATAAGTCCATCGGCACCTTTTTCGATCGCCTTATGTGCGTAGACATTATTAATCACATCATGCAAAACCACGCCTCCCCAGCTATGCACCGCCTGATTCACATCCTCGCGTGCACCCAGGCTGGTAATCGTAATAGGCACCTTATATTTTGCGCAGACCTGCAAATCATGTTCGAGGCGATCATTGCTCTTGTGGACAATCTGATTAATAGCAAACGGCGCCGCCGGGCGATCCGGATGCGCTTTATCGTGTGCGGCTAAAGCCTCGGTAATCTCGGCGAGCCATTCATCCAACTGAGAAGCCGGCCGCGCATTCAACGCCGGCATCGAGCCCACCACGCCAGCGATACACTGCGCGATGACCAGCTTAGGATTACTAATAATAAAAAGAGGACTGCCGATTACCGGGAATTTAATCTTCTGAAGAATCGGCGGCAGACTACGAGCAGGTGCGGTCATATTGTCTCAATGCGTAAGTGAATAAAAATTAAACACGGGGGTCAGGTCTTGCAAAACGATATCACCGGCCATTTGTGCGAGCGTGTTGTTTTGCAAGACCTGACCCCCGAAATTATTTGTAATTGCCTAATTCTTTCCAGCGTCCGCCTTCGACGATGGACATGCGGGATTGTGCACTACCCAGACGGCGGGTCGCGGTCCAGCTATAGGCGGGGCTTTCGAACATGGGGTATTCCACTTTACCAAGCGACTCCATCGCCACGATGAAGGACTTGGTGTCGAGTGCCGGTCCGGCCTTTTGTGCGGCACGCGCAAACAGGTCAATCATCATGTAGCCCAGCTCAGACTGTATCGTTGGCTCGCTACCATCAAATTTTGCCTTATATTTGGCCACCCACTCACGTAATGCCGGCGACGAAGCATCATCGTACGGTGTCTGCAACAGGCTGACCGCATAAAAACCTTCGGCGACTTTACCACCGAGCTTGGGGATTAATTCCGTAAAGGTGACATAGGAGCCCATCATGGTGGCTGTCATGCCCACCTTGCGTGCCTCACCCAGAATCGTCACAGTGTCGCGCACCAGCGTGCCCATGACAACAAAATCACAACCAGCTGATTTGAGTTTGGCCACTTGCGAAGAAAAATCCGTAGCACCACGCTTGTAGGTGGTCTTTTCCAATAACTCAACACCGATCGATTTCAGCCCCGCCTCAGCCCCACCGAAAACCTCAAGACCATAATCATCGTCTTGGTAAATAATACATGGCTTGCTGGCTTTTTTTGCTTTGTACAGTTCAGGCGTTTGTACCTGCATGGTCGAAAAATATGGCGGCAATAGCGCAAATTTTAAAGGATGCGGCGGCTCGAACATATCGCGCGAACCCGTAGTCGGCATAAAATTAACGATGTTTTTTTCAAATTGAATCGGCATGGCGGCGTTGTTATGCGCTGTGCCCATATGGCCGACCACCATAAAAACTTTGTCCTGATTGACCAGCTTCTGCACGGCCAACACGGCTTTTTTCGGATCGTAAGCCGAGTCTTCCATCAGCAATTTGATCTTGCGGCCCTGCACGCCACCCTGCGCATTGATTTCTTCAACCCGCATTTGCATGCCGTTCCGTACCCATTTTCCAAGGGCCGCAATCGGGCCAGACAAGTCCTGCACCGAGCCGATCAAAATCTCGTTGCTACTTACTCCTTGCATTTCCGCCCACGCCGGCGGCGTCAGCAACATGACCAGGATCACACTCCATAGTTTGCATTTTTTCATGCCTGCCCCCTCATCTGTTTTTTTAATGTTGATACATCTTTTCAATCTGCTGCGCATACTTTGCTTCGACTAATTTTCGCTTCAACTTCATCGTTGGTGTCAGCTCTTCATCCTCAGCGCTGAGCTGGGTGTCCAGCAACCAAAACGTTTTGATTTGCTCAACCCGCGCAAATTTTTTATTCACTTTGCTGACTTCGGCCTGAATCAATTCCAGCACGGCCGGTGCCGCTGTCAGACTGGCATAATTAGAAAAAGGTACATCGTGATCCTGCGCGTATCGCTCCACGTTTTCCTGATCGATCATGATAATGGCAACCAGATAAGGACGCCGGTCGCCAATCACAACCGCATCGGTCAGGTACGGTGAAAATTTGAGCTCATTTTCAAATTCGCTCGGCGTGATGTTTTTTCCACCTGCCGTGATGATGATGTCCTTCATCCTATCCGTAATGCGAAAAAAGCCATCCGCATCCATCGCCCCCACATCGCCGGTATGCAGCCAGCCATCCGCATCGATGGTCTCACGGGTTTTTTCAGGTTGGTTGAGGTAGCCCATAAATACATTAGGCCCCCGAATTAATAATTCGCCGTTACTCGAATCTACCCGCACCTCGGTACCCGACGCGGCCCGACCAATCGTACCAGGACGAATACCCTGCGGTTGACTCATGGTACCCAGCGCGCACGATTCGGTTTGGGCCCAGCCTTCGAGCATCGGCACACCGAGCGACAGATACCAGCGGATTAATTCTGGCGAAATCGGCGCCGCACCGGTGGTCAAAAATCGTGCACGGTGAATACCGATCATTTTGCGAATGTTATCCAGCGCCAGCCAGCGCGCCACAATGAATCGGCATTGCAGACTCATCGGAATCGGCTGTCCCGCCAAAAACAAATCCGCAATCCGCCCGCCTACCCGAATGCTCCAATCATACGCAACGCGTTGCAGTGGCGTGCTCTCTTTAACCGCAATCGTCACCGCCGAATAAAATTTTTCCCACACGCGCGGCACCGCAAATAAAGTCGTCGGCGCAATCTCACGTACATTTTCCGGCACCGTCTCGGGGTTTTCAACAAAATTGAGAATGGTGCCGGTATAAATGGCCGCATACGCGCCTAGCAAACGCTCGGCAATATGACAAAGCGGTAAAAAACACATGCGCTCATCACGCGCGTCTTGCGGCAATCCCTCCACCGCCCGGCTACACGAGTACACCAGACCCGCGTGGCTGTGCATGGCCCCTTTTGGCTTGCCGGTTGTGCCCGATGTATAGACCAGAATCGCGAGATCTTGCGGCTGAGAGTGCGCAATACGCGCCGGCAGCAGCGCTGGTGTTTGGACTGCAAATGCACGACCGCGCTCGCGCAACTGATCCAGGCTGATCACCATCTCATCATCCAGATCGCGCAGACCTTTCATGTCAAACACAATGATGTGACGCAGCAGCGGCAAATTGGTCCGTACCAACAAGGCCTTATCGAGCTGCTCGTCATCTTCGACGAACAACACCGTTGCGCCCGAGTCTTCACACAAATACTGAAGCTGCTCGCTGGCGTCCGTCGGATAGACGCCGTTGGTCACACCCGCGCAACTCAATGTGGCCATGTCCGCCCACACCCATTCCACCCGCGTATTGGCAAGAATCGCGGCGCACTGCCCGGGCTGAAAATCCAGACTCAATAAACCATTGGCGATCTCGCCAACGATACTGCCCACCTGCTGCCAGTTCCAGGAATGCCAGATGCCAAATTCTTTTTGCCGCATCCAGACCTGATCGCCGCGTGTGGTGACGCCGTTCCAAAACATCGCGGGCATAGTATCGCCGCGCGCAAAAGCTGCCGGGTTCACCTCATGATGTTTTGCCGTCCACAGCATCCGTTATCTCCAGGTCTTTTTCTTTTTCCAGCGCCGCTCGCCCCGCGCACTGGCCTCTTTCATGCCGAGATAAAATTCTTTGATGTCTTCTTTTTCGCGTAATCGCGCACAGGTATCTTCCATCACGATTCTGCCGTTCTCCAACACATAGCCGTAGTCGGCCGCGTTCAAGGCCATGTTGGCATTTTGCTCCACCAGCAAAATGGTCGTGCCGCGTTCGCGGTTGATGCGCACCACAATCTCGAAAATTTCTTTGGTCAGTCGCGGCGACAAGCCCAGACTCGGCTCATCCAACAACATCAACTCTGGTGCCGACATCAGCGCACGCGCAATGGCCAGCATCTGTTGTTGTCCACCCGAGAGCAGCCCAGCATCCTGATGACTGCGCTCTTTGAGCACCGGAAAATACGCAAAGACCATCTCAAGGTCACGCGCAAATCCATCCCGGTCACGCCGTGTGTAGCCCCCCATCTGCAAATTGTCGAGCACCGACAGCAAAGGAAAAACTTCACGCCCTTCCGGCACCTGCACCAGACCACGCCGCACAATCTGCGCCGGATCCTGTGCAGTAATGTCTTCACCTTTAAACATCACCGACCCTTTACGCGGATCGATGATGCCTGAAATCGTTTTCAGAATCGTTGACTTGCCTGCCCCATTAGACCCAAGCACCGTCGCAATCTGACCGCGCATGACATCAAGACTGACCCCGCGTATGGCCTTGATCGGGCCGTACGCGCTTTCCACATTGGTGAGCGATAGCAATGCATTGGACGCAGCATTCATGGCTGCTCCCGGCGCAAGCTGCTGACATCATCGACCGAGCCCAGATATGCTTCAATCACAGCCGGATCACTCTGCACTTGCTGTGGCGTACCGGTGGCCAGCACCTCGCCCTGATTCATCGCCAGCACCCGGTCTGACACCTTCGACACCAGCGTCATATCATGTTCAACCATCAGCACTGTCACACCTAATTCCGCTGTGATGTCACCGATCCAAAACACCATGTCATCGGTTTCTTCCCCATTGAGCCCCGACGAGGGTTCGTCGAGCAGCAGCAACTGCGGCGCGGTACACAGCGCACGCGCCATCTCGACTACCTTGCGCACGCCGTAGGGCAGGTTACCGATGCGGGCATCGCGGTGGTGCTGCAAATCGAGCAGCTCAATGATCTCCTCGACCTTGCGACGCGCGGCGATTTCGGCGTCTCTTGCGCGCGACGTAAAAAGCAGATCACGCCAGAAGCCGGTCTGGCGATGCGTGTGACGTCCGATGAGCAAGTTTTGCAAGACCGTGGCCTGCTCGAACAATTCTATATTTTGGAAGGTACGCGCGATGCCCAAGGCGGCAATCCGATGCGGTGCCTGCGCAGTCAGGTTCACCACGCCGTGTGTCGTGTGATACGCCATGCTGCCTGCGGTGGCGGCATAAATGCGGCTGATCAAATTGAACACCGTTGTTTTGCCCGCGCCATTGGGCCCGATCAAGGTAAATACCTCACCGCGCCGCACGTCAAAGCTGACATCATTGACGGCTTTGACGCCGCCAAATTGCATCGAAAGATGACTAACCGAAAGCAGGGGCTCGTTCATCATTACACGCGCCTCACTTTAATCTATCCGACTTCAGGAACGCCTTTTGGCGTCGGAACATATCCTGCCGGTAAAACGGGAAAATCTCCAGCCAGGTGCGTATCTTGATCCAGCGTCCATAAATACCGAGCGGCTCAAAAAGTACAAATAAAATTAAGATCAAACCATACACAACGCTTTGCAAGCCGGGGGCCTCGCCAATCATCGCCGGTAAAAAATCCTTACCGATCGCAATCAACTGCGGCATCACGATTAAAAAAATCGCCCCCAAAAAAGCGCCATGGATCGAACCTAAGCCACCGATCACCACCAGCATCAACAGCTCGATTGATTGCAGCAGACTAAACTGATCCGGCGAAATAAATTGCAGCTTATGCGCATACAGCGCACCCCCTAGGCCCGCCAGCGCGGCCGAAATAGCAAACGATAACGTTTTGGTGCGCGCCACATGAATACCCATACTCTGCGCCGATATTTCTGAATCGCGCACGGCCACAAAAGCGCGCCCGGTGGGGGCGCGCAGCAAATTGAGCACACCGAGCGTGGCTAGTACCGTCACCGTCAGACACAAGGCATAAAACAAAATCGGCGTATTAAAATTCACCGCAAACAAAATCGGTGGCTTGACATGCACCCCGGCGTTGCCACCGGTGACAGATTCCCAGCGCGCCAAAATTTCTTCGAGAATAAAACCGAAGCTCAGCGTCGAGATCGCCAGATAAATTCCCTTAACCCGTAACGCAGGCAAACCAACCATAAAACCGACCGCGGCCGTAATGAACATAGCCAACAACATCGCCAGCGGAAACGGCACACCGGCGGCCACAAAAAACACTTGTGCGTAAGCGCCGACGCCCATAAAAGCGCCATGACCCATCGAGAACAATCCGGTAAATCCCGACAGCAGCATGAGACCTAGTCCCACGATGGCATAAATCAGCACAAAGGAAAGCTGCTCGAGCCAATATTGCGGCAGCAAAAAGGGCGCAACAAGCAGCACGACGATCAAGAGCCCATACCAAAACACGTGGCCGCCATGACGCGCCAGCGCAATATCTTGTTCATAGCGGGTTTTAAAAAGAAAACGCATCGTGTTGGCTAGACTTTCTTACGCAATTTTTCGCCAAACAGGCCATTGGGCCGGACCATCAGCACGATGAGCACAACGACATACGCGCACACGTCCTTGACGCCTTCAGGCAAATAAAAACCCGCGAGCGATTCGGTGATCCCGATGACAAGGCCGCCTGCAATGGCACCGGGCAAGCTGCCGAAGCCACCAACCACCGCTGCCGGAAATGCCTTTAATCCGATCATGCCCATGTTGGCATGCACAAACGTGATTGGGGCCAGCAGCATGCCGGCCACCGCCGCCACCGCCGATGCCAGACCCCATACCAGTCCATTGATACGGCGCACCGGAATGCCCATGTAATAGGCCGCGAGTTGATTTTGTGAGGCAGCCTGCATCGCAATGCCGATGCGCGTAAAACGAAACAGCGCAAACAACACCGCGCACAGCAACAAGGTGGCCGCGATAATGACGAGGTGCTCAGCACTAAAATTTGCCTCGCCAAAGGAAACCAACACGTCTTTGTAGGGCACATCAAGAGGCAGCGTGTCGGAGCCGACACCGGGCACCATGGTAATGATGCCGCGCGCCAGATACCCGATGCCGATGGTGAGCATAACGACCGTAAAAGCAGGCTCGCCCAAAATAGGGCGTATCGCTACCCGCTCGAGCAGCATGCCAAACAGGGCCATGAGACCCATCGCGATCGGCAAGGCCAGCCAGAAAGACAGCCCCAGGCCCGACACCAGCGCCAGACCGGCAAAGGCACCCAGCATCATCAAATCGCCTTGGGCAAAGCTAACGGTTTCGGTGGCTTTGTAGATCAGCACAAACCCCAGCGCGATCAGACCATAGATGCAGCCTTGTGCCACGCCACTCAACAGTAATTGCATCAACAGCACCGCGTCTCCTCCGGCTTGTGCGGGGCTTCGTCGCTTTATAAAATTGTTGTGCGACGACGCTCGTTATTTTTTTAATAATATATTTATATTTGATTATTTTGCTTGTTGATTGTGGAGCATTTCCTCACTTTGTCCAAATAGGAATTACGCCTTAAACAAGGCCTTGTCATTTTTTACCTGAATCGACTGCAGATAGGGCATCAGCACCGCTTCACTGACTCCAAACGCCGCGCTGAATTCTTCAAACAACGCCTGCTCCTGCTCGATCACGCTGCCATTGGCTAACATCGCATCGTAGAGATTGACCAGTACTGACAGCTTTTGCTCTCTACTCAACAGCGTGTGGCAAAAACCCAAAAATTCGCTCACGTCATGTAACTTGGTGTAGCGCGTTGCACTCTCGAGCAAAGACCGATCATCTTTTACGGCAGCGACCAAACGGCCGATTTCTTCGGGTTCGATTTTTCCATCGGCATTGATCATGTAAATCATCGAAGCAGCATAAGCAATGCGCGGGGTGAGCGTCGGCGCCACACCATAATATTCAGTCAGCTTTGCGCCGCAATGAAAACAATGCCGGGCATCGGCGCTGTGACCTTCAGTGGTGCAGGTATGACAAGTCCGGGTGGTCGCTTCGCTCAGGGATTTTTTCAACGCATGTTGTGCAATCATTTCAGCCGAAACGATACCGGTAGGGACCGCCAGAATCCCCCAGCCAAATAGCATCATAAAAGACGAAATAAACCGACCAACATCAGTCTTGGGCACGATGTCACCAAAGCCCACCGTGGTCAGCGTGGAGATGGCCCAGTAAATCGAGGTGGGCACACTGGTGAAACCATTTTCTGGTCCCTCAACGACAAACATGACCGTGCCGAGGATGATGACAAGCGTCAAAATGATCGAGAGGAAGACCGATATTTTTCGTCGGCTGTCGGCCACTGCCAGCAACAGCCACTGATACTCCTCGACATAAGCGGAGAGTTTCAGCACGCGAAAAATACGCAATAGCCGCAATATCCGAACATCCAGCAGCACGTAGGCCTCCGGCACAACGAGAGCAATGAAGCTTGGCAAAATGGAGATCAGATCGATCACGCCCATGAAGCTTTTTGCGTAGCGCATCGGGTTGCGGCTGCAGACGAGGCGAGCTAGATATTCGATCGTGAACAGAATCGTGAAAAACCATTCTGCAGTATTGAGTTGCATTGCATATTCGCTATGAACCGCTTTAACGCTGTCGAACATAATGACAACCAAACTCGACAAGATTGCCCAGATCAGCAGTAAATCAAAACGGCGGCCGGCCACGGTGTCGGCCTCAAAAATGATGGTGTACCACTTCAGACGCCAGCCTGATAGCGCGTTGGAATGTTCAAGTGCGTTGGTTTGCATGATTTGTTTGTGATGAATTGAGCGTTGTCGTGCCCGGTCGATGTTGTCAATTTTTAAACTACAGGAATGCTTGCTTTTAAAGCGAAACCGATTGTACAGGCGTGTCCACCGGCATGCCCTCGGAATCGGTTACCCTCTTGCCTTTGCCGCTGGCATGCGCTGTTTTCATTTTGCGTCCTACATTTTTTCCCGCTGATGACACTATTATTCTGTCGACGAATTGGCTTACCCCTCGGGGCTATGCTGCTGATTTTTTTATCCGCCGTCACGCATGCCCAAAGTATCGGACCTGACATTGCCGAACGCACCATTGCTTGCACCGCCTGTCATGGCAAAGAAGGTCGGGCGACCAGCGAAGGATTTTTTCCCCGTATCGCTGGTAAGCCGGCCGGCTATCTGTATAACCAGCTCCGGCATTTCCGCGATGGCCGTCGCCAAAATCCGGCGATGGCGCATATGGTGACCAATCTGTCCGACGCCTATCTCAAAGAAATCGCCGACCATTTTGCAGCACTCAATCCGCCTTATCCCCCACCGCAGACCAGCAAGCTCGCACCGGCCACACTCGAACGCGGACGCCAGCTTGTTTTTTATGGCGATGCAACGCGCGATCTTCCTGCTTGCGTGCGCTGTCACGGCGACACACTGACCGGGGTCCTGCCTGCCATTCCGAGTCTGCTGGGTTTGCCACATGATTATCTCAATGCGCAATTCGGGTCTTGGAAAATCGGCCTGCGGCATGCTGCCGCGCCCGACTGTATGGCGCAGATCAGCCAAGCGCTCAGCACCGACGAAATCGCAGCGATCTCAAGCTGGCTCGCCGCACAGCCCATGCCGCGTAATAAGCGCGCTGCTCCCGCGCTCATCCGCCCACTACCGATTGCCTGCGGCAGCATGCCGCCATGATGCTTGCTGCTTCACGCATGAAAAAAATCCTGTTAGGGCTCACTGCGGTTTTGCTGCTTGCGCTGGCAGGAATCATCGTCGCTGATTGGCAGCGCGACATCGATCACGCGCCCTCGCTCACGCGCGCACCGCACACAGCCGAGCAGCGCAGCCGCGGTGCCTATCTTGCGCGTGCCGGTAACTGCATGGCCTGCCATACAGCTCGGGGTGGCGAGGACTATGCGGGCGGACGCATCGTGCCAACGCCCTTCGGTGACATCGTCACGACCAACATTACGCCCGATCTGCAAACCGGTATCGGTAGCTGGCGTGAAGAAGATTTTTATCGTGCGCTTCATCTTGGCAAATCCCGAGACGGGCACTTTCTTTATCCGGCTTTTCCGTATCCAAATTTCACCCGAATCACACGGGCTGATGCAGATGACTTGTTCGCTTTTCTTCAGACGATCAAGCCAGTGCGGCAGCCGAATCAGGCATCCTCACTCCGATTTCCCTATAACCAGCGCTGGCTGTTGCCGCTATGGCGTGTACTGTATTTCAGCCCGGGAGAGCCCGTCGCTGCATCTACACACAGCACGCAATGGCGACGGGGCGCGTATCTAGTCGAGGGTCTTGGGCATTGCGCCGCCTGCCACACTGCGCGCGATTTTTTAGGCGGCACCATCAACCACCACCACCTCACTGGCGGCCTGATCCCCATGCTGAACTGGACCGCGCCGTCATTAGTGGGTACAACAAATATTGATGAAAAACGTCAGCAAGACACCGCGCAATTACTCGCCACCGGCGTCTCGACAAGTGCCGCGGTCGCGGGGCCGATGGCAGAGGTCGTCAGTGGCAGCTTGCAGTACCTGACCCGAGCCGACATCGACGCGATGGTGAACTATCTGCAATCGCTGACAGCGGATACACCACCTCAGGCGGCGCCAGGCGATCAACTAGACGACTCCGCAAAGGTACTGCTACTGCGCGGCGCGCGCCTCTACGAAGATCACTGCAGCAGCTGCCATCAGGCAGACGGCAGCGGTGTGGCGGCCGCCTATCCGACCCTTGCTGGCAAAGCATCGCTGACGACAGCGATACCGGTCAATGCAATCCGGATGGTGCTCAATGGCGGCTACCCCCCTAGCACCACTGGCAATCCACGTCCGTATGGGATGCCGCCGTTTGCGAGCTCCATGACCGATGCGGAAGTGGCCGCGGTGGTGTCGTTCATTCGGCGCAGCTGGGGCAATCAGGGCACGCTAGTGTCCCCGCAAGAAGTGGGGAGGTGGCGCGGGGTGCAGGTCAATTGAGGCAGGCGGCGATCAGGAATTTTTTTATCAGACCGTTACGACGCTTGAGTGCACACGGTAAAAAGACACGGGGTCCCAGCCTACGCCGGGACCCCGTGTCTTTTGCATGAGACTTTCTAAGTGCTAAACAACCGACAACACCTTACCCAGGCATCACGCTGAATTTTTCTGCACAAACGCTGCCATCCGCGCCACACCCGCACGAATCGCTTCGTCCGACGCTGCATAGCTAAAGCGAATATGCTGACCATCGTCGGCCACACGCGGACCAAAGTGGATATCAGCGAGCACTGCCACCCCTGCTTCATTGAGCAGACGCTTGCGGAATTCTTCCGAATCCGCGCAACCCGTCATCCGGCATGCCTCGGTCACATTTGGCCACGCATAAAAAGCGCCACCCGGGCTTTTGCAACTCACCCCCGGCACCGCATTCAGCAGGCCCACAATCAGATCGCGCCGCTTGGCAAAAATATCGCGCATGCGGATTGCGTCATCCTGTGGTCCGTTCAAGGCCTCCACACCCGCCCACTGCGTAATATGCGACGCACAAGATTCCGTGTTCGTGATCCAGGTCGTAAAAAACGGCGCAAGTTTTTTATTCGCCGCAAAACCTAGCCGCCACCCCGTCATCGCCCAGGTCTTGGAGCAACCGTCAGAGATGATGGTGCGCTCCTGCATACCCGGCAGCGAGGCGATCGACACAAATTCACCGTCATAAATCAGGCGACCATAAATTTCATCCGCAAAAATCCAAACCTGCGGATGCTGGCGCAAGATGGCCGCAATCGCTTCCATATCTTTTTTGGGGATGATGCCGCCGGTCGGATTTTGTGGCGAATTCAAAATCAAAAGTTTGGTACGCGGCGTGATTTTTTCCGCCAGTTCCTGCGGATCGAAACTAAAATTACGCGACTCGCGCAAATAAATCGGTACCCCCACGGCACCGTTGGCCTTGATCTGGGATTCATAAATCGGAAAACCCGGCACCGGATAAATCACTTCATCACCCGCACCGAAATCCGTCACCGACAAAATGGTGTAGCCAATAAACGGCTTGGCACCTGCGGCCACCACGACATCATCGGCCTCCACTTTTATGCCACGCGTGCGGGTGAAATCTTCCGCCACCGCCTGACGCAATTCGGGAATTCCGGCTGACGGCGTATAACCATGCTTGCCTTCACGGATGGCCTTGACACCAGCATCCTGAATATTCATCGGCGTATGAAAATCGGGCTGGCCGATACAAAACGAAATGATGTCGCGTCCTTCGCGAATGAGCTTGTTCACCTCGGCCAATACGATGAAGGCGTTTTCAGTGCCTAGACTTTGCGCACGCTGACTGACTTTATTCATAAAAAATCCAGGTTATAAATTAATAAGTTATTTGATTCGCCGCACCCGATGCAGCAACGGCCGACATTGTACTGTTACATCACCGCGCCGACCTGCCACGGCACAAATTCGCTCTGACCATAACCATGTGCCTCGCTCTTGCTGGCCTGCCCCGACGCGGTTGCAATCAGACGCGTAAAAATTTGCTGGCCGAGCGCCTCGATGGTCACCAAACCATCCACAATCTCACCGCAGTTAATATCGATATCATCTTGCTGCCGCTGCCACAACGCCGAATTGGTCGACAGCTTCAGCGACGGCGACGGTGCGCAACCATAAGCACTGCCCCGACCGGTGGTAAAGCAGATCAGGTTAGCCCCACCGGCGACCTGACCGGTTGCACTCACCGGGTCATAGCCGGGCGTATCCATAAACACAAAGCCATGCTCGCGCACCGGCTCGGCATATTCATAGACCGCGCGCAGATTGGTGGTGCCGCTCTTGGCCACCGCACCCAGTGACTTTTCTAAAATGGTGGTGAGGCCACCAGCCTTGTTACCGGGTGAAGGATTATTGTTCATTTCACCTTCGTTAATGGCGGTGTAATGCTCCCACCAGCGAATGCGTGCCAGCAGTTTTTCGCCGACCTCACGGCTTACTGCACGGCGCGTCAATAAATGTTCAGCCCCATAAATCTCGGGCGTCTCGGACAAGATCGCTGTGCCCCCATGGGCAACGAGCAAATCAACCGCGGCACCCAGCGCCGGATTGGCGCTGATACCAGAATAACCATCTGATCCACCGCACTGCAAGCCCACCGTCAGGTGCGCCACATCGCAGGCCTCGCGCGCGCAATCGTTCGCAATCGGCAGCATCTCTTTAATCATGTTGATACCGGCTTCGATGGTCTTGCTGGTACCACCACTGTCTTGAATGTTAAAGGTACGTAGCAGCGCGCCTTCCTTCAAATGACTATGATCCAGCCAGGCCGCGATCTGATTGGTTTCACATCCAAGGCCCACCACCAGCACACCGGCAAAATTAGGATGCGTCGCATAACCACTCAAGGTGCGACGCAAGAGTTGCATACCTAGGCCGCTATGGTCCATGCCGCAGCCGGTGCCATGGGTAAGCGCCACCACACCGTCGACCTGCGCAAATGCACTGAGTGCGCCGGGATTAGTACGCCGCGAAAAATACTCGGCAATGCCACGCGCCACCGTCGCCGAACAATTCACACTCGACAAAATGGCGATGTAGTTACGCGTGGCCACCTGCCCGTTGGCCCGCACGTAACCCATGAATTCGGCATGCTGACGGGGCTGCTCGGCCACGACATCGGCGCAAAACGCATAGTCGCGCGCAAAATCACCTTTGTCTTCGCCGATGGTGCAGTTGTGGACATGCACGTGTTCACCAGCTTGAATGGCTTTACTCGCAAAACCGATGATCTGGTTATAGCGTCGAATCGGCTCGCCCTGGGCGAGTGCACGCACGGCGACTTTATGGCCGGCCGGAATCAGGCCTTTAATGGTGACGTGCTCGGCGGTGCTGCCGCCAACGAGCTGGGCGCGGGCAATCAACACATCGTCGTTGGCATGAAGCCGGATAAATGCTGCAGTAGAAGACATAAATCAATCCATTACATGGTGATGGTGATGATGACGTTAAAAGCAGACCGGTCTTTATGCCTCTGCCTACTGCCTTTAGAGTGTCGGGCCCCAAGGCGCTGCCATCAGCAGTTTGTTTTCCTGGGATAGCATCAATGGACGGATTTTTTGCGCAAATTCCATGAATTTTGCGTCGCCATAGACGCCCGCCCAAAACGCCCGGCGGTCCGCATCATCCTCAAATTTCCACAAATGTACCAACTGATTCAAGGCGCCGATATCACCCGTAAAGTAGCTCACCAATTTGTGCGGATGTTTCTCGAGTGCGGGCCATCCCTCGTTTTTGTACAAGGACACGACTTCCGCCATTTTGCCCACCATCACGTGGTAGGTGCGCAGTTCATAGATTGCCATTGCTGATCTCCTTATTTATAGTTATTGGATATTCATTATTCGTTTTTACGCATTACCGTGTAACTGATCCTTCAAATAATCTGCACACAATCTTACTGCTGTGTTGGCTTCGTCGATGATGCCGCCCATGCCGATAAAGCCGTGAATCTGCCGCTCAAAACAAATATATTGAACACGATTACCCGCAACAGATAATGCATCGGCATATGCCCGCCCCTCATCTCGCAGCGGATCAAAACCGGCCGTCAATACCAGCGACGGAGGCAAATCACTTAAATCATCGAACAGTAAAGGGGAAGCACGCGGATCCGAGATTGCCTGCTCATCCGGCAAATACTGTTCTCTAAAATAGCGCATCGCCGAGGCTGTCAGCGAATACCCGGTCGCATAGCGATAGATTGATTCCGTATTAAAGTGCATGTCAGTGGCCGGATAAATCAGCAGCTGACAAGCCAGCGACAAACCGGCCTTGCCGCGCAAGGTGTGCGCCACCACGGTGGCCAGATTGGCCCCGGCACTATCGCCGCCCACCCCAATGCTATGGGGATGAATACCCAGTTGCGCGGCATGTTCGAGGATATAAGTGGTCGCAATGATCGCGTCACCCACGGCAGCCGGAAACGGATGCTCCGGCGCCTTGCGGTAATTAACCGACAACACCATTACGCCGGAAAAATTAGCCAGTTGCCGGCATAGCGTGTCATGGGTATCAATGTCGCCCATTAACCAGCCACCACCATGAAAATAAACCAGCGCCGGTAACACCTGCTGCGCGTCTGGCCCCAAAGGCCGGTATTGCCGGACCACGAAGCTGGCATTAGCTTCACCCAGTGCAAAATCGCGTACCGATGCTACTTCCGGTTTGACTGGTTGCAGCCGGCCGCGTGACTTTTTATATAACTCCCGCGCCTCGTCCGGCGTGACCTGCTCGGGTCCGGGAATATTTTTGCTAGCGACCAGATCGACCAGCGCCTTTGCCTGTGGATCAAGCATGATTTATTCTCCGTTAAAAAATTCTGATGTCTGCGCAGCGTGCTGCGTATTATCAGCCTGAGCATAATAATTGAGCAAACTTAAAATCAAGTCGACAACAATACAAGATAACTTATACTCAATCTGAATTCCTACAATAATAAAGGAGACAACAGCATGAGCAAAAAACATGATCCCCATCCCGTGCAGCCTAAGCGCCGCGCCTTATTGCAGGGTGCCGCTGCCGTAGCTGGTGTGGCCGGCCTAGGTAGCTTAGGTTTTCCCGCCATTTCGCTGGCACAAAATAAGCCCATCCGGATTGGCATGCCGACTATTTTGTCTGGTCGGGTAGCGATGCTGGGTCAGGCCTCGAGTAATGCGGCCATGATGGAGGTTGAAAAATTCAACGCCATCGGCGGGCTTGGCGGTCGCAAAATCGAACTCATCATCCGCGACTCAAAGGGTCAGCCACAAGAAGCCGCACGGGTCGCACGCGAGCTCATCACCTCAGACGGCTGCGAGATTTTGGTGGATGCAGAAGCGTCGTCGGGCGCCTTTGCGGTACACGAAGTCGCCCGCGATCTGGGTGTACTGGTGATGCACACCTGCTCGGAGACGTCTGCACTAACTGCAGACCCCAAGCTGCGCACCGCGATGTCATTTCGCTGTGCCAGACAGGGCGTGCATGATGCCATCATCGGTGGCGCTTACGCGGCCAAAGTCGCCAAAGAAAAAAACCTGCGGCGCTGGATGACGTGCTCACCGGATTACGCCTACGGCCGCGATACCACGGCTGAATTTATCGAATATCTCAAGTACTTCAATAAAGACATCGAAGTCGTTGGCGATGCCTGGCCCAAGCTGTTTCAGGCCGATTACAGTGAGGTCATTACCCGTCTGCTACAGGGCAATCCGCAAGCGGTGTATTCGTGTCTGTGGGGTGGAGATTTGACGTCCTTCATTGACCAATCCAACATCTACGCGCTGTTTAAGGGTAAGCAGTTTTTTGCCGTGAACATGGCCGATTATGCGGTACTGCACAATGTCAAAAACGTACCGCCTGGACTGCACTCCGGCAATCGCTATCTGAAGAGCTTCCCGACGGCAGCGGCCAATTTTTCCTGGGCCAATACCTATCAGGCCAAGTACAAAGATCTGCCACTCAATTGGGCCTGGCAAAACGCAGCCTGCCTGCAGTTTTTGACCACCGCCATTAAAAAAGCCAATAGCGCCGACGGCAAAAAAGTCGCTGAGGTGTTACGTGGTCTGACCATTGATTCGCCCTTTGGCGCTAATGGCAAATTAACGCTGCGTGCCGAAGACCATACGCTGGTGGACTATGCGCTGGGTTGGGGTGAACTCAGCGGTAAAGAACCCTTCATGCCCAACCCCCTGCCCGGCAACTGGAAGCAAATCACCGAGCTGGAAGCGGAATGGAAAAAGCGTAAAGGTTTTGCCTGAGCTTGCTGGCATGAGACCAAGGCACGGCGCTGCCCAAAAAAATGGGCAACACCGTCATCCCGGCACAGGCCGGGATCCCGCGTCTTTGTTTGGTCGCTCAATAAAAAACAGCATTGATTTTTCGTTTTATTAAGTAGATTAATGGCAGCATCCCCGATGGAGACTTGATTGAATCCCACCGCCCTATTTGAATGTCTCAGCTCGAGCTCGTGCATCGTCACCCAATTAGGTACCGGCTTAATCGTGGGCTCGCTGCTTTTTCTCGTCGCCGCCGGTCTGACACTGATCTTCGGCGTACTGGGTGTAGTCAATTTTGCGCATGGCTCGTTCTACATGCTCGGTGCCTACGTTGCGCTGACAGCCTATCGCGTCTCCGGCAGCTTCACGATCGCTGTCCTCGCCGCCGGACTGGGAGTGGGTTTGTTTGGTCTGCTGTTTGAACGCTTCCTGATGCGCCGCGTCTATAAGGCTGACGTACTCATGCAGCTTCTGGTGTGCTACGCCATCGTACTCATCATGGACGATGTCGTTAAAATTGTATGGGGTGCCGAGTTTCAGTCGATGGGCATGCCCGACGCCTTTCAGTCGCCGCCTTTGTTTATCGCTGGCGGGGTCATACCTGTTTTTTATGTTTATCTGATCGCTGCTGCGATGGGCATTGCGTTGGTACTGTGGGCGATCCTAACCCATACCCGCATCGGCAAAATCGTACGCGCTGCCGCACAAAACCCCACCATGACCTCCGCGCTTGGCATTAATACCAGCCTAATTTATGCCGGCGTGTTTGCCTTCGGCGGTCTGCTCGCCGGCATGGCGGGCGGCCTGGCCGCACCGGTCCGCTCGATGTCACCAGGCATGGGCTTTTCGATTTTGATTGAATCCTTCATCGTCACCGTCATCGGCGGCATGGGCTCGGTCAGCGGGGCATTGGTGGGCGCTTTGCTGATCGGCCTGATCCGCTCTTTCGGCACCATAGGCTTTCCGCTCTTTGTGGAGGGCCTGATGTTTTTGGCGATGGTGCTGATTTTAATTTTGCGGCCCAATGGTTTGCTCGGTAAGGAGTCACGTGCATGAAGTCTGCCAATAACTTGCGCAGTGATGTGTTCTGGGCCGTAGCTGCGCTGGCGCTACTCGCTGCGCTGCCCTTCCTGACCCAGTCACGGGTGGCGCTTGATTTTGTTATCCGTCTGGCTTCGCTCGGCATTTTCGCGACCTCATTAAATATTCTGGTGGGCTATGGCGGACTAGTCTCGTTTGGTCATGCGATGTATTTCGGCGGTGGCGCGTATGCCTTTGGCTTGCTGATGCAAAATACTGGCGCGCCTATTCCTGCGGCCATGCTTGGCGCGATCGGTTTTTGTGGTCTGCTCGGGCTGGTCGTTGGCGCCATCTGCGTCAGATTAAAAGAAATTTATTTTTCTTTTTTAACCTTGGCTTTTCAGATGCTGCTGCATAGCGTGATCCTGACGTGGACCTCATTGACCGGCGGTGATCAGGGTCTCACTGGCGGCATTCCGCGACCACCGTTTTGGGGCATCAATCTAGCTGACCACACCACGCTCTACTGGTTTGCCTGCGTGCTTGGTGTCCTATGCCTGCTGCTCATTCGCACCGTCCTGCAGTCGCCTTTCGGAGCGACCCTGCGCATGGTGCGAGACAACGCCGAGCGCGCCGCGTTTCTGGGCATTGATGTCTGGCGTATCAAGCTCTATGCGTACATCCTAGCAAGCTGCATGGCCAGTATTGGCGGCATCCTGATGGCGCTGTTTGTGTCGGGCGCGTTTCCGGATTTTGGCTACTGGACCATGTCGGGTGACGCGATCTTCATGATCATGATGGGTGGCCTGCATGTCTTCATCGGCCCCATGGTCGGCGCCTCGCTGCTGCTGCTGTTTAACGACATCATCACCCGCAGCACCGAATTCCATGGCCTGGCCCTTGGACTTGTGGTGCTGCTGTTTGCGCTTGGCTTTAAGCGCGGCATCACTGACTTTGCCATTGACCTATTTCACCCATCAAATAAAAACGGAGAACCTAAATGAAGCAGCAAACAATCACCGTTGTCACCGGTGGCGCCAGCGGCATTGGTGCGGCCTGCGTGCAGCATCTGGTACAGCGCGGCGATACCGTCATCGTGCTGGATTTGCCCGGCACCTGGTCGGATGCTAAAACTAAATCAACCGGCGTTGCCGCGTTTTATCCCTGCGACGTGCTGGAAGAAACCACGGTACGCGACGCGGCCGCCCTGATCGAAAAAAATCATGGCCCCATCACCGGACTCATCAACAGCGCCGGCATCTTGCAACGCCGTCTGCCACCGGAAGAACTGGGCATGGCCGAATGGGACAAGGTCATTGCGGTCGACCAGCGCGGCACCTATCTGGCCTGCGCCGTGTTTGGCTCGCGCATGGCCGAACACGGGCACGGTGCCATCGTCAACATTGCCTCCATCACCGGATGGCGATCGATTCCGCTGCACGCGTATGCACCAGCCAAGGCCGCAGTCATTTCGATTACGGCCTGCCTGGCCGCGGAATGGGGACGCTCGGGCGTGCGCGTCAATGCGATCTCGCCCGGCTACACGCTCACCGAAGCGCTGCAGGCTGCCATTGACCGCGGCGACCGCAATCCCGATGACCTGACCTCGCAGGCTGCGATGGGGCGCATGGTAACCCCGGCCGAAGTCGCCGATGCTGTTGGCTTTCTGCTCTCGCCGGCAGCGACCGCCATTACCGGTATCAACCTGCCGGTCGATTGCGGCTGGCTGGCCGGTTCAACCTGGCAAACCTATGGCGGCGTGCCGCCCGCACGCGCGCTAGCTGCCAGCGCCTCTGGTGGCCACTAATGCTGCGGGTTGAACATCTCTGCAAATCCTTTGGTGGCGTCACCGCCACCTCGGATGTATCGATGCATTTTCCGGCCGGCTCGTTGTCGGCCGTGATCGGCCCCAACGGCGCCGGCAAGACGACATTCTTTAACCTGATCTCGGGCGCGTTACCGGCCGACTCAGGACGCATTTTGTTGGACGGTGAAGATATCGTCGGCCTACCCAGCCGGGAGATCATCCGCAAAGGTATCGGACGCGCGTTTCAGGTCGCCAAATTATTCAAAACGCTCACCGTTGAAGAATCGCTGCGCGGCGCGTTGCAATCCCCGCTAGGTAAATCTGCCCAGATGCAGGGACGCTTTCCGTTGGCCCAAACGCGCGACCGCGCGATGGAAGTGATGGAGCAACTCGGGCTGCAACACAAGGCCGATGTCGTCAGCGGTAATTTGTCCCACGGTGACCAAAAGCTGCTCGATATTGCGCTGGCGCTGGTGCTCAAACCCAAGGTGCTACTGCTCGACGAACCCGTTGCCGGCATGGGCCCGGAAGAGCGCACGCAAATGATCGATACCGTCTACGCACTTTGGCAAAAAGGCGGGCTTACCATTGTCTTGATCGAACACGATATGGAGATCGTGTTCCGGATTGCTCAGCATATTCATGTTCTGTCTTACGGCAAGCTGCTTGCCGAAGGCACACCCGAACAAATTCGTACCAACCCGGCCGTGATCGAAGCCTACCTAGGCACCCCCAAAGAGGTAGTGACATGACGATGATGTTGGAGGTCAGCGGGCTGGAGGTGCAATACGGCAGCAGTCAGGTTTTGTTTGGGCTTGGGCTGCAGGTTCGGCAGGGCGAGACGCTCGCGCTTTTAGGTCGTAACGGCGCGGGCAAGAGCACAACCATGAAAGCTATTGCAGGTGTTATCGCGGCTCGCGCGGGTAGCGTCACCTTTAACGGCCGCGTCATTACCGGCATGCCCTCGCACCGGATTGCGCGCGCCGGCATCGGCTTTGTGCCGGAAGACCGTCAGATATTTACCGGCCTATCGGTCGAAGATAATTTACTGATTGCCACCAAGCGCGGCGCCGATGGTCGTCAAGACTGGAGTCTGGAACGGGTCTATCAAATGCTGCCGCTGTTGCAGCCGCTGCGACAACGGCAGGGCGGTTTATTATCCGGCGGCGAGCAGCAGATGCTCACGATCGGTCGCTCGCTGATGGGCAACCCGGCCCTGCTTTTGCTCGACGAACCAAGCGAAGGTCTCGCGCCCATCATGGTACAAAAAATCGGCACGCTGATTGACAGCCTGCGCCAGCAAGGCACCACCATCGTGCTGGCCGAACAGAATCTGCATTTTTGTCTGGGGCTAGCAGATCGTGCGGTCGTGATCGACAAAGGCCTCGATGTGTTCGCCGGCAGCATCGCCGAGCTCAATGCCAACGCCGCGATCAAGCAGCGTTATTTATCTGTCTGAAGCCCCACTTATTTTTTTACGCTGATTGTCATCATGACCGATTCCCCTGTCGCGCCATCACCTCCTTTTTCTCTGTGCGGCGAGCGCGTGCTCATCACCGGCGCTAACGGCGGCATCGGCGCGGCCACCGCCCGACTCTGCAGCGCACTCGGCGCCTCACTAGTGCTCACTGACCTTGCCTTCAGCGACACCGAACTGGCTCAATTATCGGGCGTCGAAGCGGCGCATAGCTGCGACTCCACTGACCGCGCCGGTATCGAAAAAATCGTCGCGCAGCACGCTCCCCTGACGGCCTTGATTGACACCGCCGCGATCTGCCCATTTGATGAAGACTGGCTCGCACCTGACTGGGATCAGGACGCCTTTACGCGGGTCATGCGGGTGAATGTATTGGGGCCGATTAATCTGGTCAGAGCTGTCATGCCGGGCATGATCGAACGTCAGCGCGGCAGCATCGTATTGTGCGGATCGATCGCCGGCTGGACCGGCGGCTTGCGCGCGGGGCCGCATTATGTGGCCTCAAAAGGTGGCATCCATGCGTTGGTGCGCTGGTTTGCGCAGCGCGCCACGCCACACGGTGTGCGGGTCAATGCGGTGGCGCCCGGCCCCATTGACAGCAGCATGACGGCCGGACAGGCCTATGAGCCCGCGGCCTTTCCGATGAAGCGTATGGGCCAGCCCGATGAGATCGCCAACGCCCTTGCTTTCCTCGCCTCGCCGGCTGCGTCATTCATTGCCGGCAGCGTGATGGACGTCAATGGTGGCGTGTTGATGCGCTAGCTTATTGGCGGCTTAGACGAAAGCCGTCGTACCCCTTACTGACGACCTCGGCGCAAATCTGACGGTAGCGCAAAAATCCCCCCGGATAAGGCATAAAGACACGCGGCTTGCCCGGCACGTTTGCACCCAGATACCACGAGTGGGTTGCGCTTGGCAGCAAGGTTGCATTAGCGGCCGCGTTGACGGTGGCTACCCAGTCGTCGCTGGCCTGCGCACTGGCCTCGATACAGTCAAAACCTTCACTGCGCAAGTGCGCAATGCACGCGGTGATCCATTCCACATGCTGCTCAATAGCCGGGGGCATATTACACAGCACCGACGGACTGCCTGGACCGGTGATGGTAAACATATTGGGAAACCCGGGCACTTGTAACCCCAGATAATTACGCGGACCAGCACGCCAGGCGTCTTGCAGCAGCACGCCATCGCGCCCTTGAATATCGATCTTTAGCAAGGACCCGGTCATCGCATCAAAGCCGGTGGCAAAGACAATCGCATCCAGCGCAAACGCCTGCACGGACGTCTGGATGCCGTGCGGCGTGATGCGCTCAATGGGCGTGGCGCGCAAATTAACGAGATCAACATGCGCGGCATTGAAGGTCTCGAAATAATCGGTATCAATCGGCGGCCGCTTTGCCGCAAACGGATGATCGATGTCAGCCAGTAGCGCAGCTTTGGCAGGATCTTTAACGGTCTGACGGATTTTATTGCGGATGAAATCGGCTGCGGTCTTGTTGGCCGCTTCGCTTTGCAGCAAATCCTGAAATGACGCGCGAAACTGCAGCCCGCCTTTTTGCCAGGCTGCTTCATAAATCGCTTCCCGTTCGGCATCGCTGCAGTCCAGCGCCGAACGCGTCGAGATTCTGAACGGATGCGCGTTGGTGTTGGTGGTCATGATCTCGCGGAACGCATCGGCATGATCTTTGGCATAGCGCTTAAAGGCGGTGTCAAGCGGGGCATTACGCGCAGGCACGCTGTAGTTGGCGGTGCGCTGAAATACAGTGACGTGCGCCGCCTGTTCGGCAATGACGGGAATAGCTTGGATGCCGGTCGAACCGGTACCAATCACACCCACGCGTTTGCCACTAAAATCTACGCCTTCGTGCGGCCACTCACCCGTGTGCACCCACTGCCCGGCAAAGGTATCGAGTCCAGGAATATTGGGCACATTAGCCGACGACAGACAGCCCACCGCGGTGATGAAATAGGTCGCCGCGTAGGTCTGCCCCGCTTCGGTGGTGATATGCCAGCGATTGTCTGCTGCGACATAGCGGGCTTGCCGCACCCGGGTGTTTAGCACAATGTCAGAGCGCAAAGCAAAGCGGTCGGCGACATGATTGAGGTAACGCAAAATCTCTGGCTGCTGCGGATAACGCTCCGACCATTCCCATTCTTCCAACAACGCTTTGGAAAAATAATAAGAATAAGAATGACTCTCGGAGTCGCAGCGCGCGCCCGGATAACGATTCCAGTACCAGGTGCCCCCCACGCCGTTGGCAGCTTCCAGCACCTTGACGGATAAACCCAGCTTGTCACGTAGCTGCAGCAGCTGGTACATGCCGGAAAACCCGGCGCCAATGATGAGTGCGTCAAGCTGCACGGGCGGATCTGTCGAAAAATTTAATGCATTCACGGGAGTCGTTTGCATGGCGATAAAGTAGTCACTGTAACGGACAGCGTGGCAGACAGCGTATCCGGATTGGCAATCATGTTATTTTAAAAAAACAAAGGCGGCAGCTGGTAAACAAAACCAGCGCCGATGAATACAGGATAATATTTTGCGTCCCTTGATTTTGCGTCACCGACTATAACAATAATTGAAAGCTGACTATGATTCGCATCTTAAAGCACGGCCACAGCGCTGATCTGAAAACCCAAGACGCCACCAGCGTACGGGATACGGTCACGCAGATTTTGAGCGACATCGAAACCCGCGGCGACTTAGCGGTTGCCGAGTATTCGAGCAAATTTGACCAATGGTCGCCGGTAAGTTTTCGATTGTCCGATGACGCCATTGCGCAGTGTGTTGGTACGCTCTCCACGGGGCAGCTCGACGATATTCGATTCGCCCAAACCCAGGTCAGAAATTTCGCCCAGATTCAACGCGAATCGATCCACGATATCGAAGTAGAAACTTTACCCGGCGTGATACTGGGTCACAAAAATCTACCGGTCGAGAGTGTGGGCTGCTATGTCCCCGGCGGTAAATTTCCCCTGATCGCATCGGCCCACATGGGCGTCGTCACCGCCAAAGTTGCCGGCGTCGAGCGCATCCTGGCCGCTTCGCCGCCGATCCACGGTGTGCCCAACCCGGCAGTCGTCGCAGCAATGCATTTGGGTGGCGCTGACGAGATCTACACCTTTGGCGGTGTGCAGGCTATTGGCGCCATGGCCATCGGCACGCAAACCATTAAGCCAGTGTCGATGCTGATCGGTCCGGGCAATGCGTTTGTGGCCGAGGCTAAGCGGCAGCTGTTTGGGCGCGTCGGCATTGACCTGATCGCTGGCCCGACCGAGACCCTGGTGATTGCCGACGATTCCGTCGATGCCGAGATGTGTGCCACCGACTTGTTGGGGCAGGCTGAGCACGGTTTTAATACGCCGGCCATTTTGCTGACCAACTCCGAGCAGCTGGCGCGCGACACCATGGCCGAGATTGAGCGCTTGTTAAAAATCCTGCCAACCGCCAGCACCGCTGCAGTATCGTGGCGCGATTATGGTGAAGTCATTGTGTGTGACACGACAGCGGAAATGGTCAGCGAAGCCGACCGCATCGCGTCCGAGCATGTGCAAGTGATGACATGCGACAGCGATTATTTTTTACAGCATATGCGTAACTATGGCGCGCTATTTCTGGGCCCACGCACCAACGTGGCCTATGGCGACAAAGTCATCGGCACCAATCACACCCTGCCCACTGGCAAAGCAGCCCGCTACACAGGCGGGCTGTGGGTCGGCAAATTCATCAAAACCTGCACTTACCAAAAAGTGATGACGGACGAAGCCAGCGCCATGGTCGGCGCGTATTGCTCGCGACTGTGCGCGTTGGAAGGCATGATCGGGCATGGCGAACAAGCCAATCTGCGGGTGCGTCGTTATGGCAAACAAGACGTGCCCTATGGTGGCGTGCCGGCGGCGTCGTGATGTTGAAGCCGCCTGATTTTCGGCTTGACGGCAAATCGGCGTTGGTTACCGGCGCGAGTCGAGGCATTGGTTTAGCTGCAGCCTGTGCGCTGGCGCAGGCTGGTGCCAAGGTTACGCTAGCAGCGCGCTCCGAAGGCGAGCTCGCGGCGGCCTGCGAGCAGATCACGGCAGCCGGCGGCCATGCGCGCTATGTGGTGCTTGATGTGACTGATTCGGCTGCGGTCGATGCCGCCGTTGAGCGCAATGGGCCGTTTCATATTCTGATTAATAACGCCGGCATGAACCGCCCCAAGCTGCTTGTGGATGTGAGCAATGATGATCTGGATACGATTCTGGAATTGAATATCAAGTCGGTGTTTTACGCTGCCCGTGCCGTCGCGCAAAGCCTGATCAAGACCGGCGAGGCGGGCTCGATTATCACGATTTCTTCGCAGATGGGGCATGTCGGCAGTCCGCGTCGCACTGTTTATTGCGCCAGCAAACACGCCGTGGAAGGCATGACCAAAGCACTGGCCTGGGAACTCGGCCCACATCGCATACGAGTCAATACCATTTGCCCGACATTTATTGAAACGGCCTTCACCAAGGACATGCTCAATGACCCGGTTTTCACCGAATGGGTCACGAGCAAAATCGCTCTGGGGCGCATCGGTCAGCTGGATGAAATCATGGGCGCGGTGGTGTTTCTGGCGAGTGAAGCGTCGAGCCTGATGACGGGCAGCGCGCTCATGCTAGATGGTGGCTGGACGGCGGCTTAGTGCAGCACAAACGGTCGACGCTGTGATTACGCCAGCCCTCGAAAAAAATAGGACGATGACCGATGAAAAAAACAATCAATGGCCCGCACTTGGTAGCGGCGGTGCAACGACCTATTACGAGGCTGCTGGCGATTTCGTGGCGCGATCTGCTGGTGGTGCTGATCCCTATTTTGCTGGTGGCGTCGTTGCTTGGATGGGCGGCGGTCAAGCTGATCCGGCCGGCACCGCCGGATACGCTGGTGATTTTGGGCGGTGCTGAAGAGAGTAGTTTTCAGGTCACCGCGCAACGCTATGCCAAGAGCATCGCTGC
>CAMBFZ010000012.1 GCA_945866125.1 Bordetella parapertussis
TCCGCACCGCGAACAACCCGCTCTCGTCACCGCGCAAATCGTGGATTGGTTTGCTGCGCTTTGACAGCAAATTCAGACGTCCATCTACCGCTGAGGTAAAATCGGTCTCACTGCGGGTGTAGTTCAATGGCAGAACGGCAGCTTCCCAAGCTTCATACGAGGGTTCGATTCCCTTCACCCGCTCCACCCTGCTCTGCCTGCTTACTCATTTGTCCGTATGACTGAACTCACCCGCCCCGGTAACAAGCCGCCTTTCTACGACCCGACCGAGCACCGCATCAAGAGCTTCGTCACCCGAGCTGGACGGCTGTCGACAGCGCAAGCGCGCGCCATCGACACACTAGGCCCGCACTTGTGCCTGCCGTATGCCAAAGCTCCCCTCGATATCGCAGCCAGTTTTGGCCGCACTGCGCCGACGATCCTGGAAATTGGCACTGGCATGGGCGAGACCACAGCGCACATCGCGCAGCATATGCCAGACATAAATTTTATTGGCGTCGAAGTCCATACACCCGGCATCGGCAGCCTGCTTAAGCTCATCGATGAAAAATCGCTGACCAATCTGCGCCTGATCCAACACGATGCGGTTGAAGTCGTCACCCACATGATTGCACCGGCCTCACTGGCCGGGGTGCATATCTTTTTCCCGGATCCCTGGCACAAGGCGCGTCACAACAAGCGCCGCTTGATCCAGTCACCGTTTGTTCAGCTTCTGACATCGCGCCTCGCACCGGGCGGCACGCTACATTGCGCAACCGATTGGCAAGACTATGCCGAACAAATGCTGGCCGTATTGTCGGCCGAACCGGCACTGAATAACACCGCAGAAGGCTATGCAGAAAAACCAGCCTACCGGCCTTTGACGAAATTTGAAAACCGCGGCTTGCGCTTAGGGCATGGCGTATGGGATGTGGTTTTCACCAAAGTCGTCGACTAAAACTGCGTTAGGCAGCCGACAAGGTCTCGCCAATCAAGGCAATAATCTGCGCGCCATAACTCTGCAATTTTTTCTCACCGACCCCGGATACCACGCGCAAGCCATCAATCGATGCCGGCATCGCCTTGGCGATCTCGCGCAGCGTTGCATCATGAAAAATTACATAGGCCGGCACGTTATGCTCGCGTGCGGTTTCAACGCGCCACCAGCGCAGACGCTCAAACAAGGCTTGCTGGGAGACGGACAGGTCGGTTTCGACAAAGCCGCTTGGCTTGCTTGTCGTTCGTTTTTGCTTAACCGGCTTTTGGTAACGGCGCAGCGCAATCTGCTGTTCGCCCTTTAGCACCGGCCGGGCAGCAGCGGATAATTTCAACGCGCCATAGCTTTCATGATCAATATCCACCAAGCCTAACGCAATCACCTGCCGCAATATCGCCCGCCACTCGGCTTCGCTTTTGTCCGAGCCTATGCCAAAAGTAGAGAGCTCATGGTGACGCCATTGCCTGACCTTCTCGGCATCAACGCCGCGCAAGACCTCGAGCACATGGACCGCACCAAAACGCTGACCCACGCGATAAATTGTTGACAGCAGCTTTTGTACCGACTCAGTGGCATCAAACGACATCGGCGGCGTCATGCAGGTATCGCAATTGCCGCAGGGCGCAGAGGACTGCCCGAAATAGTCCAGCAACCGTACACGCCGGCACGACAGGGTTTCGCACAAACCCAGCATCGCATCGAGCTTGCCGGACTGCACGCGTTTATAGCTACTATCGGCGTCCGATTCTTCGATCATCCGGCGCTGCTGCACCACATCTTGCAAGCCGTACGCCATCCACGCGTTGGCCGGCGTACCATCGCGGCCCGCGCGACCCGTTTCCTGATAATAGCCTTCGAGACTTTTGGGCAGATCAAGATGGGCAACAAAACGCACATCGGGCTTGTCGATGCCCATGCCAAAAGCAATCGTGGCCACCATCACGATGCCGTCTTCGCGCAAAAAACGCGACTGATGCCGACTGCGTATCGCATTGTCCATACCCGCGTGATAAGGCAAGGCATGAAGGCCGTTTTCATTCAAAAATTCGGCGGTCTCTTCGACTTTTTTGCGCGACAGGCAATACACAATGCCGGCATCACCCGTGTGTTCGCTACGAATAAAATCAAGTAACTGGCGACGACCGTTTTCTTTTTCGACGATTTGATAGCGGATATTGGGGCGATCAAATGACGACACAAACTCGCGCGCTGCGCGCAGTTGTAGTCGCTCGACGATTTCGGCACGTGTCTGAAAATCAGCGGTAGCGGTCAGGGCCATCCGTGGCACTGCCGGAAAACGCTCGTGCAATACCGAGAGGCGAATATATTCGGGCCGGAAATCGTGTCCCCATTGCGAGACGCAATGGGCTTCATCAATCGCAAACAGCGCAATACGCGACGACTCAAGCAGCTCAAGAGAGCGCGGCGTTAACAGACGCTCTGGCGCGATATATAACAAATCAAGCTCGCCCTTGCGCAGCGCCCGCTCGACACGCATCGCTTCATCAAAGCTCTGCGTAGAATTCAGAAAAGCGGCACGCACACCAAGCTCATCAAGCGCATCAACCTGATCCTGCATGAGTGCAATCAGCGGCGAGATGACGACGCCGCAGCCTTCACGCAGCAAGGCCGGTATCTGATAGCACAGGGATTTGCCGCCACCGGTTGGCATTAAAACCAGTGCATCACCACCCTGCGCCATCACATCAATGATGTCTGATTGCGCCCCACGAAAAGCAGGATAACCAAATACAGTCTGCAGCACTTGTAGCGCGCGAGCGCGCAGGGGATCCGTCATCGTAACTATTCAGCCCAGACAATCCAGCCCGACTGGGCGCTGAGCAAAATAAACAAACCAAACACGATCCGGTACCACGCAAACCAGGTGAAATCATGCGTGCTGATATAACGTAGCAACCAACGTACGCATAAAAATGCCGAGATAAATGCAGCAACGCCACCCAAACCAAACATGGGTAAATCATCGACTGACAACAGCGCATGATCTTTATAAAGTGAATATAGCGTCGCACCAAATAAGGTGGGGATCGCCAGAAAGAAAGAAAACTCCGTCGCTGCACGGCGCGACAAGCCAAAGGCCATCGCACCGATAATGCTCGCGCCCGAACGACTTGTACCCGGTATCAGCGCACAGCACTGTGCGCAACCGACCTTAAAGGCATCGACCGCTGTCATGTCGTCAATTGATTCAATACGCGGCGCGACCGGATGCAAGCGGTTGCGCCGCTCTATCCACAAAATAATGAAGGCACCGATAATAAACGCCATCGCCACTGGCACCGGCGCAAACAGATGCGCCTTGATCATTTTGCCAAAGGCCAGACCGAGCACGACCGCCGGCAAAAAAGCGATCAATAAGTTGAACACAAACTTGCGCGCAGCTGGCTGACTGGAAAATCCGCGTAACACCGCAATGATGCGCATCCGGTACTCCCAACACACCGCCAACATCGCACCAGCCTGAATGACAATCTCAAAAACCTTGACTTTATCGCCGGTAAAATCGAGCAAACTGCCAGCAAGAATCAGATGCCCCGTCGAGGAGATGGGTAAAAATTCGGTCAGCCCTTCTACCACGCCCATGATGATGATTTTTATAATGAGTGCGAATTCCATGCTGGACTGGTCAGGGCTATAACTAAGTGAATAAGAAAGAATAGATTGAGAATAACTGTTCAATGACGGACGTTTATTTTGCCGGCTCAAAGCTTACCACGAGGCCATTCGCACGCGTGGTGATTTTAGCGGGCCTGAAACGCACGCCGGCGACTTTTATTTCTTCGGGCTTGAAAGTATAAATCACCGTGTTGTCCAATAAATCTTCAGCCAACAACATCCCCAGCCGGTTTAGCTTTCCCGTGTAGGTACCGGTAGCCGCATCGATCGTCAAATGGTCGACTCTGGGCTCGGTGAGCACGATGGCGCTCCGTGCCGAATCGATTTTCAGCACACCCGAAATGACCACCTTGCCCTCCCATGATTTTTTTAATAAAGGGGGCGCAATACGCGCATCCAGTGTCGTCGCCACTCGGTTGGTATCAGGCTGCAATGACAAAACCGGATTGCTGACGGTCATATCGAAGAGCTCAAGGTAGCGATGATTAAATGGGAATTTTTTTTGTAAGGACTGCTGCAAAACAATCAGCGGTATCTCGCGTTCCTGCGTACCCAACAAGCTCGCGCAAGCTACCAATAAGCTGCACAACAAAATAACGGTGCGTCGTAGCGCGGGGAATTTGACACAAACATTCATACGGGCTCCTTGGAAAAGCAGGGGCCTTATCACTACCCGGCTGTGAGCAACTCGAGCCTGCCGAGAAAATGCAAAGCGTGCTCCCGAGTTGTGCCACACATCTCCAAAGAGGGTTGCAGACTAGCGCAAACAGCGGGCCGTATGGGCGAACCAAACAAGCGGCAGGCGTCAGCCTCGTCAAGCTGCACGCAGCGCACACCGGCCGGCTTGCCGTTTTCCATGCCGGGTATCGCCGATGAAATGGAAGGCGCAATGCAGCAGGCTGCACATCCGCTGCGACATCCAACTGTACCCAACTCACGCATGGTCACTCATATCGCAGAGCCTGGATAGGCAACAAAGCCGCTGCCTTACGGGCAGGATAGTAGCCAAAGAAAATACCGATTGCCGCAGAAAATCCCACCGCCAACAGGATCGACTCCGGCGACATGCGTGTTTCCCAGCCGGCAAATACCGCCACCAACCACGAGCCAGCTGCGCCCAGCGCAATACCCACCAGCCCGCCCGACATCGACAGCGTGATGGCTTCGACCAAAAACTGCGTCAGGATGTCTTTGCTGCGCGCACCAACGGCCATGCGCAAACCAATCTCGCGGGTGCGCTCCGTGACCGACACCAGCATGATATTCATGATGCCAATACCGCCGACCAGCAACGAGACCGATGCGACTGCTGCGAGCAAAATACTCATGATGCGCGAGGCTTCTTCTTGGGTTTGCAACATCTCGGTCAAGTTCATAACCGAGAACGGATCGTCCTGGGTACTGCCGGCGCGCAGGCGCTGACGCAATAGCTCGCGCACGCGCTCTTCTGCTTGCGACATGCTAATGCCTTCACGCACCTTGATTTGAATCATACTGACCTGACGCAGCTTGCCTTGCGTTGCACCGAGCAAGCGGTTGCGTGCGGTCGACAAGGGCACCATGATCACATCATCCTGATCCTGGCCCATCATGCTTTGGCCTTTGCGATTGAGGATGCCGATCACGGTGAAAGGCACGTTCTTGATGCGTATCGTCTGGTCCATCGGGTCGGCATCGCCAAATAATTCACGCGCTACCGTCTGACCAACTAATGCCACCTTGCCAGAACCGGACAGCTCGGCAGGCTCAAACATGCGACCCGCTTCCAAGCTCCAGTTACGCACCACAAAATAATCCGGCGTAATGCCATAAATCTGCGTGGCCCAATTCACATTGCCGACCACCACTTGCGCGCCACCGCGGTTCGACGGCGCAGCAGCTTCAACTTCTGCTATGTCGCGCGCAATCGCCGCAGCATCATCTTCAGTCAGGCTCGTAGTGGTGCCCGTTGCCATGCGCACGCCACTGGCAGTACGCGCGCCAGCAGTGATGATCATCAGGTTCGATCCCAGACTTTTTATTTGCGCCTGTATGCGCGCCTCGGCACCAGCACCCACCGCCAGCATCGTGATCACCGCTGCCACGCCAATGATCACGCCCAGCATGGTCAAAATAGAGCGCAACAGATTGACGCGCAGCGCATTAAGCGCCACCCGTAAGGTGGCCAGCAGGCTCATGTGGTGCTCGCTTTCTCGGCGGCGAGTTTGGCCACGGCGTCATCCGGCGTATTTGCTTGATCGCTCATGACGTGGCCATCGCGAAAGACAATGATGCGCGACGCAAAGGCGGCGATATCGGCTTCGTGGGTGACCATCACAATGGTCATGCCGCTGTGATTTAATTTTTGCAGCAAGGCCATGATCTCCAGGCTCGTGTGCGTGTCCAGTGCCCCGGTGGGCTCATCGGCCAAAATGAGCGAGGGATTATTTACCAGCGCGCGCGCAATCGCCACCCGCTGCTGCTGCCCCCCTGACAACTGCGCCGGATGATGGTCGGCCCGCTCGGCGAGTCCAACCTCTTGGAGCCGCGCACGCGCGCGGATATGCCGCTCGCTAACGGGCATGGCGGCATACAGCAGCGGTAGCTCCACGTTATCTTGGGCGCTGGTACGGGGCAGCAGATTAAACTGCTGAAACACAAAACCGATACGCTGGTTACGGATGGCAGCGAGGGCGTCGCCACTCATTGACGAGACCTGCTCGCCTGCCAACAGATAGTCGCCACTGCTCGGCGAATCGAGACAGCCGAGCAGATTCATGAAGGTCGATTTGCCCGATCCAGATGCACCCATGATGGCCACAAATTCACCGGCCGCAATCTGCAGCGACACGCCCCGCAGAGCCTGCACATGGGTGTCACCCATCTGGTAGCCCTTTGACAGTGCTCGCGTCTGAATTAAGTTTGTCATGCGATCGATCAGAACATCCGCGGACCGCCACCACCGGTGGAAGACGGCCGGCGTTTTTCGCCGGACTCAGCGGTGCCGATCACCACGTCAGTCCCCTCAGCCACTTCCGGCCCGCTAATCTCCGTCATCTGTCCATCGCTGGCACCGAGCTGCACCGGCAGCGCCACCAGCTTGCCGTCCTGCAGGCGATACAGGCGGCCTTTACCGCCGGCTGCCACCGGCGCGCCACGCGCTCCCTGCGGCCGATGTCCGGCTTGCGCATTTTTATCCTGATCAGATTGTGGCGGTCGAAACCGCAGCGCCGCGTTCGGGGCTTTGAGCACACCCTCGCGCACCTCAATAATGACCCGCACATTGGCCGTCATACCCGGCAACAGTAATAAGTCCGGATTAGGGGCGGAGACTTCGACCAGATAGGTGACCACATTGGACACCGTCTGAGCGGATTTGCGCACCTGCTGCACCTTGCCTTCGAACGTTTTTCCCGGGAAGGCGTCAACCGTAAAGGTGGCACGCTGGCCGATTTTTATTTTGCCAATTTCGGATTCATCGATGGCCGTATCAACCCGCATGTCAGAGAGATTTTCGGCAATGATAAAGAGCTCCGGCGCCTGCAGGCTGGCAGCCACGGTCTGCCCCTTGTCCACGCTGCGCTTAATAACGATACCGGTCACGGGAGCGCGAATCGCGGTGCGTTCGAGTTCAGCGCGAGCTTGCGCCAGTGACGCCTCACGCTGCTTAACCACGGCAGCGACATTACCGGCGTTAGCACGCGCCACCTCAACTTGTGCTTGTGCGGCCTTCAGCTGCTCGGCAAGCGCATTGGCGGTGGCACGCGCTTTGTCGACATCGGCACCGGAAATGAAGTTTTTGGCGCGCAGTTGTTCTTTACGCTCAAGGTCAAGTCGCGCATCCGCCAGACTGACCTGAACCTGCGACACCGCGGCTCGTTGGGCAGCGATGGTGGCTTGCTGGGTCAATACCTGCGCGCGGGCGGCATCTACGTCGGCCTGCGCCTGCCGCACCTTGTATTCAAAGGTTTCGGGATCGATGCGGGCGATTAGCTGCCCTTTTTTGACCAGGCTGTTGAAATCAACCAGGACCTCCTTCAACTGGCCGGAGACTTGGGAGCCAACCTGTACCGAGACCACCGGCGCGAGCGTGCCGCTTGCGGCCACGCTAGCAGTGAGCGTGCCTTTTTCCAGTTTGGCTGTACGGTATTGTGGGGTATCGGCTTTCTTCCACCATTTCAGCGCAGCAGCCCCGCCGGCGAGCAAGATTACCGCCAACAAAAGCCAGACCCAGCCTTTTTTTAACCCGTTCATCGACACCGCCATTGAGTTGAATTGGCTCGATTTTACTGGCATTAGGAGGCAATGACCTGATGACCTGCGAAAAGCAAAGAAAAGCCCGCAAATCCTGAATGGAGATGCGGGCTTTGATGCCGACTGAATTTAACAAAAATACGCTATGCCACTTAAGGAAGGTTCAGGGAACCGTCAAGTTCAGAAATATTATTCATTGTTTTCATCGCTGAGGTCATCTTCCGTGGGGAACGGAGGAATAACCGAAGAGGCCACGTCCAAGGTGGTCGAGGTCGAAGTTAAATTCACAGCGTCGTCATCGCTGAGGTCATCTTCCGTGGGGAACGGAGGAATAAACGAAGAGGCCGCGTCCAAGGTGGTCGAGGTCGAAGTTGGATTCACAGTGTCGTCATCGCTGAGGTCATCCTCCGTGGGGAACGGAGGAATAAACGAAGAGGCCGCGTTCAAGGTGGTCGAGGTCGAAGTTGTAGCCATGGAGGTCGCCGTAGTCGCCGTTGGCGCCACAGTTGGCGCTGCGGCAGTTACTCGCCAATATCTCCGCAACGCGCTAATTGCTGCGGGATCCGCTGAGTTAAACGCCGCGATCACCCGCCTTTTTTTCTCCGCCATTTTTGCGTCTGGCTTGTCGCCAAAAAATTTCTCGACATATTTCAGACTCTTAGCAACCGGATCTTCTTCGAAATTGACATAAGCCACACGCGACATACCTACAACTTCATCTTTCAGGCCCCTATAAAAGTCACTATCAATTAAAAGTAATCCCACTTTTTTAATACCTTGGTCTTTAGTGACTACGGTCCCGGTAATATTTCCAATAAAGTTTTTAAAAAAATTCAATCGATTGCGATCGTCTTCGAGTCTGGCTTTTTCTATGGCAGGATCCGCTGTGATCCTATTCATCTTGCCGGACTTGGTATTCTTTAAAGTTTTAATACTACTTAAGTTTCCTTTAGCTGAAGAATTGGTCGAACGGGGGTTGCTTTTTAGTTTATCCCCTGCTAACGATCCTCTAAGAATTTTGCGCGCTTCAATATCCACTTTCTCCCCTTTGTCGTCCTCCCGACTCAACATAATATCGACCAGAAGATTTTCTATATGGAAAGAAAAATAAGAACTGATGTAGGCATTAAGCTTAGTCGAACGCACCCCCGTTTTCGCACAATAACTCGCTATTAACGGCGACAAACTCGGCAGAAGTCCACGTGTCGCAATAAACAAGACCAATGCCTCTCTTCTAATACGATTGAGTTCTTTCGGATTGTCGGCATGTGTTTTTTGCGCCCATTTCATAGTGGCTCTATCAATTTCCATCACCATATTTTTCCAGCTTTCAGGCAGACCGGATTGAGCAAACTTTTGGTCTCTTCCACACACTTTTTCAACGAGAGGCTGAATAACCGGATCCATTATCCTTTTTGTTTTCTCATTATTATGCATATCGGAGCCTTTCAGTTCCGCCGCTAATGTTTCCACTTCCGTGGCCACAGGCTGATAATTCTTGAACAAACGCTCCGCGAGCGATGCCCACTCTGCTGTGTTGAACGCAGCAGCAGCGGCTGGCTCAAGAAATTTTTCAACCAGGTTGATCGGGTCATAAGCAACCCCACTGCTATTAAGAAGGTCGTTAACCGTAACCTTTGCACGAAGAAATGGTCCGCTAGCTTCTATTTTTTCCAAAGGTATAGTTAACCCAGCAGACTGCACATCAAGCATCACATACGCAAGCAGCTCCGGCTTGATCGTTCCTTTGGTCATTGCGGCAGCGAGAATAACGCGTGATCGTCCAGTCAAGGTTGAAGCTGACACACCGGGCACAGCATTAGACACGCTGGTGGCGGCTGTTGTAGCGGCTGTTGTAGTTGCTGTTGTAGTTGCCGTTGTCGTTGTCGTTGCCGTTGTCGTTGCGGGTGTTCTCGCCGTTGAGGTGGCGCTGAGTACCGATGTCTGCGATGAGGGCATTCTTCGGTGGGAGGACGGGGCGATTCTTGCAGACAGTGACGGGTTGGTCGATTTCTCTTTCGTTAGCGCATCGTTTAATTTGCTGAGATCGAGTTTAGTAACCGGGCGCTCACTGACCGGGCCAGGCTTCGTACTCGAGGACTGATTGGGAACCTGGGGCAGCGGCGGTGGCGTATCACCTGGCGGTTTACTGCTCATCGTCGGCTTGGCCGGCGTCATCGACCAAGTGCCGGCACGAGCGCGTTGCTTACCCCCTTTCTCATCATTTTTTTCAGAAGATTTCTCTAAGGACTTTTCGGTTTCGGCATCTTCACTCGACGAGGTGCTATTCCCGTTGAGATCGTTTCTTGAATTACGCGGGGATAATCTGGACATGATGCTTCCTTTGGGTAAGGTAGAGGTAAAAAAAGGGATTGGTCAGCGGGGTCGCTTTTTGGTCCGATGCGGCAAGCAGACAAACCATCGAACTTATTAATTTATTAATTAAAAGACGCGAAATTCGTAACTCAGTGCCGTCACCGGTTCCTAGCCCGGGCGGAGGCCCGATTTATTCGGGCTTCCGAGTGCTTTGCTTGACGCAGCGCATCAGGAGCACCTATATTACTGACCGATCAGTTAGTAATTTACTTAGCCCCTATGCCATCCTGCGAAGCAAAAGCCAAACCCCGCTGGGAGCGTCGCAAAGATGCGCGTCCGCAAGAATTGCTTGCGGCTGCGCTGGATTTGTTTGTGGAGCGCGGCTACGCGGCTACCCGTCTGGACGACGTTGCCGCACGGGGCGGCGTATCCAAGGGCACGCTCTATCTTTATTTCGACAATAAAGAGGAGCTCTTCAAAGCGGTGGTGCGTGAAAACCTGGTGTCCGTGCTAGACGAAGCAGAGGACTACATCGCGCAATTTAAGGGGACGAGCAGCGAACTGTTACGGGAGTTTTTTCTCGGCTGGTGGCAGCGTATTGGCGAAACCAAGCTATCCGGTATTACGAAGCTGATGATGGCAGAATCAGGTAATTTCCCAGACGTTGCGCGCTTTTATCACGAAGAAGTAATTTCTAGAACCAACGCGTTAGTCATTAGCGTACTGGACCGGGGTATCGCTGCAGGCGAGTTTCGGGCGCTGGATACCGTCAATGCCAACCTCGTCATCGTCGCGCCCATGGTGATGCTGCTAATGTGGAAGCATTCTTTTAACTCTTGCCGTCTGGAGCCGATCTCGTCCTCAGACTATCTGGACTGTTTCATTGACCTGATCACGCGCGGCTTGCGTGCCGAATCACCCTCTTCCTCTTCTCATTAGTCCTATGCAAAAAAGTCGTCTTCGCTGGGTACTGCTCCTAATCGTTGCTGCTGTTGCAGCGGGCTGGCTTCTGCTCAAACCAACAAAAGTCGCGGTACCGGTTGCCACGCCACGCGCCGCGCCGGTCGCGGCGACGGTGCTGGAATTTTTACCCCGCGAAGTGCTGACCACGGAGCCTGTGGAGCTACACCAAACTTTGGCGCTATCAGGCTCGCTGCGCGCCGTGCAACAGGCCATCGTCAAGGCACGGCTGGCGGCTGATGTGCGCGAAGTCGTCGTACGCGAAGGTGAGGCAGTCAAGGCCGGTCAGGTGCTAGTTCGGATGGACACCACTGAATATCAAGCCCGGGTTGAGCAGGCGCGGGGCAATCTCAATGCTGCGCTCGCCCAACGTGACATCGCCAACAAAACCCGTGATAACAACCGCGCCTTGCTCGAAAAAGGCTTCATCTCGCGCAATGCTTTTGATAACGCGGCCAGCCAGCTTGCCGTGGCCGAGGCTAATGTCGAGGCAGCACGCGGCGCCTTGGATCAGGTAAAAAAATTATTGAATGACACCGTGATTCGCGCCCCTATTACGGGCTTGATTGCCAGCCGCAGCGTGCAACCCGGCGAAAAAGTCTCGCCGGACAACCGCCTGCTCGAGATCGTCAATCTAGACCTGATGGAAATGGAAGCCTCGGTGCCCACCAACGATATCGCGCGCGTCGTCGTCGGGCAGCAGGTGCGCTTGCGCATTGAAGGCCTTCCTGACGCCTTTAGCGGCCGCGTTACCCGCATCAATCCCGCCACACAGCCGGGCTCGCGCTCGATTTTGGTGTATGTGCAAATCGCCAACCCGCAACACATTTTGCGGGTCGGTATGTTTGCCGAAGCGCAACTGAGCTTGCTTACAAAAACAAACGTACTGGCGCTTCCGCAAAGTGCCATCCACAAAGACAGCAATGGCGCCACGGTCTACGTCATCGACAATGGCAAGCTCCTCAAAGCACCGGTCACCCTCGGTATCGAAGGCCGCAGCGGCGAGACGCCTCTGGTCGAAATTAGCGGGGGCTTAGCCTTTGGCGCGCAAGTCGTCCGCAGTGACATGGGCAATCTGCTGCAAGGCACCGCCGTGCGCGTTGTACCAGCCGCAAACGCCAACAAATAAAACACGGACAAATTCTTATGTGGTTTACACGCATTAGCATCGGCAACCCCGTACTGGCCACCATGATGATGGTGGCCTTTGTCGTGCTTGGCCTGTTTTCCTACAAACGTCTGCGGGTAGATCAATTTCCGGATGTGACGTTTCCGGTGGTGGTGGTGCAGACCGAATACCCGGGCGCTTCGCCCGAGACGGTGGAATCCGACATCACCCGCAAGGTCGAAGAAGTCGTCAACACCATCAACGGCATCAACAGCCTGACCTCACGTTCTTACGAAGGTCAGTCGGTGGTGATCATCGAATTTGCGCTCACCGTGGATCCCGCGCAGGCGGCACAAGATGTGCGCGAAAAAGTCGCCCTGATTAAGTCCGCATTCCGGCGCGAAGTCAAAGAGTCGCGCGTGACGCGCTACGACCCGGCAGATCGGCCGATATTTTCTGTTGCTGTCACCAATGATCCCAGCATGACGCAGCACAGTATGCGCGAGCTGACCACCATTGCCGACAAGCTGATTAAAAAACGTCTGGAGAATGTCCGAGGGGTGGGCTCGGTTACTCTCGTGGGCGGTGTCAAGCGCGAAATACAAATTTACGTCAAGCCGGCCGAGATGGAAGCGCTCGGCATCAGCATCGATCAAGTCATCAATGCGCTGCGCAATGAAAATCAGGAGCTCCCCACCGGCGCGGTGCGCGCCCTCTCCGGCGAACAGGTGGTGCAGGTTCGGGGGCGCATTGAGCGCCCCGAAGACTTTAATCGCATCGTGGTCGCGCGTCGTGGGGCGCAACCGGTGCTGTTGGGACAAATAGCACGCGTCGTCGACAGCCAGCAAGAACAGGAAAGCCTGGCACTTTTTAATGGCCGCCCAACGCTCGCGCTCGACATCCTGAAGGCACAAGGACAAAACACTATTGATGTGGCCGATGGTCTGCAAGCAGCCATTGCCGAGCTGCAGCCGACATTGCGCGCCCTGCATCCGGGCGTCAAACTCGACGTCATCAAGGATGGCTCGCGCCAGATTCGTGTCGGGGTTGAAAACGTCAGACGAACCTTAATCGAAGGCGCCGCCCTCACCATTCTCATCGTGTTCCTGTTTCTCAATTCGTGGCGCTCTACCGTCATTACGGGTCTGACTTTGCCGGTGGCTCTGATCGGTACTTTTTTATTCATGGATGTATTTGGCTTTACGATCAACATGATCACGCTCATGGCCTTATCACTGTGCGTGGGATTACTGATCGATGATGCGATCGTGGTGCGCGAAAATATCGTCCGTCATGCTGGCATGATGGTCAACGGGCGCTACAAAAGCCACAAAACTGCCGCGCTCGAAGGCACGGCTGAAATTGGGCTGGCAGTGCTGGCCACCACATTTTCGATTGTCGCCGTGTTCCTGCCTGTGGGCTTCATGGGCGGCATCATTGGGCGCTTCTTTCATCAGTTTGGTATCACCGTCACGGCGGCGGTGCTGATCTCGATGTTTGTGTCGTTTACGCTGGATCCGATGCTCTCCTCAATCTGGCGCGACCCTGCCGTGCACGGGCATGACGGTGTGCGGCGCGGCTGGTATGCCAACAGCATCGGCCGCGTGCTGGAACAATTTGATCGTTTTGTTCAGTGGTTATCCTCGCTGTATCAGGTCACGCTCAAATGGTCGCTCAGGCATCGCGTTGCCACACTGCTGTTGGCCATTGCCACCTTCGTCGCCGGACTGGCCTTACCGGCCTCGGGCTTGATCGGCAGCGAGTTTGTGCCGCAAGCAGATTATTCTGAGACCGGGGTCATTTTTAATACACCAGTGGGCTCCTCACTCGAATTCACCGCAAGCAAAGCCGCACAAATCGAGCAAGCCTTGCGTACATTGCCCGAAGTGCGCGACGTCTACACGTCCATTAATACGGGTAATGCGCAAGGTAAAAACTACGGGACTGTCTACGCCAGACTGGTACCCCGCAGTCAACGCCAGCGCACAACGAAAGAGCTCAACCAACCGCTGCGTGACACACTCAGCCATATCCCCGGCATCACCGTCACGCATGTGGGCACACTCGATGGTGTCGGCGGCGACAACAAGCAAATCCGGCTATCGATTCTGGGTACCGACTTAAAGCAATTAGCGCGACTAGCTGACGAAGCCACCGCCAAGATTAAGGCCATCCCTGGCGTGGTGGATCTTGACTCCAGCCTCAAGGCCAACAAGCCGTCCATCTGGGTGGAACCCCATCGCGAACTCGCCGCCGAACTCGGTGTTGGGGTAGCGCAAATTGGCAGCGCACTGCGCCCGCTCCTGGCGGGTGAAGCCGCAACCACCTGGCGCGCGCCGGACGATGAAAACTATGACGTCAATGTGCGCTTGGCCCCGGCAGACCGCAATAACATCAATGACCTGTCACGGTTGATGCTGGCCAGCAGCCAACTCAACAGCGACGGCTCACCGCGCATGGTGCCCTTGCGTCAGGTTGCCAGCATCACACCGGCGGCCGGCGCGAATCAAATCAACCGCCGCGATCTCAATCGCGAAGTCGAACTCTCGGCCAATGTCGTCGGCCGCTCGGCCGGTCAGGCCAACGCAGAGATCCGCGCCGCGCTTGACAGCATGAACTGGCAACCCGGCTATCGCTATCAGATCGGCGGCGCCGCCAAAAACATGGCCGAGTCATTTGGCTATGCGCTCTCGGCCTTGCTGCTGGCGATTATTTTTATTTACATGATTCTGGCTTCGCAGTTTGGTAGCTTCCTGCAACCTATTGCGATCATGTCGGCATTGCCGCTAACGCTCATCGGGGTATTCCTGTCGTTGCTGTTTTTCCGTTCAACCCTCAATCTGTTTTCCATCATCGGCTTTGTCATGCTGATGGGCTTGGTGACAAAAAACGCGATCCTGCTAGTGGACTTTGCCAATCAGGCTCGCAGGGCCGGTGTCGAGCGGAATGCCGCGTTACTCGAAGCGGCCCATGTGCGACTGCGCCCGATTTTAATGACCACGCTGGCGATGGTGTTTGGCATGATCCCCCTGGCGCTGGGACTGTCCGAAGGCTCCGAGCAGCGCGCGCCGATGGGTCAGGCCGTCATCGGCGGTATTATCACCTCGTCCATCCTAACGCTGGTGGTAGTGCCCGTCATCTACACCTGGCTGGATGATTTTGCGGCGTGGGGCCGGCGCCGCTTTGGGATTGGCGCGGCAGACGACGACGATGTGCCCGCACCAAAACAACCCGGAACGGTTTGATAAAATTCCTTTTTTAATGATTTGACAAAGAGCATGACCATGAACCTCGAACAAGCCCGCTTCAATATGATCGAACAGCAGATCCGCACCTGGGATGTGCTCAACACCGAGGTATTACAGACCTTAGTCGATGTGCGGCGCGAAGAATTTGTGCCCATCGCTTATCGCAGCCTGGCCTTTGTCGACACCGAAATTCCATTACCTTGCGGCGAAAATATGCTCTCGCCCAAGTTCGAAGCGCGCGTCCTACAAGAGATCAAGCTGGCCAAACACGAAACCGTTTTGGAAATCGGTACCGGCTCGGGCTACATGGCGGCACTCTTGGCCCACCATGCACGCCATGTCACCACGGTCGATATTGAGCCTGAACTGCAAGCACTGGCAACTCGCAATCTGGCCGTCTATGGCGTCACCAATGTCAGTGTCGAGTCCGGTGACGGCGCACGCGGCTGGACCGACAAGGCCACGTTATTTGATGTGATCGTGCTTTCGGGTTCCCTTCCGATGATGCACGACGCGTTTCTGACCCAGCTCAAAATCGGTGGCCGCCTATTTGCTGTGATCGGTGAGGCGCCGATCATGACGGCTTGTCTGATCACCCGCATGACTAATGAAGCCTGGGAGACGCAGCAGCTGTTTGAGACAAGCATCAAAGCGCTGCGTAATTCGGCCGCGCCCTCCGGCTTTCATTTCTAAAACCGTTTCAATCAGGTCTCAGGTCTTCAATGGAACATCTATCCTCTCCCGAGCTGGCCGTCTGGCTAGCAGATAGCACCCGCGAACAGCCCTTGCTGCTTGACGTGCGAGAGGCGTGGGAATTCGAGACCTGCCACATCAGCGGCTCGCACCTGATCACGATGTCGAGCATTCCGGCGCGTCAGGAAGAACTTGATCCGACCCGCCCGATTGTCTGCATCTGCCATCATGGCGCGCGCAGCATGCAAGTGGCCGCATTTTTAGAGCGTGCCGGTTTTGACAAGGTCACTAATCTTACCGGTGGTATCCATGGCTGGGCCTTGCAGGTTGATGCCGGCATGCCAACGTATTGACGCTGCAGCACCGAATAATTACATCCACCGAGGAAAAGAATGCGAAGAACTCAATTAGCCCTCCTGATCGCCAGTGCCATGCTGCTGACGCACCACGCGCAAGCGCTGGATCTGCTGCAGGCCTTCGGTGAAGCGCAAACATTTGATAGCCAATTTTCCAGCGCGCGGGCGGCACGCGAGGCCAGTGCTGAAAAATCAGTGCAGGGCCGTGCGCCTTTGCTGCCCGCGGTCGGCTTGTCGGGTAATGTCACCAAAATTGATTCAAGCACCCGAGACTACACGTCCAACAATATCCAGATTCAGCTCAAACAACCACTCTACAGTCCGGCCAATCTCGAAGCCTATGAACAAACCAAGCTACAGGTAACGGCTAGTGAAATTCAGTTTGCACAATCGCAAAATGACCTCGCACTACGGGTGGCGCAAGCGTATTTTGATGTGCTTGCTGCGCAAGATGCGCTAATTTTTATCGGCGCACAAAAAACCGCCATTACCGAGCAGCTTGCCTCGGCCAAACGTAACTTTGAAGTCGGCACCGCGACCATTACCGACACCCACGAAGCGCAATCCCGTTTCGATTTGATTCTGGCGCAAGAAATCGCCGCCAACAACGATGTCGAGGTCAAGCGGCATGCATTAGCGCAGATAATCGGTACGGTGCCCGCGACGTTGGCTGGCCTGAAAAAAAACATCAAGCTCAGCCCGCCGCAGCCCGCCAATCCCGAAGACTGGATCGTCACTGCCCAGGAGCATAGCTTCGGCGTCACCCTGCAACAACTTGCCCTTGAGATTGCACGACGCGACATTAACCGTAATCGTAGCGGTCATTTGCCGACTGTCGACTTTATAGCCAGCTACGGCCGCACGCAGGGGTTGGCGTTTGCGCCCGACCTCACCCTCACCAGCACCTCCATCGGCGTGCAAGTAACCGTGCCGCTTTTTGCAGGCTATGGCATCACGAGCAAAGTACGCGAATCACTCGCACTCGAGGGTAAATCGCGTGCCGATCTCGACACCGCCAAAAGGAATGCTGCCCAGTCTGCGCGCATGGCCTACTTGGGCGTACAAAGCGGGCTCTCTCAGGTACGTGCGCTCGAAGCAGCCGAAATATCAAGCACCTCGGCGCTGGCATCCAACAAGCTCGGCTATGAGGTCGGCGTGCGCATCAACATTGATGTGCTCAACGCCCAGCAACAGCTTTATTCAACCCGCCGCGATTTGGCCAAGGCACGCTACGACACGCTGCTCAATGGACTCAAATTAAAAGCGGCCGCCGGCAGTCTGGCCGTCGAAGACTTAGCCCAACTCAACGCCCTGCTTGAGAGCCGCTGATACCCCGCCGCTTTGGCCCGCTTAAGGCCTGCTTAAGGCATCCTTAAGGCAGGTCAAAGCGGCGGTGGCGGTTGCCCGAACTGTAATTTCTTTCATCCGAAAAGCCCATCACTGGCCGCGCCGCCCTGTAATAACTGGCTATACTCTAGGGCTATTACTTTAAGCCAACAATTTGCTGGCAAGACCCTGCCCGTCGCGGACTACGTAGACGGCTTCTTTTTTGGTGCGAGAAATTTTATGACCTCACAGTACCCATCCCGTCCGTTCCTGCTCCCCGCCGTCTTGCTCTCGCTTCTGATAGCCGGCTGCGGCGATAAAAAACCAGCAGGGCCACCGGGCGGTGGTGCGCCGCCGCCGCCGTCGGTCTCGGTGATCACGATCGCACCCGAACAAGTGGCCATGATCTCGGAGCTGCCAGGCCGTCTTGAGGCAACCCGCATCGCCGAGGTGCGCGCCCGTGTGCCCGGCATCGTACAAAAACGCAACTTCACCGAAGGCAGCGAAGTACGCGCCGGTCAGGTCTTGTATCAGATTGATCCTGCGCCTTTTATGGCCTCACGCGCCAGTGCCGAAGCGGTGCTCGCACGCGCCGAAGCGAACCTCGGACAAGCCAACGCCAAGCTCAGCCGCTATCGTGGTTTGGTCGAGAGTAACGCCATCAGCAAGCAAGAATTCGATGATTTACTCAGTGGCCAAAAGCTCGCTGCCGCCGATGTTGCTGCTGCGCGCGCCACGCTCGATATCGCCCGCCTGAATTTATCCTACGCCACCGTGACAGCGCCCATATCCGGCCGCATCGGCCGCGCGTTAGTCACCGAAGGCGCGCTCGTTGGTCAGGGCGACGCCACCAATCTGGCTGTGATTCAGCAGATCGATTCCATTTTTGTGTCGTTAACCCAGTCAAGTGTGGAAATGCGGCGCCTGCAACAGATGATGTCTTCATCGAGCGGCGGCAAGGCCAAAGCCCAACTGACTCTGGTGATGGAAGACGGCAAAGTCTATAACCAGCTAGGCCAACTCCTGTTTTCCGATGTGACCGTGGACCCAAGCTCGGGCTCGGTCACGCTGCGCGCGCAATTCCCCAACCCACAACGCACCCTGCTGCCCGGTATGTACGTGCGCGTCCGGCTCGAGCAAGGTGTGCGTCCCGGCACGATCACCGTGCCACAGCAGTCGGTCATGCGCACGCTGGATGGCTCGGTGGTGATGACGGTCGATGCCGCTGGAAAAGTGACACCGCGACCAGTCAAAACTGACGGCGCCTATGGCACCAACTGGATCATCAGTGAAGGTTTGCAAGCAGGCGATGTCGTCATCGTCGAAGGCCTGCAAAAATCTAAGCCGGGCTCGACCGTCAAGCCTTCGCCATGGGAACGTCCCGACGCAGGACCTGCACCGCAACCGAAAAACTAAGGACGCACCGCCATGGCAAAGTTTTTTATTGATCGCCCGGTGTTTGCCTGGGTGATCGCGCTGTTTATTTTATTGGCCGGCGTATTGGCTATTCCCAAGCTGCCGATTTCACAATATCCGCAGATTGCACCGCCGACTATCATCGTCACAGCAATCTATCCGGGTGCTTCAGCGCAAACGGTAGACGAAAGCGTCACCAGCCTGATTGAACAGGAGATGAACGGCGCGGAGAATCTGCAGTACATCGAATCGCAAAGTCAATCCGACGGACAGGCGCAAATCTCAGTCACCTTCAAGATCGGCACCAACCCCGAACTCGCTGCGGTAGATGTACAAAATCGTCTCAAGCGGATTGAGGCGCGACTGCCGCAAGCGGTGGTGCAACAAGGTGTGACGGTGACGCGCTCACGCAGCAACCTGCTGCTGTTCGCCAATCTGATTTCGACCAACGGTCAGCATAGCCCGATTGCACTGGGCGACTACATGGCGCGTAACGTGATCAACGAGATCAAGCGCATACCCGGCGTCGGCGTAGCGCAGCTGTTTGGTACCGAACGCGCAATGCGGATCTGGATCGATCCCAACAAACTGGCCGGCTACAAGCTAACGCCATCCGATGTCGCTGCCGCTATCAAGACCCAAAACGCGCAATTTTCAGCCGGCATTCTGGGCGACTTACCGGCGCCGGAGTCACAACGTATCGCGGCCTCCATCATCGTCACCGGTCAGTTGGCTACTCCTGAAGAGTTTGGCAATATCGTTTTGCGCGCCAACCAAAACGGCTCCACGGTCCGCGTGCGTGATATCGGCCGCGTCGAAGTCGCCGGCCAAGCCTATGGCTTTGCTGCGCGCTTAAATGGCAATCCGATTGCGGCCGTCGGCGTGCAGCTGACCCCAACGGCTAACGCACTCGAGACCGCCACCTTAGTGCGTGCAAAGATGGAGAAACTTTCCAAGTTTTTCCCACCGGGCATGAGCTACGTCATTCCTTATGACACCTCGCTGTTCGTCAAAATATCGATCGAAGAAGTCGTCAAGACTCTGCTTGAAGCCGTTGCACTGGTGTTTTTGGTGATGCTGCTGTTTTTGCAAAACATTCGCTACACACTGATCCCTGCCATCGTGGTGCCGGTCGCTTTAATGGGCACCTTCGCGATGATGTCCGCCTTTGGCTACTCGATTAATGTGCTCACCATGTTCGGTATGGTGCTGGCGATTGGTATTTTGGTTGATGACGCCATCGTCGTAGTGGAAAACGTCGAGCGCATCATGCGCGAGGAAGGCTTAGGTCCACGCGATGCGACCATCAAGGCAATGAGTCAGATTACCGGCGCCATTATCGGCATCACGATGGTTCTCATTGCGGTGTTCATCCCGATGGCGTTTTTCAGTGGCTCCGTGGGCGCGATCTATCGCCAGTTTTCACTCTCGATGGTCTCAGCGATGGTGTTCTCCGCCGTCATGGCCATTACCCTCACCCCGGCGCTCTGCGCGACTGTGTTGAAACCGGTTGATCCCGAGCATCATGAACGCAAGGGCTTCTTCGGCTTATTTAACCGGATTTTTCTGCGCACCTCGAATAGTTACCAGAGTGGCGTGACGCGGATGCTCAGAAGCACCGGACGCTACATGGTGCTCTATGGCGTCATTATTTTCTGTGTCGTGTGGATGGCGCAGCGCATGCCAACTTCGTTCCTACCAGCAGAAGATCAGGGCTATTTGCTTGCCAACGTACAGTTGCCACCTGGTGCGAGCGCCGCCCGTACGCTCGATGTGATGAAACAGGCTGAGCAATACTTTCTCAAGCAACCGGGCGCAGCCGGCGTAGTCTCCGTGACTGGCTACAGCTTCTCAGGCAATGGTCAAAACGGCGGCCTGCTATTCGTTCCGCTAAAAGACTGGAAAGAACGTATGACGCCTGAGCTGAGCTCGCAAGGCATGGCGATGAAGGCCTTGAGTCTGATGGGTACGATCCGCGATGCGATCGTCTTCACCGTCAATCCGCCGGCGATCCGCGAACTCGGTAACGCCACTGGATTTTCGCTGCGTTTGCAAGACCGCTCAGGCGTCGGACATGACGCGCTGCTGGCGGCACGTAACCAGCTCCTGGGCATGCTCTCCAAGAGCAAAGTCATCAAGAGCGCGCGGCCGGAAGGCATGGAAGACTCACCGCAATTGCGGCTTGATATCGACCGCGATAAAGCCAACGCACATGGTGTGGCACTAGCGGAGATCAACACAACACTGGCGGCGACTTTCGGCTCGACCTATATCAATGATTTTCCGAATCAAGGTCGACAGCAACGTGTCATTTTGCAGGCTGATCCGGAGCGGCGCCTGATGCCGGAAGACCTCGACAAACTACACGCCCGTAATGCACAAGGCGTGATGGTGCCGTTCTCGGCGTTTACCCGCAGTACCTGGGTCACTGGCCCGGTACAACTAGTACGCTTCAATGGTTATCCGGCGATGAAGATACAGGGCGACGCTGCGCCCGGCGCATCGTCTGGCGATGCACTGGCCGAAGTCGAGTATCTGGTGTCACAACTGCCTGCCGGCATCAGCTTTGAATGGGCAGGTCAGTCGTTTGAAGAAAAAGCAGCCGGCTCGTCTGCCACGGCACTCTTTGCGCTGTCGCTACTGGCGGTCTTTCTGGTGCTGGCTGCACTGTATGAAAGCACCTCTATCCCGGTGGCCGTACTGATGGTGGTGCCACTCGGTGTACTCGGCGCGCTATCATTTACGATCATGCGTGATATGCCTAACGATGTGTATTTTAAAGTGGGGCTGATTGCCATCATTGGCCTGTCGGCCAAAAACGCGATTCTCATTATCGAGTTTGCCAAAGACCTGCAGGCGCAGGGCATGGATCTGGTTGAGGCCACGCTCACCGCGGTCAAGCTTCGCTTTCGCCCGATCATTATGACCTCGCTGGCCTTCATCCTCGGCGTGCTGCCGCTGGTGATTGCAACCGGCGCGGGTTCGGGTAGTCAGCGCGCCATCGGCACCGGCGTGATGGGCGGGATGATTACCGCCACTGTGTTGGCCGTCTTTTTCGTACCAGTATTTTTCGTTGTCATCCGCCGCATCTTCAAAGGTAGCGAACGGCAACGCAAACTGTATGCCGCCCACCTCGACCAGAATGAGGCAAAGTAATGAATCTCACCTTAAAACGCTTGCCGCTCCTGCTCGTCGCGACTGCGCTGCTGACGGGTTGTCAGCTGATGCCAACCAAGTTCATCATCGCGCCCAAGTATGTAAAGCCCGCCGCACCGATACCGGAAAAATTTCCCGTCGCCACTGATACTGCCGACAAACCTGTTGCCGATATCGGCTGGCGCGATTTCTTTCAGCATCCCGAATTACAGGCAGCAATCGGTACCGCACTCGATAACAATCGCGATCTAAAAGTGGCCGCGTTGCGCATCGATGAAGCCCGCGCGCTTTACAACGTCACGCAGGCAGATCGACTGCCCGGCGTGAACGCCACCGGCGGTGTGACAACATCCCGCCAATTATTATTTGGTACGACCCCAACTAACCGAACCGTTTATCAAGTTGGCGCCAGCATACCCGCCTTCGAACTCGATCTGTATGGCAGGGTAAAAAATCTGTCTGATGCGGCGCTAGCGCAGTTTTTCGCTACCGAGGAAGCACGCCGCACAGTGCAGATCACGCTGGTGGGCGAAGTCGCCAAAGCCTGGTTGTCAGAGCGCGCACTTGCTGAGCAGATGCAGTTGGCCACGCGCTCACTCCAAGCACGTGAGGCCTCCTACGTGTTGGTGAAAAAGCGTCTTGATGCAGGCATTACCAATGCGCTGGAGCTACGTCAGAGCGATACGCTCGTGCAGTCAGCACGCGTTTCTTTACTAGCGGTCAAACGTCAGCACGCGCAAAGCAGCAACGCCTTGGCGCTGTTAGTGGGCACCTCAACGCAAGCTGCATCGGCTACCGCCACCTTGTCGGCACAAAACATCACCGCCGATTTCGCCGCCGGGCTACCGTCGGAACTATTAACCCAGCGTCCTGACATCATCGCCTCCGAGCAAAAACTGCGCGCATCCCAAGCCAATATTGCGGCAGCACGCGCAGCGTTTTTCCCGCGCATTGCGCTCACGGCAGGCGTTGGTCTGGCCAGCACCTCATTGTCGGATTTGTTTTCTAGCGGGGCCAACACCTGGAGCTTTGCGCCTCTCATCAGCTTGCCAATTTTTGATGGCGGTCGTAACCAATCCAACCTGAGTCTGGCGGAAGTGCGCAGCAATATTGCCATCAACGAGTACGAAAAAACGATTCAGGTGGCCTTCCGTGAAGTGGCCGATGCACTCGCTGCCCGCGCGATCATCAATGAGGAAATCGCCGCGCAACAGGCCGCTCTGCAAGCCCAGTCAGAACGACTCGCGTTAGCGCAGGCACGCTATCAAAATGGTATCGCCAATTATCTCGAAGTGCTCGACGCCGAACGTGAACTGTTCGCCTCAGAGCAGCAATTGCTGCAAACCCGACTTCTCAGGCTGACCAATGCGGTCGATCTGTACCGCTCGCTGGGCGGTGGCCTGAATGAGGCCAGCCAATAAAAAGGCCACCCGCAAAAACAGAAAAAGCCAGTCGATACAGACTGGCTTTTTTGTTGGCGGCGCTCGTTGTGTCGCGGCTTGGCTATTTGGTTCGAATGATGCGCCAACCTCTGTCCATTTTGCGGAACACAAACTTGCGCTCCAGATTCCTCGAGCGCACCAGATAGTAGGTCAGGCTTCTCAGGCTCTGCGCCTTCTTCATCTCTGAACAGTAAATGCTCTCACCGATCTCAAGTTTTTCGAGAACATGGATGTTACTGCTCAGATTCATCTTCTCCAGATTAAGCCGTTCAATGATCATGGCGACACCCTAAAAGTAATATTTAGAGTTGAGTCGGCGTAACAGCAAGTTTCTTTAGGGGTTTTGTCCAAAATCGACACTAAACCCGACTATTTTTTCAATATGCCATTACCGTTCTGCATAAAAAAGCCCGATAGCGAGCTAATTTTTCCTTATATTTAAATTCAATAAAATCCGTCTTTTTTAGCGCTAAATTCATTTAAATTCGTTAAATTCTCTTAACTTCACCCTGCTATAGCAACCCTGCTAGCGCTGCGATTCCGCAAAAACTGCAAAGACCGCAAATTTCGCTAAAGTTTTCCAACTTTGCGTTTAGCCTTGGCTTCTACAATTTAGATGCCGCAGGGCTCCGCTTTTCCCAAGCCGGAAAACACGTGGCGTCGCCCGCGCAGCTAAGGGAGCCAGCAGATGATCGTCAACACCAATATAAATGCCCTGATTGCAGGGAATGCCCTCTACGCCGCCAGTGCAGCGGTCGCAAAATCCTCCGAACGGATTAGTACGGGCTTGCGCGTCAATAGCGCCAAAGATGACCCGGCTGGCTTGGGTATGGCCAATCGTTTCAAAGCCCAAATCGCTGCCTACTCAAAGGCAACCGACAATATCAACCTCGGGATTGCCGCCGTGCAGACGGCCGATGGGGCACTGACCGAGATTGCCACTTTGCTCACAACCATGCGTACCGTTGCGCTCTCGTCGTCAACGGGTACCACCAGTGCGGCCACGCGTACCAGCAATCAAACACTGCTGGAAAGCTATCGCGATGAAATCGATACGATTGCCAATAGCGCCACTTTCAATGGCGTCTCTTTGCTTAACGGCGACACGACGACCATCGCAGTGCAAAGCGGCAGCAACGCCGGTGACACGAGCAGCCTGAGTTTTGCGTCGGTGTTGTCGTCCGCGTTAGGCACCGGTAGTCCGCTTGCCTTAACCTCACTGGGGTCGTCCACGACTGCAATCGGCACCAGCGATTTGACGATCAATGGCTATGCGATTGGCGCATCATCGTCATCGAATGACACCTATTCCTATGCCTTCCAATCCGGTAGCGCCATTGCCAAAGCCGCCGCGATCAATGCAAAAACCAGCGACACCAATGTCGAAGCGGATGTCGGCACAACCACGGCCTCAGGCAGCAGCATGAGTGTTGTGGGCGCCGATACGACCGGCACTATCACGATCAATGGCACCGCAATCTCTCTGACGCTGTACGCAACGAACGATGTCGATACCAATCGCGCCGCCGTTGTTACCGCGATCAATAACAACAGCGGCACGACCGGTATCACGGCAACGAACTCTTACAGCGCGACGCAAGGCGTGATTTTGACAGCAGCTGATGGGCGCAACATCACCGTGAGCCACACGACGTTATCGGCTGCCAGTACGGGTCTGGCTGCCGACGGCACCTACGTCGGGACTTACACTCTCAGAAGTCTGGATCAAAGCAGTATCATCATCGCCAGCCAGGTGGGCGGCACGATTGCCAACGCTGATCTTGCACCGGGCACGTACTTGAGCAATGTGGCGCAGATGTCGAGCAAACTGCGCAGCGGATCAACTGCGGCACCCGATGTACTCGCCGAAGGGGACCTGCTCATTAATGGCTACTCGATCGGCGCCACGTTTACATCCGATGACACGGCAACGGTAGCGACCACCACCTCATCAACAAAAAAATCCAGTGCCATTGCAATGGCTGCGGCAATCAACAGGCAAACCTCGCTCACCGGCGTGACAGCCGCGGTGAATTCAAATCAAGTCGTTGGCACCGGTTTTTCTGCGGGCGATGTTGACACGATCTATCTTAATGGCCAGACCATTACGGCGAGCTTGACATCCACGTCCTCGGCAAGCGATGTCGTGACTTTATTGAATACCTACACAGGACAAACCGGTGTTACGGCAACCGATAACGGCAGTGGCGTGACACTCACCGCCTCTGACGGTCGTAATATTTCGATTGGTGTTAGTAGCGCCGGCGCCGCTGTCGCCGGTACCCGCATCGGACTGGGCGGCAACGCCGCCTTAGCGGGTGCCGCTGCAACGACTGCGGGAGCGATGACCTATATCAGTACCGTCAAACTCTACGCTTCGGCCACATTCACTGTGGCCAGCGGCACCAACGGTGCAACCAATTTTGCGGCGCTTGGATTCCGGGCAGGCACCTATGGCGGCTCAGCCGACGACACAAAAATTTCAGAACTTGATATCTCCACGCAGGTGGGCGGCTCCAACGCCTTAACCACAATCGATGATGCGATCGATATGGTTTCCAGCTATCAGGCAATCACGGGGGCGCAAGAAAGTCGGATGGACATCCAGATCGATTACGTCGCCAGTGCGGGCGTAGCCGCCACTTCGGCCTATGGCAACATCATGGATTACAACCTGGCAGCAGAAACGTCGGCATTAGCTGCAGCGGAGATCCTGCAAAGCGGCGCCACCGCTATGCTGGCGCAAGCCAACGTATCAGCTGACATCGTGGCCTATCTGCTGAAAAAATATACTAGCTAGCAGATCGTTTGATTTAAAAAAATCCCGGCAGGTGAACGCCAGTAATCCGTTTCACCTCTAGCGCTTCATAGCGTAAGCAAGGCAGCGACAATCCGTCTGGTCGCGCCCTGCTCTTTGGTCGCAAAATGCAAGGCGGCACGCCCCATACGCGCTAGTGCTTCTGTCGATTGCAAAAGCTTACCGGCTTGCACAATCAGCTGTGCCGCGTCCTCAATGCGACAAGCTGCCCCAAGCTGCACCGCATCATCACTACTCTGGGCAAAATTAAAAGTATGAGGCCCAAGCAAAACCGGCTTGCCGCACGAGCAGGCCTCAATCAAATTCTGTCCACCAAGCGGCAGCAGACTGCCACCAATAAACGCCAGATCACACGCAGCGTAATACGCAAAAAGCTCGCCCATCGAATCACCGAGCAGCACCTGTGTTGTGACCGGTAACGCCGCTTGCGCTAGTTGCGAGCGACGCATCATCGACCAGCCCTGCCCATCAATCAGGCGTGCAACCTGATCAAAGCGTTGCGGATGACGCGGCACAATCATCAGCAAAACATCGGTCGGGTAAGCGCTCTTGTGCTGCCTGAACGCGCTCAGCAACAACGCCTCCTCGCCTTCCCGCGTGCTCGCGCACAGCAGTACCGGACGCGGTCCGATTTGCGCGCGCAGCGCCGCGCCGGCGGCGAGCATGGCGGCCGGTGGTGTGATGTCAAATTTCAGACTGCCAGTGACGATGAGACTTGTCGCACCCAACGACTGCAAACGCGCTGCATCTTCCTGCGTTTGCGCCGCGACCAGCGTAATTTGTCGCGCCGCCTGCCCGAGCAACGTATCAAAACGACGGGCGCGTCGCAGTGAACGTTCGGACAAACGCGCGTTGACCAGTGCCACCGGTACGACCGCTCGCGCGCACGAAGCGATCAGCGAGGGCCACACTTCGGTTTCCATCAGTACGCACAAACTCGGTCTGCATTGCGCCAGAAAACGCCTTGTCATCCACAACGTGTCATAGGGCAAATAGGCTTGCCTGACACGTGGCTGATGCCCGAACAAAGCGCTGCCCGTGGCGCGTCCGGTTGGGGTCATGTGTGTCAATAAAATTTGATGGTCCGGGTAGGCGTCGAGCAGCGCAAGGATCAGCGGCTCCGCTGCCCGCGTCTCGCCGACGGATACCGCATGCACCATCATCACCGGGCCGGAAAATAACGGCAACGCAAAGCCTAGTCGCTCAGCGATATGCGCTCGGTAACCCGGCTCTTGCCGGCCACGCCACCACAAACGGCCCAACACTAGCGGCAACATCAGCCACCACGCAAAAGAATAGAGCCGCAAAAACACGAAATGCATGAATCAGAAGGGTAGCGTGACAGTAGGCTTAACGGCCCGTATCGCCGCGCCCAGCGCCTGCTGGATCCGTGCCAGCGCGCTCGCCGTCTCCGCTTCAAAGCGCAGCACCAACACCGGCGTCGTGTTGGACGCCCTGACCAATCCAAAGCCGTCTGCGTATTCGACCCGCACGCCATCGATGGTGACGATCTGCAGGGCGCCCGCAAACGTTGCCTGCGCCTGTAACTGCGCCACCAGCGCATGGTTCTCACCTTCTTGTAAAGCCACCTGCAGCTCCGGTGTACTAATCGACTGCGGCAGCGCATTCAGTGTTGCCGTGATGTCCTGCATGCGGCTAGCCAGCTCCAGCAAACGCGCCCCCGCATACAGGCCGTCATCAAAACCATACCAACGGTCTTTAAAAAATACATGGCCGCTCATCTCGCCACCCAACGGTGCTCCCGTGGCACGCATGCTCGCCTTGACCAGCGAATGTCCGGTCTTGCCCATCTGCGGCACACCACCCGCGGCCTTGACCACGTCGGCTACGTGCCGGCTGCATTTGACGTCATACAAAATCGGCGCGCCCGGATGACGCGTCAGCACGTCCTGCGCAAACAGCATCAGCTGCCGGTCGGGATAAATAATCTGCCCATCTTTGGTGACCACGCCAAGCCGGTCGCCGTCACCATCAAAGGCCAGACCGATTTCGGCATCGGTTTGTTTCAGCGTCGTGATGAGGTCTTGCAGATTTTCCGGATGCGCAGGGTCGGGATGATGATTGGGAAAATGCCCATCGACGTCACAAAATAATTCGATCACCTCGCAACCGAGCAATCGATACAAATCGCCGGCGAAGGCGCCTGCCACACCGTTGCCGCAATCGATCGCAATTTTCATCGGCCTTGCGAGCACCACGTCACTGGCAATGCGCTGCAGATAGGCCTCACGCAGATCATGCTGCTGCAGACTGCCGCTGCCCTGCGCAAAAGCCTGATCCACAATGGTTTGATACAGCGCGGTGATGGCGTCACCATAAATGGCTTCGCCCGCCAGGACCATCTTGAAGCCGTTGTAATCGGGCGGATTATGGCTGCCTGTCACGATGATGCCGCTGCGGGCATCCAGCGCGTGGGTGGCGTAATACAAAACCGGCGTGGGCACCATACCGATGTCGATCACATCGACCCCGGTTGACTGCAAACCTGCCGCGAGCGCTGCTGCCAGCGACGGCCCGGAGAGGCGGCCGTCGTAGCCGACGACGACGACGCGCTCGCCTTTGGCGCGCGCGACCGTACCAAAGGCCTGCCCAATCTGGTGTGCAATGGATTCGTCGAGCGTGATACCCAGCACACCGCGAATATCATAAGCTTTGAAAATACCGGGGGTTAATTGGGCCATAAATTTATCAAGCTTTCCATTCGGATGTTAGTGGGACGAATAATATTGCAGGCATTGTGACAGCGCGGTGTCCCATCGCGGGAGACTGCCAAAAGTTTGTTGAAATTTTGTGGTGTCGAGCACTGAATTTTTGGGGCGAGACGCCGGCAAGGGATAGTCCGCCGTAGGTATCGGATGCAATAAGGGATGGCTTTGCACCGCCGGATGGGCAAAGATGGCTTGCGCAAAACCAAACCAGCTGGTCTGCCCGCCTGCACTCAAATGATAAAGGCCAGCATGACGCGAAAAATAGGCCGCGCGCTGCGCGCCACTGCCCGCTTGTCTGACCATGTCGGCAGTAGCCTGCGCGATGGTATGGCTCCAGGTTGGCGCACCGTGCTGATCATTAACGATCGACAATTCGTGCCGGCTTTGTGCCAGACGCAGCATGGTCAGCAAAAAATTTTTACCCTCTAAACCATAAACCCAACTGGTACGTAAAATCAGATGCGCCGCACCGCTGGCCGCAATAGCCTGTTCACCGGCGAGCTTGCTACGACCATAGACTGACAGCGGCGCAGGCAGATCGTCTTCAGTCCACGCACCCTCTTTGCTGCCGTCAAACACATAGTCGGTGGAATAATGAATCAGCGTCGCCCCAATTTTTTTCGCTTCTTCGGCCAGTGCGCCGGGCGCCTCTGCATTGATGCGCATAGCCAGCGCGACATCTGTCTCTGCCGCATCGACTGCCGTGTAGGCAGCCGCATTGATGATCAGATCAGGCCGCAGCGTTTGCACCGTATAGCGCACCGCATCAAGATCCGCCAGATCAAGCTGACTGCGGTCGAGGGCAACAATCTCATCGAGCCCGGCAAGGCTACGTAGTAATGCCTGACCGACCTGTCCATTTTTTCCGGTAACGAGAATACTCATGCGAAGTTATCCGCCTGCGCGAGGTGCACGCCAGCTTTGTCTTTCACCGACAAGAGAGGGGCGCCCGCGAGCGGCCAATCGATCGCAAGTGCCGGATCATTCCACAGCAAGGAGCGTTCAAATTCGGGCGCATAGTAATCGGTGGTCTTGTATAAAAATTCAGCGAAGTCGCTGGTCACCAGAAAGCCATGTGCAAAACCGGGCGGCACCCACAACTGGCGATGGGTTGTACCCGACAAGACCACCGAGACGGATTGCCCAAAGGTGGGTGAACTTTTGCGCAGATCGACGCAGACGTCGAAAACTTCACCGGCCGTGACGCGCACAAGCTTGCCCTGCGGCTGCTGGATTTGGTAATGCAAACCGCGCAGTACATTTTTTGCCGAGCGCGAATGATTGTCTTGCACGAAAGACGTGGTAACACCCGTGAGCTCAGTAAAGCGACGCTGGTTAAAACTCTCAAAGAAGAAACCACGCTCGTCACCAAATACCTTGGGCTCGATGATGAGTACATCAGGGATCGCCGTGCGGATAATCTGCATGATCTTAAAACACCTGATCGTGCAACAGACGCAGCAGATACTGACCATAGCCATTTTTTTTCAAAGGCTCGGCAAGCTGCTGCAATTGTGCAGCATCGATAAAGCCTTTGCGATAGGCGACTTCTTCGGGGCAAGCGACTTTGAGTCCTTGTCTTTTTTCGAGCGTTGCAATGAACTGCGATGCCTCCAGCAGCGACTCGTGGGTGCCCGTATCAAGCCAGGCCATCCCGCGCCCCATCACTTCTACTTGCAACGCCCCTTGTTCGAGATAAAGACGATTGACGTCGGTAATTTCGAGCTCGCCGCGCGCCGAGGGCTTGATCGCCGCCGCCATGTCGCAGACCTGGGTGTCATAAAAATAGAGTCCGGTAACAGCGTAATTGGATTGCGGTTTGGCTGGTTTTTCTTCGATGCTGATCGCCCGGCGGTTGGCATCGAAGCCCACCACGCCGTAGCGCTCCGGGTCTTGCACGTGATACGCAAACACGGTGGCACCCTCTACGCGCGCATTGGCTGCAGCGAGGCTGGCGTCGAGATCATGCCCATAGTAGAGATTGTCGCCAAGGATTAAGGCCGAGGGATGATTGCCCACAAACTCGCGCCCGATCAGGAAGGCTTGCGCCAACCCGTCCGGTGAGGGCTGCACGGCGTAACTAATGTGAATGCCCCACTGACTACCATCACCAAGCAAGGCTTCAAAACGCGGCGTGTCCTCGGGCGTGGAGATGAGCAGGATGTCGCGTATGCCGGCCATCATGAGCGTCGTCAGCGGATAGTAAATCATCGGCTTGTCGTACACCGGCAGTAGCTGCTTGGAGACGGCGGTGGTAACCGGATAAAGCCGGGTACCAGAACCGCCGGCGAGAATGATGCCGCGGCGGGTGCCTGATGCTGCGCTCATGATGCTGCCTTTTCACGTTGATTGTAATTGCGATCCATCCACTTGAGATAGTCGCCCGATTGCACTTTGCGCACCCAATCCTGATTGGCAAGGGTCCATTGCACAGTCTTGCGCATGCCGCTCTCGAAGTTCTCAGCCGGCTTCCAGCCAAGATCACGCTCGATTTTTCGCGCATCGATTGCATAGCGACGATCATGACCAGGCCGGTCTGTCACGAAACTGATCTGCGCCCGATACGACTGCGCAGCGGGGGCGAGTTCATCCAGCAGATCACATAAGGTATGCACGACGTCGATGTTGGCTTTTTCATTCCAGCCACCGATGTTGTAGGTCTCGCCCGGCTTGCCTTGTGCAAGTACGCGACGCAACGCCGCACAGTGGTCGCCGACATACAACCAGTCGCGCACTTGCCGGCCATCGCCATAAATCGGTAACGGCTTGCCAGCCAGTGCATTGGCGATCACCAGCGGAATTAATTTTTCCGGAAACTGCAGCGGACCATAATTATTGGAGCAATTACCTGTCACAACCGGCAGGCCATAAGTATGAAACCACGCGCGCACCAGTTGATCAGAAGCCGCCTTGGAGGCCGAATAAGGACTGTTTGGTGCGTAAGGTGTGGTCTCGGAAAACGGTGCATCGTCGGGGCCTAAGCTGCCGAATACTTCATCCGTAGAGACATGCAGAAAACGAAACGCTGCACGCGCGTGCTCGTCCAGCGTGGCGCAGTAAGCGCGCGCGGCTTCGAGCAAACTAAAAGTGCCATCGATATTGGTGCGGATAAAATCGGCGGGGCCATGAATCGACCGATCCACATGGCTCTCGGCAGCAAAGTGCACGATCGCGCGCGGTTGATGCGTGTTGAACAACGAGGCCACCAGCGCACGGTCACAGATATCGCCGTGCACAAAATGATGGCGCGCATCGTTGGCAAGCGTCGCAAAATTATCCGGATTGCCGGCGTAGGTCAGCTTGTCGAGATTGATGACCGGCTCATCACTGCTGGCAAGCCAGTCAAGGATGAAATTAGACCCGATGAAACCGGCACCGCCTGTTACTAGAATCATGCAACTCCCTTATCAATCCAATAAGCATGGTCTTTTTTTTGCGGGTGCCCAACACGGTCGCCGCAAAGCCTCATCATCAGCGCGCATTTTACGTGAGTGACGCACGCCCTCACAAGCTACTAAAATGGCTGCCTGTCTCCACCCTGTGAACTTCATGACCACTTACGCCATTGGCGACATTCAAGGCTGCGCGGCGCGGCTTGATGCCTTGCTCGCACTGATCGACGCCGAGTGTCCGGATGCCCACCTGATCTTTGTCGGCGACCTGGTTAATCGTGGCCCGGATTCCTTGCGTACGCTGCGCACTCTGCGCGCGCTCGGGTCGCGGGTTCGCGTGGTGCTGGGTAACCATGATCTGCATTTGCTAGCGATCGCGCACGGCATCCGGCAACCCAATCGTAGCGACACCATCATGGCGATTCTCGACGCACCGGATCGTGCAGCGTTGCTAGACTGGATACGTCAGCAGCCACTGGCTTTGCTGGAAGAACAAACGCTATTCGTCCATGCAGGAGTGCTGCCGCAATGGCATGGACAACAAGTCGTCGATCTGGCCCACGAAGTCGAGCAACAATTACGTAGCGATAACTGGGTCGATTTTTTACGCACCATGTATGGCAATGAGCCCGCACGTTGGGACGATGACCTGCAAGGCGCAGCACGGCTGCGTTGCATCGTCAATGCACTGACCAGACTGCGTTATTGCACGCCAGATGGTGAGATGGAATTTGCTACCAAAGAATCGCCCGGCGTTCCGCCTGCCGGCTATGTGCCCTGGTTTGCGGTACCGGGTCGCAAGACGGCCAACCTGACGGTGGTCTTCGGACACTGGTCAACGCTGGGACTCACCATGCAACCCAATGTGATAGGACTTGACACTGGTTGTGTCTGGGGCGGCAAACTTACTGCAGTGCGCTTGTCTGATCGTAAGCTGCTGCAGGTGGATTGTCCGCAGTATCAACAGCCGGGCTAAGCGCCGTCGCAATGCAATCGCGCATAGCCAGAGCGAGCTCGCGCCGGTGTGTGCCATCGGTGGACATCGCAGGCAAACGGATCAGCTCTGCCGTCAGTCGCCGGTTGCGCAAGATGGCCACCACGCTCTCGACAAAGCTCATCTCACCGATAAAGTCTGCGGCATCATGCAGCGCACCGTCGTCATCCAGATAACGTAATGCATAAGGCTGCACCGGCACTTGGGCTTCGATTGCCGCTTCAAACAGATTGGCGTGAAACGGCAGTACAGTGCCTTGCGCGGCGGTGGTCCCTTCAGGGAAAAAAGCCACGCGCTCGCCGTTGTGAATACTCGTGACCAGACCGGCATAAATGCGTCGCACATCGCGCTGGCGGCCGCGTGCAATAAAAATCGTACCGGACTTGTCACACAACCATCCGATCAGGGGCCAATCTCGGATATCGGATTTGGCGACGAAGCGGCAGGGGTGCACGCTATTGATGACGAAGATATCCAGCCAGGATATGTGATTGCTGATAATGAGCGCAGGCGAGGCAGGAACCGGCTGCGCCGCATCATTCAATACCAGTCTGACGCCACAAATCGCAATCAGCTGGCGCGACCAGCGCTGTATGCGACGCTCGCGACCCGCATCATCCAACCAGGGAAAGAGCAACGCGCACTTGCCCAAACCCACAGCCAAATGCAGCCCCAGTCTGGCCAGATGCAGCACTGGCAAGGCGGCGCTCAACGGCTAAATACAGGACGACCGGCGACAATCGTATACCGTACCTGCCCCTGCAATTCATAACCCAAAAACGGCGTGTGCTTGCCCTGACTGGCCAATGCCGAGGCTTGCACCAACCACCGCGTATCGGCATCAAAGATACACAGATCGGCCGCGCTGCCCACGCCTAGCTGCCCGGCGGGCAGACCCGCAACACGCGCCGCATCGGTGGTGATGCGAGCAATGGCAGCAGAGAGCCGCTGTTTTTCCGGCACCGATTCGTCGGCCCATTTGAGCGCTAATGCCAGCAGCAATTCCAACCCGGTTGCCCCCGGCGAGGCTTCGCCAAAGGGCAGCAGTTTTTCGTCATCATCGACTGGTGTGTGATCCGAGCAGATCGCATCAATCGTTCCGTCGGCGACACCCTGCCGAATCGCATCGCGGTCGCGCTGACTGCGCAGTGGTGGCGTCATGCGGGCGTTGGAATCAAAAAATCCAATATCGACATCGGTCAGGTGCAGGTGATGGGCGCCCACGTCACTACTGATAGGCAGTCCCTCGGCTTTAGCCGCACGCACTAACGCGACACCATCGGCAGAGGATAGCCGGCAGAGGTGCACGCGCGCACCGGTGGCGCGTACGAGCTCGAAAATTGTTTGCAACGCAATCGTCTCGCTCATTACCGGCACGCCAGCCAAACCAAGTCTGGACGCCAGCGGGCCGCTATGGGCGATGCCGCCTTTGCCCAGATGCGGATCTTGCGGACGCAACCAGACGGTATAGCCAAAGGTCTGCGCATACTGCAGCGCGCGCAGCAACACCGTGGTGTCTTCGATGGTGCTCTCGGCTTGCGCAAAGCCGACACAACCGGCTTCTGTCAGCTCGGCCATCTCGGTCAGCTCGCGACCCTTGAGCCCCATCGTCAACGCACCCAGCGGATAGACATGCGATTGGTTTAGGCTGCGCGCACGATGCACCAGCATTTCGACCAGGCCCGGTTCGTCCAACACCGGATCGGTATCTGGCGGGCAGACCAGGCTGGTGACGCCACCGGCCAAGGCGGCGTGCAATTCGGATTCGAGGGTGGCCTTGTATTCATAGCCTGGTTCGCGCAAGCGCACCGACAAATCGACCAAGCCGGGGGCGACGATCAGGCCGGTCGCATCAATGGTCTGATCGGCGATAAAACCGACCGGCGCGCTGCCGATAGCGGCGACCTTGCCGCTGACGATAAACACATCGTGGATCGCATCGATGTGGTTGGCCGGATCAATCAGCCGGCCGTTGGTGATCTGTAGTTTCATGGGTCTGGTTATTATTTTTCGATTCAGCTGCCTGCCAACATACTCATCACTGCCATGCGCACCGCAATACCAAAGGTGACTTGCGGCAGGATCACGGCCTGCGCACCATCGGCGACTGCCGAATCAATTTCAACGCCGCGGTTCATCGGCCCCGGGTGCATTACGATCGCGTCGGGCTTGGCGAGGGCCAGCCTTTCGGGGGTGAGACCATAGCTCTTGAAATATTCCTGCGCCGAAGGGAGCAAGGCGCCGCTCATGCGTTCGTTTTGCAAGCGCAGCATGATGATAACGTCAACGCCTTTCAATCCTTCGTTCATGTCGGTAAACACGCGCACGCCCATTTGTTCCAGTCCAGTGGGCAGCAAAGTGCGCGGACCAATGGCGCGCACTTCAGGTACACCGAGCGTGGTCAATCCGTGAATGTCAGAGCGGGCAACGCGACTGTGCAAGATGTCGCCGACGACAGCAACCGTGAGGTTGCTGAAGTCTTTTTTGTAATGACGGATGGTGTACATGTCGAGCAGCCCCTGGGTCGGATGGGCGTGCCGGCCATCACCGGCATTGACGACATGCACATGGGGCTGATGGGTGTCGATCAAATGTTTGGCGATCAGGTAAGGCGCGCCCGACTGCGCGTGGCGCACGACAAACATGTCAGCATGCATCGCGGCGAGGTTGTCGATGGTGTCTAACAGCGACTCGCCCTTGCTTGCGCTTGAGGCCGAGATATTGAGATTGATGACATCTGCAGAGAGGCGCTTACTGGCAATCTCGAAGGTGGTGCGGGTGCGCGTGGAGTTTTCAAAAAACAGATTGAAGACGCTTTTGCCGCGCATGAGCGGGACTTTTTTGACGTCACGGTCACCGACGCCGACGAAGGACGACGCGGTGTCAAGGATCCGCGTAACAACAGCGCGTGGCAGGCCTTCGATGGTGAGCAGGTGCTGCAGCTCGCCGTGTTTGTTGAGTTGCGGATTATGCATGGTCTACTGTGAGGAAAAGGCGACCGTCATCGGTCTTTTGCAGGATCAGCAGTTCGTTGTCTGCCACGTTGATTTGTTTGGCGACATAGTCGGCTGCGACGGGTAGCTGACGACCACCACGGTCAATCAAGGCAGCGAGCATGATTTTGGCGGGCCGGCCGTAGTCAAATAAGGTGTTGATCGCTGCACGCGTGGTGCGGCCGGTGTAGAGCACGTCGTCGACCAATAAAATCGTCGCACCATTGACGTCAAAGTTAATCTGGCTGGGCCGCACGTCAGGGTGCAGGCCTCTTTGGGCGTAGTCGTCGCGATAAAACGAGACGTCGATATTGCCGGTGTCTGTCACGCCGAGACTGCGCGCCAGCCGCTCGGCAAGCCACGCGCCACCAGAGTAAATGCCGACAATAGCAAGTCGGGGTGCGCCAGCAAGGCCGGCTTTTACCTGTTGTTCCAGTTGCGCATACAGCGCCTCGGCGTCGAGATCAAGATCGGTCATGGTCATCAAAGTATTGTTGCAGAATTATCGCCGCAGCGACATCGTCGATCCGCTGGCCGCGCTCTTGCGCTATCACCGCCGATGAGTAGCGCTCATCAATCAGGACGGTCTCCAGTCCGAAGCGGCCATGCAGCTGATTGGCAAAACGCCGACACCGCACCGTCATCGCATGCTCGGCACCATCGGGGTGCAATGGCAAGCCAACCACCACCAAACCGGGTTCCCATTGGCCAACGAGTTCGGCGATTACCCTGAATTTGTCGTCATTGGTGGCCGCCGTGATGATGGTCAGCGGCTGGGCCTGTTTGAGTAGGGTGTTGCCGACAGCGACGCCGATGCGTTGTAAACCGAAATCAAAAGCGAGGATGGTGATCACAGTCGCTGGTCCGCAGCGCGTCGCTGCGCGGGCTCACGCATGCCCGGCCTCTGTGCTGAGCAGGCCGGGATCGATCCCAAGCAACTGCATCGCCGCACTAAAGCGTTCCTCAATCGGTGTGTCATACAAAATATCAGGATCGGCCCGTACGGTCAGCCAGTCGTTACGCAAAATTTCGGCCTCGAGCTGGCCGGCACCCCAGCCCGCGCAGCCCAAGGTGATGAGGATGCGCTGCGGACCATGCCCATCGGCGACGGCTTCGAGGACGTCACGCGAAGTCGTCAGCGCTACGGCGTCCGATACGGTCAGCGAGGAGCTGTAGGCGGTGTCGGGCGCGTGCAGCACAAACCCGCGGTCGCTTTGCACCGGCCCACCAAACATCACTGGTTCATGGTTGGCCAAGCCGCTGTGTAAGTCAATTTCGAGCTTGAGATCGATGCGCTCAAAGAGGTCATCAACGGTGACATCGGTCGGCCGGTTGATGATCATGCCCAGCGCACCGCCGGCGTGATGCTCGCAAACGTAGACGACGGTACCGCCGAAGAGCGTGTCGCCCATCATGGGCATCGCAATCAGGAAGTGATCGGCCAGATTAAGCGGCGGCATGCTCGCGCTCGCTGCCAACGCAGAAAAGTCGGTGGTGCCCGCAGCCGGTTTGAGGGTGGCGGAGGGCGTCGTGGAGGAGGTCTTACCTTGCTTGGCCATAGCGCGCATTTTATCAGCTTTGACGACCAAACCCGACGCAGATAGTTTGTCCGGGTCGATGCTTAAAGCGGTTTTTATCGAACGCAATGAAAGCGCTACACTGCGTGCTTTCCTGCAAACTCGTTACTCCCCATTCTCATGAACCAATTTGACAATACGCTGGTATGGTTTCGCCGCGATCTGCGCAACTTTGACCACGCCGCTTTGCACCATGCGCTAAGCCGCAGCCGTCAGGTATTTTGTGTTTTCATTTTTGATAAAACTATTTTAGAGCCGCTGCTGGCGCACGGCCCACACGACCGACGGGTGGCCTTCATTCACGCCAGCCTGCAAGAGCTCGATGCGGCCTTGCGCAGCCAGGGCGGCGGACTGATTGTGCGGCACGACCATGCGGCCACGGCGATACCGCAGCTGGCGGCTGAACTCAGTGTCGACGCGGTCTTTGTTAATCGCGATTACGAACCTGCCGCAGTGGCCCGCGACGCTGCCATCGGCGCCGCCTTGCAGCAAGCAGGCCGCCGCCTGGAAAGCTTCAAGGATCAGGTGATCTTCGAACAAGCCGAAGTACTGACACTGGCTGAGAAACCATTTTCGGTATTTACGCCGTATAAAAACGCGTGGCTTAAAAAATTCCAGCTCGCCACGGGCGGACTCGATGCGTCTTTGTTGGCACCCTTTTCCTGCGAGCCCAAGCCGGGACAGTTACGTGTACCTGCCAATACACCGGCCTGCCCGTCGCTAGCCTCGATGGGCTTTGCAGAAGGGGATTTGTCTGCGCTGCAGATTCCTACTGGCATGGATGGGGGCGAGACATTACTGGAGGATTTTTTGCCGCGCATGGGACGCTACCGGGATACGCGCGATTTTCCGTCAGTCAAAGGCCCGTCTTATTTATCGGTACATTTGCGCTTCGGGACGGTATCGATTCGCGCGCTGGCGCGGCGGGCGATGGAAGCAATGCAGGCCGGGACCGGCGGCGAAGGCACGCCGGTCTGGCTGTCTGAGCTGGTGTGGCGTGATTTTTATTTCATGATCTTGCATCATCATCCGCATGTGACGCAGCGCGCGTTCAAACCGGAATACGATCGTATCGAATGGGAAACCGGCGCGGCCGCCGACACGGCTTTTGCCGCCTGGTGTGAAGGCAAGACTGGCTACCCACTGGTCGATGCGGCGATGCTGCAGCTTAATCAAACCGGCTATATGCACAACCGGTTGCGCATGGTGAGTGCTTGCTTCCTGATTAAAGATCTGGGCATAGATTGGCGGCGTGGCGAGGCTTATTTCGCGCAACATCTGAATGACTTTGATCTGTCGGCCAATAACGGCGGCTGGCAATGGGCGTCGTCATCTGGCTGCGATGCGCAGCCGTATTTTCGTATTTTTAATCCGGTCACGCAGTCCGAGCGTTTCGATGCAGAGGGCAAATTTATCAAGCGCTATTTGCCGCAACTCGCCCAACTCAACCCCAAGCAAATTCACGCACCCTGGCTGCTGACGGAAAGAGAATTAGAGATGGCCGGCATCACGCTGGGCGACACTTATCCGCAGCCTTTGGTCGCGCACGATCAGGCGCGCAAAAAGACGCTGGAACGTTATGCGGTGGTGAAGAAATAATCGCCCTCACGCGCCGCGCGCTATTTTTTCAAGGCGTCACCGAAGGCACAACCGTTGTCTCCGGTCGCCTTGCCGGCATCTCGCCTTCGCCACGCAAAGGCCGGCTATGCTGGGTCAGATCGTACTGGGTCGCTCCTGCAGTCTGACCGGCACTCTTCAACCATTCCGGATGCGTGAGCGTGTCGCGCAAATCACGCCGCCCGGCTTCCCACCGCTCAAGAATCGACACGCGCGAAAATTCATAGTCTTTTGATTCCAGCTCATAAGGCCCTTGCCGATAAATCAAATGCACCAGATCAACCGGCGCCACATTGGTAACTTCGGCCAGATGGCGGACTTCGGCATCATCCAAGAGTTCTTGGGGTAACTTGGCCAGCAGGCTGCTGATAGCTTTGCGGGTGTTGACGATCTCAGCCACCATGTTGCTGGTGTAGCGAGTGCGACTGGAATACAAAATATCTTTCTGGCGCTTCAGCACTTCTTCAAAATTAATCGGGATGCTGCCACGGGCGCTAAACAAATCAACTTGAAAGACCAGCACGCTGCGAGATTTTTTGCGCATGTCGAGCACATGCTGCAAAGGTGTGTTGGATAAAATGCCACCATCCCAGTACGCTTCGCCGTCAATCGTCACCGGCGGAAAAGCGGGTGGTAAGGCACCGCTGGCCATCACGTGTTCAGGGCCGATCTTGGTATCAAGATTATCGAAATAATGTGAGTTGCCGGTTCGGATATTGACTGCGCCTAAAGACAGCCGCACTTGCTGACTGTTGATCAGATCAAAATCGATCAGTCGCTCGAGCGTGGCGCGTAGTGGCCCGGTATCGTAGACACTGAGTGCGCCGGGCGAGCCATCGGGCTGAAACGCGGGTGGCGGTATGCGCGGCTGATAAAAACCCGGTATGCCCATCAGGGCTGCCTGCCAGGCGCTAAATTGATTAAAGGCGCTGCGCGGTTCAGTTAATTCGCCACCCGATTTTAGCCAGGGTGATACCGGCATGGCATCGGTCAGCAGCAAGATACCCGAGGACACCAGATGCCAGAATTCAAGTAAGCGCTCAACACGACGCTGCGGCGGATTACCCGCAATTAGCGCCGCATTAATCGCACCGATCGATACACCCACCACCCAGTCGGGCTGATAGGGCGTACTACCTAGCTCTTCGTAAGCGCCGGCCTGATAGGCACCCAAGGCACCACCGCCTTGCAGCACAAAGGCGATATGGTCATGCTTGCGATTGATGCCGGTGGTTTTGCGGTTGGTGACCCAGTTGAGTTTCATGTTGTGCTCGTCTTTGTCGTAGGGCATGCGGTCAGATTCGGGGCTTGATTTTGCCCTGACAATGCAGCACACACTGTGAGGCATCGCAGCATGCGTTGAGGTGACACGATTTAACGCACAATGAATTGCGCCAGTAATGCCAGCAACTCGGTCTCCCGATACGGCTTGCCCAGACAGCTACTGGCACCCAACTGCAACGCATGATCGCGGTGACGGGGCGCAGTGCGCGAGGTAATCATGATCACCGGCACGTGGCGCAGACGTTCGTCTTGCCGCAGATTACGCAGTAAATCAAACCCATCCATGCGTGGCATTTCGATGTCGAGCAACATCGCTGCTGGTACTAGTGTCTGTAATTTTTCGAGGGCATCAAGACCATCACGGGCCAGCACCACGCTATAGCGATGACGCTGTAAAAAGCGCTCACTGACACGCCGCACGGTTAATGAATCGTCGACAACCATGATTACTGGCGCCTCCGGTGTCTCTGGTGCATGCCTTGCTGCTGCCGATGAAGCAGTGTCGCTATTATTTGGAATGCGCTTCGCATTGTCTGACTGCACCAGCGACAAGGGATTAACGATCAGTACGATACTGCCATCGGCGAGTATCGTTGCGCCGGCAATACCAGGCACGCGTATTAATTGCGGACCGATATTTTTGACGACGACCTCGCGGTTACCAACAATCGCATCCAATTCGACGGCCAGTAAGCGATCAACTCCGCGCAGGATCACGATCGTCGCCGGCTGGTCGGATAAACGCACAAGCCGCTCGCCAAGTAAGGTCCCCAGATGATGCAATGGCAGCTGCTCACCGCGCCAATCCATCCCACCAGCCTGGCGCGCCAACTGCGCGCGATCCACCGACAGCTGCACCACTTCCTGCACCATCGCCGAGGGTAACGCGAGCTGCCGTTGACCGACCGTGGCCAGCACAACCTGAGCAGTAGCCAGTGTCAGCGGCAAGATCATCGTGAGCGTTGTTCCCAATCCGCGCTCACTACGAACTTGCAGGCTGCCACCTTGCGCCAGCACCGTGGCCCGCACTACGTCCATACCGATGCCGCGACCGGACAGGGCCGTGATCTCCGTGGCAGTCGATAAGCCGGGCTCAAAAATTAATGCAGCCAGCTCAGCCTCAGACAAAGCGGCATCGGCACTGCGCAGACCAGCCGCCACCGCGCTGGTGCGGAGTCGCGCCAGATCAAGTCCACGGCCGTCGTCACTGACCTGCACGACGATGTCATTAGCCTGCTGCACGAGGCTGATGCGCAAGCTGCCTTGCACGGGCTTGCCCGCGGCTTCACGCTGCGCCGGCAGCTCAATGCCATGCCCGATCGCGTTACGTAGCATATGCTCAAGTGGCGCCCGCATTTTTTCCAGCATCCCGCGATCAAGCTCACCCGCGCCGCCCGTTATCTCAAGCCGGACCTGACGACCAAGCTCACCGGCGACCTGCCGCACCAGATGGTGCAAGCCGCCGGCAATGCTGGAAAACTGGACAACCCGCAGGCGTCGTAAATCCGCCTGCAAGCTGCGCGCATGGCGCGACTGAGCGGAGATCGCCAGCGCGGCACCATCGATATGTCGGCCTAACGCACGCTGCACACTGACTACATCGCCCACGCTCTCTGCCATCATTCGGGTGAGCTCCTGCAGACGGGTGAAGCGGTCAAACTCCAGCGGGTCAAACTCGGCATTGGCGGTGAGGTGCAACTGCGAGGCGATCTGCGTTTCTGCCTGAATCTCCAGCTCGCGCAGCTGCGTGCGCAGGCGTCCGAGGTTGTCGTTAAGGTCGGTGATCGCTTGTCGCTGTTGCTGGAGCTCTCCCTGAATACGCGCGCCGCCCACCACGAGTTCGGCAGCTGAGCTCGTGACGCGATCAAGCAAGTCGGCACGTACGCGCAAATGCAGTGGTGCTGCAGCGGCATTAGCCGGATGAACGCGATCCGCCACGGCCGCCGTGGCCTCAACAGCCGGCACTACCTCGTCTGCTGGCGAGAGCGCTGTAAACAAGCGCATCGCCTGATCAAACCCAACAAGTAATGCATCCAACGCAGCAGGCGCAAGTGCATCAGATCGGGCTAATAATCCGACAGCGTGTTCCATCTCGTGCAGCTGCTGACCGAGCGCGGTGGCCCCGGCCATTCGGGCGCTGCCTTTGAGGGTATGGAGCAATCTGAGCAGCGCAGCAGCGGGTGCGGGATGATCGGGGCGCGCTTGCCACAGCTGAATTTGCTGCTCAAGTTGCGGCATCATCTCGCTGGCTTCTTCAATAAAGATGCCTAGCAATTCGGCCTCATCGCTATTGGTTTGCACGGCGGGCGCGATGGCCTCGCGCGGTGTCACACACAGCTGCGGCATCACCTGCGCGTTGATCGTCCCGGCCGGCGCGTGCGCTTCAATGGAGGCTTGGGTCGGAGCAGAATTATCGGCGATCTCATCGATGAGATCATCGGCGGTCTCATCAGTGACCTCATCAGTGACCTCATCAGTGACCTCATCAGTGACCTCATCAGCGACCTGATCAGTGATGGCATCAATAACAGTATCAGCGACAGTGATCGCGAGGTCAGCCGTTAGGGCAGTCGGACGAAGCGCACGAAGCTGTCGCGACAGGTCATTTAATGCGTGGATTAGATCAGGTTGTGCCAGCGGCTGTTTATGCTCACGCAGCGCAGCAAGCATCTGTACGAGCCCAGCTACGGCATCATGCAAAGGCGCACAAGAAATCACTGACACGAGCGAGCCCTCAGCCAGCCCTGCAGCCTGCAGGCTCAGCTCCAGTGCGGCAGCGAGTTCTTGAACGGCGTGGATACCAACGGTCGCCGAGCTGCCTGCTAAAGAATGCGCAACATTTGCCGCGGCAACCGGCAGGCCTGCTTCAGGAGCCTCGCTCCAACGCTGCACCAGCACGTCGAGCTGCCCCACCAACTGTGTTACCTCGTCGAGGTAAATCGCATGCAAGGTCGGGCTGGCGCGCAGGCTGTCTGCATCATCGACCATGGGATGGTCTTCGGGCGCGTGTTGAGAAGCTAAAATGATTTGCGTAAATTGTACTGAGTCCAATGCTGACATCGCATCAGACGCAGGAACTGCATCGACGATGTCAGCAGCCTGTCCGACTATTTCATCGGTTTCCTCTGCACTGTTCAACACATCCGCATCACCCCAGCTGGTTGGAGAGGATTCGATGATCACCGGCACCCAATCAATCAACACACAATGCGCAGTCAGTAAGGCGAACTGGTTTGCCAACCGGCTGCCGCTATCCGTGCCGATATCGGTTGCAGGCGATACCGAATATTGCGCGAGTAATGTACGCACCTCGCACAATAGTTTTTCCGCCTCCGTTGCACCGGCAATGGCAAGTGCCGCAGCCAATTGCGCAAGCGCAGCATCAATCGCTGGTCCCTCTGCGGCTAGCGTGCCGGATTGCCAGCCTTCGTCGATCTTGCTTTCAACCCGGCTAAGCAAATGCGTCGCAGCTGAACTAAGCGCTGCCATGATCGATTGTTTTTGTAACGCAGCGGCTTCGTGCGCAAGCGAAAAATACGCGTGACCCGGATGGCGCACGGCGTCCAACGCACAGGCCAGGCGCGACGCCTTATTAGCAAGCCACACTTGGGCCGGCACAGTCGTATCCGTCCCCTGTTGCATCAGCATTACCCAGGCAGCTAGCTGCTCCGCGTCCTGCGCCGTGATCGTGCTGTCGCTGAGCATGACACGCAGTCGCTGCAAAGCCGCTGACAAGAGCGGGAGCGATCCAAGGTTTGCTGCGAGGGCGCCGAGTAAGATCACGACCGGCGTTGGCGAGCCCTGCGCTGGCGATCCGTATGTGGCTGAAGTCACTAAAGTTGACTCTGCAGACTCTTCCAATGCCGCCATGAGTTCTGACAGCTGCGCACGCAATGCGCTGATGATGACGCTACCATGCTGCGCCACAAATCCGGACGACTCTGCTTGGCCGTCTTCTGACAATTGCAAACCAAGCCGGAATACATCGGCAATCCAGTTCGAGAGCGCCGTTGAGGTACGCGCACGGGATAGCGCATATAAGGCCTCACGCACAAGTGCCGGAGGTAACGAGGTGGGCTGCGGATCATCAAGATGACGCATCAGCCGCGCAATATCGGCAAAAATCTTTTTGACTGCCCCCGCCTCCAGACCGGTATCGACGGCGACCAATTCGGCAAATGCTTGCAGCACTTGCCAATGCAATCGCTGCACCGGGTCCGTCTGATGCTGCACGACGCGGCCAATCATCGCAGCCATCTCCTCTGCTGGCATTTGCCGGCCGGCGGCGTCGCTGCTTCGCAGCAGCGTCAGCAGTGCCAGATCAAATTGCGCGCGTGAATACGCAAGCCCATCGAGCGTACTTTTTTCTGCGCTTTCTTCTGCGCCACCGAGCCATAAAGGCGTCATCGCATTGACGACATGTAGCGACAACAAGGCGGCCGGATCAGCAGGCGCATCGCTTTGCAACGCATGCAGCGACCGATAACAAGCAAGGAGCGCAACGGGCAGGACAGTCGGATCGCTGACCCACGCGTCGAGATACGCCACGACCGTCTGGCTACCTGTGCGCAACGCACTGATGCAGACCTCTGATGCCGCTGCAGGCAAGGCCTCGATGTGCTGGGACAGCAAGGATTGCATCAAACGAATCAAGACGGGCGCACCGTCAATACCGATCAGCTCAAGTGCGCCATTGGCCTGATGAAATTGCTGTTGCGCCTGCCGGCCCAACTCGGCTGCATTAGTGTGCTCATCGAGCAGCAAGGATTGCAGAAAAACATCCAACCCCAAGTGGATCGCGCGCTGGATTTCCAGTACTGCCGGCCGCAAAAAAAAGGGCATCAGGCCGGCCGCAGGCAGCGCAGCCGTCGAGGGCGAAAAATACGAAACCGGCAAAGCTGGACCTCTCAGTTAGCGATGCGGAAGCGAGCGACCGCACGCTTGAGCGCATCCGCTAGCAGCGAGAGCTCCTGGATGGAGCTGGCAGTCTGCTGGGTGCCGTGACGGGTACGCTCGGTAACGGTCAGGATGCTGTCGATGTTGCGTGCTACACCGTCGGCAAGGGTTGCCTGCTCAGTAGTCGATGAAGAGATGCCCTGGATCAGTTCAGCCAAATGATGCGAGATACGACGAATATCCGCCAGCACAGCGCCAGCCGCGTCGGAGAGCCGAGTCCCTTCGATGACGCCCTGGGTCGATTTTTCCATTGCGATCACTGCATCGTGCGCATCGGTTTGAATCGTTTGCACCAGCGCGCCGATCTGCCGCGCCGCCTCACCAGAACGCTCGGCGAGGCGCTGTACCTCCTCGGCCACTACGGCAAAGCCGCGTCCGGCCTCGCCGGCAGAAGCGGCCTGTATCGCTGCGTTCAGCGCCAGCACATTGGTCTGTTCGGTGATGTCGGCGATCAGCTCGGTGATGTCGCTGATTTCAAGTGACGACTCCCCTAATCGTTTAATGCGCTTGGCGGTTTCCTGGATTTGTTCGCGAATGTCATGCATGCCGCGAATGGCATCTTGTACCGCGCCCTCGCCTTGCAGTGCGGCGCGCACCGATGATTGCGCCACATCGGCAGACTTGGTTGCCGCACGGGAGACCTGATGAATTTGTGCCGTCATTTGCAGCACCGCCTGACCAGTCTGCTCAATCTCGCTCGATTGACGGGCCGCCAGTGCAAGTAATTCAGTCGAAATATTATGGGCAATGGCGGAGGCCGAGGTGACCTGCTGCGCCGTTTGATTGACCTTACCAAGCAGAGTGCGCAACTCTTCGAGCGTGTAGTTAACCGAGTCGGCGATGGCGCCGGTGATGTCTTCGGACACCGTCGCCAAAATGGTCAGGTTGCCGTCGGAGACCTGTTGCAGCTCATTCATCAGCCGCAAAATGGCAGCCTGATTTTGCTGATTGAGCGCGCGCGCGAGCTCTTCTTCGTGCATGGCTTTTTTATGCTGCTGCTCGGCCTGACTGCGCCGGACCTCTGCCTCATCAGTATGCTGACGGCTTTCTGCAAGCAGTAACACCGCCACGCCGATGGCGCTGATTAGAGAGAGCAGACCAGAGACCACAATAGCCCATCGCGTCCAGTGACCGAATCCCTCATGGGCGAGAAAGTTTGTTTGTAATTGCTGTAAGTTTTCACGCAATTGTTCGTTATCGGTAAACATTAGTCGCTCGGCCTGCTTGGCGGCGATAAAATTTTGCAGATTACCCAAGATGCCTGTAACTAACTGCTGATACTGCGCAAAGGCTTGCTGCAATTCGCCGAGCTTGGCGCGGATGTCGGGATTGCTTGCGGCAGGCAGACGCAATACGCCGCTGCCCTCAAGAAAACCACTGACGATATCGCGAAAGGTATTGGTATCTTTACCAAGCTGAAAAGCGGTCTCGGGATTGACACCCTCAGAAGTCAAAAACTCATTGGCGCTTTTCCCCAGCCTTTGGGTCAGCATCACCAACTGCCCGGCAGCAGAAATTTCGCGCGGGGTCGCACCTGACTGTGCATTGAGCGTCGCAATTTGTTCGGCTAGTTCGAGCAAGGCTGGACTTTGTAAATTGAGTTTTTGCAGTGTGCTGCGAAAGCCGGTTAGTTCATTTTCCAGTGACAAAATGCGCGCCGCTGCCTGATCGGATTTTTTCCAGCTATTACGTATATCGATCAACATGCGCGCAGATTCATCGTCAGGCGCGGGCACACTTCGCCCCTGCGACTGCCCGCCGTCAGCGAGTACTGCGAGGGTCTCATTCATCGCGTCGCGACTTTGACGCAGCTGCAGGAAGGCATCACGATTACCCTGGATGGCATTGGGCGCGGCTTTGCCGATACGCTGCGAATGCATCAGTGCACTGCCGGCAAGTTGGGTCTGGCTTGATGCACCCATCGAACTCTGCGCATTAATCCATGCAAATCCACCCAATGACGACAAGCATAGTGCTAGTACCAAAAGCAAAATGCGTAGTCTGGTTTGCAGCGAAAAATGCAGCTGCCAACGGTGAACAAGCGGCACGACGGGCTGGCGACGCGAGAATTTCCCCTTCAGCGCGGTGCACCATCGCCGCCAACTTGCAACGGGGATTTTATTGTGCATTTTTTTGGGGTCGTTCAGCGCAGCGGCGCTCTCAAATTCCATCATGGGCTCCCAAGAAAAATTGGCTGTCAGGTGAATGCAGCACGCGCCGCAGGCGCATGGCGATAAATAAATTAAAAGCGAATATCAAGAAAATTTTTATCCTGCGCCAATGCAGCAAGATCAAGCTCTGTCCACAGACAAGCTTGTGCATCGCGATAACGCATCCCGACCCAGCCGGGTGTCGCTGGCGCACGCTGCAATGCGGGCTCGGGCGTCATGGCGGCGATATCGGTGAGCCCGGTCACGCGCGATACGCGCATCGCACAATACACCGATAAGCTGGCCGCAAAAATTAGTAGCCGATCCGTTTTCCCCGGTGGCGTAAATGAGGCCGCGGCGACACCTGCCCGTCCCGTCGACGCGGCAGCAAAGTCAGCCAGATCCACCACGCCGACAAGGTTGCCGCGAATATTGGCCAGCCCAAGAAACCAGGCTTGGGTGCCGGGCACGCTGGTCAAGGGTGGCATGCTGAGCACTTCGCCGGTATGGATAAGGTCGAGCAAAAAATGCGCATCACCTGCCTCAACAGCAAGACGACGCGAAGGATTGTCGACGGCACCCCGCACACTGAATGTACGTTCGGCCAACGCGCGCTGAAACGCCCAACGCTGATGCCGGCGGCGAATCTTTGCATCAAGCGGCGCCACATTGACTGGGGCCTCATCAAGTGGCGTTGCCATGCCTTCCTGCATTTCAGGCAACCCCGCGTGCGATGGCGGCAATTTTTTGCAGCAAGAGCTGAGGATCAACAGGCTTGACGATATAGTCGCGCGCGCCCTGTCGTAAACCCCAGATACGATCGGTTTCCTGTCCCTTGCTGGTACAAATAATGATGGGCACGTGCTGCGTCAGGGGATCTCGAGCAATGGCGCGCGTAGCCTGAAAACCATTTTGACCGGGCATCACCACATCCATCAGCACCAAGTGCGGCAGATCGGTCTTGATGCGTGCTAACGCATCTTCACCGCTGTCGGCAGTGGTCACCGCGTAACCATTGGCAAGCAGCAGCTCAGTAAGGAAATGGCGCTCGGTAGGCGAGTCGTCAACGATCAGAATTTTTTGTATCAGCATGGATATCGCACTCAGTCAGATCAGGCAACTGCCACCTGGGGAACATGCTCGCGTACGGCGTTGAGCAAGCTGTCTTTGGTAAAGGGTTTGGTCAGGTAGGCATTAGCGCCGGCCAGCACGCCACGCGCACGATCGAACAGGCCGTCGCGAGAGGACAGCATCACAACCGGTGTCAGGTGAAACTGCCTGCTATGCCGGATCAGGCTGCAGGTCTGATAGCCATCGAGGCGAGGCATCAGGATGTCGCAGAAAATCAGCGACGGCAGATGGTCGACGATTTTTGCGAGTGCTTCGAAGCCGTCCTCAGCCAGCACAACCTGATAGCCGGCCTGGGACAGAAAGAGTTCAGCGGAACGCCGAATTGTGCTGCTATCGTCGATGATCAGTATCGTTGATCGAATCTGCGATTGCGTCTGCGATTGCGCCTGCGATGCCACCATTGCGCCACCCTGTGTCGTGTTTCAGGAAATTCGGCGCAACTGTAACAAAAAGAGAAACTGTTTAAAACATTGGCAACTTTATTTTTTATTCGCGTCGGTGTTTTGGCGACAGATCAGCAGAATTTATTTGAATTTTTCCGCGTTAATGATCGCGCGACAACTGCAAAATCAGATCGCAGTCATTTCAAAGTCTTCTTTCCGGGCGCCGCATTCCGGGCAAGTCCAGTTCATCGGGACCTGATCCCAGCGGGTGCCCGGTGCGATGCCTTCTTCGGGCAGGCCAGCGGTCTCGTCATAGACCCAGCCGCAAATGAGGCACATCCATGTTTTGAATTCCTGATCGTTTGTCTTGTTGTCGCTCACGGCACTGCCCTTCAAGTAAAATGCAAAGTCAGTTATCTTAATCTAGTACCCGTGCAAAACCAAACTTCACCGCTTGTATTGACTTTCGGCGTGACCGATCCGGTGGGTGCGATTGGCATTCAAGCCGATCTCGCGTCATTCGCAGCAATGGGTTGCCACGGCTTGTCGGTGGTCACCGCGCTAGCCATTGGTGACACGACCCGCACGGACGACATTCAGGCTATTGACCCCGACTGGGTTGCCGATCAGGCCAGGGTGCTACTCGAAGACATGCCGGTCTCGGCGTTCAAGGTTGGCTATGTTGGCAACATCGAAAACATCTCCGTCATTGCCGAAATCGTATCTGATTATCCTGAAGTGCCCCTGGTACTTGACCCGTTTTCCACCGTACTGCCAGATCAGAATCTCGACGAAGACCTCTTGCTGGCCATGCGCGAATTGCTGGTGCCGCAGACCACTGTGCTACTGCTCTCTGTGGACGAGCTCTCGCGACTCGCCGAGACCTGGCGCGAACCGAGCACCGAACTCATGCTCGAAGCCGATGCGATGCACCTGATCGAATCCGGTTGCGAATTTTTATTTGTCACTGGCACACCAGGTGATGCACACGATGTGAGTAATACGCTTTTTAATGAAGCTGGCGTGGTGCGCCATGATAGCTGGCAACGACAGGCAGGCCCATTTGTCGGTGCAGGCAATACCTTGTCGGCGACCATCGCAGCGATGCTGGCTAATGGCCTCGATGTGCCCGAAGCAGTGTTCGAAGCCGAAGAATTCACCGTTGCCGCTTTGGCCCACGCACAACGTCTGGGCATGGGCAAGCTGATACCAGACCGCTATTTCTGGGCCCGCGAGTCCGATGGTCCTTCCGAATTATCCTGACTTGTTTTTCCCACAAACACAGCCACAAACTTGTCAAACAACTTCTCTACGATCATGTCTAATAACGATTCCCTGTTTGCCCGTGCCCAACTCACCACCCCCGGCGGCGTCAACTCGCCCGTGCGGGCATTTCGCTCCGTTGGCGGCACGCCCCGCTTTATCAGTCGCGCACGCGGCCCGCATTTCTGGGACGCTGATGGCAAACGCTATATCGATTACATCGGCTCTTGGGGGCCGGCGATTGTCGGCCATACACATCCGGATGTTGTCAAAGCAGTGCAAGACGCTGCGGAGAATGGCTTGAGTTTTGGTGCGCCGACTGAAGGCGAAATTTTGATGGCCGAAGAAATCTGCAAACTTGTGCCATCAATTGAGCAAGTGCGATTGGTCTCGTCGGGCACCGAAGCAGCGATGAGTGCGCTGCGACTGGCGCGCGGCGCAACAGGACGCGACACGGTCATTAAATTTGAGGGTTGCTATCACGGCCATGCAGATTCCTTGCTGGTGAAAGCGGGCAGCGGTTTGCTGACTTTTGGCAATCCGACGTCGTCAGGCGTGCCGGCCGATTTTGCCAAGCACACGATGGTGCTGGACTATAACGATTGCCAACAACTCGAAGATGTTTTCGGCAATCTCGGCGCAAGCATTGCCTGCGTGATCGTCGAACCGGTTGCCGGCAATATGAATCTGCTGCGTGCGACGCCCGAATTTTTACACACCATGCGTCGCCTGTGCAGCCAGCACGGCGCGCTGTTGTTGTTCGATGAGGTCATGTCAGGCTTTCGCGTTGCACTGGGTGGCGCGCAGTCACTTTATGGCGTGGTGCCAGATATGACGGTGCTGGGCAAAGTTATCGGCGGCGGCTTGCCGGTAGCCGCCTTTGGTGGTCGCGCTGACTTGATGAAACATCTCGCTCCCTTGGGGGGCGTGTATCAGGCTGGTACGCTCTCCGGTAATCCGGTGGCTGTTGCCGCTGGCATGGCAACGCTAAAAATTATTCAGCAACCCGGTTTTTATGAAGCACTGAGCACACAAACCAAAAAACTAACCGATGGTTTGACGAAGCTGGCTGGCGAGGCTGGGGTGACATTTTGTGCGGACGCCATTGGCGGCATGTTTGGTCTGTATTTTACCGATGCGGTACCAGGCAATTATGCGCAGATGATGCAATGTGATAAAGAACGTTTCAATCGGTTTTTCCACGCGATGCTCGACGCTGGGGTGTATCTGGCACCATCGGCATTCGAAGCGGGTTTCGTCTCGGCGCAGCATGACGATGCGGTGATTGCCGAGACGATGGTGTGTGCCAAGCAGGCGTTTGAACAACTGGCGCGCTAAATACTCACCTAATGTAAATAGTTAACAATCGTGTGAAGCTTGCGCCGGCAAGCTTCACTTCAACCAGCCACGCCGGCGGAAATACCAAAACGGCGTAATCGCACTCGCCACCATCAAGACCAGCGCAAACGGATAACCCCAATCCCAATTCAGCTCGGGAAAAAGCCGGAAGTTCATGCCATAAATGCTGGCAATCAGTGTCGGCGGCAAAAACGCCACCGAGGCTACTGAGAATATCTTGATGATCTTGTTCTGGTTGATGTTAATGAAACCCACCGTGGCATCCATCAAGAAGTTAATTTTGTCGAACAAGAAAGCAGTATGACCATCGAGCGATTCGATATCGCGCAGGATCTGGCGCGCATCATCAAACTGCTCGGCATTGAGTAAACGACCCCGCATTAAGAAACTCACCGCACGACGCGTATCCATCATGTTGCGACGGATCCGGCCGTTCAAGTCTTCCTCGCGGGCCATCGCATTGAGCGAGGCCGCCGCATCTTGGTCACTGATATCTTTTTGCAGCACGCTGCGACTGACTTCTTCGAGATTTTGATAGATGCCCTCAAGCGCATCGGCCGAGTATTCAACATCGGTTGCATACAAATCCAACAGCACGTCTTTAAAATCACCAATCGAACCGGGCCGCGAACGCGCCCGCATGCGCACCAGCCGAAACACGGGCAAGTCGTCGTTGTGCATCGAAAACAGCATGTTCTTAGCCAAGATGAAGGCCACCGTGACGACACGCGATGCATCGTCTTCTTCTTCGAGCAGAAAGTCCGAGCGCAGATGCAAGTCGCCGCTATCGGCTTCGTAATAACGCGCCGATGCCTCGATGTCCTTGACCTCGTCCTCATCGGGCAAGGTCACGCCATAGATACTGCGTACCCAGTCGCGCTCGGCATCGGTGGGATCGGTCAGGTCGACCCAAATCGGCTCGGCGCGCGCGAGATCGTCCCGAGTCTCGATGTTGACCTGGCTAAGCCGGCCGTTCTGCAGCACAAATACATTAATCAAAAGGCTCTCCTGGCCGCAACGCGTGCGGCATGGACTGCGGCTTACTGCCAGCAGTCTGCAAATTGTCAGGGAACGCGGCTGTGAGGCCATTCGCGCCCGCTCACCATCGTTGGCGAGAGGCGCTCTGAAACAGAGAGAGGAGCGCTATCTCACCGGACGCCGTCAGAAGACGGTTGGTGACGTGATAAGGGACTACCCAAGTGGGGTCTCCGGTTATAAAAACAGCGCAAGTGTACTTTCATAGGCCTGATGAGGCAAGCACTGCGCCAGATACGACCCGTTGCGGCTCATGGCAAATCAGCACTGTTCATTCGCTGCACGATCAGGCCGGTTCGCCGCCCCAGATAATTGGAATCCAAATGCCGGCCAAAATAACGCGGGTTGGGCAGCATGACAGCCAAGCGCGCCGCCTCCTGCGGGCCAAGCTTGGCTGCCGGCACACCAAAGTAGCGCTGCGACGCAGCCTCGGCACCAAAGACGCCGCTACCCCACTCGACGACATTGAGATAAATTTCAAAGATGCGGCGCTTGTCCATGATTGCCTCAAGCATGAAGGTAATCAGCATCTCTTCGGCCTTGCGCAGGTAGCTGCGTTCACCGGATAAAAAAAGATTTTTGGCGAGCTGCTGGGTAATGGTCGAGCCGCCTGAGACCACCTTGCCCTTTTTGGCGTTCTTGGTATAAGCCTTTTGTAGCGCATCCCAATCGACACCCTCGTGCTCGGCAAAATTGGCATCCTCCGAAGCGATGATGGCGCGCTTGAGATTATTGGAGATGCGGTCATACGGCACCCATTTGTGCTGCAGCTGGACGTTGGGATTTTTTTCCTGCAGCTTTGCCAATTGGGCGCGCATGAACGCCGTCGAAGGTGGATTGTGGTCAACCCACCAGCAGATCTGAATGAAATACCAGACTTGCAGCAGCGCCACGAGTGCTATCGGCACACCAATCAACCAGATCAGGATTACGCGTTTCATGTTGAGCCGGCGAGCTGTGCCCGTAGCAAGGCATACACCGGCGCGGTGTCAGGTCGCGCGCCACGCCAGACAAAAAATGATTCGGCTGCCTGTTCAACCAGCATGCCCAAACCATCGCGCACGCGAGCGCCGTGTTGCGCCGCCCATTGCATAAAAACGGTTGGTGTCGCTGCATACATCATGTCGTAAACAAAGACCTGCGGCCCGAACAAGGTCGCCGGTACTGCCGGTAAATCTGCCGAGAGGCTCGCCGAGGTCGCATTGATGATCGCATCAAACTGCCCCGACAAATCATCGAAGGCAGCGGCCTTGAGTACGGGAGCGGCAGCGGGAAAACTTTGCACCAGCTCTTGGGCGCGCGCGAAGGTGCGGTTTGCTACCACGAGCTGTTGCGGCCGCTCGGCCAACAGCGGCATCACCACGCCACGCGCTGCGCCACCCGCACCCAGCAACAGGATGCGCCGACCTTCCAGCACGACGCCCGCATTGTGGACAATATCGCGCACCAAACCGACACCATCGGTGTTATCGCCCACGATGCGACCATCATCAAAACTAAGTGTGTTGACCGCGCCCGCGGCCTGTGCTCGCGGCGTTAATTGTGTTGCCAGCGCAAAGGCTTCCAGCTTGAAGGGCACGGTGACGTTGGCACCGCGTCCACCAGACTGCATGAAATGCTGCACACACGCGGCAAAATCATCCAGTGGCGCAGCCAGACGTTCATAAGCAATCGATTCGCCAGTCTGAGCAGCAAACTGAGCGTGAATAGCGGGCGATTTGCTGTGCGAAACCGGATTACCGATGACCACATACTGATCGGGCCTGGCTGTCATTGCGCACTTCCGTCAAGACGGGTCGCGAGGATATCGTCGCGCGTAAAAGCAAAGCGGGTAATGATTTCCCACACGCGGTCTTTGCCGCCGGCCTGCAGCATGGCAGGTAAGCGTCCAAAAGGTGCCGCGCGCTGCACGATGCCCAGCGCCGCTCTGTCAAGCGCTGCATTGCCGGAACTACGTTCAATACGCGGCCCGCCTTCTTTCAGATACAGCGAGCCATCCTGAAATATGGGGATATACATCACCAGTTCACCATACATTTTTTTGCCCTGCGATTGAGGAAAATACTGCGTACCCGTTTGCTCGATACGCTTTTGCAGCGCAGTGTAATACATTGCATACGCAACACCTCGCGTGCTGGGGGTGATTTGAGTTTTAAGTGGGCGCTTGTTGTAATCCTCGATGCGTTGCGCGATTTCGGCTTCGCGTCGTGCCAACGCCAGACTTTCCTGCTGCGCCGCTGAGGCGCTCATTGCGTGGGGCACGGGTTGCGCGGGCTGCTCTGTCTGCTGCGGGACATGCTGCGTGCTGTCGCTGGCCATCTGCGCCAGCACGCGACGCTGTTGCTGCTCGAGTTCTTCAATCCTTTGACGCTGCGTTTTTAGCGCATCACCATCGACAACATTGTTTGAATTCGGCAGCGGCGAAGTGGCCCGGCCAGCGTCGGCATTACCACCGCCATCAAGATTGGCCTGCGCCAGTGCCTCCGCTTTGAGCGGCACTTTATCGTCGCTGGCGTTGACGAGAATGATATCGAGGCCCGCCTCCAATGGCTTTAAGCGCGCACTATCGGGCGGCGCAAAATGCAGCGACAACAATACAAGATGAAACAGCAGCGAGACCGCGACCGCCATGGACAACAAGCGATGTTGCGCTGCCAGCATCGTCTCTATTCGGCACTTACGGCGGGTGGATCGACGGGCTTCGCTTCGGTCGTTGCTTCGGTCGTTGCTTCGGTCGTTGCTTCGGTCGTTGCTTCGATTGTTACTTCCGTTGTCGCTTCCGCTTCTTCAACGGCAAGCTCATCTTCCTCAACCTCAGACGGCAACACCTCCAACGCGACGACTTCCAGCACGCGCGCCTGCACAGACAAGTCAACTTCATCCCAATGCAAAAGTTCAAGCTTGACTTGTGTGCCACGTGCCAGCGGCTGCAGTCCAGGCATCTGAATCACTAACGGAATCTCGACCAAACGCAGCACTTCATCCTTCAGCACAACCGCATCGACAGTACGCTGCGCAGCCTGCGTCAACCAGCGCAGGCACCAGTAACGCTCCATGGTATTTTGAAAATCGTTATAGGCGGCGTAGGCTCCATCAAAGGCCGAGACAATGGCAAACAAATCGGCGTCGTTGGGCTTGAATGGTGCTACAAGCGGTGCCGTTATGCCGTGACTGACACAAGCCAGAATCTGCCATTGATTCACTAAATCGGTATAACGACGCAGCGGCGACGTGCTCCACGCGTATTGATCCACGCCCAAGCCCTGATGCGGTGCGGCATGTGTCTGCATGCGTACCTGCATGCGCGCCGCCCAGCCGTTGCCGGCACCTTGCGAGCGGTAGATGCCGGGGACGCCATGCTCGTGCATCAGCTTGCCCCAGCTACTATTAGCAAAGATCATCAACTCGGCAACGATTTTGTCGAGAGGCGCGCCACGCTTGCGTCGCGTAATGGTGACGATGTCATCTTCGACATAAAAATTGAAATCAACCCGATTCGCCTGCTCGGGCTTGAGGCCAAAACTCTCGCGCTTGACCATGCGCCCCTGCTCCAGCACCTGGGCCCATTGCCACAACTGGGCAATATCTTCTTTGTGCGGATAGTCACCGCTTCCGGCAGCGAGACTCTCGAGCGTGACGAGTTCATCGAGATCGTTGTGACGCAGGTTGGCAGCAATCGGGACCGCTTCGGCCACGGTATCGGTCGACAGTACCGACCAGTCGCTGGTGTCGAGCGTGACATACAACGAGAGCGCGGCGCGCGCGGCACCGGCGGCCAGTGTGAAGCGTTCGACGAGCGCATCCGGCAGCATGGTAATTTTGTCGCCGGGCATATACACGGTGCTCATGCGCGCACGCGCTAACGCATCAATGGCGTCGTCGCGCGCGATACCGAGCGCCGGCGCCGCAATATGAATACCAACCCGCAGCTTGCCCTCGCCAAGCGACTGCACCGAGAACGCATCATCAATCTCGGTGGTGGTGACATCGTCAATCGAGAAGGCCTGGACCGATGCGACCGGCAGCTGCGGTGCGACCGGCAGCGGGACCGCCGGAAAGCCGATACCTCTGGGGAATTGCTCAAGCAAAAAACGCGAGAAATGCAGTTGTCGCGCGTCAGGGATGCCACCAACTTCCAGCATCAGCCTTTGCGGTGAAGTTTGCAGTGCGCTACAAGCGGCATCCAAGGCTTTGTATTCGATTGAATTTTTGTCCGGCTTGAACAGTAGCGGCAGCACCAGCGGCGCCATTGCCGGCGGCAAGCGCCCGGCCTTCAGTTCCTCGACATAAGACGCCTGCACCAGCGCCTGCTGTTTTTTCTTTTCCATGCCAGCCAACGCTGCCTGCAGCGTAGCTTCGGGTGCCGCCTTGTAGCGTCCTTTACCTTTTTTGTAGAAATAAATAGGTGAGCTGGCAAGCTTTAAAAGCAAGCCGGCGGCTTCCTGCGGCTGGGGGGCATGCCCAAAATATTCGGCACTAAGCTCAGCAAAACCAAACTCGTCGGTACCGGCAACTTCCCATAAAAATGCGGTGTCCATGTCTTCTGCCAACGCATGCGCCTGCGCCAACAACTCGGCTGGCGACGGACTGGAAAATTGCAGCAGCACGTCACGCGCGCGCACCTTGGTGCGCTTGCCTGTGGGCGTTTCAACCTGGTAGGCCTCGCCCTGCTGGGAGAGCACGGCGCCAACTTTAAAGTCGCCCGACTCTTCAAAAAATAAATTCATTAATCAGTCTACTTGCACAAAATGCTGCGATATTAGAGGAAGTGACGACGACATTAAATTTCGCAAAACTCAATGACTTCATCGATATATTTATCAAAATCGGATAGCCCATGATCACTGCCTTCGATCACACGCTGGCGCGCACCAGCATAGTGTGCCGTCATGTCACGCCAATCGAGCACTTCGTCACCGGTTGCTGCCAGCAGCAGGTAGCGCTGCGGCTGAGTGATCTGCGAAACGGCGATGGCGGCGAGTTCGTCGATATAGGCGGCTTCGAACGTGAAGGCTTCATCTGAATGCCAGGCCGTGGTCGGGCCAATATGGCGTTCGAGATCACGCGCCGGGGTGATCGCCGGATTAAGCAGCACGGCGCGGCAACCAGTCTGCTCGGCTAAGGCGGTCGCGTAATAGCCACCCAGCGAAGAACCAATCACCGCGAGCTGCGCCGGATCGACTCCGGCCACCAGTGTTTGTGCAAGTTGCATTGCCGAGCGCGGTGAAGCGGGCAATTGCGGACACAGAAATTGCGCGCCCTTGCCCAACGCAAGCTGGTGCGCGCGCAGCATGCGCGCCTTGAATGACTGCGGAGACGAACGAAAACCATGCAAGTACAAAATCATGCGGGGATTATCCGGGCGTAGCGGCTTGCACCGCGTCGAGCAATTTCTGATGCACCCCGCCGAAGCCGCCATTGCTCATCACCAGTACGGTGTCGCCGGGACGGGCAGCACCAGCTACCGCCTCCACTAATGCGGGCAACGCATCAAACACCCGCGCTTTGGCACCCAAGGGCGCCAGTGCACCGGCCAGATCCCAACCCAGCGCATCTTTGCCTTCGCCTTTTGCACCGAAACCAAATACCAGGTCAGCTTCGCTCAGGCTGGCCGCAAGCGCAGCTTTCATGGTGCCGAGCTTCATGGTGTTAGAGCGCGGTTCGAGCACGGCCAGAATGCGCCCGCCACCGACCTTACGGCGCAGGCCTGCAACGGTGGTGGCAATCGCGGTCGGGTGGTGGGCAAAGTCATCAATCACGGTCACGCCATTGGCGACACCACGGGTTTCCATGCGGCGCTTGACGTTCTCAAAACGTGCCAACGATTCGATCGCCTGCGCCGGCGGTACACCCGTGTGCCGTGCTGCGGCAATAGCCGCCACCGCATTGAGACGATTGTGCTCGCCGGACAAAGACCACTGCACCGCGCCTTGGCGCTTACCGTTGAAAAATACCTCAAAACTGCCATCGTCATGATCGACCATGGACCAGCCGTCGGCAGCATCGTCACCCCCAAAGAATTCGGTCTCGCTCCAGCAGCCACGCGCGAGCACACGTTTCAGCGTGTCCTCGCGACCATTGACGATCAGTCGCCCGATCGTCGGTACGGTGCGCACCAGATGATGAAACTGGGTTTCAATCGCTGCGAGGTCAGGAAAAATATCGGCATGATCGTATTCGAGATTATTCAGAATGACGGTGCGCGGCCGGTAGTGAACGAACTTGCTACGCTTGTCAAAAAAGGCGGTGTCGTACTCATCGGCCTCGATTACAAAAAAAGGCGCCTCGGCGCCATCGCCGCCCAAGCGTGCAGAAATACCAAAATTCATCGGCACGCCGCCAATCAAAAAGCCGGGCTTGTAGCCAGCATCCTCGAGTATCCAGGCCAGCATGGACGCAGTCGTGGTCTTGCCATGGGTACCGGCCACCGCAAGCACCCACTTGTGCTGCAGGATGTGCTCGCCTATCCATTGCGGACCAGACACATAGGGCAGGCCGCGATTGAGGATGGTTTCCATCAGCGGATTGCCCCGTGAGACGACATTGCCGACCACGAACAGATCCGGCTGCAGGCTCAGCTGGTGCAGACCGAAGCCTTCAATAAGCTCAATGCCTTGCGCACGCAACTGGGTGCTCATCGGGGGATAAACATTGGCGTCACAGCCGGTGACTTTGTGACCGGCTTCTTTTGCCAGTACAGCAAGGCCACCCATGAAGGTGCCGCAGATGCCAAGTATGTGGATATGCATTGTAAAATCAGGGTTTGCAATCCTGTGGATTCTACCCGACCCGCGCCTGCGGCAAACGCCGATTGCTCAGGTGTTTTGCAATAAGAAAGAAATTGGTGGGCCAATTTGATGGCCTAATGTCAGCTTTTCCAGCCCTTCCGCGCCAACAGGCGCATCGCACCGCTTCCAACGATGATTAATTATCCCAACGACGCTGAACTATTGCGATCCGAAATCGCCGCTGCCGCTGCCCGCATGATTGCCGAAGATGGCGCCGATTATGGCAGCGCCAAACGTAAGGCGGCCAAGCTGATTCTGGGGAATAACAAGGTCAGCGGCGACATCCTGCCGGACAATGCGCAGATCGAAGCCGAGGTTCGGGAATATCAGGCACTGTTTTTTGGGGACGAGCAGCCGCAGCGCCTGCGCCAGCTACGCGCACTGGCTTTGGCCTTGATGGATCGATTCGCCGATTTTTCTCCGCATGTGACTGGCGCCATAGTCAATGGCACAGCCAGCGAACATTCGGATATTCATCTTCAGTTATTTGCCGAGAGCAGCAAAGATGTTGCCGTTTTTTTATTGAACAGCGATATCGAATATCAAGTCTCAGAGACGCCGCACTTCCGCTATCCCGATCGCCGAGTGGAGACTTTGTCATTCATCTGGAAAAAAGAAGGCGTACATTTGACCATCTATGATTATGATGACCTGCGTGGCGCCGGCAAAGGCACCGGCAAACGCCGTATCGAACGCGCCAATCGCACCGCATTGCAGTCTTTAATTGACGAAAGCGAAGAAAAATGAAACGCCAGACTGCGCTATTTATCCTTATCGCCCTTCTTTTTACCGGCATTGGTAGTTATTTTGGCTGGAAACAGCTAGAACCAACAACGCCTGCAGATGCCGCCGTGACAAGCCTGATGGCGGCCTCACTGCCAGATGCCCAAGGTCAAACCCAAACAATGGCCCAATGGAAAGGCAAAATTCTACTAATTAATTTTTGGGCAACATGGTGCCCGCCGTGCGTCGCAGAAATGCCCGAATTGGTTGAACTGCAGGCCGACATGAAAGATAAAAATTTACAAATTGTCGGTATTGGCATCGATTCGCCATCCAATATTAAAGAATTTCTGTCAACATACAAAATAAGCTATCCAGTTTTAATAGCCGGCATGAGCGGAACAGAGCTCTCCCGACTGCTAGGTAATCAGGCAGGGGGCCTGCCATTTACGGTGCTTATTGGGGCGGATGGGCAAATAAAAAAGACTTATCTCGGCCGACTGGATATGAAAAAAGTCCGCACCGATTTGCTATCGCTATAGTTTAGCGAAACGGTTGTGCTTGCCAGCGCGCAGCATTTGCCGGCAAAATGATGGCTTCTTCGTCAATCGGAGTACTATCTCGATGGCAACAAACTTGCTCTTGCTGAATGGCCCGAACCTAAACCTGCTTGGAAGCCGCGAGCCTGAGGTCTATGGCGCCACCACGCTCACCGAAATCGAGCAGGCCGCAGAAGCCCAGGCAAAAGCGGCAGGCGCCTTGCTGAGCGTGTTTCAGAGCAATCACGAAGGCGCCCTGATAGATCGAATCCATGCAGCGCGTCAGTCGGAGGTGGATGCGATCGTGATTAACCCGGGCGGCTTGACGCATACCAGTGTGGCGCTTCGAGATGCGCTGGCCGGTGTGGCAATCCCTTTCGTCGAAGTGCATATTTCTAATATCTACCGCCGGGAAAGCTTCCGGCACCACTCTTATCTGTCAGAACTGGCATCCGGCGTGATTTGCGGATTGGGCGTCGATGGCTATCGCATCGGCATTGAATTTGCGCTTAAAAAGCTATAATTCGCGTTAATCTTCATTATTCTGGCGTCAACTTTACAGGTGACGCAGCAGGATTTTTCATTTAGGATTTTTTCAATTATGCAGGCGGACCTTCAATGGATTTAAGAAAACTCAAGACCTTGATCGACCTGGTGGCGGAATCCGATATTTCGGAGTTGGAAGTTACCGAAGGCGAAAGTAAAGTCAGGATTGTCAAAGCATCGACCGCTGCCAACCAGGTTGTGATGATGCAGCAGCCAATGGCAGCGCACACGCAAGCCGCGCCGTTAGCAGCCGCACCGGCGGCGAGCGCTGCGCCTGTTGTTGAAGCCGTTGCGGAGCCGACCGGCCATATCGTCAAGTCGCCGATGGTGGGCACGTTCTATCGCTCTTCTGCTCCGGGCTCGCCAGCATTTGTTGAGATCGGCAGCGCCGTCAAGGTCGGCGACACGCTGTGCATTATTGAAGCGATGAAGCTGCTCAATGAGATCGATACCGATGCTGCCGGTGTGATCACCCAAATTCTGGTGGAAAACGGCCAGCCGGTCGAATTCGGCCAGCCGCTTTTTGTCGTTGGTTAATTTCCCAAAAAAGGCGTCGTGTAGCCGGGCAGCGTGCGCAGCAATTTGTTGCCGCGTGTCGTCCCCTGCACCCTGAACCTCACTATGTTTGAAAAAATTCTAATCGCCAACCGTGGTGAAATCGCGCTACGCATTCAGCGTGCGTGCCGCGAGATGGGTATAAAAACCGTTGTCGTCCATTCCGAGGCAGACCGCGAAGCCAAGTATGTCAAGCTAGCCGACGAATCGGTCTGCATCGGCCCGGCTGCGTCCGCCCAAAGCTATCTGAGCATGCCCGCCATTATTAGCGCAGCCGAAGTAACGGACGCCGAAGCGATTCATCCGGGCTATGGCTTCTTGTCCGAAAATGCAGACTTTGCCGAACGGGTCGAGAAGTCGGGGTTTGTTTTTATTGGTCCGCGTTCTGAATCCATTCGTCTGATGGGCGACAAGGTCTCGGCCAAGCAGGCCATGATCAAGGCTGGCGTGCCCTGCGTGCCGGGCTCGGAAGGAGCGCTACCGGACGATCCGAAAATCATCATTCAGACCGCGCGTAAAGTCGGCTATCCCGTCATCATCAAAGCCGCCGGCGGCGGTGGCGGGCGTGGCATGCGGGTGGTGCACACCGAGGCGGCACTGCTCAACGCCGTCACCATGACCAAGACCGAAGCGGGCGCTGCGTTTTCTAATCCCGAAGTCTATATGGAAAAATATCTGGAAAATCCACGCCATGTGGAGATACAGATATTGGCCGATGAATTCAAAAATGCGATCTGGCTGGGCGAACGCGATTGTTCGATGCAACGGCGCCATCAAAAAGTGATCGAAGAAGCGCCGGCCGTTGGCATACCACGCAAGCTGATTGAAAAAATCGGTGACCGCTGTGCGGAAGCCTGCCGCAAAATCGGCTACCGTGGCGCGGGTACTTTTGAGTTTTTGTACGAAAACGGCGAATTCTATTTCATCGAAATGAACACCCGGATTCAGGTAGAACATCCGGTGACGGAAATGGTGACCGGCATCGATCTGGTGCAAGAACAGATCCGTGTAGCGGCCGGTGAGAAACTACGCTTTCGGCAGCGCGATATCGTACTTAAAGGTCACGCGATCGAATGCCGTATCAATGCCGAAGATCCGTTCAAATTCACTCCGTCACCAGGCAGAATTTTGGCCTGGCATGCGCCGGGCGGTCCTGGTATCCGCGTCGACTCCCATGCATATGCGGGCTACTATGTGCCGCCACATTATGATTCCATGGTGGGTAAGGTGATCGCCTACGGGGCAACGCGAGACCAGGCCATACGACGCATGCAGATTGCGTTGTCGGAGATGGTGGTCGAGGGCATCCTGACCAATATTCCGCTGCATCGTGAATTAATGGTGGATGCCCGTTTTGCTGAAGGCGGCACCAACATTCATTACCTCGAGCAAAAGCTGGCCGGCAAACCTGACCTGGCGCACGATCCGAAGCTGACTAAGAAAAAATAAAATCGAATGAGCTGGACCGAAATTGTTTTGGAAGTGCCACGTCGGTATGCCGAATGTCTATCTGACGCGCTGATGGAGGCCGGCGCCTTATCGGTCTCTGTCGAAGATGCTGACGAAGGCACGCAAGCCGAACAAGCGCTGTATGGCGAACCCGGGATGGAGCCCGCCGAACAGGCGTGGGAGCGCAGCCGTGTGGTGGCCTTGGCCGACGCCGAGGCGGATCATGCGGGCCTTGTTGAGACTGCTTGTGCGGCCTGCTCAATGCATGCAGATGCTTGGCCCTTTAGCCTGCGCCCCGTTGCCGAACAAGACTGGGTACGCCTGACGCAATCGCAATTTGCGCCGATTCATATCGGCAAAAATATCTGGGTGGTACCGAGCTGGCATGATGCGCCCGATCCGGATGCGCTCATACTTGAACTCGATCCAGGCCTTGCGTTTGGCACCGGCAGTCACCCGACGACACGGCTGTGCATGGAATGGCTCGAGTCACAGACGCTTAATAATCTCTGCGTACTTGATTATGGTTGTGGCTCAGGCATTCTGGCGATGGTGGCTAAAAAACTGGGCGCATCCCAAGTTGATGGTGTCGATATTGATCCGCAGGCCATTGAATCGGCGCGTGCCAATAGCGAACGCAATGCCTGCACGGTTGCCTATTTTTTACCCGCAGAGTTCGGCCTCAGCCACCCCACTACCCGCTATGACGTTGTGGTTGCAAATATTTTGTCGAGTCCACTAAAACTGATGGCACCGATGCTCACCGGCCGCCTCGCCGCCGGCGGCGCAATGGTCCTCTCGGGCGTGCTCGCACGTCAGGCAGACGAGGTGATTGCTGCCTACGCCCCGTACCTGACACTGTCAGTTTGGGCCGAGCACGAGGGCTGGGTCGCGCTGTCAGGTCGAAAGGTTTAATCATGCACGAGACCATGCTCGCTACGCGCTGCCCCCATTGCCAGACGCGCTTTCGCGTAACGACTCAGCAATTGTTGCTGCGCGACGGGCTGGTGCGTTGTGGAGCGTGCCGCGAAATATTTAATGCTAACAGCAGCGAGCCCACGCTGTCGCCCACACCGCACATCGAACCAGCGGTAGCGTTGCACCCCACCGCTGCCCCCACGCCGATCGATACGGCCGCGCCGGACGCCGCAGATAGCGGCCGCATGACCCTGATGGATTTTGGCGCATGGCCCGGCTCGACTCCCGCACAGGGCGCCCCGAACATGCAAGACGAGCTGGATGCGCTCTCCAAAGCCATCGCTGATTTACAAAAAAAACCTTGGCGCGAACCGGATGCGGCAGCCGCTGCGCCAGTAGATCAAGCAGAAGATAAAGACGAAGCGACGCAAGACTGGGACAACAGCGAGCCGGGTTTTGTACAAGAGGCGCGCCGCAAGCAGCGCCGTGCACGGCTTTGGAAAATCCTGCTTTGGTCGGGCCTGCCGATCCTGTTGCTGCTCTTGCTGGGGCAGCTAACCTATCGTTTTCGCGATGAGATCGCAGCGCGCGTGCCGGAGTCTGATCCCTATTTGCGGCAAGCCTGTGCGCACCTGGGCTGCATAATTGCACTGCCTGCCCATATCAATGCGCTCTCGCTACAATCGAGTCAACTCGTCGCAGTGACGGGACAGACCGATCAATTTGAGCTTGTCGCACTGGTGCGCAATAGCAGTCCCACGCCGCAAGCCTGGCCTGCGCTTGAGCTGCAATTAAAAGACCAAAGCGGCGCGCTACTGGTGCGCAAAGTGTTTTTGCCGGGCGAATTTATCTCCCAAGTGCAAGAGCGCAAAAGCGGCATTGCTGCCCGTTCCGAGCGTGAGATCCGTATCCTGTTTACGCTAGCCGACGCACCGGCTGCAGATTTTCAGTTGACGCTGTTTTATCAGTGAGCCGCACCACACTGGCAACCGTACTCGATTTCAAAACTATTTAACGGACCCTTCATGACCTCCCTGATTTGCGGCTCGCTCGCGTTCGATACCATCATGTCATTTGGCGGGCGCTTTTCTGAAGCGCTGCTGGCTGACCAACTACATAAAATCAATGTCGCCTTTTTGGTGCCCGGCATCCGGCGCGAGTTTGGTGGCTGCGCCGGCAATATCGCCTACAACCTCAAATTGCTCAATGGCGATCCGCTGATCATGGCCACCATCGGTCAAGACAGCGCACCCTATGTTGAACGGCTCGACCGGCTGGGTATCAGCCGTCGCTGCATTCGAACAATCGATAATGCTTACACCGCTCAGGCCTTCATCACCACTGACGCAGACAGTAATCAGATCACTGCGTTTCATCCCGGTGCGATGGGTGTATCGCACCAGATCAAGGTTGCTGATGCCGGACCGGTGAAGCTGGCCATCATTGCACCGGATGGGCGCGACGGCATGCTCGAGCATGCGCGTGATTGTGCCGAACTGAATATCCCGTTTATCTTTGATCCGGGCCAAGGCCTGCCGATGTTCAATGGCGCTGAGCTGAGCCATTTTATTGAGCTCGCAACCTATGTTGCCGTCAATGACTACGAAGCTGAATTGCTCACCGAGCGTACCGGCCTGTCGTTGCAGCAAATCGCTGACCATGTGTCAGCGCTAGTGGTAACCCGCGGTGAGCAAGGGGCCGAAATTTACACTAGCGAAGGGCGCATCGATATTCCTGTCGTCGCCGCCGACGTGGTCGATCCGACCGGATGTGGTGATGCTTTCCGCGCCGGTATGCTGTTTGGTTTGACGCGCGATATGGACTGGACCACGATCGGCCGCCTCTCAAGCCTGATGGGCGCCATCAAGATTGCCAGTCAGGGTGGACAAAATCATGCCCCGACTCTCGATGAAATCGAAGACCGATTCTTCAAGGCCTACGGTTACCGGTTTTAATGCGCAGCGCAAGGTGCGAGGCGCTCACATCCCAAGCAGCGCCGCTTTGGCCTGTGCGGCGGTTTGATCGGTCTGCACCTCGAGGCGCTTCAGTCGGCTGGTAAGGCCATGCGTCACACTGACCCGACTTTTTGACACGCCCAATTTGTCGGCAATAAATTTGACCAATGCTTCGTTGGCCCGTCCTTCGATCGGTAGCGCCTTGAGACGAATTTTTAACGCACCTTCAACTTCGCCGGCCACTTCTGATCTGCCGGCGTTGGGCATTACTTGCACCGCGATGCGCAATGCCTCCCCTTGCTGGCTGCACCAGTCACGCTCCATCAAGCCAAGCCAAGCAGTACGCTATCGGCCACAAAGAGCGCAATGCGCAGCAGCAGAAAAGCGACCAGCGGAGACAAGTCAATGCCACCCACGGCCGGCACAATACGACGCAAAGGGCGCATCAGGGGTTCATTGAGAGCGCTTACCATTGGCGCGAGCGGTGCATTCGGATTGACCCAGCTAAAAATGACCTCAATGAACAGCAGACCAATAAAACCATAGCCTATCCAGTGCACCATCGAGAGAGCGGTGAGCAACAATAAGGGTTCAATCGCAAAAGCAGAGCGTATCGCCAACTCCAGGGCAATCGAGATCAGTGCTACCAACAAGGCACCTAAAAGACTCGCCCAGTCATATCCACCAAGCCCGGGCAGCAGCCGGCGCAGCGGCAACACCAGCCAATCGGTTAAGCGAAACATGAACTGCCCCAACGACAACGGGGGGCGCACCCGGACTGCCTGCATCCAAAATCGCAACAACAACAATGCGGCCAAAACAGTCGCAATAGTGTCGACAATAAGGTTAAAAATGCTGTAAATCACGGTGTGTCCTTCACCAGAACAAGGCAAAATAAAACAAAATCATCCTCTCGCGATGGCCATTCATCGGCAATTTCATACCCGGCCACAATCAGGATTGGCGTCAACGTTCAGCAAAAAAAAACCGCTGCAGACAAGAAGTCTACAGCGGGCATTCTGCCTGAAACCACTCAGGCGTCCAAGCAAGCTCGGCTTAAGGGCGCGAACCAGTCGGAAATGGCCATGCTGCCGCCGGATTCAACACCGTTTTGACGACCGGTGCTGCGACTGCAGCAGGCTTCCTAGCTACCGACTTTTTTTTTGCGGCAGGTTTTTTAGCGACAGCCTTTTTGGCTGCTGGCTTTTTGGCTGCTACTTTTTTCGCTGCTGGCTTCTTTGCTGCCGGCTTTTTGGCGGCTGCTTTTTTCGCTGCTGGCTTTTTAGCTGCTACTTTTTTCGCTGCTGGCTTTTTCTTAGCGACGACTTTCTTCGCTACTTTCTTCGCTGCTGGCTTTTTAGCTGCTGCTTTTTTAGCGACTGGCTTTTTCTTTGCCACTGCTTTTTTAGCTACTGCTTTTTTAGCTGCCGGCTTTTTGGCTGCTACTTTTTTGGCCGCAGGCTTTTTCTTAGCTACGACTTTTTTAGCAGCGGCTTTTTTAGCAACCGGCTTCTTTTTTGCGACTACTTTTTTAGCAACCGGCTTTTTCTTAGCGACCGGTTTCTTCTTTGCTGCTACTTTTTTCTTTGCTGTTGCCATGTCGTTCTCCTTCACGTGATGGAATATCAAGCTACAAGTTTGAAACCCGTCTGATCCATCATGGTTCGGGCGGGTTATTCATCGGCACAAACAAGTCTCTGTTTGCGCTAATGAATGCGGCACCAGCTGAACTGCTGCATCTCCTCGTCAATGCAGCACTTCAGCCAATTTGGTCATCCCTGCGCCGGTCGAGCCCGGTGGCACCTTCAATCAAGCCAAAGGCCGCCATACACGCCACCCAAAACGGGGGGCGCCGCGGATCATTCCGTTACCAGGGCTGCGAAATTCCCGCAGAACTGACCAAAAAAAACGCCGGCAACTTAGCCGGCGTTGGAATACTTATGCAGAAAGGCCAACTCTTTTTTCGAAGAAAACGCTGCCCTGCCCGACAAAATCGGACTTTCCGGCGAAGTAAAAAAAGATAGGTAAGGCCTGGTACTGTCCATTAAATTTGGGTGCTACCTTTCCGCGTGTTGCCTCTCTGCTGTTGCATTACACGATCACCTTTTCGTGTAATGCCTGACATTCTTCCGGGCGTTCCCGATAATTTTGCATCGCCTGCCTGCGACGCAGGCGACAATTTTATTCCCAGTTAAGCGCACCGCCCGTCTGGTATTCAATAACCCGCGTCTCGAAGAAATTGCGCTCTTTCTTCAGATCGATCATCTCGCTCATCCATGGAAATGGATTTTCTTCTTGCGCAAACATTGGTTCTAATCCGATCTGCTGCGCTCTTCGGTTTGCGATAAATCGCAAGTAACCTTTGAACATTGGCGCGTTCAATCCAAGCACGCCACGCGGCATTGTATCCTCAGCGTAACGATATTCCAACTCTACTGCATGTAAAAACAACGTTTTTATCTCTTCTTTGAACGCCGGCGTCCACAAATGTGGATTTTCGAGCTTAATTGTATTAATCAGATCGATCCCAAAATTGCAGTGCATCGACTCATCACGCAGGATGTATTGATACTGCTCGGCCGCTCCCATCATTTTGTTCTGACGTCCAAGCGCCAAAATCTGGGTGAAGCCGACATAGAAAAATAGCCCTTCCATCAGGCAGGCGAAAACAATGAGTGACTTGAGCAAGGTCTGGTCGTTCTCGGCAGTGCCGGTGGTGAACTCAGGATCGGTCAGCACATCAATGAACGGAATCAGGAACTGGTCTTTGTCGCGAATCGACTTGACTTCGTTATAAGCGTTGAATATCTCTGACTCGTCCAGACCGAGCGATTCGACGATGTATTGGTAGGCATGGGTATGGATTGCCTCTTCAAAGGCCTGACGCAGCAAGTACTGCCGGCACTCTGGCGCAGTGATATGGCGGTAGGTGCCCAACACAATATTGTTGGCCGCGAGTGAGTCGGCGGTGACAAAAAACCCAAGGTTACGCTTGACCAGACGACGCTCATCTTCTGTCAGGCCGTTCGGATTTTTCCATAATTCGATGTCGCGCTGCATGTTGATTTCCTGCGGCATCCAGTGGTTGGCACAGCCGGCAAGGTATTTGTCCCATGCCCATTTGTATTTGAACGGGACGAGCTGGTTGACGTCGGTCTTGCCATTGATGATGCGCTTGTCGGCGGCGTTGACGCGGCTGCCAGCGACAACGACGGCCTCAGGCTTGGTAACCAGAGCCGGATTTAGCGCGGTGTCCGGGTGGTGTGCGGCGAACTGCGACGCTGACGCGAGCGACAACGGGTTGGCCTGCAATTGCGGCCGTGCCAGCGGCGCTGCCGGCGCTACGGTTTCTTCATCCCAGGAGAGCATGCTTATTTCCTTTGTTTCTTTACTTGATTGGTCTAGTGTCGGTCACGGATAGTTCACCCGGCCAGAGCACAGAATCATCATAGGGACCGGTCAGATCAAGCCAGATGTTAGCTTGATCTGACCGGTCCCTGTGAGTACGCTCACTCTGCCGGTTTTGTTTTTATTGGCAAGCCTCGCACTCTTCGAACCCGGCATCACCAGGGCGTAGTACACAGGCCGGGCCATCGGCCTCGGCCGCACCTGATGCTGCAACAGCCCCCGACATGTCGGACGATACGGCGTTGAGCGCACCTACTTTCGACGTGGATTTCTCCGTATGCGTGGCGCCGATTGTACGCAAATAATAGGTTGTCTTCAGACCGCGCAGCCAGGCCAGCTTATAGGTCTCGTCGAGTTTTTTGCCCGACGCGCCAGCCATATAGATGTTGAGCGACTGCGCTTGATCGATCCACTTTTGACGACGTGATGCCGCTTCCACCAGCCAGCTCGGCTCGACTTCAAAAGCCGTCGCGTACAAGTCGCGCAGGTCTTGTGGAATGCGATCGATCTTGGCCAAACTGCCGTCGAAGTATTTCAGGTCAGCGATCATGACTTCATCCCACAGACCGCGGGCCTTGAGGTCACGCACCAGATGCTCGTTGATCTCGGTAAATTCACCCGAGAGGTTCGATTTGACGTAAAGATTTTGGTAAGTTGGCTCGATACACGCTGACACGCCAATGATGTTGGAGATGGTCGCCGTCGGCGCGATAGCCACACAGTTGGAATTACGCATCCCGTATTGCTTGATTCGGCTACGCAACGCTGCCCAATCCATGGTTTCGCTGGCGTCGACCTCAAGATAGCCGCCACGCTCTTGGGCGAGCAGCTTGAGGGAGTCTTGCGGCAGGATGCCGCGATCCCACAACGAACCGCGATAGGAGCTATACGCACCACGCTCTTCGGCCAACTCTGTGGACGCCTGATAGGCGTAGTAGCACACCGCCTCCATCGAACGATCAGCAAATTCGACCGCATCCATCGACGCATACGGTACCCGCATCATGTGCAGGCAGTCCTGAAAACCCATGATGCCCATGCCAACCGGACGGTGACGCAGGTTCGAATCACGCGCTTTTTTAACCGCGTAGTAGTTAATGTCGATCACGTTGTCGAGCATGCGCATGGCTGTGCGCACCGTGCGCTGCAGCTTGACGTGGTCGAGCTTGCCGTCTTTCATGTGTGCCGGCATGTTGACCGAGCCCAGATTACAAACCGCGATTTCAGAGTCGTTGGTGTTGAGCGTGATCTCGGTGCACAGGTTTGAGCTGTGCACGACGCCTACGTGCTGCTGCGGGGAGCGGATATTGCAGGGGTCCTTGAATGTAATCCAGGGATGACCGGTCTCAAACAGCATCGACAGCATCTTGCGCCAGAGATCATTGGCCTGCACGGTTTTGTACAGACCGATCTCACCGTTGGCCGCCTTGGCTTCATAGCCGAGATAGGCCTGCTCAAAAGCCTGGCCAAATTTATCGTGCAGGTCTTTGACGTCGGACGGCGAGAACAGGGTCCATTGGCCTTTTTCCATCACGCGTTTCATGAACAGGTCAGGAATCCAATTGGCAGTGTTCATGTCGTGCGTGCGTCGACGGTCGTCGCCAGTGTTTTTGCGCAGTTCGAGGAATTCCTCGATGTCCATGTGCCAGGTCTCAAGGTAGGCGCAGACTGCACCTTTACGCTTACCACCCTGATTAACAGCCACTGCGGTGTCATTGACGACTTTCAGGAAAGGCACGACACCTTGCGACTTGCCATTGGTGCCTTTGATGTGGGCGCCGAGCGCACGCACGGGAGTCCAGTCGTTACCCAAGCCACCAGCATACTTGGCCAGCAATGCGTTTTCCTTGATCGCGTCATAGATGCCCTCGAGATCGTCGCCGACCGTCGTCAGGTAGCATGAAGATAATTGCGAACGCAGGGTGCCGGAGTTGAATAGCGTCGGCGTGGAGCTCATGAAATCAAAGCTCGAGAGCAGGTGGTAGAACTCGATCGCGCGGGTTTCCCGGTCGATTTCATTGAGCGACAACCCCATCGCTACCCGCATATAAAACGCCTGCGGCATTTCGATGCGCGTGCCACGAATGTGCAGAAAATAACGGTCATACAAGGTCTGCAGACCCAGATAGCCAAACTGCAGATCCCGCTCTGGCACGAGCGCATCGGCAAGTTTTTTCAGATCAAACTGGGCCAGCTTGGCGTCAAGCAGCTCGGCATCAATCCCTTTTTTGATAAATTTAGGGAAGTAGTCGAGGTAATGGGTCTTGGCGTCGGCTTGCGCGACTTCCTGACCGAACACTTCCTTGCGAATGGTGTGCATCAGCAAACGCGCGGTGACTTGGCTGTAGGCCGGGTCTTTTTCCATCAGCGCGCGGGCGGCCAGAATGGCAGATTTGTAGAGCTCCTCGACGGGTACGCCGTCATACAGATTGCGCACCGTCTCGGCCAGAATCGCATCGGCATCGACATGTTTTTCGAGCCCGACGCAGGCCGATGTGATCATGGCTTTGAGTTTGTCCATGTCGAGCGGGGTACGCTGGCCGTCGACCACAATTTGTAATGCCACTGCCTTGGCAGCCGGCTTGGCAGCCTGTTGCTGCGCGCGCTCTTCCTGACGCTTGGCGCGGTACAGCACATAGGCACGGGCGACATCGTGTTCACCCGACCGCATCAGCGATAGTTCGACCTGGTCTTGCACATCTTCGATATGAAAGGTGCCGCCGGCAGGCTGGCGACGCAGTAGTGCCGACACCACGCTACCCGTGAGCTGCTCAACAAGCTCGCGCACCCGCGCCGACGCGGCACCCTGACCGCCATTGACAGCCAAAAATGCCTTGGTGACGGCAATTGAAATCTTCGAAGGCTCAAAGCCAACTACGGCGCCATTGCGGCGAATTATTTTGTAGTCACCAATCGTGGTGGCCGTGCTCATGGAGGACGGCTTGGTGCCCGCCAATGACGATACGACGCCATACTCGTTACCGGACTTGACTGAATTTTCCTGACTGGTGTGCACTACGCCTCCTGAGTGAATCAGACGGACAGCATGACTGCTGATACCGTTATTGAAATACCGGCACTAAGCCCGGCATCGTTTTTATTAATTTATTGCCCAGCTAGCGCAGCGCACGCGACGTTGCGTGACTTCGGACTGGTTGTTTTGTACAGCAGATGGGCTGCGACCAAGCCCGACTTCTTCTTTTGGGATGCGCCACCACCCCTGAAAACGCCCGTATTTTGGCGAAAACCCGGCTTGACTGCCACGCTTGGTCAGCGCGATAAAAACTGCGGGAGACACTACATCTAGTGAATTCGGCGATCAAGTACACTAATTCTAGTGCCCGACAGGGGAACTTGCAACCGGTTTTTCAATCAGGAAACGATAAAGCGGCGATGTCTTTTGTATAAGAAATCGTTTTAGCCGCCAGCACCTTGCATTGCGCTCGATACTGTTGCCAACTAAAAAATGGCCCGGGGTCGGTCTTGCGGCCTGGTGCGATGTCCGAATGACCGACAAGGTCTGTGATCGGGTGACGAGCCGTCAAGCCCAGCGTTAACCCCGCCAGTGCGCGGTATTGCGCGTCGGTGAAATGCTGATCGTCACTACCTTCGAGTTCGATGCCAACAGAGAAATCATTACAGCGCTCACGACCTTTGAATGCCGATACGCCGGCATGCCAGGCGCGTTGGGTGGTTGGCACAAATTGCAGAGTCGTGCCGTCGCGCCGGATCAAAAAGTGCGCTGAGACCTTGAGGCCGCGCAGTTGAGCAAAATACGGATGCGCATCGCAATCGAGTGTATTGGCAAACAGCGCTTCAATATGACTACTGCCAAACTGACCCGGAGGCAGACTAATATTGTGGATGACTAAGAGGCTAATATCGGCGCCCTCGGGGCGGAGATCGAAATTGTCGCAGCGCGCGCGCACCACCCCTTCGCACCAGCCTTCGGTACTAATAGATAGGTGCGGATTACTCGGGATCATGGATGGCCAGTCTTTGGAGGCGATAACGTAACTGCCGAAAGCTTATCCCAAGAAGCGCGGCGGCGCGCGTGCGATTAAACCGGCACTGCCGCAGCGCACGCCGAATCAGATCGCGCTCAATCGACTGTAAATAAGCAGGCAGCGCCAGCGGCAGCGCAACCAAGGCTGCATCGGACGGCAGGCGACTCTCAGACACGGATGCAGGACGCTTGTTCTCCGAGGTGTCGTCAGCAAACCCCGGCGCGCCTTGCTCAAAATCGAGATCGGCCACGGAAATCACGCCATCGTCGGCGAAAGCCAGTGCCCGCTCGATGATATTTTCGAGTTCGCGGACGTTACCGGGAAAATCATGCGCACCCAACGCGACAAGCGCCTCGTCGCTCAAGACCACCGCTGGTGTCGAGGGTGCCAACCGCCGTAAGATTGCCTGAGCCAGGGGCGCAATATCGTCGCGCCGCATGCGCAGCGGCGGTAATTCAAGCGCGATGACATTGAGCCGGTAATACAAGTCCTGCCGAAACAAGCCCTGCTGCACGTTACGTGCGAGATTCTGGTGGGTGGCGCTGATGATGCGCACGTCAGCCGCTTCTTCGCGACTCGCACCGAGCTTGCGAACCCGGCGCTCCTGAATAGCGCGCAGCAATTTGACCTGCATGGCCAACGGTAGGTCAGCGACTTCATCAAGCAGCAAGGTGCCGCCCTGCGCTGCCTGAAAAAAACCGTCGCGGTCGTGCATGGCGCCGGTAAACGCCCCGCGCCGGTAACCAAAAAATTCCGCTTCCATCAAAGCCTCGGGAATCGCACCGCAGTTCACCGCAATAAAGGGCATGGCCGCGCGCGGGCTAAAGGCGTGAATATCGCGGGCGGCAAGCTCCTTGCCACAACCCGATTCGCCATAGATTGCCACCGGCGCAATGCTTTGCGCCAGTCGGACGATGCGCTGACGCACTTGCCGCATCGCTATGGATTCACCGAGCAAACGAAACTGCTGATGTTGTAGGGCGGGGGGAGCATCGTCATCAGATCGAGGCATGCTGCCGGCAAGTGCGGACGGGCGGAACGAGGGGATCATCGGGGCAGTCTGGAAAAAAGACGCCGTAGAGTACTGCATCCAGCCGCGGCACATGAGACCCTTCGCGCAAAACACCACACTCAGGCCGAACAGTTACCGGGATAGTCCAGTTTGGCGGCGCACGGCGATCAGGAACTGTGATGCTGTTGGCGGTGTTCTTCGCTGCAGTAAATCTGACGATTCACGTCGGTCAGTGCCTCGGAGACGGGCAGGTGGATGCCGCATTGCGCGCAGCTGACCATTTTTTCCGGCGCGCTGCCCGTGGCTTCGGTCGTACTGGCGACATCAGGCTCATTCTCGGCGAGGGGGTCAGCCTGGGGTTTTTTCGGGGCTGTAATCCAGCGCCATGCCACATAAATCACCACCGCCCAGAGCAAATATTTCACGTCAGCCCCCGATGTAAAACGACCTCCATCACAAATCGACTCCCTACATAGGCCAACAGCAAAGTAGTGAAGCCGGTCAGCGTGAAGGATAAGGCAGTCCGGCCGCGCCAGCCGCGCCAGCGGCGTCCGGCCAGCAACACACCGAACAAGACCCAGGACAGCAGGGTAAAAATCGTCTTGTGCTCAAATTTGAACGCCATGCCGAATAATTCTTCGGAAAAAAATACGCCCGAGACGACGGTGAGCGTGAGCAGTGCGAAGCCGATGCCGATAAGGCGAAACAGCATGCGCTCCATCGTGAGCAGTGCAGGAAGGCGGTCGATTGACGCGGCAAACCAGCCGCGTTTGGCATCCGCCGACGGCAGCACATGCAAGCGTGATTCCTGAACAGCCATCAGTACTGCATGAAACGCAGCAATCGTGAGCGAACTGTAGGCCAGCGTCGACAGCGCAATATGCCAGGAAAACAAGGGTGACTTACCGACCAAAGGAATCAGCTTGCCCGGAAACAGCGCCGGCAAAATGACGGCCACCGCGGCCCCAGGCAATAACAACACGCGCAAACCATCGAGCGACAATTTGCGACTCTCGATCCAGTAAGCGGCGACGGTGATCCAAAAGGTCGCCGAGAGCATCACAGCAAAACCCAGCTGCAAAAATTCGGGTGAGATGGTGTGACGCGCCAACGCAATACCATGCAAACCCCACGCAACTAAAATGCCGCCGGTGGCAATGTCACGCCTTTTGGTAGGCAGGATCGCACTGACCGTGTAGAGCAGCGCCGCCAGATAAAAGAGATAATTTTGCATCGTTTCAGTTTACACCAAGTGCTCAACTGCAAAGGGTCGGATGGCCAATGCAGTGGGCTGCGCATCGGTTAGAATTGAGCCCGATTTCAGGCCTGCGCCTGCCCTATCTTTTCCCTGAGACCCCATGCTAGACAATCTGACTCAACGCCTTGCCAAAGTCGTCAAAACCATGCGCGGCGAGGCGCGCCTGACCGAAGCCAATACCGCCGATATGCTGCGCGAAGTTCGCCTTGCGCTGCTTGAAGCAGACGTCGCCTTGCCCGCCGTGCGCGAATTCATTGCCCGCGTCAAAGAAAGAGCAATGGGCGAGCAAGTCATCGGGTCGCTGACACCTGGTCAGGCGTTAGTCGGCGTAGTGCAGTCGGAACTGGCAAGCCTGATGGGCGCCGACCTCGGGCCTGCAGCATGCGAGCTCTCATTTGCGACTCAGCCGCCGGCCATTATCCTGATGGCAGGCCTGCAAGGTGCGGGCAAAACCACCACCGTGGGCAAGCTTGCAAAATTCTTGCAAGAACAGAAAAAGAAAAAAGTACTGACTGTCTCGGCAGACGTCTATCGGCCAGCCGCAATCGGTCAACTCGAAACCGTCACCAAACAAGTCGGCGCCGATTTTTTTCCCTCCCAGGCCAGCGACAAGCCGGTCGACATCGCGCTGGCGGCTTTGGACTTCGCCAAGAAGCACCATCATGATGTCCTCATCATCGATACCGCCGGCCGTCTCGGCATTGATGCGGCGATGATGCAAGAAATTAGCGCGCTGCACGCGGCTGTCAAGCCGATTGAAACCCTATTTGTGGTCGATGCGATGCTGGGTCAGGATGCGATCAATACTGCCCGCGCATTCAACGAGGCACTGCCACTCACTGGCATCGTGTTGACCAAACTTGACGGCGATTCACGCGGTGGCGCAGCGCTCTCGGTACGGCATGTAACGGGTAAACCGATCAAATTTGCCGGCGTCGCAGAAAAACTCGACGGACTCGAAGCCTTCGATCCTTCTCGCATGGCCAACCGGATTTTGGGCATGGGTGACATCCTGGCCCTGGTTGAAGAAGCCAGAAAAGGCATGGACGTCGCCGCCGCGCAGGACCTGGCGCAGAAAATTAAAGTAGGCGGCAAGTTTGACCTCAATGACTTCAAGGCCCAGCTCGCGCAGATGAAGAACATGGGTGGCTTAGCCGGACTGGTCGACAAGCTCCCAGCCCAGTTTCAGCAAGCCGCCAGTGGCGCCAACGTCGGTCAGGCAGAGAAGCAGGTGCGCCGCATGGAAGGCATGATCAATGCGATGACGCCGCAGGAGCGCAGCAAGCCCGAGCTGATCAAGGCATCTCGCAAGCGCCGTATCGCCACAGGCGCCGGCGTGCAGGTACAGGAAGTCAACCGGATGCTGGCTCAGTTCGATCAAATGCAGACCATGATGAAGAAATTCAAAGGCGGCGGCATGATGAAAATGATGCGCGGGATGAAGGGTATGCTGCCCGGGATGCGCTAAGCCTGCACCGATCCGGCACACCGAGACTGCTCCCGAGGTGCCAGACCAAACTGCATGGGTCGAGTTTTCCTGACGCTCTCATAGGGGAAACTTGAAAAAAACATACAAAAAACACTTGCATCAGGGGCAAAACCCTAAGACTATTGGCGGTGCGTGATTTGGCGCAATTTACCGACACTACACCGAAGGAGGTTTGACGATGGCTACAGCCAAAAAAGCAGCCGCTAAGAAACCGGCAGCGAAGAAACCGGCAGCAAAAAAAGTCGCAGCAAAAAAGCCCGCAGCAAAAAAAGTAGTCGCGAAAAAAGCGCCTGCTAAAAAAGTCGTAGCAAAAAAAGTAGTCGCGAAAAAAGTAGTCGCAAAAAAAGCGCCTGCTAAAAAAGCCGCCGCAAAAACTGCACGTAAGCCTAATGCTGCGTTCATGAAGCCAATGACCCCATCGGCTGTGCTGGCTGCAGTAGTGGGTGCAAGCCCGTTGCCACGCACTGAAGTCACCAAGAAAGTCTGGGACTACATCAAGAAGCACAAGCTGCAAGATGACGCAAACCGTCGCAATATCAACGCCGACGACAAGCTCAAAGCTGTATTTGGTGGCAAGAAGACTGTCTCCATGTTTGAGATGACCAAACTCATCTCTGGCCACTTGAAATAATCTTTCAGGTGCAAAACAAAAACGCCCGCTTCATGCGGGCGTTTTTGTTGATGCAGTGTTGCAGTGCGCGGGTAGTCCTGCACAATACGCGTAGCGCTCAACTCTTGGACTTATCCTTGTTATAGGCAGCAATCGCGCGCGCGAGATCCTGATACTCCTCGCAATTTTTACCGCAAATTTTTTCCAGCCGCGCCAGATGCTCTGTCGCTTTCTCAGGCTTACCTACGCGCAGATAAGCTTGTCCGATATATTCATTCGCACCACGATGATTAGGGTCGATGCGCAGTGCCTCGTTATAGTGCGTGAATGACTGCTCCAACTGATCAAGCTGGCGATGTGAATAACCCAGGTAATTATGGGCATCGGCACTGTCGGGCTTGCTGGCGATGACTTTACCAAAAGCGTCGATCGCGGCCTTCCAGTCTTTCGCTTTTACGGCCCGCTTGCCCGCCACAAAATCGGGATCAGCCTGATTGGCCGCCGGTTTCGCCTCACCGACATTAGCCCACACGAAGCTAGTTGGCATTGCCAGCGCAATCAAGCATGCGCAAAGTATTTTTTTCATCTGGTGCTCCCGTAAAAATAATAATTAGTGATGTTCCCAGCGCTTCCATGCAGCACGCACGGCATTGGGGTAATCAGGTCTGCCACGACTGCCATTGTAACGGCCGAGTGCAAGGAAAAGGTCGCCGCGTTCCATATCGATATACTTTCGCAAGATAGAGCAACCATAGCGCAGGTTGGCCTGCATACCGAAAAGCTCGGCCGCTCGGCCGTTACCCGCCACGCGCGCCCAAAAGGGCATTACCTGCATGTAGCCGCGCGCACCGGCATGAGAGACGGCATATTTGCGGAATCCTGATTCAACTTGGATGAGTCCCATCACCAATGCAGGCTCCAGACCGGCGCGCCGTGCCTCGTACCAGACCGTTTGTAAAAATTCATTGCGCACCATACTGTCCGGCATGCGGCTGTGCAGGCGCGGCGACATCAGATCAAACCATCGCTGCCATTGCGCACGCTGACTCTCGTCAGCAAAAACTAGCTGCGGCGGACGCGGATCCGCAATCGCCCGCGCCAACGCGACCCGGATAGAGTCTGCCAACGCTTCTTCTTTCTGGTTGCCGGCAAACGCCGGCTGCAACGCACAGCACGCCAACAAGAAGGCCGTCACCCTCACGCCGGCAACCCGAGCGCGCAGCGTCATACAATCAGGCAGCCAGCTTTGACTGTATAAAGGCAAGCATCGCATTTAGTGCCACCGGTGTGGCAGCGTCATCGCGGCGCCCCTGATATTCGAGCATGCCTTCTTTGAGTCCGCGCTCGCCCACCACCACACGGTGCGGCACACCGATCAGCTCCCAATCGGCAAACATCGCACCAGGACGCTCGCCGCGATCATCCAGCACGACATCCACGCCTGCGGCTTGCAAGGCTAGATAAAGCTTGTCGGTCTCTGCCTTGACGCCCTCGCTACGGTCGTAACCCATCGGGCACAGCACGACTTCGAAAGGCGCAATCGATGCCGGCCAGATGATGCCTTTGGCGTCAAAATTTTGTTCAATGGCGGCACCAAGAATGCGGGTGATCCCAATGCCGTAGCAACCCATCTGCATGAGCTGCGGCTTGCCGCCCTCGTCAAGATAGGTCGCCTTCATGTCTTCGGAATAACGGGTGCCTAGCTGGAAAACATGACCAACTTCGATACCGCGCTGGACTTCCAGCACACCCTGACCATCGGGCGAGAGATCGCCGGCCACAACGTTACGGATGTCGGCCACCATGGGCTCGGCAAGGTCACGGCCCCAGTTGGCGCCAGCGTAGTGGAAGCCTTCTTCATTGGCGCCGCAAACAAAGTCATGCATGGCCGCGACGGTGCGGTCGGCCACGATACGAACAGCACCACTTAGCCCGACCGGGCCGAGATAGCCGGGCGGCGTGCCGAAGGCGGTGGAAATTTCGGACTCGCTGGCAAACCGAAACGGGCCCATGCCCTGCAATTTTCCAGCCTTAACTTCATTAAGCTCATGGTCGCCGCGCAGCAGCAGCAACCAGATTTCACGCTGCCCATCTTCTTTTTCCGCCGACAGCACAATCGACTTGACCGTCTGCGATAAGGGCACACTAAGCAGGGCAGCCACATCTTCGCAGCGCACCGTGGCCGGTGTCGCCATCTTAGTCAAGGCAAGCGACGCTGGCTGTCTTGCGCCGAGCGGAGCAAGCGCCTCGGCGGCTTCGATGTTGGCCGCATAGTCTGAGCTTGGGCAATACACCAGCGCATCTTCGCCGGTGTCAGCGATGACGTGAAACTCTTGCGAACCCGAGCCACCGATGGCGCCATTGTCGGCTGCTACGGCGCGAAAATTTAAGCCAAAGCGATGAAAAATACGGGTATAGGCATCAACCATCAGCTGATACGAATGACGCAGGCCGTCAACATCGCGATCAAACGAATACGCATCTTTCATCGTGAATTCGCGCCCGCGCATCAAGCCAAAGCGCGGCCGGCGCTCGTCGCGGAATTTGGTCTGGATATGATAAAAATTGAGCGGCAACTGGCGATAAGATTTGACCTCGCTGCGCACCACGTCGGTAATGACCTCCTCCGAGGTTGGCTGAATTGCAAAGTCGCGGCCATGACGGTCTTTCACCCGCATCAGCTCAGGCCCCATCTTTTCCCAGCGGCCGGTCTCTTGCCACAACTCAGCCGGCTGCACCAGCGGCATTAGCAATTCGATAGCACCAGCATGATTCATTTCCTCGCGCACGATGTTCTCGACTTTACGGATTACCCGCAAGCCCATAGGCATATAGGTATAAATACCGGACCCGAGGCGCTTGATCATGCCGGCGCGAAGCATGAGCTTGTGACTGACGATCTCGGCGTCGGACGGTGCTTCTTTTAAAGTAGAAATAAAAAAACGGGAGGCACGCATGAGGATGAAATCTTTTAAAAAGAGAGGGTTATAATCAACGCAATTTTAAAGTATTAGCTGGCCGTTGCGCCCGTTGATTGCACCACCTCAGTATGCATCCCTTATTGACCCAATAAAACGGGACGTGGGACGCATGCCAGACCCGGGCAACACAGGCGTGATTTGGTCGCAGAAAATTTGAGGTGCTTATGCTGGACCGTGAAGGCTTTCGCCCGAACGTCGGCATTATTCTCTTGAACAGCCAGAATGAAGTCTGGTGGGGCAAGCGGGTGCGTGAACATTCGTGGCAATTTCCGCAAGGCGGAATCAAGTTCGGGGAAACGCCCGAGCAGGCGATGTTTCGCGAACTCGAAGAAGAAGTCGGCCTGCGCGCGGAGCATGTCAAAGTGATCGGTCGCACTCGCGACTGGCTACGCTATGAAGTGCCCGATCATTTTATCAAGCGTGAAATCCGTGGTCACTATCGCGGCCAAAAACAGATCTGGTTCCTGCTGCGTATGGTCGGCCGCGATTGTGACGTCAATCTGCGCATGTCTGACCATCCCGAGTTCGATGCCTGGCGTTGGCACGAGTACTGGGTGCCGCTGGACGTGGTCATCGAATTCAAACGCGATGTGTATCTTCGCGCGCTGCAAGAGCTGTCGCGCTTTCTGACCCGCCCGCCCCAGGCCAGTAACATTCGCCGCCCACGCGAGCGTAGCGTTGCCCAAGCGACTGCGGCGCAAAGCACCACCGATCCGGAACATAAATGACAATCACGCTTAGTGGCCAACGCTGGATGGCGGTGCTGTTTTTCGTTCTGACTTTGTCTGATGCACGCGCGCAGCAGGACGAAAAAAATACGTCCACCACAACCCCCGCGGCCACAGCAGAGATTGATCTGCCGCTGCCCGCCGCACCGAAAAAAGAAAACCTGTTGCCGTTTTACGTAAGCGCCACCACCACAATGAACTTTGCCCTTGACGGGCAATCTGTGTCGGTCGACAGCGATGGTGTGGTGCGCTACGTAGTCGTCGTCACTAGCCGCGCAGGCGCGACCAACACCAGCTACGAGGGGATACGCTGTCCGACCGGCGAGAAAAAATTAATCGCTCTCGGACAGGCTGATGGCAGCTGGTCGCGCGCAAGACGCGACCGTTGGGAGCCAATCACCGAGGCTGGCGGCAACCGCCAGCATGCGGCGCTGGCACTAGAGTATTTTTGTGAAGGCGGACGAGTAGCTGGTAAAGCAGAGACAATCGTCGAGCGACTGCGGCGTAAAAAACCCTTGAAATAAGTACAAGAGCCAGCCTCGCAGCACGCGTCAGAGCAAGACCAGATTATCGCGATGGATCAGCTCCACCTCCTCCACATAGCCGAGTATGGACGCAATCTCACCAGACGGCTTGCGCATGATACGGCGCACTTCGGTACTCGCATAGTTCGTGATGCCACGCGCAACCGCACGCCCGCTTTCATCTACGCAGGTAACCACATCACCGCGACCGAATTCACCGCCACATTCGATCACGCCGATGGGTAAAAGCGACTTGCCTTCAGCGCTGAGTTTTTGTACCGCACCGGCATCCAATATGAGCTTGCCAGCGGTTTTCAAATGATCGGCCATCCACTGCTTGCGGGCGGTCAGATGCGCTGTTTGCGCAGTTAGCTGCGTACCGATTGCTTCTCCCTTGGCCAATCGCACCAGCACCTGATCTTCCCTGCCCCAGGCAATGACGGTATGCGCGCCTGACGCCGCAGCACGACGCGCGGCGAGTATCTTGGTGAGCATGCCACCACTGCCGATTCCGCTGCCAGCACCACCAGCCATCGCTTCAAGCGACGCATCACCGGCTTTGGCCTCATGCACAAATTGGGCATCAGGATTGTTACGTGGGTCTGCCGTATAGAGGCCGCGTTGATCGGTCAGAATGATGAGCGCATCGGCATCGATCAGATTAGCAACCAGCGCGCCAAGCGTGTCGTTATCGCCAAACTTGATTTCGTCGGTGACGACGGTGTCGTTTTCATTAATCACCGGGATCACGCCGAGGTTCAAGAGCGTAAACAAGGTCGAACGCGCATTGAGATACCGCTCGCGATCGGCTAAGTCAGCGTGGGTCAGCAAGACCTGGGCCGTACGTAACGCGTGCGCACCAAAGCTGGTTTCATAAATTTGAGCCAACCCCATCTGCCCAACCGCTGCGCACGCCTGCAGCTCGTGGACGCCCGCTGGCCGCTTCTCAAAACCCAGACGCTGCATACCCTCAGCGATGGCGCCTGAGCTCACCAGCACGACTTGTTTACCCATAGCGCGCAACTGGGCGATCTGATCTGCCCATTTTGCAATCGCCGCATGGTCAAGCCCCTTGCCGTCGTTGGTGACGAGCGAAGAGCCGACCTTGACGATCAGACGTTGTGCTTGCTGAATAATGGATTGCATGGCCATCGCGTCAAGAAAGAATCTATGGCTAATCCAGCACCTTAAAGCGCGGATCGTCGATATCGATCGAGGTAATCGCGCGCGCCGCTTCGAGCATGCTGGACTGATCGCGCAGCTCTTGCTGACGCTGAATGGCAAGGTACTCGTAGATTTCTTTGATCAGGTCTTCGCAACCGTCGCGCGTGAGCGCCGAAATCTGAAATACCGGCCCCTTCCAACCAAAGCGCTTCACGAAGTCTTTGACCCGCTTGGCGCGCTCATCTTCGGGCACCATATCGAGCTTATTGAGCACCAGCCAACGCGGCTTGTCATACAAAGACGCATCGTATTTTTGCAGCTCTTTGACGATGGCCTTGGCCTCCTTGACCGGATCGACATTGTCGAAGGGCGCCAAGTCAACAATGTGCAGCAACAGGCGCGTGCGCTGCAAATGCCGCAAAAACTGCACACCAAGGCCGGCGCCATCGGCGGCACCTTCGATCAGCCCGGGAATATCCGCAATGACGAAACTTTTTTCGTGGCTCACGCGCACCACACCGAGATTGGGATGCAGTGTCGTAAATGGATAGTCGGCAATCTTCGGGCGCGCATTCGAGACTGCAGCAATGAAGGTGGATTTGCCCGCATTGGGCATACCCAGCAAGCCGACATCGGCCAATACTTTCAGCTCAAGCCGCAGTTCACGCCGCTCGCCTTCTTTGCCATCCGACTTTTGGCGCGGCGCGCGATTCGTCGACGTCTTAAAATGAATATTGCCCCAACCACCCTCGCCACCTTTGGCCAGCAACGTCACCTGATCATGCTCGGTCAGGTCGGCAATGATCGCACCATCGTTGACATCCATCACTAGCGTACCAACCGGCATCCGCAAATAAATATCGTCGGCGCCTTTGCCATAGCAGTCTGCACCGCGACCGTTTTCACCATGCTTGGCGCGATGTAGTCTGGCAAAGCGGTAGTCAACCAGGGTATTGATGTTCCGGTCAGCTATGGCATAGATGCTGCCGCCTTTGCCGCCATCACCGCCGTCCGGGCCACCGAATGGCCGGAATTTTTCGCGACAAAACGATGCAACGCCGTTGCCGCCATCGCCGGCGACAACTTCAATTTTTGCTTCGTCAATGAACTTCATGTTGGTCTGCCAAAAAGTAAAAAGGCCCTACCTGCGGCAGAGCCTTTTTGCAGGGATGTTGCACGTGCTTTACGCAGGAACGACCGTCACAAACTGACGCTTGGTTGGACCTTTGATAGCAAACTGAACCTTGCCCGTGATCAGTGCAAACAAGGTGTGGTCTTTGCCCATACCGACATTTTCGCCAGGATGTGTCTTAGTACCACGTTGACGAATGATGATACCGCCGGCATTAATAGCCTGACCGCCGTAAACTTTGACGCCAAGTCGTTTTGACTCTGAGTCACGGCCATTGCGCGTAGTGCCGCCGCCTTTTTTATGTGCCATTTAATGCTCCTGATTTTCCTGAAGGGCTAAATCAGCGGATTAACCGTTGATCGAGACGATTTGCAATTCGGTGTAATTTTGCCGATGGCCTTGACGCTTTTGGTAATGCTTGCGTCGACGCATCTTGAAAATTTTCACCTTATCATGGCGACCTTGCGCCACAACCGTAGCCAGCACCGTTGCACCTTGAACCAGCGGCACACCAAATTTAATGGTGTCGCCCGCACCCACTGCGAGTACCTGATCCAACGTGATTTCGGAGCCTATGTCTGCCGGTATCTGTTCTACTTTAAGTTTTTCGCCAGCGACAACTTTATACTGCTTGCCACCGGTTTTTATGACCGCGTACATGGGAACCTCGTCGATTGATATTTGGGACAATTTTTTGCGCAGTCATTGCGCAAAAATTTTTCTGCCGGAAAGACCTCAAAAACTGCACGCCGATTCGGGAAAACCCCAAATTATACATGGACTTAGCCAGCGGGTCAAAGCCCTTGCAAGTCTCCCGGCTTAGGCCGGCTCGCGGCCTAAGCCGGGTTGAGCGTCGTATAATCGCATCAATTCAATGATTTTTACCGGATTTCCCCTTGTCAGCCTCTTCGCCCACGTCGCCTCACAACCCCTTGGGCGACACCCTCGCTACCGACATGCAGGCGGTCGATGCCGCCATCCGGGCCCAACTGCACTCGGACGTACCCTTGGTCAGCCAAATTGCCGACTATATTATTAGTGCCGGCGGCAAGCGCATCCGCCCCGCCCTGGTGCTGCTAATGGCCAATGCCTGGGGTTACGCCGGCAAAGAGCACCACAAGCTTGCCGCGGTGATCGAATTCATCCATACCGCGACCCTCCTTCACGACGACGTTGTTGACGAATCGGCAATGCGACGTGGCCGCGAGACCGCCAACGCCTTGTTTGGCAACGCCGCCTCGGTCCTAGTGGGCGACTTTGTTTACTCGCGCGCATTCCAGATGATGGTCTCGGTCAACAGCATGCGGGTCATGCAAATTCTGGCCGACGCAACCAACGTTATTGCCGAAGGCGAGGTATTGCAGTTAATGAATATGCATGATCCGGAGGTCACCGAGGAGCGCTACCTGCAGGTCATCCGCTCCAAAACCGCCAAACTATTTGAGGCAGCCACCGAGCTTGGCAGTTTGATCGCAGGCGCGCCAGAGGAAGCCATCGCGGCTGCCGCCGAATACGGGCGCTCGCTAGGCACCGCGTTTCAGCTCATCGACGATGTGCTGGACTACTCAGGCAACGCTGCCGACACCGGCAAAAATGTCGGCGACGATCTGCGGGAAGGCAAACCTACCTTGCCGCTGATTTATCTACTCCAGCACGGCACGCTGCAAGAACGTGAGCTCGTGCGTAACTGCATCGAGCACGGGGACGAAGATCACTTTGATGACATCCTCAACGCCATCACCAGCTCAGGCGCATTGGAATACACGCGATTAAAAGCAGAACAGGCTAGCCAAAAAGCCAGCCTATCGCTTAGTGCGTTGCCGGCCAGTGCGCACAAAGAGGCACTGCTTGAACTGGCTCACTTTGCGGTGCAACGCAATCATTAGACTGGTTTTGCGTGGTTGATTTTCGCGAAATTTGCTAAAATTTTCGCGTCACGGTTGACCCGCATGGACCAGCACTAGGCTTCCCGATCGCTGTCTGATGTCGACTGACGGCGGGGTGTAGCTTAGTCTGCTAGAGCGCTACGTTCGGGACGTAGAGGCCGGAGGTTCGAATCCTCTCACCCCGACCATTGGCGCTTGAGCCGTTTCATTGACTGCCTCGTTGACCCCTCGCTCAACTACTGCGCTTACTTTGCAGCAGCCCGATATTCATCTCTGCGGTCAGATTAGACGCATAAAACTGCTCAATCATCTGCACCGAGGTGCGCGCATTTCTCGCCAGAGTGAGTAAATCAATCCCTTTGCCGTACAACAAGCGGAACATGATCGCGGTATGCCGCAGGCTATAAAGACTGCGCACCTGGCCGAGTTCGCCGATTTTTAAATGTGTCACTTCTAATATTTTATTAAAATTCATTGACAGCACCACCGACGCCGCATCGCGATCGTCGATATGCGGCAGGAACAGATAATCTTCCTTGCCGCCGAAACCTTGACTTTGAGAATAGCGCAGCAAGCTCTGATAAATACGCACTGCAGGGCGCAAGGTTACGATCTGCGCTTTATGGCACTTGGTCTCAGGCGAGCTCAGCCTCAGGTAAAGGTGCTCACCCCGAACGATTTCGACGTGCTTGTGCTGAATAAATTTCAAATCAGTCGGCCGCATAAAGCCATTGACCATAAACCCGATCATCCAGGCCATTTCAATAGGAACAGACTCGGTTCGGGTGAAGATACCGCCGGCTTTATCGCGATGCGTGCCGGGCTTTTTTTCTTTCGGAAAACGCGCTAGCCGTTTGGCTGCCCTTAATAACTGCCCGTACTCGGACAGAGTAAATCCCCCCCGCGGCTGTGAACTGAGTTTGATTTTGGCAAATGGCGGTATTTTGTCGACGATATTATTTATTAGCGCGAATTTAAATACGAGCCGTATCGACTGCAGATATTGCGTAATCGTGATCGACGACGATCCACGCTCGACTAACGAGGCAGTAAATACGGACAAATCATCATGACTAACCGAGCGAATATCCCGGTTCAAAAAAAACGGAAAGAGATGATTTTTGAACCGGTTCCGCAGCGACTTGAACGACTGCAGCGACAGCTCGCCCCGCATCATGCGACCCCGCTCGGCTTCCAGCGACTTCTCGGCGATGGCGCAAAAGCTGTGCTGCGGCGATTCTTTTTTTACCACGGCTAGATCTAAGCGGCCGACTTCACTTTCGCTGGCGCGGTTCAGGCGAACAATTAATTCTTCATAAAACTGTTTCGCCACCTCGGTGGCATCCCGCTTGGCGATCGTGCGGGTGCTACGCACATACATTTTTCCCTCCATGAAACACCGCGCCTGCCAAAAGCGACTGCCGTTAATCCGATAGATCTTTAATTTAGTCGGATATCCATGCACGCCGCTCATCGACGACAAAACCGGCAAAGACCGGGCTTGCCGTGAGGCATAAATTGCGTCATTCGCACTAGCGGGGATGGTCATGGTGCAGGGGCAGGTTGTATCAAAGTGTAGAACCGACCCGGCCGGAAATTTTGGGTATTTTAAATAAAACAAACTGTTAATTACTGACGAAATATATAAGAAATTCGTCCAAGAACGACGATATCGCTGTATCAAACTTTTTTCTTTAAGACTGCGCAAAGCAGCAGCGCGCTTGTTTGTAAGTGACACAGAGAGAAAAATCGTCCGGTGCCGAGTGTGATTTGGATTGTTTGGAGATTATAAAATGAGAAAGACTCAATTCGCACTGGCCGCACTGGCTCTGGTAGCTTCGACCGCAGCTCTGGCTAACGGCGTAACCGTTTACGGCACCATTGACGCTGCAGTTGCTAAAGGCAGCTCGAGCGAGACCGTATTTTCTGGCGCCGGCCAGTGGAGTGCTTCGGCATTCGGCCTGAGAGGTTCGGAAGATCTGGGCAACGGCCTGAGCGCCAACTTCAACGTCGAAGCTGGTATCTCAGGCGGCTTCGGTTCGATCACTGGTGGTCTGCAACTGTCCCCATTCATCCTGTCGTACGTCACGACTCTGGGTCTGGCTGGTAACAACTTCCTGGTTCCAACTCTGGTTAACGCTGGCGCAGCTGACACCGGCGGCGCAGGTACTGGTGCAACAGGCGGCTTTTTCATCCCTAACGCTATCAGCTACACATCGCCAGACCTCGGCGGCGCAACAGTTAGCCTGATGACCGCAACCGGCAACGGCTCGGATCTGAACAAGTACACCGGTGCAAACGTTCGCGCTGCATTCGGCGATCTGTCCTTGACCATTGCTTACGCTGACCGTACCAATTCGTATCAGAACACCCTGATCGGTGGTACGTACTCGATGGGCGCACTGAAAGTTGCTGCCAACTACATCATGGGTAACCCAGCAGCATCGACCAAAGACATCAACACCTACACGGTAGGCGCTTCGTATGCAATCGATGCAGCTAACACCATCGGTCTGAATTACTCGAAGAACGATGCGACCCAAGCTGCTAGCATCGTCAACGTGTCTGCTGCCCACGCTCTGTCGAAGTCGACTTCGATTTATGCCTTCTACAACAACACCAGCAATAGCGCACTGTCGTCGTACTACAACACGACCGGCGACAATGCTTATGGTATCGGCCTGAACAAAAACTTCTAATCCTGCGTCGGTCTTGTACCGATTGGTTTAAAAGTCGTTGTATAAAAAAGCCGCTCTTCGGAGTGGCTTTTTTTATGGCGCGCGCAATGGACAATCACATCCCATCGTCACCACCATCCTCCGAAAACCACAAGCAACAAAAATCCTCTGTTTCTTCTATTCCTTGCGTCCTCGCAAACGCCGCATCAGCACTCATTGATTTTGCACGATTAGCGGACCTCATTGTTCTCCACACTCCTCGGATGCCTATCAACCACCGGAGGGATTTCAATGAAAAAAAAACTTCTTGCCCCAGCCATTTTTGCTCTATGTGCCAGCAATGCCGCGTTCGCACAAACCGCGCTTACCCTGTATGGCAATATTGATGCATCGATCGTTACCGCCAATGGCATCGGCTCGGCAGATGAGCGCCGCACCAGCTTTGGTGAAGGTAACTGGGCCCCCTCTGTCTGGGGTATGCGGGGTAGCGAGGATCTCGGTAGCGGTATGCGCGCGCATTTCAGACTTGAGGGCGGTTTTAACGCGGGCAATGGCACCATCGCCAATGGCGGTACGACTGGGATTTTTAGCCGTATGGCGAATGTCGGTTTAAGTGGCTCGTTCGGTTCGGTGACGGCCGGCTTGAATATGTCGCCTTTTATTGCGGCTTACACGTCGACGCTGGGACTGGCAGGTAATAATTTTTATGTGCCGGCCTTGCTGTTGCACCGTGAGGGCACGACGCTCAACACACTGGGCCTGCCAGTATCGGTCGCCGGCGGAGGTACGGATGCTGATCCGGCACGCGGCACAACCGGCGGCTTTTTTATTCCTAATTCGATTAGCTATAGTTTACCCGCCGAATCGCTGGCGGGCCTGTCCGGTAGCGTGATGTACGGGTTTGGCGGCATCGTGGGTGACGCCAGTGCCAATCGCTTTGTATCAGGCAATCTCGGCTATGCAATGGCCGACTGGACTATCGTCGCTGCCGCCTCTGACCGCGATTCACAGTACCGACAGTATCTGGTCGGCGCCAGTGTACCGGTCGGCCCGATCAAGCTTGCCGCTAACTATGTCTGGTTTGATCCGAACGCGGGTAAGGCGACCAATACGGTCGTCATTGGCGCCGAGATGAAGGTAATGCCCAACACGAGTGTGGGAGTAAATTATGCGCGCAATAGCGGCGCGGGCCACCCTTCTATTATCAATCTCTCGGCGATGTATTCGCTCTCGAAGACCTTGGATATGTACGCGGCATACAATCACGCAACCGATGGCGCGTACTCGTCTTACTCGGGATTCGTTGACGCTTCGGCTGCACCGCTTACCTTGAATCAGACGGCTACCTCTGACGCCTTTATTTTAGGACTACGCAAGGGCTTTTAAGCGGCCGCTTGGCTGGCACGCATCGGTCGGAAAACCGATGCGTCGTCATAAAATTTAGCATCTTGCTGAGGCCACCAACCAGGCACGCCCAGTACCGGCAAGGGCGTGAAATCTCTGCTGGCAAAACCTACCGACAGTTGTGCAGCAACTGCCAGATCAACTGCGGTAAGGCGTTCGGCCGCAGACTGCGCAAACCAGGACGGCTCGACCACCAAAATCCACGCATGGGCCGTGATTGCTTTGTAAGGACGCACGAGCTTTTCCAATAGCGCATGACCAAATAAATAAACCTCACAGTGCTGGTGAAAGATATCCTGCTTTTTCAGCAGCGCCTCTTGCCAGTGATGATCACGCAGCGCAGCGACCCATGTCACCTCACTACAAACAACCACGGCAGCGTTTTCATCAAACAAAGTCGCCGCATCACGCTGCCTGCCGCGCCCACCGCTATGAAGTATTGCGGCATTAAGCCGGCTTTGAATTTCGGCGGCCTGCAAGGCATTAAGTGTACGTTTGATGTGAGGAAATCGTAGCCAAATGAGCGCATTAAAAAAATCATGCAGATTGTCGCGCGTCGGTACGGCACCAGTTGCATGGATGTAGGCTTCATAAGCGGTGTGCAATGGCAGCGACTGCTGCGGCACAAACCGGATGGGATGCCCCTGCATAGTGACGAGACCGCGCGCTTTGGCAGCACCGTTGAAAGCGTCGCGCCAATGCCCCTCAGACAGCAGCGGCAGTGCCAGTTCCCGCAGTGGCGCAAGCCAGGGACGCTGCCAATCTATAGCGGCAAACACGATGGGCCCGAGTGTCGAGGTCACGCAAATAAAGCCACGATCTCAGACCAGTTTCCACTGTAAGGTTTGGCCGGCATCGAGTGGCACTAAGGTGGTGTCGGCGAGCTTGAGTTGGTCTGGAATAGTCCATGGCGCGCGCTGCAAACGGACGTAGCCGGTGTTGCGTGGCAAACCATAAAAATCGGGCCCGTGAAAACTGGCAAAGGCTTCTAGTTTGTCGAGCGCGTCCGCTTCTTCAAATGCTTGCGCATAGAGCTCCATCGCATGCAAGGCGGTGTAACAACCTGCGCACCCACACGCATGCTCTTTTAATCCCTTGGGATGCGGCGCGGAGTCGGTGCCCAGAAAAAAACGCGGGCCGCCAGACGTCGCTGCCTGCACGAGTGCCTGTCGGTGCACTTCGCGTTTCAAGATAGGCAGGCAATAGTAATGCGGCCTTATGCCGCCTTTAAAAATCGCATTGCGGTTGTAGAGCAGGTGATGCGCAGTGATGGTTGCCGCCATGGGACCTTCGGCGTCACGCACGTATTGCGCCGCTTCACGGGTGGTGATGTGTTCGAAGACAATTTTGAGTTGCGGTAACTGGCGCCGTAATGGCTGTAGAACTCGATCAATGAACACGGCTTCGCGATCAAAAATATCAATGTCGCTGTCGGTGACTTCGCCATGCACCAGCAAAGGCAAACCAAGTTGCTGCATCATTTCCAAGCTTGGCATGCAGTGTGAAAGATCGGTGACGCCAGCATCAGAATTGGTTGTCGCACCGGCCGGATATAACTTGACGCCATGAACAAACCCACTGTCAACGGCACGGCGAATTTCGTCTGGCTGCGTATTGTCGGTCAGGTAGAGCACCATTAAGGGCTCGAAGACTAAATCAGCAGGCAAAGCGGCGACGATGCGATCGCGATAGGCGCCCGCCATGGCGGTGGTAGTGACGGGTGGCTTGAGATTGGGCATCACGATGGCACGGGCAAACTGGCGCGCGGTGTGCGGCAAAACATCGGCCATCATCGCACCATCGCGCAGATGCAAATGCCAGTCATCGGGTCGAATGATGGTGAGAGAATCAGGGGCTGCCGGCTTGTGCATGAGCTTGTTGTCGCTAATAAGTTGGTTTGATTTTACAGGATGAGTATCACGCGATAATCATTGACGTTGGTGCGGGTCGGCCCGGTGACGAGTAGGTCTCCAAGCGCGGAAAAATAACTATAACCATCGTTGTTTGCCAGGAGCGCCTGCGCCGATATGCCGAGTGCTGCTGCACGCGCAGCGCTATCGGGAAATAGCAGCGCACCGGCGTTGTCTTCGGTGCCATCAATGCCATCGGTGTCGGCAGCAAGTGCATAGATGCCGGGCATGTCGGCCAATTCCACAGCGAGGGAGGTGAGGAATTCGGCACAGCGTCCACCGCGCCCGTTACCTCTTACCGTTACTGTGCATTCGCCGCCAGAGATGAGCGCCACCGGTGGCTTGAAGGGCTGACTATGTGCACGAATTTCGCGCGCCAATGCCGCATAAACTTTGGCGACTTCGGCGGCTTCACCGGTGACGGTGTCGCCCAAGATAACCGGTGTGATCTGCTGTGCACGAAAATAATCAGCTGCGGCCTGCAGGCTTTCATGCGCAGTCGCAATGACGGTGTTATTGACGTGGGCAAGCAGCGGGTCTCCCGGCTTAGGTGTCTCATCGACTTGGCCAGCGACACCCGCTTTCAAATGCCTCAGCACCGAGGCTGGCGCCTGAACCGCAAAGCGTTCCAGAATCGCAAGCGCCTCGGCATAGGTGCTAGGGTCGGCACAGGTTGGGCCAGACGCAATGGCACTGGGGTCGTCGCCTGTGACGTCGCTGATGACTAAGCTGGTTACAGGTGCCTTGCAGGCTGCTGCTAGTTGGCCGCCTTGGATACGCGAGAGATGCTTCCGAACGATGTTCATTTCCGTGATGGGCGCCCCAGACTTGAGGAGACTGTTTGTGACGGACTTTAAGTCCGCCATCGTGATGCCCGTCACAGGTAACGACAGCAGACTCGAGCCGCCGCCAGAGATCAGTGCGATCAAGTGGTCGTTTGAAGTCAGCTGCGCTACGCGCGCCAGGATGTTTGCAGCAGCAGCCTCGCCGGCACCATCGGGTACCGGATGGCTGGCTTCGACAACGTCAATACGCTCGGTGGGCATACCATGCGCATAGCGAGTAACGACGCATCCTTCAAGCGGGACATCGGCCGGCCATGCGAGTTCGACGGCGCGCGCCATGCTGGCTGCAGCCTTACCGGCACCAACGACGAGGGTTTTCCCGCGGGGTGGTGATGGGAGGTGTGCGGCGACGATATTCAGCGGATCCGCAGCGGCGACTGCGGCATGGAAGCTGGCAACGAGGATGTCTCTAGGTTTCATGATGCAGCAATTGTGTTGAAATAAACGTGTATTGTAAAAGAGGCGCGGGCAGTACCCAGTGAAACAGGTTGACGCGCGCCGATTCAGGGACTCAGGGGCTCTGCACCGATGGGGTCGGTCACCTCTTGCTGGCGTGCCTGCTGACGCTCCCACATCTGCGCATAGGCGCCTTGGGCGGCGAGCAATTGCCCATGGGTGCCGCGTTCAATAATACGACCATGATCCATCACCAAAATCTGCTGGGCATCGGCAATGGTGGAGAGACGGTGCGCAATGACCAGCGTGGTACGGTCACGCGCGATTTCTTTAAGTTGTGCCTGTATCGCTTGCTCGGCACGCGAATCCAGTGCGGAGGTGGCTTCATCAAAAATAAGGATGGCCGGATTTTTGAGTAAGGTACGCGCAATCGCGACACGCTGCTTTTCACCGCCGGACAATTTCAGGCCGCGCTCCCCTACTGCTGTCTCATAGCCATCGGGCAGACTGACGATGAAATCATGGATATACGCCGCGCGCGCCGCGGCGACGATTTCATCTTGGCTCGCGCCCGGGCGGCCGTAGGCGATATTGTAGGCAATGCTGTCATTGAAGAGCACGGTGTCTTGCGGGACGATACCAATCGCGCTGCGCAACGAGGTTTGGGTGACACGGCGAATATCCTGCTCGTCGATGGTAATTGCCCCGGCGTTGACGTCATAAAAGCGAAACAGTAACCGAGCCAGCGTGGATTTGCCGGATCCGCTATGGCCGACTACGGCGGTGGTGGTGCCGGCTGCAATCGTAAAATCGACATCAAACAAAATCTGGCGCTTCGCCTCATAACTAAAATCAACGTGAGCAAACCGAACCTCAGCCTGTCTGATGGCCAAGGGCGGTGCCGATGAGTCATCGGCGACTTCGCGATGCTGGTCGAGCAAAACAAACATTTTTTCCATGTCAGCTAAGCTCTGCTTAATTTCACGATAAATGACGCCAAGGAAGTTGAGCGGGATATAGAGCTGGATCATGAAGGCATTGACCAAAACCAGATCACCCAATGTCATGGTGCCGCCGATAACACCAAGCGTGGCGCGCCATAAAATTAGGGTGACTGCGAGGGCGATGATGACGGACTGTCCGGTGTTGAGCAAGGTCAGCGAGGTCTGCGAACGTACGGCTGCTGTTTCAAAGCGCTGAAGGCCTTCGTCGTAACGGCGTGCTTCGTATTCTTCGTTACCAAAATATTTGACAGTTTCGTAGTTGAGCAGCGAATCAATGGCCTTGGTGCTTGCCTTGGAATCGAGCTCGTTCATCGTGCGCCGAAAGTGGGTGCGCCATTCCGTAACGAGCACCGTGAATAGCACGTAGATCGATAATGCTGCCAGAGTAATTGCTGAAAACCAGATGTCGTAGTGCAGTGCCAGATAGCCCAGGACGAGGGTGATTTCCACTAGCGTGGGCAAGATACTAAAAAGAGTGAAGGACACAAGCGAAGAAATGCCGCGTGTACCGCGCTCGATATCACGCGTGATGCCGCCGGTCTGTCGGTTGAGATGAAAGCGCAAGGAGAGCGCGTGCAGATGCCGAAATACTTTGAGCGCGATGGTGCGCACCGCGCGCTGCGTGACTCTGGCAAAAAAGAACTCGCGTAATTCAGTAAATACGGTGGTGGACAAACGCAAAAGTCCATAGGCGATCAAGACGCCGATGGGTAATTTCATCACCGATGCCGGTTGACCCGGCGTGATGCTTAAACTGTCAATGAGTGCCTTGAGAACAAGCGGCACACCAACATTGGCGACCTTGGCGCTGACAAGACACACGAGGGCTAGCAAGACCCGCCACTTATAGGCCCACAGATAGGGCACTAAGGTTTGCAGGGTTCCCCAATCATTGCGCGTACCTTGCTTAGCGGGTGTATCGAAATGGGATTGGGCATGGTGGCGCATAGGGAATCGCAAACAATCAAAATCAGGGAGTGGGCTTGCCGAATGGTTTATCCTCGGGCACAGCAGAATTGTAACGGCAATAGCTTATCTAGGGAGTCAGCATGGAACAGTCCGATCTGAACAGCCTGCCAGAGGGCATGCCGACCTTACGCGTGATGCCGATGCCGGCTGATGCGAATATTCATGGCGATGTGTTTGGCGGCTGGATTATGGCGCAGGTGGATATTGCCGGCGCGATTCCGGCGGTGCGGCGCGCGAATGGACGAGTGGGGACGGTAGCGGTGAATTCGTTTATCTTCAAGCAGCCTGTGTTTGTCGGCGACTTGTTGTCGTTCTACGCAAAAATCGTGAAGACTGGCAGAACCTCGATTACAGTCAATGTCGAGGTGTATGCCGAACGTAATCGGCTGCAGTCCGAGATTGTGAAGGTGACGGAGGCGACGTTGACTTATGTGGCAACCGGCGAAGATCGCCGGCCCCGTGAGCTGCCTGTCTTACCCGGAATTTGACGGCCGAAATTATGCGGCCGGTTTCACATCCCGCAATTCACGCCGCAATATTTTACCGACATTGGTCTTGGGCAGATCATTGCGGAATTCGATTATTTTGGGGCGCTTGTAAGCCGTGAGTTGTTGCTGGCAGTGGTCGATGATGTGGTCCGCAGTCAGTGCCGGATCGCGCCGCACGACAAAAAGTTTGACGGCTTCACCTGTTGCTTCGTCCGGCACGCCAACAACTGCGCATTCGAGTACACCGGGATGCATCGCTACGACGCCTTCGACTTCGGTCGGATAGACGTTGAATCCTGATACCAGCACCATGTCTTTTTTTCTGTCAACGATGGTGACGTAACCGCGCTCGTCCATGACGCCAATATCACCCGATTTGAAAAAGCCGTCTGCGGTCATGACGTTGGCGGTTTCTTCGGGCCGGTTCCAATAGCCGACCATAACCTGCGGCCCGCGAATGGCGATTTCGCCGGGCTGACCTAACGGCACCGGATTGCCGGCGTCGTCAAGAATGGCAATCTCCGTTGAAGGAATCGGCACGCCTATGTTGCCGGTAAATTCGGTGGCGTCAGCGCGATTGGCTGTGGCCGTGGGCGAGGTCTCGGAGAGCCCATAACCTTCGACGATGCTCTTGCCGGTAACCTGCTTCCAGCGATCATTGACTGCACGTTGTACTGCCATGCCGCCACCGTTGCAGAGTTTGAGCGCAGAAAAATCGAGCTTGGCAAAATCGGGGTTATTCAACAAGCCATTGTAGAGCGTGTTCACCGCTGGGAGCATGTTGAATTTGTATTTGGATAGTTCTTTGACCATCCCCGGGATGTCGCGTGGATTAGGAATGAGGATGTTCATGCCGCCGATGCGCATGCCCATAAGGCCGCAAATTGTCAGTGCAAAAATATGATAAAGCGGTAAGGCGCAGACGAATACGAATGCCTCTACTTTGGGCTTGGCATCCATTGCCGGCTGTAGCCAGACTTCGTTTTGCAATAGGTTGGCAATGATATTGCGATGACTTAGCATCGCACCTTTTGACAGGCCGGTCGTGCCACCGGTGTATTGCAAAAACGCGATGTCGTCATGACCAAGCTCGACCGGTCGCAGCATCATCCGCGCACCCTGTTTGAGGGCGTGATTAAAACGCACGACATGGGGCAAAGAAAATGCCGGCACCATTTTTTTGATATTACGGACAACGAAGTTGACGATGGCGCCCTTAGCACCGCCAAGCAAGTCGCCCATGCTCGCAACCACGGCAACTTTGATTTGGGTGCGACTGATGACTTTTTCGAGGGTGGTGGCAAAATTTTCAAGAATGATGATAGCTTCTGCGCCAGAGTCATTGAGCTGATGCTCGAGCTCGCGCGGCGTGTAGAGCGGATTAACATTGACGACGACATAACCTGCTCGCAGCACTGCCGCAATCGCGACCGGATATTGCAGGACGTTAGGCATCATTAAGGCGACCCGCGCACCCTTTGATAAGCCCTGCCCTTGCAGCCATGCGCCGAGTTTTTTTGACATCGCGTCAAGCTCGGCATAGGTCATGAATTTATCCATACACACGTAGGCGTTACGCGCCGCGTATTTGCTAAACGCCTCTTCCATGAGCTGAACTAGCGAGCGATAGCGGGTGGTGTCAATTTCTGCCGGCACGCCTTCCGGGTAGGACTGTATCCAAAATTTTTCCATCTGCAACCTCGTCTCGTTATCTATTTTTTTGGGTTGGCCTGGCTATTGCCACGACGCGATTTTCTCTTTGTACGGATGCTATCCGAAAAAAATCACACTGTGTGATTATTGCACCGCAACAGTTTGCTGCGGAGTAGGAGGCTCGGCTGGGGGCTGGTAACGTGCCAATTGTTCTCGACGTTTTTTCTTATCGAGCTTGGCTAACGCGCGAACGGATTGATAAAACGCCGGCAGGGTTTGTTTGGTAGTGAGCAGCTGACGAAACGCTGGCAGAAGGTCATGGTAGGTTGCTATCAAAGCAAAATGCGCATTCGACATGGGCTCGCTAAACCAGCGATCATAGCCTTCATAGCCACCCCAGCGCTGCTTTTTCATGTCGACATAATGTGTTTGCAGCGACTGAAAAATGACGGCCTTACGCGCGCGCTTTGTCGTGTCGCTTTCCATGCTGCTAAAATTTTCCTCGAGCTGCAGACGATACTGCGCGAGTAGCGCGAGAAAATCTTGGCGCCGCTGCTGATGCACCTTATAGTCTTCGCGCAGGGCATCGCTAGCCTGCACGGTTAGCCAGCGTTCAACACCAAATTCTTCGACGGCGGTGGCGAAGGCTTCGTTAAAAGATGAGTCGCCTGGCGCATACGCGACCTGGTGCGCGAGTTCGTGAAACACTAATCGCGCCAGCTCTGCGTCTGGGTAGGCGATGAAGGTCGATAAGACCGGGTCGTCAAACCAGCCCAATGTTGAGTAGGCTGGTACTCCTGAGACGCGGACATCGAATCCGTCGCGCTGAAGATTATTTGCAAACGACTGGGCCGCCGCCTTGCTGTAGTAGCCCCGATAATCCACACAGCCTGCAACGGGGAAGCACCATTGATTTGGCTTGACGGATAACTCGGGGGTGGCAACGACATTCCACAGAACGTATTGCCTTTTGAGATCAGCATATTTTTTATAACTTCCGTTATCGGGCAAACTGAGTTCTTTCGCTGCGAATGTGCGAATGCTGCGCACCCGCCGTAGTCGCTCCTTTAATTCGTTGGTGGTGAGCGGGTCGGATAACCAATCATCAATAGGCTTGGCTTGTGACATTAAAGATAACTGACCCTGCATGGCCTGGACGGTATAGCCAAGCTGCGCACAGCCGCCGACACCGACTAATAGGGCCGCGGCAAGTATCAGACGTGGGTAAAATTTCATTGGCGCTCTCAGGCTTTGTTGACCCGCGTCAGAAGATGATAAAAAATTGATGCGCGATCTCGGCGTGTTTATCATGAATGATGCATTTTATACCGTACAAATAGAACAACAAATTGTTGTACTTGAGGATTAGTAAAGATATGCGCTTTGGCGAAGAGCGATCGATGTCGCCTGAGTGCGCGGAAGCTATTGTCGCCTTGGATTCCACATTGCGTGGGATCGTTGGCAGGTCGAAGGAACGGCAATGTTCTTGGGATACAGCGCAGTCACTGGCAATTGACGACAGCGCCAGTGAAAAGTTCCTCGCAGGCGGTGATTTGTATTTGCACCCTACTTGCTACCTCGGAAAAATAGATCTGCCGAATTAAATTATTTATCGAATTGGCAATTTCTGATGCTAATGCAGCTTGGCGTTAATATTGTACGAACGAAGTAAAATGAAGCACAACTAAAAACAGCGTGGCGGCCAGGATCTGCGGCGCAATGACAAAAGAGACCATCATGAAATTAATCGACCCTATCGTTCAGTTTCACGCAGAATTACAGAAAATTCGCCGAGCTATTCACGCGCACCCTGAGCTGTCCTATGAAGAAGTACAAACGGCTGAGCTGGTGGCGCAAAAGCTGACCGAGTGGGGCATTCCGGTTATTCGTGGGATGGGCATCACTGGCGTGGTGGGGGTCATTAAAAACGGTAGCAGCAATCGCGCAGTCGGCTTGCGCGCGGACATGGATGCGCTGCCGGTACACGAATCCAATACCTTCGATCACCATTCGCGCCACGACGGCAAAATGCATGCTTGCGGTCATGACGGTCATACAGCAATGTTGTTGGGTGCCGCGCATTATTTATCTCAGCATCGTGATTTTGATGGAACGGTGTATGTGATTTTTCAGCCGGCAGAAGAAGGAGGCGGAGGCGCCAAGCGGATGATGGACGATGGCCTGTTTGCGCAATGCCCAATGGAAGCGGTCTTTGGCATGCATAACTGGCCCGGTGCTGCAGCCGGCCGGATGGGCGTGAAGGCGGGGCCAATGATGGCTTCATCGAATGAATTCGAGGTAACGATCAAGGGCAAGGGGGCACATGCTGCGCAGCCGCACATGGCCATCGATCCGATTATGGTCGCGGTACAAATTGCGCAGAGCTGGCAGACGATCGTTGCGCGCAATATGAATCCGAATGATGCGGGGGTGCTGTCGATTACGCAGATTCATTCGGGTAGCGGGACGAATATTATTCCGGATTCGGCGAGCCTGATTGGCACAGTGCGCACGTTCACACTTGAAGTGCTCGACCTGATTGAGGCGCGTATGCGCGAGATTGCGGAACACACTGCGGCTGCATTTGGTACGACGATGGAATTTCATTTCAAGCGCAATTATCCGCCGTTGATTAATCACGCTCCAGAGACGGCATTTGCGGTTGAAGTAATGGAGGATATGCTTGGCAGAGACCAAGTTGAAGCGAACGTCGAGCCTACGATGGGCTCAGAAGACTTTGCGTTCATGTTACTGGAAAAGCCGGGCTGCTATGTCTTTATTGGTAACGGTGACGGCACGCACCGGATGCCGGGTCACGGACTCGGACCGTGTAATCTGCACAATCCGAGTTATGACTTTAATGATGATCTGCTACCAATTGGCGCAACTTACTGGGTCAGGTTGGCTGAGCAATTTTTAGCGCGCCCACCTATTCGTTGACAATTAATGAGCGTCTATTTTAGGCGAGCTTGTCGGCGGGTTTGATACGCGTTGCTGTGTTGATGCGATAGCGTGCAGCGGACAACGAGCCTGGAATAATCACGGTCTCGTTGTCTTCTTCGAAGTGCCAATGCAGCTGATGGTATTGGGCTACGATCTCCCGATGTGCAATGCTGATGATGGCGGCGTCCGGCAACTCGGCAATCAACAAGGTATAGAGCAACTGCTCGGTGTCGGCATCGAGCGCGCTACTGGCCTCGTCTAAAAACAAACAATCGGGTTTTGTGAGCAAGGCACGCACAAAAGCGAGTCGCTGTTGCTCGCCTGGAGAGAGCCTTTGGCTCCAGTTGTCGCTGTCGTCGAGCGATTGCGCCAAATGCGACAGCCGGCATTGCGTCAGGTAGTGATGGATTGCCCGGTCCGGATAAGTACCTGCAGCGGCGGGGTAGCTGATTGCTGCACGCATGGTACCGATGGGTAGATAACTACGCTGCGGTAAAAATAGCAGGTCCATGGATGCGGGTATTTCGATACTGCCTCCACCATAAGGCCAGATGCCTGCAATGGCCCGAAACAAAGTGGACTTGCCGCAGCCAGATGGGCCGGTGACGAGGATGCGCTGGCCCGCCAGAATGGTGGCGTCAAGCGAATGCGTTAACGCACTGCCGTTTGGCAAATCCAGACGGACTCGATCAACCAAGACTGCGCCGACGTTGTTGCGTATGACGCTGATACCTGCCTGCTGTGTGCGTGCAGCTGTTACCGCCCAATGAAATCCTGCTAAACGATTGACACTGGCTTTCCATTCAGCGAGCTGACCGAAGGCATCGATAAACCACGACAGTGCCGATTGCACCTGGCCAAAGGCCGAGGCAATCTGCATCAGCCCACCCAGGGTTATGGCACCAGAAAAGTAGCGCGGCGCACCAACTAAAAACGGAAAGATGACCGCGAACTGCGCGTAAAAAGTAGACGCTACATTGAGCCGCTTGGTGGTGGTCATGATGGCCCACCAGTTTTCACGAATGGCGCGAAATCGTTCGCTGAGCTGCGCAGTTTCTTGCGCCTCTCCCGCGTATAGCGCAACGGCCTCGGCGTTTTCACGAATTCGGATTAAACCAAACCGAAAGTCGGCTTCAAATCGCTGTTGATTAAAATTTTGCCCAACTAGTGGCTTACCTATCCACGCAACGAGTAAGGATCCCAAGACAGCGTAAGCTAAGGCAAACCAGACCATATACCCAGGAATAGTCCACTCGCGTTGGCTCAACATGATTGTGATCGGACCGCTGACTGTCCACAAAATACTAATAAAGGAAATCAGCGTGACTACGCTAGAGAGCAATCCTAATGACAAAGCCAACGACCCGCTGGTGAGGAATTTTAAATCTTCGGCGATACGCTGATCCGGATTGTCTGCACTCCCACTTTGTTCGATGCGATAGTAAGCTTGATTTTCCAGCCACTCCGCCATGTATTGCTTCGTCATCCAAGCGCGCCATCGAATCTCCAACGCTTGGGTAAGATAGATTTTGTAGATAGCAACGACAATCAGGATGAACGCAAGCGTGGAAAATCGCCAGAGTTGTTCGGTGAAATCAACGAAATTTTTCGTCTCTAAGGCGTTGTAAAAATCGCGATTCCAGTCATTAAACAAGACATTTAAATAGACCATGCCCAATGCCAGCGCAACGACGCTAGCCAGCAGACATCGGGCGCGCCATTTTTCCTCTGATTGCCAGTATGGCTGGAGGAGGGTCCAGACGACCCGCCAATTCAATTTTTGCTTTGCGTTGAGACGAGACATCCGTGACCTTATGGTAATTTGTCAGCGCCGCTTCCAACGCGCTTCCCGGGGTTACTTCGCTCCAAGGCAAGCAATGCAGCAGAGTGGTCCGCGAACGGGACGCTAGCTAGGAGACTTTGAAAATGCGAAGCGACGATCTCGGTGACCGGCAATGAAATACCGGCGTTAGTGGCTGCGATCAAAATGTTTTCAAGATCTTTAGTCTGGGTTTTTATTTGTCCACCCGGGATGAAATTGCGGTCTAACATGCGCTGACCATGGACTTCTAAAATACGGCTTTCAGCAAACCCACCTCGAATAGCTTGCCGCACCGCGGTGGGATCTGCACCGCCCGCCTGCGCAAGTAACAGCGCCTCGGCGACAATGTCGATGGTGGCGCCAACGATCAGCTGATTGCATAATTTCGCAAGCTGACCGCAGCCGGCTGGTCCGACCAATGTTGACCGCCCCATTGCAGCGAATACGGGTTCTGCGCGCCTGAAGTCTTCGGCGCTACCGCCTGCCATGATCGCCAAGGTTGCTGCCTCGGCACCGAGTACGCCACCGGATACGGGTGCGTCCATAAAGTGGATTCCTCTTTTGTTCAGTTTGGCATGCAGCGACTGCGCCTCCGCCTGTCGCGTCGAGCTCATATCGATCACGAGTGAACCGGCAGCGATCTGATCAAGGGTGACATCAAGGACTGATTCGACCTGCGGACCTGCTTCGAGCATCGTAATAAGAATGTCTACACCAGCTGCTTCGGCGGGGCTAGCCGCAATTCGAGCGCCGAGCGGAAGAAGGGCCTCCGCTTTTGAAGTTGTTCGGTTCCAGATGGTGACTTCGTAGCCAGCCTTGAGAAGATTGGCGGCCATCGGTTTTCCCATTAGTCCGATGCCAAGAAATGCGAGGCGCGGCTTGGTTGCTGATGCGGTCAATGTGATCTCCAGTTAGCTTGTTAGAATGAACCTCGCGCATGATCGCGCATAATTTGTCTGGAGCGCAACTCTCATGAGCAGTCTTACGTTCGAAACGATAAGCGATGGTCCAATGCTCTTGGGAGAGTGCCCTCTTTGGCACCCGCTTGAGGCTCGACTTTATTGGATTGATATCACCGCTAGAAACGTACATTGCTTCGATCCGGTTACGCGGCGTAGGCAACAATGGCTTTTGCCGTCGGAGCCTGGCTGCATAGCTTGGCGGGAAGGAGGAGGATTGATTGTTGCGATGCGCTCCGGTATTGCGCTGTTAAATACGGTTGATGGGAGTTTGCGGCTTTTACTTCCGGCGCCCTACGATACAGAAAAGTTTCGCTTCAACGATGGGCGCTGTGACGCGGCAGGCAGGCTTTGGGTCGGCACTTTGGTAGATGCACGGGATTCAACAAGCGGGCGCTTGTATTGCGTTGATCATGGGCGAATAAGGGAATTCGCTCATCCGGTTACTGTGTCGAATGGCGTTGCCTTTAGTCTGGATGGCAAGACGCTCTATCACGCGGACACGGGTGCCCATCGAATTATGGCTTATGAGTTTGATTTAACTTCAGGCTTACCTGGTGTCGGCCGTATTTTCAAGGTTTTCCCGGATTTTCGGGATTCGCATTATGGCGGCAGACCTGACGGTGCCGCTATCGATAGCGAAGGTGCTTATTGGTCTGCGATGTATGAGGGGGGGAGCTTGCTCAGGCTGGCGCAGGATGGGAGCCTACTTGAAAAAATTACGCTACCGATTACTTGCCCGACGATGCTTGCCTTTGGCGGAGCCGACTTGAAAACGCTTTTTGTAACTAGCGTGCGGCAAAAGCGTACTGAGGAGGAAATCAGACGACTGCCGCTTTCTGGGTATGTTCTTGCGGCTCGTGTATCTGTTGCTGGAAGAGCGGAGCCTGGCTACCTGGATTAGCCAGTCGGGATTGACGAATAAGCTTGCAATTGAATTGGTGGCTATTGCCATAAGGCGCAAGAAAGTTGGGATATATAAGGCTGTGTACCTTGGATTTCCGGGGTAATTCAGTGAATGGGAAGATTGGAAGTGAAAAAAAACCCCCAACTTAAGTAAGCTGGGGGTTTTTCGGATAATAGCCTGACGATGACCTACTTTCACACTGGTTGCAGCACTATCATCGGCGCAAAGTCGTTTCACGGTCCTGTTCGGGATGGGAAGGGGTGGTACCAACTCGCTATGGTCATCAGGCATAACTTGTAAAACCACTTGTGACACCGTTGGAGCTGGCGCACACAAATAGTTCAATCTGGAAGAAGTATTTGGTATTACATGATTTTGGGCGTGATTGCATAATCGGCAAACACTTAAATCAATTCTTGTCTATAACAGTCAATGTTATAGGGACAAGCCTCACGGGCAATTAGTACTGGTTAGCTTAACGCATTACTGCGCTTCCACACCCAGCCTATCAACGTCCTGGTCTCGAACGACCCTTTAGGGGAATCTAGTTCCCGGGAAATCTCATCTTAAGGCAAGTTTCCCGCTTAGATGCTTTCAGCGGTTATCTCTTCCGAACTTAGCTACCCGGCAATGCCACTGGCGTGACAACCGGTACACCAGAGGTTCGTCCACTCCGGTCCTCTCGTACTAGGAGCAGCCCCCTTCAAATTTCCAACGCCCACGGCAGATAGGGACCAAACTGTCTCACGACGTTTTAAACCCAGCTCACGTACCACTTTAAATGGCGAACAGCCATACCCTTGGGACCGGCTAC
>CAMBFZ010000013.1 GCA_945866125.1 Bordetella parapertussis
TGAAATTTGATACAGATTGTCCGGCATCGGCAAACGAATATTGATACACCAGTTAAGTAAAATATTTTGATGCCGGCCCTCATTAGGCCAGCACGACCTCTCTTTCTGTAGACGCTTTTTTCATCATCAGCCCCGCCCGCCGCTTGTCGCGCAAGCGGAAGCTGTCGCCTTGAATGGGCACGACATGGGCGTGATGCAGCAGACGGTCCAGCATCGCAGCCGTCAATGTGGCATCGTCGGCAAACGTTTGATCCCACTGACCGAATGGCAGGTTGCTCGTCACAATCAGACTGCCGCGCTCGTAGCGTTTGGCAATCACCTGGAAGAACAGATTGGCTTGCTCGCGGCTCATGGGCAAATAGCCGATCTCATCGATAATCAATAAACGGTACGGATTGACGAACCGCTTTAAGGCTTCGCCCAATTGATTCTGTCGATGTGCCGTGGTCAGGATCATTAACAAGTCTGCTGCCGTGATGAAGCGCACCTTGATGCCGGCTTGAGTGGCGGCATATCCCAGCGCCACAGCAATGTGGGTCTTGCCGGTTCCGCTTGGCCCCAGCAGCACCACATTCTCGCTGCGCTCAATAAAAGCCAGGCTGGCCAGTTCTTGTATCTGTGTCCTAGGCACGCCGCTGGCCGCGGCAAAGTCAAACCCATCAAGCGTCTTGATGGCCGGGAAACTGGCCAACCGAGTCAGCGTGGTGCGTTGTCGTGACAGCCGTGCTGTCTGTTCTGCTTTGAGCACCGATTCCATAAATTCAGTGAGGCTGATTTCATCCTGGATCGCCTTTTGCGCCAGGTGCGGCAAGACCTCGGCAATCGTCGTCAGCTTGAGTTGGGCGCACAGTTCGGCAATGCGTTCATGCGCAATGTTCATGCCGCCACCCCCATGATCTGGTCATACACAGACAGCGGGTGTTGCAGCGGCACGAGCCAGTCGTTGAAGCGTTCCCGCAAGACTTTGCCTGTCGCAGGCGCCGCTGCTCGGACCAAGGCTGGATAAGCGGGTGGCAGACTTTGCAATGCAGGCTGCTCCACAAGCAGTTGTTGACCGGGTTGCAATTTGGTCGTGCCATGAATGCGCACATCGGCCACCTCCCGCAGCCACCGCCAGACTTCGGTATTGGCTGTGATTACATCGAGCTCCAGACCGACCGACTTGAGGCGAGCTACCAGCGGCACATAGAAACTGCGCCGGATATAGCCATTCATACGCTCGACCTTGCCCTTAGTCTTGGCTCGGTAAGGACGGCAAAGCTCAGGCTGAAATCCGTAATGTCGTGCAAAGTCGAGGAATCCTGCCTGAAACCGGTGCTGCTTCGGCCCATAGGCATCACGCTCGATGACGACCGTCTTCATGTTGTCGTACAGCGCCCGGCGCGGCACGCCGCCAAACCAGTCGAAGGCATTGGCATGACAGGCCAGCATTGTGTCGAGCCGCATGTCGGCAACAAACTCGACATAGCTGGCGCGACTGTAGCCCAGCGTGGCGACGAAGGCGAACAAGCTGGCCCCTTTACGGCGCCGGAACTCGATCCAGTCCACCTGCATCTGATCGCCCGGACCGGTCTCAAAGCGGACCAGCGGATCGGGGGTCTTGGTCGGTCGTAGGGTGGCGACATAGCTGCGTACGATGCGCTCACCACCCGCGTAACCTTGTTCCCGGATTTCGCGCCAGAGCACGGTAGCCGGAATCCAGTCGGGTGCGGCGGCATGGACGCGTTGTTGCAGATAATCGGTAAACGCGGCCAGCTTGGATTGCCGGCGTTCACGCATCGGATAGCCCGGCGGTGCGTCGCCCTCCAGATATTTACGCACCGTGTTGACGGCGCAGCCTAACTCGCAGGCGATGGCCCGCAGACTCTGGCCTTGCTTGCGCATGATCTTAATTTGCATGTAATCCTCGTATGAAATCATCGCCGCTCACAAAGCGGCAATTATCTCTGGTGCGAGGTGTATCAATTTTCAATTGCCGACCTGTGTCAATTTATAGGTGCCAGTGACAATTACGGCAGCAGACTTGTTGAACGACAGAGTGTTGCCCTTCTTTGCTGAACAGGGCATGGGAATGATCCGCATCCTGACCGATCGCGGCACGGAGTTCTGCGGGCGTCCGGAGGCGCACGACTACCAGCTCTATCTGGCACTCAATGACATCGAGCATACGAAGACGAAGGTTCGTCATCCGCAGACCAATGGTATCTGTGAGCGCTTCCACAAAACTATTCTGCAAGAGTTTTACCAGGTCACGTTCCGGCGCAAGATTTATCGCTCCATCGAGGAGTTACAGCGGGATCTGGATGACTGGCTACACGACTACAACTACGAACGCACGCATCAGGGGAAGATGTGCTGCGGGCGCACACCGATCCAAACACTGATTGACGGGAAGGAGGCGTGGCACGATAAAATCACCACATTGAATAACTGAATTTGATCTGACAGCCACATCGATCAAATCGGGTAACTGTCAGATCAAGTCGCGATTACTACAAATAAGACATACGTTGCGAAAGTTCTGTTACTTTCTCAAATCATTGGTGAGTTTTCGAACGAAGAGACATTGATACACTTCATTCCTCCCACTAACACCCAACTGAATTGCTGCAACGGCATGGCCTGCCTCATGTATCGCAGTGCGCTGTTCGTTCGCCAGATCAGCCGAGATTCTTTTCGAAGAGTAAACGGGTAGATGCACTTCTATCGAGCGTTTCCAATAGGCGTTGCGCCAATCTTGTTCATCTATTACTCCGCTTTTTAATTCCAAACAGAAGACATCGGCTTGCTGTTCATCGCAGCGTGAGCCGCGATATTTCTCCTGACCATCATTGTCCTCGACGAATACATGCCATAGAGCATATTTGGGCATATTTCTAGCAAAGAAGTGATTTTCCATTGGTGACGTTGAGTAATTCACATGGTCTTGGGAGGATTTGCCCGGAAACCCTCTAATTTCTGAAATCTGTTTCAGGTTCTCAGCTGAAAACGTCCTTTGACTCAGAATGACTTACTGATGTTAGTGTTTAGAGTAATAGTAGACGTTGTCGGCACAAAGAGCCAACAAACCATAGAAAGTTAACTTGTCATACCAAGGGTTGTTCTTAGCTGTCTTGAAAAACCACTTAACCCCGACAAGCCCGATTGACTCTTCCCCTCGATAATCGCTATCGGATATTAGGCCAATAGAACAATTACAAGTCCGGACAACAACGCAATTCCAAAAGAACAACTCGTTCGTCCATGCGAGGAGTATCATTGCCTTTTGGGGAATAAAATCGTTGGTTAACCATTCAGGCTCAAAGGGCCCATTTTTTTTCGAGCGCAGGGTGTGGAATACCATGGCGTTTTAAGTGCAATTTATTGATCAGTACCCGTGATCCAAAAAATGTACCAAATGCCAGTCCCATGAACAATAACTTAATCAAAACAATTGCCATCATATTGCCAGTAACAGCGCCGGGGTCTTGAAGCCAAGAAAAAATCGGCAAAAGCCCAAGCACTTGCATACCCGCGATAAGTCCAAAAATCCCCCGAACGAACCTTAACAATGCGAACATTTCATCCCTTAATACCTCAGTATGCCTGTGGTAACACAACACTATTTAATACTCGCTGACATAGCGATTGAATTCGCTTGAAAGCATCGTCAATTTTAGACTTTTCATTCTCCGAGCCTCCTGCTTGACAAACAATCCCAATAGCTTTTCCTCGAAAGAAGAATTGGTATATCAGTGAATTGTGAAACATTTTTATACCTGCACGCTCTAGAGGCATAGCCATTTGAATCCAATATCCATGTTGCTTTTCTAGTGAAAAATTTCCAGACGCAAGATATTTAGATCCTTCGGGAACGATTTCTTTAACTTCACCTGAACGAACAAATTCTTCCATTTCTTTTTTAGTAGGGTTATATCCTTGTACATCACGAATATCGAGGAGAATCATTTCTAATCCGGTGCCATTTTCACTAGTCCACTTTTGAACAATGTGTGGTCGTTTACCAATCTCAGCTTGCCAAGATCGAGGTAGTTGCATATTCAACTTGATTCCCAGAGATTTGTCCGTGCCGTCAGTTGCAAAATCCTTACGAAACTTGTCTGCAAATTCGCCAGCTGGATTATCTGCATATTCCACTGCCAACAAATATTCAAGCACCGGACTTTCAATTTCCCCATTAGATCTTTCTTTTACTTTTTGAAGAAAATTGACTGCTATTTCCTTAGTGATTTTCTGCCGTCCCAAAGTGTCTTTAAGCTTGGCTGGAAGTCCGACCTTGAATTCCTCAAACGATCTTTCACCCATAGCCAATTTTAACTGTTTCTCCAATTTGGCTTTAATTTCTGGAAACGTCAAATTAAACTGCGCCCGGACGAATACTATGTCAGTTGCCAATTCTGAAAATTCATTTTCTATTTGCGACAATGAATAATCTTGACCTGCAATAAAACCATAAGCCTGTGTCAATCCTTTGACCGATGTTGGAGTAAGATTAAATGCAAGCGCTGTGTTGGCATAAAAAAATAGCACCAACAAAGCTGACAAAAATCGCTTCGCTTCTGTTGACTCCCTCCAGCAAGATTCAAGATGTTGTAGACGCTCTGATCTTTTTACAGCCTCCACACCTACCTCAATCGGATTGGGCTTATTGCAACCAATCAAAGCCAGTGGAAGGAGTAGAAGTAAGGTTCTCATGGCTGAGGCTCTATTTTTTGGACAAACAATACTCGCTAGATCATGGGGGGCAAAGAAGTTTTAAAAAAGTGTACTCTACCGATGCGGGTGGAATTTATTTCCATTGGCTAGTTAAGTCAGGCTCCAAACTTACTCTACCAGTTGCCATAAGCCTGTCGAAACGAGTATATCTAAGGCTTCTTTTGCGTTCTTGTGCACAATCAATTTCCTCCTTTTGTCTAATAGAGTAGGGACTCAATTTATCCCGCGTAGAGTTTTCCAAGCTCCAATATGTTCGATAACTTCCATTAAAGCCAAATGATTGCATATTTATGTACTACTGAGTGCCATCAATTTCTTCTGAGATAGCCGTCCATTTGGCCTGAGCAGACTGCGCAACAAGTATCATTATGGCAACTAAATATTTCATTTATTTCTCTGCCATAACACCATCGTGCTATTTCACAAAATGTAGCGCTAAATAGTTTTCGGATTCAATACTTTCGGCATTTTTTCACTAATCATTTTTAAGCCAGTAATCGAGGCCTTCGTCTCTTCACGCAACCTCGCAATGCAGTGTTCTTGAAATGCAAGTAGCTTTTGGCTTTTCCGACCATTGATTATTATTAGATCATCCAGAGGTGCTTGCGTATGTGCAATAGGAAAAAAATTCTCATGCAACTCACTAAACAAACACAAAATATGTTCCATTTGTTTTGGTGTGAGTAGCTTTGATTCCTCAACTTACGCGCTTTCACGAGCCAGTTGATTTAGCGATTCAAAAGCATCCGAAACAATTCGTATGAGCTGCCGAGACTTCGTTGACACTGAAATCAGATCAAAATGTTGGCCATCTCGCCTCAATTTCATCGAGACGATCTTTTGCAGTCGCAGCTATTTTTTGAACACTCATAGATAAACTCGCTAATTAACTTTTGGAAACTTGATGTACTGACAATGCAGTAAAAAAGTCTAATCTATTCGCAAAGATTTTCTGGCTCTTCACCTACATAAATATACATCCAAGAAGATGAACCACCAGATCCACCATCTGTAATCCATTTTGCTTTTACTGACTTTTTACCTTTTGCGGATAAGAGTAAGCCAGTTGTTCCCCAATTTTCAGTGTTCCCTGTTTTACAAATTATTTCAAAATGAATATTACTTGCTATCAGTGATTCGATTGGGCTAAAAGTACAATTATCTACAGTTGATCCAAAACAGTTTGCATCACCATCATTTATTCCTGGCTTTAATTCAATTTCTTGAGGTCCAAATTTTGGATTACTAATTGAATTGATATAATTAATACTCCATGCAAGTTCTTTTGTTTCTTTTTTCAAAATTGTTGATTTAACACCTTTAACATTTATTCTCATCAATCCATCTCTACTTGAATAAGTAATGTCATTATTAGTTTTATACGTATCATCAATCCAATATATTATTTTATTATTACTTTGATAGGACCATCCTATAAACTCATTATTTTTATCTGGCATTAGCAGATAGATAGCTTCGCCCAATTCAATATTTTTTAAATTATTTGCGGCAGCAGGATAAACATCATCTTCGCTTTTCGTGCAAGCTATCATCATAAAAATTAATGTGAATATAGAGAATAACCAATTTATTTTTGACATTTATTTACTCAAACTAGTCAGCTGTTAAAATCCTTGATTTTTTGAATACAATTTTTTAGTTGCCCATTAAAGGCTGAACTGCTATCAATTAAGTTTCCATAAACCAAAACATTGCGCCTACAATTAATCATGAGGGTGTCCGAATTTATTCTGACTGCCCTGAATTCAATGCAAGCGTTCAGAACTGCCATGGCATTGCTTGTATTTCTTTCCAGATCCGCAGGGGCAGGGGTCGTTGCGACCGACCTTGTTTGGATTTCGGATCGGTTCGCGCCGGACAATATTTGGGGTCGCGCCCACTGCGATTTGCTTCCTGCGTTGCTCATAGTAAAGGGCGTGAATCTTTTGAACCGAGCCAGACAAACCCTCTGCCATGGCCTTGTGCTCGTCAAGAGAAAGATTTTTCGTTTTTAGCGCTTCCCAGCCCTCTTCGGTTCCGTAAAGCAAGATCGTCGATATCCATTCCGGTTTGCCAACAGTAATCGGCAGCCAGCCGGCTGAATCAAGCTGAACACCTTTCATGAATCCAGAGCACCACTCGTCAAGTATAGGAATTGGATCCCCGCTATTGGGATTTTCCATGAGCAATGGCTCATATTGGTCCGGTGCCTGGTTGAGGGTCTGCGCAATGTCGTTCATATGCCGCATGAGCAGGCCAATAATATGCTGCGCCTGTTCCTGATTCTTGAACTCCGGTGAGTCTTCACCTTTTTCTATGTCCCACACCCAGCGCATCCATTCACTCGGCATAATGAGCGTGGGGCCACATTGAATTGCAGTCAGGAAGCCATCCAGGGTCGAGATGTCCATCGAGTCGTCGATACCATCGGCATCTAGTAGAAAGGCATCGAGTTCTCCGATTTCCTCAAGAGTCAATGCACCTTGATCAAGCTTGTTCTTCATCGGCAGTTTACTCCTTCAGGTCACTTACTAGGCTAGCCTTGAATTGCTGACTACTCCCCGAAAATCTCTGAAATTCTTCACAACTAAAAACATAAATCTTGTGTAGTCCATTGCCCATTGTTTCTGTGCCCGTAAAGTCATTTTTGGGTAACAAGAGTTCAGCATAATCATAAGCAGATCTTAGGCGCTGGTGGTTTATAGCGAGCAGACCGTATTCTCTGTTCATTATTTAAGTTCCTTTCGCTCCATCCTGATCTGGTCACGTTCCTTGATGTAGGCACCACGATCAGCAGCTTCTGGAGGTGGTTCTCGATTTTTCTCCTGCTTCATGCAGTTTTCCATATTATCTGACGAACAGCCGTCGATCACCAATAGGTTTAGCACTGGAAGTAATGGCTTCAGGTTTTCACATTTATCGTTCGCCGTAGGGGAATCGGTTTTGTAGATTTACTCAAGGCCTTGAAGCGGTTCAACGTTGACTTGAAACGAAATACTCAAAACATATACCCCCCCGGGGTATCCTTTTCCAAAAAGGAAGGGGGGGTATTCCGAAATGGAAACAATCTTTACTTGGACTGAATAAAATTAGCGAGGCTTCGTACGTAATAGTATGTTCCAGCAGGTCGGAGTCCCTTTTGGCATTTGGCTGGGTAGGGGTACGGTGGGGTTCGTATAATTAGAAACCCAATCAGCTTTAACTGTTTTTTTCTGTATAACTAATCGATAACTCTGGAAAACTTAGTCTTTGTCTAAAGCCTATTTTGAATACCGTCAGATTGCATATGATCAATTTAACTAAGTACGCAATAGCTAGGGAAGTGCTTATTAATTCACTTTGCAGATTTTCGCATTCAATGAAATCAATGAGTGACCCTGCACTTGACTAGAAAAAAAGAATAAATCAGCTTTTCCCTAGAAACGTAATAGTTTCCCGCTTTAAAGCGGCCCGAGTTTACTAGATACGCCTGAGCCTATAAATTTAGGTCTTCAAGGCCGTGTCATGAATGCCAATCGTTATACGGGAACAACAGTGCGACCATTCTGTGCGGCGTCTGGGAAGATGATGGCGTTCATCCGAACGGCTATTCCGCATGGCTGAAGACACCCCACTGCTACCGCACGATGGAAGATAAACGGCGGCTCGGCCACATCACGCAATCCTAGCTGGAGAGCGGCTCAATCTATGGGTATCGCAAAGTGCTGGATGTGTCTGCTATGCTAGATTTTTTTCGCGACAAGTGATTGACCGGTCGATTAGGCCGCGTATATAGCGCGTCTCGCCATTCACGCTTTGCTGATGGCCGTGTGGCGCCGACAACACAGTTGCGGAAAGTCGTATCCAACTGCTCAAGCGTGACCATATTCGCTGCAAGACTTACTCAAGTCGCGATGATGCCGAGCAAGGTGTACTTGATTTCATCGAAATGTTTTACAACCCTAAGCGCCACCACAGCATGAGTAATCGGCTCTCACCGTAGAATATGGATAGAGGTACTTCGCGAAGCTAGCGAGTGTCTAGGATTTCTGAGGCGATTCACTTTGCAAATTTTCGTGCTCAACAAAGTCAATGAGTTGTTCTACACTTAAATTGCAACAAACGAATAAATCAGAGCTTCCCTAGACTCATGTTTGTTATCTAAAAAACAGGCATCGTGAGCGTTTCTAAAAGGATATTTCAATGGAAGGACAGACCGAAATTTGGACTTGGTTTTGATCCTAAAGGGGTTGGTGATGGGACATCAAAATTGGGGCTGAAAATGGGGTGAGAATATGATTAAACGCCTAAAGCATTGATTTTAATAGGTAAATATCACTGTTTTGGCGGAAGCGGTGAGATTCGAACTCACGGAGGGCGCAAACCCTCGCTAGTTTTCAAGACTAGTGCCTTAAACCGCTCGGCCACGCTTCCTTGAACTGGTGCAAGCCGGGATTATACCGAATCACCCGGGCCAGATCACGGTCTTTGTTTCCTCCACCCTTATTCGGGCAAGAAAATTTGCTGCAAATCATTCAAAAATCGCTGCCCCAATGCCGTGGGTCGGATGCGCTTGTGGTCCCGCTCAATCAAACCCTTTGACTCGGCCCGATTCAGGCCTTGCTCGATACCATTCAAGCCCAGTCCGGTACGCTCGTTAAATAAACGCACATCAAAACCCTCCGTCAACCTTGAGGCGTTCAGCATGAACTCAAAGCCGAGCTCGTCGCGCGTGATCTCGGCTTCTTCTGCAACCGCGTTGCCTGCGGCGGCGTGCTGCATGTAGGCTGCTGGTTGTTTGTAGCGAGCCTGGCGTACCACTCGATGCGGAAAAGATAGCTTGGAATGCGCGCCGGCACCAATGCCGAGATAGTCACCAAACTCCCAATAGTTTTGGTTATGCCGCGCCTGGCGCCCGGCTTGCGCGAAGGCAGAGACTTCGTAATGCCGATAGCCGGCCGCCGCTGTGAGCTCGGTCAACATGTCTTGCATGGCAGCGCTGGCGTCGTCATCGGGCACGCTCGGCGGATATTTGGCAAAGACGGTGTTGGGCTCCATCGTCAGGTGATACAAGGACAAATGAGACGGCGCAAAACGAATAGCCGTGGCAATGTCTTGGCGTGCCTGCGCGAGCGTTTGCTCCGGTAGCGCATACATCAGGTCAAGGTTGATATTGCTGAAATTGGCCTGTGCAATATCGATCGCGCGTCTGGCTTCATCACCGTCATGAATGCGACCTAGCGCGCTGAGATGCTGGGAATTAAAACTTTGTATGCCGATCGAAAGCCGATTGATCCCACTGCCGGCATAGGACGCAAATTTTTCTGCCTCAAAGGTCCCGGGGTTGGCTTCCATTGTGATCTCGGCGGCACCGTCGATGGGGAGTAAACTCCGCACGTCCGACATTAAACGATCGAGCCCCGCCGCGGACAGCAGGCTGGGCGTGCCGCCACCAATAAAGATGGTGTAAATTTTTCGGCCCCAAATCAGCGGCAGGGCTTGCTCCAGATCGGCACGTAAGGCATCCAGATAAGCCTGCTCGGGCACGCTACCACTGGCTTCGTGGGAATTGAAATCGCAGTAGGGACATTTGCGCACGCACCACGGAAAATGCAGGTAGAGCGACAGCGGGGGCAACGCGCTCAGATTGAGGATGCCGGGCTTGAGGTAAGTCTCTACAACACGCGCCGGTCTGGTCTGGTGCGATGGCGAATTGTCGGGCTGGATGGGAATCATAGCGACAAGGCGACCACGAGTTGGCGCAATGCCTGCCCGCGATGCGAGTGCTGATTTTTTTCTGCCGCAGTCAGCTCGGCCGCGGTCTTGCCCAACGCAGGTAGATAAAAATGCGCATCGTAACCAAACCCACCCTCCCCGCGCGGCGCGGCAATGATCTCACCGTGCCAGCGCCCCTCGGCAATGACTGGCTGCGGATCTTCTGCGTGCCGCAGATACACCAGCGCGCAATAGTAATAAGCCGATTTATCAGTGTGCGCCACGAGTTGGGCAATGAGCTTGGCGTTATTGGCTGCATCAGATTTTGGCTCACCTGCATAGCGCGCCGAAAATACGCCAGGCGCACCGCCCAAGGCGGGCACACAGATGCCGGAGTCGTCGGCCAAGGCCGGCAAGGCGCTCTGCCTTGCCGCATGACGCGCCTTGGTTAATGCGTTTTCGATGAAAGTTGGATAAGGCTCGTCAGCCTCAAGAATTCCCATCTCGCCCTGCGTGCGCACGTCGAAACCCAACGGCATGAGCAGCTGAGAAAATTCACCGAGCTTGCCCTTGTTGTTAGAGGCAAGTACGACGATGCGAGGTGGGGTGTTTAAGGCCATGCAAACTGATCGCTTTACGGATAATTTTAATTTTAAAACCTGAGACCTCAGGCCGCTATACCGAGCGCCTGCTTTTGCAAACGGATCAATTCGCTAATGCCGCCTTCGGCCAAGTCAAGTAATTGATTCATGGTGGCGCGCGCAAAAGCATCGCCCTCGGCCGTACCTTGTACTTCGATGAAGTGACCTACTTCGGTCATGACGACGTTCATGTCGGTGTCGCAGCCGGAGTCTTCGATGTAATCAAGATCAAGCACTGGTAAGCCCTGATAAACACCTACCGAAATCGCTGCCACAAAATGCTTGATCGGTATGGCGGCAATATGACCGCCGGCTACTAGTGCGCTGAAGGCGTCATGTGCGGCGACCATGGCGCCGGTGATGGCCGCGGTGCGGGTGCCGCCATCAGCTTGCAGTACGTCGCAGTCAAGTTGTAGCGTGCGTTCACCAAAGGCATCCAGATCAAATGCGGCACGCAACGAGCGACCAATCAGGCGCTGGATTTCTTGTGTGCGGCCAGACTGCTTGCCCTTGGCGGCTTCGCGGTCCATGCGGGTGTGGGTTGAGCGTGGCAGCATGCCGTATTCGGCCGTGAGCCAGCCGCGGCCCTGGCCGCGCATGAAGGGGGGGACTTTGTTGTCGATGCTGGCGGTGCAGAGTACGCGCGTATCGCCAAATTCGATCAGAACAGAGCCTTCTGCATGGCGGGTGTAGTGGCGGGTCAAGCTGACTTTGCGCAAGGCATTGGCGGCGCGCTGGCTAGGACGAGCGATGGCTGAAAGCGGGGCTGAATGTGACAAGCTTAATCCTTTGTTTGGGTGGGTTCGGGCTAGGCCGTCCGGCCTCGCATGGCAGCAAGGGCACGATCGATTTCCCGGGTGCCGGATTGTTCCGGCGTTTCATCGTCCAGGTCGGCATGACGGGCGGCCTGAATACTGGTGACGACGCTGCCCATGGGCAGGCTGGTGGTGAGCAAGGAGTTGGCATGGGCTTGCTCGCTTTGCTCTTCCCCCAGCCAGGTCATGGCTAGCGCGGTGACATTATCGCCGGTTTTGCCGCCGGCGATGGTGGCCGCCTGCACCAGCTCGGGCACTGCCTGCTCAAGCTCGCCCGTACACAAACGGTAAGCAAGCTGGTGGTCAGGAATGCTGCCCCATAAGCCGTCCGTACAAAGCAGTAATTGATCGCCGGGCTTGAGCCGGACCGGCGCCGCCCGGTCTACCCGGGGCAAGGTAGGCGCACCGAGGCAGTTATAGAGTTTGTTGCGGTCAGGATGGGTCATGCGCGCCGCCGGCGATACGCGACCCTGCTCGATAAGTCTTTCGATGTGGGAATGGTCGCGGGTGCGCGCGAGAATCTGTCCGCTGCGCAGCCAGTACAAACGAGAATCCCCGCAGTGCGTCCAATAGGCACGACCATGCTGAATGAGGCAGACCACGATGGTGGTGCGCGGTGTTTCGCTTAGCCGGTTGACGGCGCGGTAACGATGCAGTTCGTGATGGGCAGTAAAAATCAGATCGTCGAGCAGACGGCCGGGGTCTTCTACGGCAAGCTTGGCCCGCTCCTGAAACAAGGCACCCATTGCTTGCAGGGCTAAGGTAGCAGCGACTTCACCTTGCAAATGCCCGCCCATGCCGTCAGCCAGCAAGAGCAGCAAAGCGTCTCGGGTGAAGCAATAACCTACGCGGTCTTGGTTACTGGCCCGCGCACCAATCTGGCTGTCCTGATAAATGGAAAAACGCATCGTTAACTCACCAGCCGACGCACGCCGGCAATGAAACGTCCGCCCATGCCGTGAGGACTGCCCGCACTGTCGCGCAACGCTTTTTGCATCGCAAACACGCTCTGCGGTCGCTGCATCGGATCGACCATCAGGCTCCAGCGCATGAGGGCAATGAGCTTGGTCGAGTAAACGTCTTCAAGCTGCTGGTAATAATCTTCCATGCGGTCGTTCTCTCGTCGTTCGTTGGCTGATTGGGGTGGTACGCCCACCATGCAGGTAAAGATTGAGGCGCCGAGGCTGTAGATGTCGGTCCAGGGGCCGAGTCCTTTTTTGGTGGAGAGCTCGGGGGCGGCAAAGCCGGGGGTGTACATCGGGTAGAGTTTGGAAAGGTCGGCGTGCAGTATCTGTCGCGCCGCGCCAAAGTCGAGCAAGATGGGGGTGCCGTCCGCCCGCAAATAGATGTTGGCCGGCTTGAGGTCTAGGTGTAGTAGTTTGCACGCGTGCACTTCACGCAAGGCTTCCATCACTTGCCCGAACATGCGGCGAATGGCTGTCTCGGAGATCAGTGGCTTGTCCCTTTTTTGGCGACGATGCGTAATGTGCTCTTGCAGCGAGCGGCCATGTTCATATCCCATGACCAGATAGACCGTGTCGTGGGCGCGAAAAAAATTAAGTACGCGTACGACGTTAGGGTGCACGATGCCGGCCAACACTCTGCCCTCATCGAAAAAATATTTCAGGCCGATCCGATAGAGCTCGACATGTTCGGCCGCAACGGTGGGCTGCAATGCACCTTCGGTGCGCACGGCCAGCGCACTGGGTAAGTATTCTTTGATGGCCACAGCATGACCCTCCGCATCTTCGGCTAGGTAGACAATACTGAAGCCGCCGACGGCAATCTTCTTTACAATGCGATAGCCGCCGAGTGTGAGCCCGTCGGGTAACGCTGCGTTAGGTTGTGCGGCCATATTTCTTTTTAAGAGTTGCGTGCTTCCGGCTCGGGATTGTGTGGAATTATTAGCGTTTTGTAAAGACAGCCAAAGGGTTTATTTTGACGATTAACAGCATGACAGGCTACGCCACCAGCAGCCGCGAGAGCGCTGCCGGCACGGTGACGATTGAATTAAAAAGCGTTAATTCGCGTTTTCTAGATCTGCAGTTTCGGATTAATGATGATCTGCGCGCGCTCGAGCCACTGCTGCGCGAATCGATCATGGGCCGCGTGGCACGTGGCAAGGTCGAATGCCGTTTGTCGTTTGGCCGCAAGGCGCAAGGCGATAGCCGGCTCGATACCAATGAGGCGTTACTTGCCTCACTGGCAGAACTGCAAAAAAATGTGCACTCACGTTTCGCCGATGCGGCGCCTTTTTCGGTCAATGAGTTGCTACGCTGGCCGGGTGTGCTGGCGGAAAGTGAGATTAGTCAGGAATCGCTGCAAGCCGATGTACAAGCCACGCTGGCAACTACTTTAGAGGCGTTTATCGGCGCGCGTGAGCGTGAGGGTCTGGTGCTGGAGACGATGCTGTTGGCCCGCATTGATGATCTGGAACAGCTGGTCTTGCGCATCACGCCGCTGGTGCCTCAGGCGGTGGCGCAGTTTCATCAAAAAGCGATCGAACGCCTGCAAGAGGCTTTGGGTCTGGCGCTTGGCGCGAATGGTAATGTGGCTGCGCCGACAATCTCGAAAGAAGAAGCGCAGGACCGCATCCGGCAAGAGGTCACGCTTTATGGGATACGGGTCGATGTTGCCGAAGAATTGACGCGCTTGTCGGGGCACCTTAAAGAGACCCGCTCGATCATTAAAAAAGGGGGACAAGTTGGCAAACGTCTTGACTTTATGATGCAAGAGCTCAATCGTGAGGCTAATACGCTGGGCTCAAAAGCGGCACTGAAGGAGCTCTCGGATGCATCGATGCAGATGAAACTGTTGATTGAGCAGATGCGCGAACAAGTGCAAAATCTGGAATAACTATGCGGTGTTCGCCCTTCATGCGCGCCCTAGCCTAACCGTCACGTTTAAACTGTTATGTCTATCTCGCCCTCTTCCGGTAGCTTGTTTGTTGTTGCCGCGCCGTCCGGTGCGGGGAAATCCTCGCTGGTCAATGCGCTGCTGGCGCAAGAGCCGAGCGTAAAATTATCGATCTCTTACACCACCCGCGCGCCCCGTCCGGGCGAAACAGAGGGGCGTGAGTATTATTTCATCAGTGAGCCGGATTTTCTGGCGCGTCGGGAACGGGGCGAGTTTCTCGAGTCGGCGCATGTGCATGGAAATTATTACGGCACGTCGCGCCTGATGGTCGAAGAACAGCATCGGCAAGGCCATGATGTGCTGCTCGAAATTGACTGGCAAGGGGCGCAGCAGGTCAGGCAGCAATTTGCGCAGGCCGTTGGTATTTTTATTTTGCCGCCGTCTTTGTTGGCGCTTGCGCAACGGCTTAAAAACCGCGGGCAAGATACCGAGGAAGTGATTGCGCGCAGGCTACAAGCTGCTGCAGGTGAGATCGCGCATGCGCCGGAGTTCGAGTATGTTATGATCAACGATGATTTTGCGACTGCTTTAGGCCAATTGGCTGCGATCATTCAAGCAAGCCGCTGCAGGTTCCTCCAGCAGGCCGCGCGCAATCCGTCTCTTTTTGTCCAACTGGGCATCCACACAAATTTGTATTAGATCCGTTTTTCTGGAGATCATATGGCCCGTATCACCGTTGAAGACTGCTTGAAAAAAATCCCTAATCGCTTTCAATTGACCTTGGCTGCAACTTATCGCACCCGCCAATTATTGCAAGGCCACGCGCCAAAAGTAGATCCACATGATGACAAAATGACCGTGACGGCCTTGCGTGAAATCGCAGCTGGCCATATAGGCATCGAGATGCTGAAAAAAGTCCCTGCCTAACCGCCGCATTATCGGGTCTGACTTGCACCACAAGGCGGATGGCTCATCATGAACCAGACTCCGGCTGACATACCCACCAACGCGCAGCGCTCATCGGCTGCGCGTTCGTCTTCAAAATCCTCCTCTAGCAGCACCAGTATCGACGCCGTCGCGCCGCACGCCGTAGGCGTGGCATCGGTGACGAATCTTGCCGAACGCCTGGCGCAGTACCTGACACCCTCCGAGCTCAAAAAAATCAAGGAAGCGTATCGCTTCTCGGATGAAATGCATTTGGGTCAGGTTCGTAAATCGGGCGAGCCTTATATTTCGCATCCGATTGCCGTTGCCGAGATTTGCGCCGAATGGAAGCTCGATGCACAGGCGATCATGGCGGCCTTGCTGCATGATGTGATGGAGGATCAGGATGTTCGCAAAGACGAACTGATTGAGCGCTTCGGCGCGCCGGTGGCGTCGCTTGTCGATGGATTGTCTAAACTCGACAAGATCGAATTTCAAAGTCAAATTGAGCAGCAGGCAGAAAATTTTCGCAAAATGCTGCTGGCGATGGCGCGCGATGTGCGCGTCATTCTCGTGAAGCTCGCTGACCGGCTGCACAATATGCGTACGCTCGATGCGATGGCCGCTGATAAGCGTCGTCGGATTGCGCGCGAGACGATGGAGGTGTACGTTCCCATCGCCCATCGGCTGGGTCTCAATAATATTTATCGCGAATTGCAAGATCTGGCGTTTGCGCATATGTTCCCGCTGCGCTACCGGACGATCTCGAAAGCGGTACGCGCAGCGCGCGGCAATCGCCGTGAAGTCGTCAGCAAGATTATGGAGTCGGTAAAGCAGGCTTTGGCAACGGCGGGAATCAGCGCCGAAATTCAGGGCCGCGAAAAAACTTTGTACGGCATCTATCGCAAGATGCGTAACAAGCACTTAAGTTTTTCGCAGGTGCTCGATGTATACGGCTTTCGCGTTGTGGTAGACAATTTCCCGAACTGTTATGTCGCGCTTGGTACCCTGCATGCGCTGTTCAAGCCGATGCCGGGCAAGTTCAAGGATTACATCGCCATTCCTAAACTTAACGGCTATCAGTCTTTGCACACCACGTTAATCGGCCCTTATGGCACCCCTGTTGAGTTTCAGATCCGTACCGAAGAAATGCAACATGTGGCTGAGTCCGGCGTAGCGGCGCACTGGCTGTACAAAAATGAAGACTCTTCCCTGACCGACTTGCAACAACGTACACACGCTTGGCTACAGTCGTTGCTTGATATTCAAAATCAAACAGGTGATTCGGCTGAGTTTCTTGAGCATGTAAAAATTGATCTGTTTCCGGATTCGGTTTATGTGTTTACCCCCAAGTCGACCATTATTGCGCTGCCGCGTGGTGCAACTGCGCTTGATTTTGCGTATACGATTCATACCGGTGTGGGTGACCATGCGGTGTCGGCCCGCATCAACCATGAGAGCGCGCCGCTCAAGACCGAATTACGCAATGGCGATATCGTCGCCATTGATGTCTCCGATGATGCACGGCCCACACCAAACTGGCTGGGCTTTGTCCGCACCGGCAAGGCACGTTCGGCGATCCGGCATCATCTGCGGACCATTAATCCGGCCGAGGCGATTGAGCTGGGGCAGATGCTGCTGGAACAAGCGATGGTGGCACTCAATATGCCGGCTATCTTGCCGACGCATCTTGCGGAGCGCTTGATCAATGAAACCAGCGCCAAATCGCTCAATGAGCTCTACGCCGACATTGGTGTGGGCAAGCGGATGGCGGCCTTGGTTGCGCGGCATATTTTTGGATTGGCAGAGATGCAGACAGGTGCTGCGGCGCACCCAAAAAATCCGACCGAGAAGAAAATCGATCCAGTATCCATTAGCGGCAATGAGCCGGCCTCGGTGTTACTGGCCCCGTGCTGTCTGCCGATACCGGGCGACGCAGTCATTGGTCACCTGCGTCGCGACCAGACTTTATCGGTTCACACCGCTGACTGCGAGATGGCAAAGCGGTTGCGCACGAAAGAGCCAGGACGCTGGATCGATGTCAATTGGGCGAGTGAATTACATCGCCGCTTTGAATGCCGTATCCGCGTGCTGGTGCAGGACGAAAAAGGGGCGCTGGCCCGCATCGCTGCCGAGATCGGCGAATCCGACGCCAATATTGTGCATGTCGGTATGGATGAGGGACACGCTAGCCTGCTCACCGAGCTTTCGTTCACCATTCAGGTCGAGGGTCGCGTGCACCTGGCCCGCCTGATGCGCAACGTGCGCCGCGTGCATGGGGTGGCGAGAATTTTGCGCGAGCGGACTTAGGACGGCGATTCTGCCAAGCCGGTTAGCGCGCGTTTGCGGGCTTAAAAAATATCGAAATGCGTGCCGATGATTTGCCCTCGGTCTGACGCTAACAAACCGACGAGACGCCGGCACACCACCAGACACCGCGCGCGTTTATCGTGTCGGTTTGCGCGTGACTCGCTTGTGCATCGTACGCAAGCCCACCCAAACAAGCAGCGCCACCACCGGTACGGCAAAACCGGTCATCAGGTCAGGGTCGACCGGCAAACCGGCGGCCTTCAAGCCTTTGCCGGCATAGCTGAGCAGCCCGGCGAGGTAGTAAGAAATCGCCACGACCGATAAGCCTTCCACAGCCTGCTGCAAACGCAGTTGCTGCGCGGCGCGTGCGTTCATGGATTCGAGAATTTTACTGTTCTGCTGTTCTTGCACAATACCCACCCGCGTACGCAGCAGCGAGTTGGTATTGGCGATACGCTTGGCCAGAATCTCTTGCCGGTGGGCGACGGCCGTACAGGTGTTCATCGCCGGTGTCAGACGACGATCCATAAATTCGGCGATGGTGGGCACGCCTTCAATGCGACGCTCGCGCAGTTCTTCAATACGCGAATGCACCAAGCGAAAGTAGGCCTGAGAGGCTGAAAAACGGTAGTTGTTATCCACCGCAAGACGCTCTAACCGCGCCGCCAGCGCCGTAATGCGTTCAAGTAAAGCGGGCTCTTCCAGGATTTCTTTTTCGGTGTCGAGCACGAGACTGTGATCGGACTGATCTAACTCGACCATGGCCGCAGTCAATTTGGCCAACTCTCCTTCGATGACGTTGAGCGCCGGATTAGCCCGCTGCGCATGTGGCAGGCCAAGCAGCGCCATCATTCGATAGGTTTCGATCTCAAGCAGACGCTGCGTGAGACGTCCGGCCTGCATGCCATAGAGGCCGGCATCGCGCACAACAAAACGCCCAAAGCCATCGGCATGAATTAAAAAGTCGGTCCAGACCTGCGCTGCATGCGAAGCTTCGCAACCGACAACGGCGTTACCTTCAAACAAACGACGCATGTGCGGCACGGCCTCAAACGCCGACTCGGTTGCCGGTTCAAGCGCTACATGGGTCGCAACAATGACCATGCCTTTTAAACTGAGCAGCCACTGCTCTGGTAAGTCAGAAATAGGCATGGCGTCAAACAGAGACTCAGCCGAAGCAGAAGGCTTGCGGCTGGCAACAAAGGTATAACTGGCAAACTCGGTATGGCATTCCCATTTGAGACGGAATCGACCGAAGTCATGGAAAAAATATTTAGCCTCGCCGCCAGGCGCGGTCACACCAAAATGCAGGCACAACGCCCCCAGCAGTTTCTGCTGTTGCGCCAGATTGTTATTGCCGGCGATGTGAATATCACTACCACCATAGACCGCCAAATGGGTGATGCGCTCAGGCGCCTCGAGCTTCAGCGGTGGACGCGAATGAATCTCGGCGGCCAGCGGCACCCGCAGGGGATGATTCAGAGTGGAGTAGGCAATTGACATACGCGCAGTGAATTTCTCTTTGGCAATAAATTGCGTATTTTACGTCAAGCCGGCGGTGGGTATCCCACTGCGATGACTTCAAGTTCTTCTTCTCCGGCAGGCGTAAGCAAGGTCACGATATCGCCTTCGTGCGCCTTGGTCAGTGCGCGTGCCACCGGCGAGACCCAGCTGATTTTGCCGTGTAGCGGATCGAGCTCGTCGATGCCAACGATGGTGACGGTATGCTCCCGTCCGGCGATGTTGCGGTAGGTGACGGTGGCCCCAAAAAATATCTGGTCGGATCCGTGATGCAAAGTGGGGTCGACGATAGCGGCCAGATCCATACGCTTAGTGAGAAATCGGATGCGACGATCGATTTCACGCAGGCGGCGCTTGCCGTAGATGTAGTCACCGTTTTCGGAACGGTCACCGTTGGAGGCGGCCCAGTGCACGATCCTGACGACCTCAGGACGGTCGACGTCAATCAGCTGAAACAGTTCCTGGCGAATGCGCTCATAGCCTTGCGGGGTGATGTAATTTTTGGCACCGGCGGGGATGGGCGGCAAACTGCTTTCGTCATCATCGTCGTCTGTCGATTCCTTGACGAAGGCTTTACTCATCGGGTGCGCCCTCTGGTAATTGGTGCGGAGGCGACTTTAGCACTTGCGCCGGTTTCGCCGGCAACCTGTAAGGCAAAGTGCGCCCCGCTATCCACAGCCAATGCTTGCACCAGCCAGGGCATGGTCTCTTTGAGGGTGGTGTGCAAGGTCCAAGGCGGGTTGATGATGAACATGCCGCTGTGATGCAGCCCCAGAGCCGCTGGACTACTCACGCTTAAGGTAACGTTGAGCCAACTGTCGCCGGCAATGCGCTTTAAACGCTCGGGTAATTGCTGAGATTCGAGACGACCGAGCACCGGATACCAGACCGCGTAAGTGCCAGTGGGAAAACGCGTCAGTGCATCTTCGATGGCCACTTTGACTTTGCGGTAGTCGTCTTTGTCTTCGTAGGACGGGTCGATGAGCACGAGTCCGCGTCGCGATGGCGGCGGCAACAAAGCCCGCATACCGGCAAAACCGTCTGCACGCTGAACCATGATGCGCTTGCCACGTACGGTGCTACGCTGACCTTGGGCGGCAGCATGGGCTTCGACTTTTCGACAATTTTCTTCGAGGATTTTGATCTCCGTCGAGTGCATCTCAAACAGGCGCAAGCGGTCTTGTTGGCGCATGGTTTTTTCTGCACAAAATGGCGACCCGGGATAAAAACGCATTTTGCCGCTGGGATTCATCGATTTGATCAACTTGACGTACTGGGCTACGGCAGCGGGCAGATCTTTGCGGTCCCATAGTTTGGCGATGCCGGAATCAGACTCTTGGCTCTTGGCGGCGAATTCACCATCCAGGGTATAAACACCGGCACCGGCATGGGTGTCGATGACGGTATACGCGGTCTCTTTTTGATTGAGGTAATCGAGCAGCTGCAAGAGCACAGTGTGTTTCAACACATCGGCGTGATTGCCCGCGTGAAAAGCGTGACGGTAACTAAACATGGCGGGATGCGTGGCGCAGGAAAACGAGGAAGGTCTTCATTGTAACAAGCTTGGCTCTCCAATAAGAAAAGCCGCACCCTTGTGAGGTGCGGCTCTCATTTTTTACAGCGCAGATGTCTCCTCTGGCGCTTCCGGATGCAAATACTGTTAAAGCTGATTAAGCGACTTTTTTGCTGTCAAAAAATTGTTCATCTTCGGTCGAACCATGCAGTGCCGTGGTTGATGACTGACCTTGCTGAATCGCTTGGGTGACGGCGTCAAAGTAACCGGTACCGACTTCGCGCTGGTGCTTGACCGCGGTGAAGCCTTTTTCGGCCGCAGCAAACTCGGCTTCTTGCAGCTCGACGAAAGCCGACATCTGGTTGCGGGCGTAGCCGTGCGCCAGATTGAACATCGAGTAGTTCAGTGCATGGAAACCAGCCAAGGTGATGAATTGGAATTTATATCCCATGGCACCCAATTCTTTTTGGAATTTGGCGATGGTGGCATCGTCGAGATTCTTTTTCCAGTTGAAGGAAGGCGAGCAGTTATAGGACAGCATTTTGTCCGGGAATTTTGCGTGAATGGCTTCGGCGAATTTTTTTGCAAAAGCCAGGTCAGGCTTGCCAGTTTCACACCAGATCAAGTCGGCGTAAGGGGCGTAAGCCAAGCCACGCGAGATTGCCTGATCAGCGCCTGGACGCGTCTTGAAGAAGCCTTCAACCGTACGCTCGCCGGTCAGGAACGGCTTGTCGTTGTCGTCGACGTCAGAGGTCAGCAAATCTGCTGCTTCTGCATCGGTACGCGCCAACAAAATGGTGGGTGTGCCGGAGACGTCTGCGGCCAAGCGAGCCGCGTTGAGTTTTTCAACGGCTTCACGGGAAGGCACCAGTACTTTGCCACCCATGTGGCCGCATTTTTTTACAGAAGCCAATTGGTCTTCGAAGTGAACGCCAGCAGCGCCCGTGTCGATCATGGATTTCATCAGTTCATAGGCGTTGAGCACGCCGCCGAAACCGGCTTCAGCGTCAGCCACGATGGGCGCAAAGAAGTCGATATCGTTTTTGCCTTCGGACCATTGAATCTGGTCGGCACGCATGAAGGTGTTGTTGATGCGCTTGACCACCATCGGCACCGAATTGGCCGGATAGAGCGATTGGTCAGGGTACATTTCACCAGCGAGGTTGGCGTCGCCCGCGACCTGCCAGCCAGAGAGATAAATGGCTTTGAGGCCAGCTTTGACTTGCTGCATTGCCTGATTACCAGTCAATGCGCCGAGTGCGTTGATGAATGGCTCGGTTTGCAGCAAGGTCCAGAGCTTTTCCGCACCGCGCTTGGCCAGCGTGTGATCGATCTGAACGGAGCCACGCAGACGAACGACGTCTTCAGCGGAATAGTTACGCTTGACACCTTTCCAACGTGGATTTTCGGCCCAGTCCTTGGCCAGTGCTTGTACTTGCTGCTCGCGAGTTGCCATGTCGATTTCTCCTAGAGGTAAGCGCTATTGATACGATCAAATGAAAATCCAATGGAGAGATGGTAGACTTTTTTTTGCGCGGCAACAAGGTCTTATATAAGACATATAAGATAAATATATTTGTTAATAATCAATGACTTATTGTATTGATTTTGCGATGCGGAATGTGATTTCTTTAAATGAAATAATTCCGTGCTGCTCTGCACGCTAATTTTTCACAATACGGAATGCGAGTTTCGTTAATTGAAAAGCGCGCAACCCGACACCCATGGAAGAGAAGTCTGCGGCTAATGTAAGGCTGATCGGGCTACCAGGATGCCGTCGGCATCGGCGTAAATCCAGTCGCCCGGATTGACGGCAACACCGGCGATACTGACCCGAATATCGACTTCGCCGAGACCTTTGCGAATGCTGCGCTGAGGGTGGGTTGCGAGTGCGCGCACACCGATGTCGCATTGATTGATTTCCATTGAGTCGCGGATGCAGCCATTAACAAGAATCCCGGCCCAGTCGTTTTTTTCGGCGAGCACACCAAGATTGCCACCAACGAGGGCGCAGCGCAGGCTTGCGCCACCATCAATGACCAAGACTCGCCCTGCCCCCGCTGTTTCGAGCGCAGCGCGAACCAAGACGTTGTCTTCAAATACTTTCAGCGTGGCGGCGGGACCGGCGAAGGCAATCCGTTTGCCAAAGGGATGAAAAACAGGCGGGAAGACGATGAGGCTGCCGTCGGCGAGCTTCTCTTCATGCGTATCGCATAGGTCACAAGTTGCAAACGACATCACTACGGCACTCCAGTCTGTCATTAAAAGCGCTTAGTTCGTTTTTTTAAAACTAAGCTCTGAACCATCGACATCAATTGCAATGGTGTCTTTCGGACCAAAGCGTCCTTGCAGAATAGCCTTGGAGAGAGGATTTTCGACTTCCTGCTGGATCGCCCGCTTGAGGGGTCGCGCGCCATATACGGGGTCGTAGCCTGCTTCTGCCAATTTTTTGAGCGCTGCATCGGTGATGGTCATGCCAATATCCATCTTGGCCAGGCGACGTTCCATGACTTGCAGCTGGATGCGAGCGATGGAACCGATATGTTTGTCGTCTAGCGAGTGGAAAACAACGATTTCGTCGATACGGTTGATAAACTCAGGCCGAAAATGTTGACGGACTTCGGCTAATACGGACATTTTGACGAGAGCCGGATCGCTCTCTTCCATGGCCTGTATTTTGTGCGAGCCAAGATTAGACGTCATGACGATGACGGTATTTTTAAAATCGACGGTGCGCCCTTGCCCGTCAGTCATGCGTCCATCATCGAGTACTTGCAAGAGGACGTTGAAGACGTCAGGGTGTGCCTTCTCGATTTCGTCGAGCAAAATGACGCTGTAGGGCTTGCGACGCACGGCCTCAGTGAGGTAGCCGCCTTCTTCGTAGCCAACATAACCGGGCGGCGCGCCGATCAAGCGGGCAACGGAATGTTTTTCCATGAATTCGCTCATGTCGAGCCGGATGAGCATGTCTTCTGAGTCAAACAAAAAACTCGCCAATGCTTTGGTGAGCTCGGTCTTGCCGACACCGGTGGGGCCCAGAAACATGAATGAACCGTAGGGTCGATTTGGATCGCCCAGGCCCGCACGGGAACGACGAATGGCATCGGACACGGCAACGATGGCTTCGTGCTGACCGATGACGCGTTTGTGGAGCTCGTCTTCCATCTGTAAGAGCTTTTCACGCTCACCTTGCATCATTTTGGACACGGGGATGCCTGTGGCACGCGATACGACTTCGGCGATTTCTTCCGCACCAACCTGCGTGCGCAATAACCGTGGCTTGCCAGCAGCGAGCTCGCCTTTGTCGGCATGCTTGAGCTTGGCTTCGAGCTCGGGCATGCGACCGTACTGCAGCTCGGACATTTTTTGCCAGTCACCTTTGCGGCGCGCATCTTCCATCTGCAAACGGATTTTTTCGATTTCTTCTTTGATGTGCTGACTACCCTGCACTGCTGCTTTTTCGAATTTCCACACTTCTTCGAGGTCGGCGTACTCGCGCTCGAGACGTAAAATTTCTTCTTCGATCAGGCCTAATCTTTTTTGCGAAGCTTCATCTTTTTCTTTCTTCATCGCTTCGCGTTCGATTTTCAACTGGATCAGACGACGATCGAGTTTGTCCATGACTTCGGGCTTAGAATCGATTTCAATTTTTATCTTGGAAGCCGCTTCATCAATGAGATCAATGGCTTTGTCAGGCAAGAACCGATCGGTAATATAGCGATGGGAAAGTTCTGCGGCCGCGACGATGGCAGGGTCGGTGATGTCGACGCCATGATGGACTTCGTATTTTTCCTGTAGTCCGCGCAGAATGGCGATAGTGGCTTCGACACTGGGTTCTTCCACCATGATTTTCTGAAAGCGTCGCTCGAGCGCAGCATCTTTTTCGATGTACTTACGGTATTCGTCGAGCGTGGTGGCACCCACGCAGTGAAGCTCGCCGCGTGCTAACGCGGGCTTTAACATATTGCCGGCATCCATTGCGCCTTCGGCTTTACCGGCACCGACCATGGTGTGCATCTCATCGATGAAGACGATGGTCTGGCCGGCGTCCTGCGAGAGCTCTTTCAAGACGGCTTTAAGACGCTCTTCAAATTCGCCACGGTATTTTGCACCAGCGACCAAGGCAGCCATGTCGAGCGAGAGGACACGTTTATTTTTGAGGCTGTCGGGGACCTCGCCGTTGACAATACGCTGCGCAAGACCTTCCACGATGGCGGTCTTGCCAACACCGGGCTCACCGATCAGCACGGGATTATTTTTGGTACGTCGTTGCAGAACCTGGATCGCACGGCGGATTTCGTCGTCACGACCAATGACGGGATCAAGTTTACCCAGACGCGCGCGCTCGGTCAGATCGAGGGTGAATTTCTTGAGGGCTTCACGCTGGCCCTCAGCTTCTTGCGAATCGACATGACCGCCACCACGCACCGCTAAAATCGCTGCCTCAAGTGCTTTGCGGGTGAGACCATTTTCACGCGCCAACTTACCGGCTTCGGATTTGTCGTCGGTCATTGCCAATAAAATCATTTCGCTGGCAATGAATTGGTCACCCCGTTTTTGCGCTTCTTTGTCGGCGAGATTGAGGACGGCAGCGAGCTCGCGTCCGACCTGCACTTCACCACCGGTGCCTGTGACTTTGGGTAAGCGATCCATTGCGCTTTTGAGTGCACTGCTGAGACCACCCAAATTGACGCCGGCGCGCTGAAGCAATGATCGACTGCCCCCATCTTCCTGACTGAGCAGGGCAATAAGCAGATGAACCGGGTCGATGGTTTGATTATCGTTTCCGACGGCCTGACTTTGGGCGTCAGAAAGGGCTTCTTGCAGTTTGGTGGTGAGTTTGTCGAGGCGCATAGCATTGGCTCCAGTGATGACTGTCTGCAGTCATTATTGGGCTAGGTGCCGTAATTTCAAGTTAAGCCGGTGAAGTAGCGCCAGGTAGCCAAACCGGCAATACAGAATGCGACCGATCCAAGCAAGTGCACGCTGGCGTGCGCCAATACCCAACCATATTCACCACGCTGTAGCAGCAGCATGGCTTCGGCAGAAAATGTGGAGAAGGTGGTCAGTCCACCGAGAAATCCCGTAACAACCAGCAAGCGCCATTCGGGTGCCAAGGCCGGCAGGTCTTGAAACACGCCAACAGCGATGCCAATCAAATAACCACCGCCAAGATTGGCGGCCAGTGTGCCCAATGGCAGCGAGCTCAACAAGGGGTTGAACCAGAGCGATAAGCCCCAGCGCAACCATGCACCGAGCGTGGCGCCGATGCCGATGGCCAGAAAACTTACTGCGCCCATTTTTGCATGGCGACGTCATCCGAGACGCGCGCGTCGACCCAGCGCGCGCCCTGCGGGGTTTGTTCTTTTTTCCAAAACGGCGCTTGGATTTTTAGGTAATCGATGATGAATTCACAAGCCGCAAAGGCCTCACCCCGATGCGCTGAGGTGACGGCAACGAGGACGATCTGATCCAGTGGCTTTAAGGGCCCAACACGGTGAATAATGAGCGCATCAAATAAGTCCCAACGTGCACGCGCTTGCGTAACGATGTCCTCTAGCGCCTTCTCGGTCATGCCGGGGTAATGCTCGAGCTCCATTTCGGCGACCTGCTCACCTTCGTTCAGGTCGCGCACAGTGCCCACGAAACTGACCACTGCGCCGATTTTGGGAAAGCCGGCGCGCAGCTCTGCCATTTCGGTGGTCAAATCAAAGTCTTCAGTCTGCACGCGCACAGGCATGACGCTCTCCGTAATAGGTGTTAACCGCCGGTGACAGGCGGGAAGAACGCGAGCTCGCAACCTTCGGAAAGCGGCGTGCCTGGTTCAGCCATCTGCTGGTTGTAGGCCATGCGCAGCGCACGGCCGTCAGCGAGTGCTTCCGCCCACACGCCGCCGCGCGCGCGCAGATGCTCGCGCACTTGATTCGCGGTCTTGACGTCGGCGGGCAGCTCAAGTGTCTCTTGCGATGTGCCGACTGCTTCGCGCAGGCTGGCGAAAAATCGTAGGTGTATCTGCATGCTAGTAAAGTAATTCGTTGAAGGGAATGAATTGGACGATATCACCCGGCGCGATCGTCTGACCCGGCGGATTGTCGACGATGCCATCACCCCACACGGTGGAGGTGAGTACTGCCGAGCTTTGGTTGGCAAACAATTCGACGCCTTGTTTGGCGTTGAAGCGCACCCGCAAAAATTCATTGCGGCGGTCTGCTTTGGGCCAGGTGAAATCGGCCCGCACTGCATAACGTCGGGGCGGCAACGGATGCACACCCTGAAGCGCGAGAATAAACGGCCGCACAAACAACAAAAATGTGATGAAACTGGATACTGGATTGCCAGGCAATCCGATAAAAAATGCGTCGCTTTTATCCGGCCGATGCACTTCACCAAACGCGAGTGGCTTACCGGGCTTTAAGGCGATCTGCCACATGTTGAGGCGCCCTTCTGCTTCGACAGCAGGCTTAATATGATCTTCTTCACCGACGGATACACCACCTGAGGTCACGATCAGGTCATGTCCACTGGCTGCGCGTCGCAGCGCATCGCGGGTGGCCTCAAGCGTGTCCGGTACATTGCCCAGATCGGTAACGTCGCAACCAATTTGCTGCAGCAAGCCCCGCAGCATGAACCGATTGGAATTGTAGATGGCGCCCGGCTTCAACGGCTCGCCCGGCATGGTTAGTTCGTCGCCGGTAAAAAACACGGCTACCCTGAGTTTTCGTCGTACTGTAAGTAATGACAAACCAACTGACGCTGCCAATCCGAGTTCTTGTGCACGCAGTCGAGTACCCGCCGGCAAAATCACACTCCCCGCTTGTATATCTTCGCCCGCACGGCGCACCCATTCACCGGGATGTGGTGCGTGGCGCACTGTGACGGTTGTGCCTGTTTCATCGGCGCTGCATTGCTCCTGCATGACAACGGCATCGGCACCCGGCGGAATCAATGCGCCCGTAAAGATACGAGCGGCGGTGCCTGAAGATAAAGGCTCGCCAACATGGCCCGCGGGAATACGCTGGGAGATAGTGAGGGTTGCGTCACCACTGACGCAGTCTGCAGCACGTACTGCGTAGCCGTCCATCTGCGTGTTGTCCATCGGGGGCACATCAATGCGGGATGTCTCTGCGCTGGCCAGCACTCGGCCATTGGCCTCAAGCGTGGAGATAAGCTCAGTACCATCAACAGGACGCGCTGCGGCCAGCAGAAAATCCAGCGCTTCCTGCACGCTTAACATTGGCTTTTTTATTGTCATTTTTTGCCAGTCACAGTCAGTGATTAAAAACGTTTCTACAAACCCGTACGGCGAGCGATGTAGTCTTTGATTGCTGCTACATCAGTGCCCATCACGTCAAAGCGCTGCGGCAGTGATTCAATCTGTTCAAAGCCGGCGGGCCGCTCGGCGTCCCGCCCGAGCGCTTCGCGAATGGTTTCATTAAATTTGGCCGGCAAGGCAGTCTCCAGCACAATCATGGGTACGCCCGCCGTCAGGTATTCACGCGCGACTTTTATTCCATCAGCGGTGTGCGTGTCGACCATCAAGCCTTGCTGTTCAAATAGATCGCGGATGGTTCGCAAACGGTCCGCGTGCAATGATTTACCCGACACAAATCCAAAGCGAGACACTTGAGAAAATTCATCGCCATCGCTGCCTGCTGCGCCGGATAGATCAAAACCCCCGCTCTGCTCGACTTTGGCAAATAATGCTTGTACCCGATCGGTGTTGCGACCGAGCAGATCAAAGATAAAGCGCTCGAAATTTGATGCTTTGCTGATATCCATGCTCGGACTACTGGTGTGATACGTCTCGGCGGATTTACGCACGCGATAAATACCGGTGCGGAAAAACTCGTTGAGTACATCGTTTTCATTGGTGGCGACAACGAGCTTGTCGATCGGCAGCCCCATCATGCGAGCAATATGCCCTGCGCAGATATTGCCAAAGTTACCCGATGGAACAGTGAATGAGACTTTTTGTGTATTGTTGCTAGTCGCAGCAAGATAGCCGCGAAAGTAATAGACCACTTGCGCAACGACACGCGCCCAATTGATGGAATTGACTGTGCCAATTTTTTGGGCTGCCTTGAAGCTCAGATCATTGGAGACAGCCTTGACCATGTCTTGGCAATCGTCGAAGACACCTTCAACGGCGATATTGAAAATATTCGGGTCCTGCAGGCTAAACATTTGCGCGCACTGAAACGCACTCATCTTCCGGTGCGGCGAGAGCATAAATACGCGGATACCTTTTTTGCCGCGCATCGCATATTCGGCAGCACTACCAGTGTCGCCAGAAGTCGCCCCAAAAATATTGAGTTCGGCACCTTGCTTGGCAAGCGTGTATTCAAACAAATTACCCAAAAGCTGCATCGCCATGTCTTTAAAGGCAAGCGTTGGGCCATTTGAGAGCGCCTGAAGGATAAGGGTTTTTCCGGCCTGTTGCTCAATTGTACGCAGCGGCGTAATCGCTTTGGAATCATCTCCTTGGCGGTGGTTGCAGTAAACCTGAGCTGTATAGGTTTTTGCGGTCAACGCCTGAAGGTCAGCATCTGGAATATCAGTTGAAAATTTCCGCAATACCTCATAGGCAAGCTCCGCATACGAAACGGTGCGCCAAGCATCCAATTCGAAGGACGTGACTTGAGGATAGCTAAGTGGCAAATAAAGTCCGCCATCCGGCGCCAAGCCGCCTAGCAGGATTTCAGAAAAAGACGGTGCGGCAGCATGTCCGCGTGTGGAAACGTATTGCATTACGGGAAATCCGAGAAAAAAGCACGCGTCATTATAAGGCCGATGTCCCTATAGAGCCCGACAAACCCACGGCGCCGCACCCACGATATGCCGATTCCGCATGATTAATGGCAAGTTTGGCATGCAGTTTCGTTTTCAAAAAACAAAGGGCTAATCTGAACTTGTCAATCCCATGAATTAGGTATTTCTTAACAAATCCTTTTCGTTGCAAGGCTTGGTAAGACCGAAAAACGGACGCATCGACCTTAAAAGCACCGATCAGCAACAGCAATTCGCTCTCGAATATTGGAAAAAGACCCAATCCCGTCTTGAACATACCGAATCTTTGCACAGGAGTTAATATGCGCGACGTCTGCATTGATGATGCCAAAACAGAAATTTTCGAGTACGACCAGACGGAGGCGCTATTCGACCCCCAGGTCGTCGAGGATTCCCCCGAGGACGAGTTACCTACAGAACCCTCGCCCGTTCGTCAAAGAGCTGTCGAATCCAGCCCGACCGGCGGTGCGGGCGACGATCCTTCGATCCCACCGTTTTTGCTCGATCAGGAAAAACTATTTCGCGAATTAATTGTCAAACATCAAAAACGCCTATATCGTTTTGTCATAAAGTATATCGATCATCCCGACGACGCCGCAGACATTACGCAGCAAGCATTCGTCGAAGCGGCCCGTACCATCGCCACCTTCCGTGGCGACTCAAAACTATCGACATGGCTCTTCGGTATAGCGATGAATATGGTCAGAAATTACTTACGAAAAATGATTGAACAAGATCTTTACGAGTTGCCCGTCTTATCTTATCAAGAGCTTACGCCGGATATTAATATTCAACCTTTAGCCAGAGTAGAGCTATGAATCAAGTTTTTCTATTCACATTTGTACTATCAACTTGGCTCATCGTTGCTTTGATCATTCATCGATGCAACCGCTTGCTCAATATTTTCAAATTCTTCAAGCAGAGAAAAAAATCCACCTACCTCGAACACCGCTCGAACGCGTTCAGCAAGATCAACTATCGCAATTTGGCCATTTATACTGCGCATTATTTTTACAGCTTCAAGGATGACACGCAGTCCGTCACTAGAAATTTGGCCCAACGCAGAGAAATCAAAGACTATTTTGGTGGTGCCATCGTCCACCGCAGTCACGATAATTTCACGCATTTCGTTAGAACTGTTTTTACTGAATTCGCCAACAGGAGATATGACCATCACGCCACTGCGCACTTCTGTATGAATCGGCATATTTTTCTTCATCATTGATTTTCGCTTGAATTTTATACCCTCTTCTATCCAGGTAGCGATAAAAAATGTATACCGAACCGTCTTTTGATGACATTAGTGAACAGCTTGAGCTACGTGTCTTACACGGCCCTCAATCCGGAAGTCGATTATCGATTTCCTCCGGGAAATATATTTTAGGAAAATCTGATGCGTGCGCGATCATTCTGAATGGCCCCCGTATCGAAGACGAACATGCTCAAATTACCATCGACGATCAGGAAGTCGAGATTTCGGGACTTGAGGGACGTGTATCCGACGCTAAAGGTAACGAGATTGACGGTAGTTTATCTCTCCCACTTGGCATGCCGGTCGAATTGGGTGGGGTCTGGATTTCAATTGATCAAATTGATGCCCCGTGGCCAGCGCCAGCTTCTGTGACGCCTTTTGCGGCAATTTCACCCGTAGAGATACCAGAGTCAGTCACCTTATCAGAAAGGAGCGATATTAATTCTAGTGTCGGTTCAGTCAGTAAAAATTTTGGCCGTCGTAGAAAGGCAAAGATTGCCTTGATTATCTCAGTCGCGGTGGTGGGCTTAACCGCGCTCTGCGGATCAGTCTTAGCAGCATGGCTCGTTAAAGCTGATCAGCCCGTGCCGATCAAACCCAAGGTCGCGATTGTTTCTGCAGTGGCGAATCGCCCAGATCACCTGGAAGATGTTAAAAAATTAGTTTCGGAACTGGCAGGAAGTAATACCGTCACGGTACGCGTCGACGCTAAAAACACAATTATTGTAGAAGGTTATGTCGACAATCCGGAACGTGCAAATCGCCTAAGCACTGCACTGGATTTATTTTCGCCTGTTCCGATTTCGCATATTTTCATTGAGACCGAAATTTTTGAGAGCGCACGTAATTTTCTTAATGAACGCGTTAATTCTTCTTCAGCGCGCATCGTTGTTGAAAATTTTTCAAACGGAATTTTGAGTCTTGAGGGTGTGGTGGCATCGCAAAATACAAGGGACGATACGATCGAGTTGCTGCAAACAAGCATACCCGGAGTCACTAAAGTTGAGTCAATGGTGTTGTTAGCAGAGGAATTACCTTCCATTTTGCAAGAAAAAATTAATTCGGCAGGGCTGACAAGACGAGTCCAAATTGTAGAGCGAACTCCTGAGTTTATTTTGCGCGGTAATCTGACCGACGAAGAAATGCGACGTTGGGAAAAATTACTGATCCAGTTTGATTTTGCGTACGGAAAGATGCTGCCTATTAAAGCCAGCTTTGCGTTAATCCAAAAAAAATTGCCTATTGATATTCAAATTATTGTGGGAGGCATTACTCCTTTTATTGTGACTGAAAGTGGTCAGCGCGCGACGCGCGGCGGCGATATCGACGGCCACACATTAATTTCGGTAAGAGATGGTGAAGTGATTTTTGACGGGGCGGAACGTTTTAAAATTTCAAGGTGAGAAATGAACAACGATAAAATTGTATTGGATCTAGAGGAACAGCTTCTCAATGACGATGATGGGGTGTTATTTGATAATCTAATGACGCGCCTTGGAGAAATAAAAACCCGTCTCAACGCGGAAAGCAAAAAAATGCAAAACAAAGAAACCTTCAAGAAAATTGAAGCTGCGGAGCAGTCAGTACAAGCTGCCCTAATGATTATGATTCTTTTTAAATCCAGCCGTCCATAAAGCACGCAGATTGCTATACATTTTTTAACGGCAGCTAAAAATAAGCGAGGACATCATGGCAATCACAAAGCCAACTATCAACGAAATCTCTGCCAGCATTGAGCCTCAGATGACCGCTGCAGAGACAGCGCTAACAGAACAACTCAATGCGATCCCAAGTGGCGGCGAGGTGACGACAACCCAATTGTTAAGGCTGCAAACGGCCATTGCAAAGTACACAATCACCGCTTCGGTATTTAGTGCGATTATTAAAGAGCTATCCGATTCACTGAAATCTATTGCCAACAAAATCAGCTAATCGAACTACGCTCAGCTCAGGTGCTCAAGCCGCAAGCGTATTATTTTTCCAGAGACTGTCGATAGATTTTCAATCGACGCCATCGCTGCATTAACATTTTTTTCTTGCGTCTGATGGGTCAAAATAATGATGTCTGTCTGGGCCTCTTCTTCGGCCGGTTCCTTTTGTAGCATTGCATCAACCGAGATTGATGCGTCGGCCAAAATGCGGGTAATGTCGGCCAAGACACCGAGCTTATCTGCTACGCAAATGCGCAGGTAGTAGCTGGTCGCAATTTCGGCCATAGGCAAAATTGGTGTATGCGCAACTGCATCGGACTGAAATGCCAAGTAAGGGACCCGGTGCGCTGGGTCGGCCAAGGCAAGGCGCGTGATGTCGACTAAGTCTGCAATGACGGCGGACGCAGTTGGCTCTGCACCCGCTCCTTTTCCGTAATACAGCGTTGCACCGACCGCATCGCCCTTGACCAAAACGGCATTCATCGCGCCCTCAACGTTGGCGATGAGACGGTTTATAGGAATCAAGGTTGGGTGGACGCGTAGCTCGATGCCATTATCTGCGCGGCGAGTAATCCCTAATAGTTTAATTCGGTAGCCCAGTTGTTCGGCATAACGAATATCAATTGCCTGCAAGCCTGTAATGCCTTCTACGTAGGCTTTTTCAAACTGCACCGGGGTGCCAAACGCAATTGCAGACATAATGCTGATTTTATGCGCAGCATCGACGCCCTCAATATCAAAAGTCGGATCTGCCTCGGCGTAGCCAAGCCTTTGCGCTTCTTTAAGGACCACATCGAAATCTAGTCCTTTATCCCGCATCTCTGAGAGAATAAAGTTGGTGGTGCCGTTGATGATGCCGGCCACCCATTCGATACGGTTGGCAGTGAGGCCTTCGCGCAAGGCCTTGATAATAGGAATACCGCCTGCCACCGCTGCTTCAAAGGCTACCATCACGCCTTTGTCTTGCGCTGCCTTGAATATTTCAGTGCCGTGCAACGCTAATAGCGCCTTGTTCGCAGTAACAACGTGCTTACCATTGGCAATGGCCTTCATTACTAAATCACGCGCTATACCGTAGCCACCAATGAGTTCGATGACAATGTCGATATCGGGATGATTAACCACTAAATTACCGTCGCTGACAATGTCCACACCGGGACCTGCAATTTTCGCAGCACGCGCGGTATCCAGGTCTGCCACCATCACAATGTCAATGCTGCAGCCGGCACGGCGACGAATCTCGTCCTGATTGCGCTTTAATACAGCAAATGTCCCGGCGCCAACCGTACCGATGCCCAGCAAGCCTACTTTGATTGATTTCATAAATGTGATGTCAGTAACAGCAATAAACAGTGGAATTAAGCGCGCCCATGCTGACGACGATATCCCTGAAGGAAGTGAGCAATACGCCCTATTGCCTCCGTGAGATCATCGGTATTGGGAAGAAAAACAACCCGGAAATGATCGGTAGTCGGACAATTAAAACCCGTGCCTTGTACGATCAGCACGCGTTCTGCCGCCAGCAATTCATAAGCAAACTGCTGATCGTCTTCGATTGGATACATGCTGGGGTCGAGCCGGGGAAACATATATAACGCCGATTTTGGCTTGACGCAGGTCACACCCGGAATCTCAGTAAGCAGACGATGCGCGAGGTCGCGTTGACGCAGTAATCGCCCCCCTTTTCCAACCAGATCATTGATGCTTTGATAGCCACCCAGCGCGGTCTGAATCGCATACTGCCCAGGGGCATTGGCGCATAGCCGCATCGAGGCCAACATATTGAGGCCTTCGATGTAGTCTTTAGCGTGTTTTTTCTCGCCCGAAACAATCATCCACCCAGCACGATAACCGCAGGAACGGTAATTTTTAGATAATCCGTTAAAGGTGATAAACAAGACATCGTCTGCCAATGAGGCTAACGAGGTATGCGTTTCGCCATCGTACAAAACTTTATCGTAAATCTCATCTGCGAAGACAATGAGCTGATGCTGGCGCGCAAGCTCAACAATCTGTTCAAGCAACGCCGTCGGATACAGCGCACCAGTTGGGTTATTCGGATTAATGACAACAATGGCGCGTGTATTTGAATTAATTTTTTTCCGAATATCATCAATATCTGGCATCCAGTCGGCCTGCTCGTCGCAGACGTAATGTACCGGCGTGCCGCCCGATAAGCTGACTGCCGCCGTCCAAAGCGGATAATCCGGCGCCGGCACAAGGACTTCATCGCCGTTATTGAGCAAGGCATTCATGCTCATGACAATCAATTCTGAGGCGCCATTGCCCAGATAAATATCATCAATCGTGACGCCGTCAATTTTCTTTTCCTGCGCGTAGTGCATGATGGCCTTGCGCGGCGCGAACATCCCTTTTGAGTCGGTATAGCCCGAGGCATTGGACATATTACGGATCATGTCTTGCACAATCTCGTCAGGTGCATCAAACCCGAATACGGCAAGGTTACCAATATTAAGCTTGATAATCTTATGGCCCTCTTCTTCCATTTGACGGGCTTTTTCCAGCACCGGCCCCCGGATGTCATAGCAGACATCGGCCAGCTTTTTTGATTTGTGGATCGCTCTCACGGATTCATCTCACTCTTAGTGATAGGGCTACGGCGGCTTCGTGTTGCGCCGCGAAAAAACAATCATTTTGCCCCAAAATGGCCTGTTCCATCAATGGCTATGCCAGCTTAGGCCCAAGATCGCGCTACAATTTGCCAAATTATGAAGCTACACGCCACGCCCACCCAGCAATATCAGACCGTCACCGGCTACGGTGACGACTGGATAGAGATCAATGCGATCCGGCATACCAGCAGCCTGATCGTGTTACCCGAAGTTGCGCCTGTTGTTTGGCCAGTCCACACCTTTGATGCGCTGTCGGAAAACGATTTCGCACAAATTGCGGCCACGGCGCCTGATGTCGTGATCCTCGGTACGGGAGTCCGCCAGCACTTTATTCATCCGCGACTCATCGCCGATCTGACTGCCCGCCGAATTGGTGTTGAAAGCATGGACAATGCCGCTGCCTGCCGCACGTACAATATTCTTATGGCCGAGGGGCGCAGGGTTGCACTGGCATTGATTTTGTAGTCACCGGTCTATTTTTGATGTCCAATATCCCTGAATCAATAGGGTTTATGTCCCGGCAAACAGCAGTATGGAGTACATTCCGGCAGGTCTTGTGACCGCAACTGCTGGCCACCCGATCAAGGCGTCAAGTACACCCTTACAAACTGACGAAAATAAACAAGGAGACCAACGTGGCAGATCGCCCGTCCATTTTGAACATGAGCGTCCCGGATTTTTCCGCAGGAATGACTGGACCAGATTCATTTTCGTTATCTCAGTATCGCGGCAAAAAGCTCGTGCTTTTTTTCTACCCGAAAGACAATACGCCGGGCTGCACGACAGAAAATATGCAGTTCCGTGACCTTTATCCCAAATTCAAGGCTGCCAATACTGAAATTTTTGGTATCAGCCGCGATAGTCTGCGTTCGCATGAGGGATTCAAATCCAAGCTTGCACTGCCCTTCGAGCTCATTGCCGATACCGATGAGACTGTATGCAAACTATTCGATGTCATGGTGATGAAATCTATGTACGGTAAAACCGTGCGTGGCGTTGAACGGTCGACCTTTGTGATTGACGCCAAAGGCACATTAGTGAAAGAATGGCGCGGTGTGAAGGTTGCCGGCCACGTCAATGACGTGCTGGAATTCGTAGAGGGTCTTGCTTAATACTGCGTAACCCATTGAATTCAAAAAATAAATATCAACAAAGGCTGTTTAGGAAAAAGGCGATGGCCCTTTTGCTTAAACAGCCTTTTCAGTTTTATCCCTTCGTTTTCTTGTCTCTTTGTATTTACCGTTTTAACTTCTTTGTTCGAGGATCTGATGCCCTTGCCAAAAATGCCGACCAAACCGGCAGCGTTACTCTCCCCAGTTGATTATCCAAAGGCAGACAAAAGCAAAGCGATCAAACCAGCGATTAGCCTCGTAGAACCGATACAAAAAAACATCGCGCCAGCGCCGCTTGCCCGCGCGAGGCAGGAGCCTGCAAGCCCTAAACCGACAGGACGTCGGGTGCGCGTCGACACACATGTCAAATCACCCGCGAGCAAAGCGGCAGACAAACGGGGCATCACCAAGCTATTCGTGCTCGATACCAATGTACTGATGCACGACCCCAGTTCTTTGTTCCGCTTTGCCGAGCACGATGTCTATCTGCCGATGATTACCCTCGAAGAGCTCGACAACCATAAGAAAGGCATGTCCGAGGTTGCACGCAACGCCCGACAAGTATCGCGTTCGCTTGACGCGCTCGTCGCTGATATCTCCGAAGATGCGATCGATCATGGCATCCCTCTAGCCAAGCTTGGAAACAAAGATGCTGCCGGAAGGCTTTATTTTCAAACCAAGCTGACCAACTTCAGCCTGCCCGTGGGTCTGCCTGAGGGCAAAGCTGACAATCAGATTTTGGGCGTCGTAAGGGCGCTGCAGGCGCAGCACCCGGAGCGTCCGGTAGTACTTGTATCCAAAGACATCAACATGCGTATCAAGGCGCGTGCGCTGGGTCTGCCTGCTGAGGAATATTTCAACGATCACGTTCTGGAAGATACCGACCTGCTCTACTCCGGCATCCTCGCGCTGCCGGACGACTTCTGGAACAAGCACGGCAAAGGGATGGAATCCTGGCAGGAAAATCGACATGGCAGTGGCACCACCTTTTACCGGGTCACAGGCCCGCTTGTGCCCTCGATGCTGATTAACCAATTCGTCTACATGGAGCCTAAAAACGGTGAGGCTTCGTTCTATGGTCAGGTCACCCAAATCAATGGCAAAACCGCCGTCATTCGCACGCTCCGGGATTATGCGCACAACAAGCATAATATTTGGGGGGTGACCTCGCGCAACCGCGAACAAAATTTCGCGCTCAATCTGCTAATGGATCCTGATTGTGATTTCGTTACCCTGCTCGGCCAGGCCGGTACCGGCAAGACCTTGCTAGCGCTCGCAGCGGGACTGACCCAAGTACTCGAAACCAAGCTCTACAACGAAATCATTGTCACCCGCGTGACGGTTCCGGTCGGAGAAGACATTGGTTTTCTGCCAGGTACCGAAGAGGAGAAAATGTCACCCTGGATGGGTGCATTTGATGACAACCTGGAAGTCCTCAACAAATCCGATTCCGACGCTGGCGAATGGGGACGCGCCGCTACCCAAGAGCTGATCCGCTCGCGCATCAAAATCAAATCACTCAACTTTATGCGGGGTCGCACTTTCGTTAACAAATATCTCATCATCGACGAAGCGCAAAATTTAACACCTAAACAAATCAAGACCCTCGTCACCCGCGCCGGTCCTGGTACCAAGATTATCTGTCTGGGTAACATCGCCCAAATTGATACGCCCTACCTAACCGAAGGCTCCAGCGGTTTGACCTACGTGGTCGATCGATTCAAGGGTTGGTCTCATAGCGGACACGTCACACTAGCGCGTGGTGAGCGCTCCCGGCTGGCGGACCATGCGAGCGAAGTGCTGTAAAAATTGTCGCAATAAAATAAAAAACCTGCCAGTGACGGCAGGTTTTTTTATTGGAGTAGGCAGACTTAAAAAATTTGTGTGCCGATCCACCAAGCGATGGCAGAAATAAAAGCAGAAGCAGGTATCGTAAAAACCCAAGCCCAGAGAATATTACCTGCTACCCCCCAGCGTACCGCCGAAATTTTTCGCGAAGAGCCCACACCCACAATAGCGCCTGTAATCGTATGGGTTGTTGACACCGGAATACCGAGCCCGGTCGCAAGAAACAACGTGATCGCTCCACCAGTCTCGGCGCAAAATCCACCGACCGGTTTGAGTTTGGTAATTTTCTGGCCCATGGTCTTGACGATACGCCAGCCACCAAACAACGTACCCATGCTGATAGCTACGTAACAACTGATAATGACCCAAAGCGGTAACGGATCGCCTGCGGCGCTGAAGCCCGAAGCAATCAGCAGCATCCAGATAATGCCCATCGTTTTTTGCGCGTCATTACCGCCATGTCCCAAGCTGTACATCGACGCCGACACCAGCTGCAAACGGCGAAACCATTTGTCAATCCTTAAGGGCGTACTTCGAACAAACAACCAGGACACCAGCAGCATCATGAGTGAGCCGAATAGCAAACCCAGCAAAGGTGACAGCACAATAAAACTGAGTGTCTTGATCAAGCCCGAAGCAATCAGTGAGCCGGTTCCTGCCTTGGCCACCGCTGCACCCACCAGCCCACCAATCAACGCATGCGACGATGAAGACGGTATCCCGTAATACCAAGTCAATAAATTCCAAGCAATCGCGCCCACCAGCGCGCCGAACACCACATAGTGGTCAACAACACTCGGATCAATTGTGCCCTTGCCTACGGTAGTAGCAACCTTTAATTGAAAAACCAGCACCGCAATAAAATTAAATAGGGCGGCCATCATCACAGCCTGCTGAGGCTTGAGCACGCCGGTCGATACCACCGTCGCAATCGCATTCGCGGCATCGTGAAAGCCGTTCATAAAATCGAACATTAATGCCAGCAAAATCAAAAAACCCAGCAGGTAAATACTGATATGTAGAGTTTGCATATTTTTCCGGAATTATTCAGTCAACCGCCGGCATCAGGCATTCTCGACAATGATACCTTCGAGGATATTGGCGACATCTTCACAGCGGTCAGTGACCGATTCCAGAATTTCATAAATTGCCTTAAGCTTGATGAGGTTACGCACATCTGGCTCTTCCCGAAACAGCTTCGACATCGCCGCGCGCATCACATGATCGGCATCGGATTCAAGACGATCAATCTCAGCGCACAGCCCAAGGATTTCGCGGGCATTGTCCATGTTATGTAGCAAGCCGACAGCAGCGCGCACCTTTTCACAGCACGACAGACACAACTCGGCAAGCCGCTTGGCTTCCGGCGTAATCTGCTTAATATCGTAGAGCGACACCGTCTGCCCGGCGTCTTCCATCAGATCGAGGATATCGTCCATACGCGTAATAAGCTGGTGAATATCATCGCGATCCAGCGGCGTAATAAACGTTTTGTGCAGCATCTCCAGCGTTGTATGCGTCACTTTATCGGCTTGCTTTTCCAAACTTTCGATCGCGTGCACACGATTTTCCAGATCATCGAATGTCGTCATCAAGGACACCATTTCTTTGCCACCTTTGACGCACAAATCGGCATGCTGAATAAAAAGCTCAAAGAACTTTCCTTCGGTCGGCATCAATCGTCCAAACATCGTAGTTCTCCTTGCCCCGAACCGGGCGCTGGTCGCATAAAAATTAGTCGCCGATATAGGCTGGTGCATTACCCGTATAGTTTTCAAATTTGGTGTACTGACCAATAAAGGTCATGCGCACGCTGCCAATGGGGCCGTTACGCTGCTTGCCGATAATAATTTCGGCCATGCCCTTTTCCGGGGAATCCGGGTTGTACACTTCATCGCGATAAATAAACAGAATCACATCGGCGTCTTGCTCAATAGCGCCAGACTCCCGCAAATCCGACATCACCGGACGCTTGTTAGGGCGCTGCTCAAGCGAGCGGTTTAACTGAGACAAAGCAATCACGGGGCAGTTAAGCTCTTTGGCCAGGCCTTTCAAATTACGAGAAATTTCCGAGATTTCGGTCGCGCGATTTTCGCCCGCGCTATTGGCCGACATCAGCTGCAAATAGTCGACCACGATCAGGCCGAGCTTGCCGCAGGTGCGCGCGAGCCGGCGCGAACGCGCACGCAGCTCAATCGAATTCAAGGCCGGCGTTTCATCGATATAAATCTGAGCGTCATTGAGCTTCTGGATCGCATGCGTCAAACGAGGCCAGTCCTCATCATTCAGGCGACCAGTGCGCAGACGATGTTGGTCGAGGCGACCAACCGAGCCGAGCATACGCATGGCAAGCTGCGTACCGCCCATTTCCATCGAAAAAATCGCGACCGGCAAGCCACTTTCCACCGCCACATTTTCGCCAATGTTGACCGAGAACGCGGTCTTACCCATCGATGGTCGGCCCGCCACAATAATTAAGTCACCAGGCTGAAGCCCCGAGGTCATTCGGTCAAGATCGATAAAGCCAGTAGGCACACCGGTGATATCGTTTTGATTTTCGCGGTTATAGAGCTCATCAATGCGCTCGACTACTTGCGTGAGCAAAGGCTGAATATCCTGAAAGCCCTGCGTGCCTCGGGAGCCCTCTTCGGCAATCGCAAAGATTTTTGATTCCGCCTGATCCAGCATCTGCTTAACTTCTTTGCCTTGCGGATTAAAAGCGGCGCCGGAAATTTCATCGGCCACCGTAATCAATTTGCGCAAAATAGCACGGTCACGCACGATCTCGGCATAGCGACGAATATTAGCGGCCGACGGGGTATTTTGAGCCAGTGAATTCAAGTAAGAAATACCGCCGACGTCGTCCGCCTTACCGCCCGACGTCAGCGATTCAAAGACCGTAATCACATCAGCCGGTTTGGCGTTGCTGATGAGTTTGACGATATGCTGAAATATCAGTCTGTGATCAAAACGATAAAAATCGTCGGGATTAACAAAGTCTGCAATCCTGTCCCAAGCCGCATTATCGAGCAGCAGGCCACCTAATACAGACTGCTCAGCCTCGATGGAATGCGGGGGCACGCGGAGCGAGTCAACTTGCGGATCAGCACGATTGTTCATGGCGCGCATTATACCTGTTACCCAATGGCATAAGCCCATCTGTGCATAGGCAAAATCGCCATTTTGACGCTCACGGGAAAGACTGACAGCGGAGACCAGCCAGACAAAAAAATAGCCGGGAAAGCCCGGCTATTTTCGTTTGCAGCAAAGCGCGAGAGTTATGCGTGCTCGCCTGCAACGGCTACGTTGATCTCCACCACCACATCGGTGTGCAGGGCAACCGAAATGGGATGATCACCTGTGGTCTTCAGAGGACCGGTTGGCATACGAACCTGGGCCTTGTCGACAGGGAAGCCGTGCTTGGTCAGCGCCGCTGCGATATCCGCATTGGTTACCGAGCCAAAAAGACGACCATCAACGCCTGCTTTTTGCGAAAGATTGACCGTCATGCCAGCCAGTTTTTCACCTTGAGCCTGAGCAGCCGCGAGTTTGGCAGCAGCCGCTTTTTCGAGTTCGGCGCGCTTGGCTTCGAATTCGGCCACTGCGGTTGCGGTGGCACGGCGTGCCATACGTTGCGGAATCAGGAAGTTACGGGCGTAACCGTCCTTAACGCGAACCACCTCGCCGAGGTCGCCCAGATTACCGACTTTTTCCATCAGAATTACTTGCATTTTTTTCTCCAGAATAGTGGCTTGAGGCAGCAGCCAATCAAGCGTGATGCAGATCGGTGTAAGGCAACAGCGCAAGGTAGCGTGCGCGCTTGATTGCGGTGTCGACCTGGCGCTGATAGTGTGCCCGCGTGCCGGTCAGGCGTGCCGGCATGATCTTGCCATTTTCCTGGACGAAGTCTTTCAGCGTATCGACGTCTTTGTAGTCAACCTGGTCAACTTTAGCGACGGTGAAACGGCAGAATTTTTTACGCTTGAACAAAGGATTTTGCTGTTTGCGTTTCTCTTTGAGTTTGCTCTTGTCGAACTTTTTTCCGAATGCCATTTGTGGCTCCTGAATCTATTAAATAATTGTTTCGAAATCAATGAGGTGAAATACCAGGCTTTTGCTATTACGGTTTTTGCGGGCCATGAAGCCGGTGAACCGGAACATTGCCCCCAACTCAGCCTGCTCAAGCTTGCCAGCGATTTCGCCTGCAGCGAGCGTGCCGAGATCAAACTCAACGACACGTTCACCACCTGCTTCTATCTGCTCGGACGCATGCACCAATCTGGCTGCAATAATCGGAACGCCTGCCGGGCTATACCGCATGACATCGCGCTCAACTAAGCGCGCGATGCATTCAAACCTGTTATCCCCTCGCTCTGACAAAGACACGTCCGCTTAGGCGGCCGGTGCCTCAGTCCGCTGGCTCTTGGCCGCATCTTCCTTGTGCACGCTCTTCATGATTGGCGAAGGCGCAGTTTCAGCCTTCTTCATGCGAACGGTCAGGTGGCGCAGCACCGCGTCGTTAAACTTAAAGCCAGTTTCGATTTCGGCCAGGGTCTCACCATCACATTCGATGTTCAGGCAAACATAGTGGGCTTTTGCCAGCTTTTGGATCAAGTACGCCATCTGACGACGGCCCCAGTCCTCCACGCGGTGCACCTTGCCGCCATGATTGGCAACGATGCCCTTGTAGCGTTCGATCATTGCGGGCACTTGCTCGCTCTGGTCCGGGTGGACGATAAAAACGATTTCATAATGACGCATCACTTCTCCTTTTGGTCGGATTGAAAAATCGCCCACCCCGGCGTCAAGACGAGTGTGGGAAGAGGAAAACCAGCAATGATACGGGGAAACACAGGAAAACTCAACGCCGGGGCCCGGCAAAGCGTGCCACGTTCTGCGCAAACACAGAATCTGCTTGCTTTTGGCATGCAGCTGTATAAAAATACAGGCTGTGTATATAACCAGTCCCGCTGCAAAGTCACTTGCACACCAAGGCCAAGGAGCCCTGCATGATCAAGCTAACCGCCCGCCAAGAGCAGATTCTCGGATTAATTCGTGACGCCATCAACAACACTGGCTTCCCCCCCACCCGCGCGGAGATCGCCAACGAACTTGGCTTTCGGTCAGCCAATGCGGCCGAAGAACATCTGCAGGCACTGGCGCGCAAGGGTGCGATCGAAATCTCTCCCGGCACATCACGCGGCATTCGCTTGCTTGACCGTCCTGCTGACGGCCAGTTGCGGCGCTTCAGTCCGGGTCAGATGATGTTGCCCCATCCTGAACTCATGCAGTTTTCATTACCTCTGGTCGGGCGCGTTGCTGCCGGTTCCCCTATCCTGGCACAGGAGCACATCTCGGCGACCTATCAGGTTGATCCTGCGTTGTTCAGTGCCAAACCCGATTACCTGCTCAAAGTTCGTGGCATGTCGATGCGGGATGCCGGCATACTGGACGGCGACCTGCTGGCTGTCAAAAAGACCGATTCAGCGCGTGACGGGCAGATCGTCGTGGCCCGGTTAGACGATGAAGTCACCGTCAAGCGTTTTCGCAAAGTGGGAAGCGTCATTGAGCTACTGCCAGAAAACCCTGATTTCAAGACCATACGCGTCGAGCCAGGACAGCATGAATTTGCGCTAGAGGGTCTCGCTGTAGGTTTGCTGCGCGCGTGGGGCTAAGGGGCTAAGGGGCTAAGGGGCTAAGGGGCTCAGTGGACTCAGTGGGGTTGACTGACTAAGTACACTGCGCGCGGCTGCCTAGCAATGGAGTGCACTGCTTAGCGATGCGGTCCACTGCGTTGGATTTTGGCGGCCGTCTTCATCAATACTTCTTTTTGTGCAAAATCTGATTGGCGATCCCGCGCAAAATATTGACTTCTTCGGTCTCAAGCGCGGTGCGGGCAAACAGCCTGCGCAATCGTGGCATGAGCTTTTTTGGTTGAGCGGGATCGAGAAAATCAATCTCCACCAAGGCTTTCTCGAGATGCCCAAACAGCCCCTCAACTTGCTCTGCGGTTGCCAGCTGACCTTGAAAGCCAGTTGTGGTTGGCAACCTGCCCTCACCCAGCTCCGCAACCCGGCATTCATAGGCCAACACCTGCACCGCTTGCGCCAGATTGAGCGATGAATAAGCCGGGTTAGCCGGTACCGTCAGCAAGGCATTACATTTTTCGACTTGCTCATTCGACAAACCAAAACGCTCGTTACCAAATACCAGCGCGACTTGCAAACTCGCATCGGTGGCTAACTGCATGGCCAACTCGCGTGGCTGGCGCAGTGGCGGAGAAAATTCCCTCAAGCGCGCCGACATCGCTGCGACAAAATTGCAGCCTGCCAGGGCCTCATCAAGCGATCCGAGTACCCTTGCATTTTCCAGCACATCCTGGGCACCACTGGCAAAGGCTACTGCCTCTTCGTCCAACAACGCATCAGGTACACGCGGATTCACCAGCACCAGCTCGGAAAAACCCATCGTTTTCATCGCGCGCGCAGCCGCGCCGATATTGCCCGGACGACTAGTCTCGACCAAGACAAAACGAATGCGGGAAAACAAGGAAATAGGGGATTGGAGCGGGTTCATTTAAAATAGCGGCCTTGCGCGGCAGCGTTGAGAGCAAACTGAGCAATCAGTGTTCACGCCCGCCGCATCGCTCATTAATTCAATTTGTGGTCGCGCTCACAACGAGCGACGAAACCGCAATTTTAACGGAACAGCCATGCATCCCATGATCAACACCGCGGTCAAGGCCGCGCGTCGTGCCGCCGCGATCATCAATCGCGCCTCGTTTGACATCGACCAACTACGCGTCACGCACAAAAGTCATAACGATTTTGTCACCGAAGTCGATCAGGCCGCCGAACGGGCAATCATCGATGTGCTGACCCAAGCCTACCCCGACCATGCCGTCTTAGCTGAAGAGTCCGGCGCGTCTGCCAACCTGCATGACGACAACGAAAACGTTTGGATCATCGATCCGCTTGATGGCACCACCAATTTTATCCATGGATTTCCGCAATATGCGGTCTCAATCGCCTTGCAACAGCGCGGCCAGATTACCCAAGCCGTCATTTATGATCCGACCCGCAATGAACTCTTCACCGCCACCAAAGGTGCGGGTGCCTTTCTTAATGACAAACGGATTCGCGTTGCCAAGCGCGACAAACTAGCGGAGGCATTGATCGGCACCGGCTTTCCCTACAGCGATTTATCCAAGCTTGACCAGTACCTGAAAATGTTCAAAGTCATGACCGAAAAAACCGCCGGCCTACGTCGGCCCGGTGCTGCTGCGCTTGATCTGGCCTACGTCGCCGCAGGTCGCCTTGATGGCTTTTTCGAAAAAAATCTCAAACCCTGGGACATGGCGGCCGGCGCCTTGCTCGTCACCGAAGCCGGCGGCATCGTCGCTAATTTTTCCGGTGAAGCCGATTATCTTTACAAGGGCGACGTCATCGCCGGCTCGCCCAAAATTTTCAGCCAGATGCTCAATACCCTAAGTGAATTTGCAGCCTGATTCACTATGCGCAGTCGGTGCGGGCAGACAAATCAAAACTCTGCCCGCACCGACTGCGCATAGGCTGCTATACTTCGCCCCGTTCGTGGCAAGCGCTCCAGTCTTCTTGTCACCTCTAGCAGTTTTCCTCTTCTCACCCCTTGGCCTGTGACTGGCGCCCTTCTTGCGGCGGCGGGCCTCATTAAAAAAATCCACTCCATGTCTTTTGCTGAACTCGGCTTGTCCGACGCCATCGTGCGCGCCGTAACCGAACACGGTTACACCATCCCTACCCCAATTCAGGCGCAGGCTATTCCTGCCGTATTAAAAGGCGGCGACCTGCTTGCAGGCGCCCAAACCGGCACCGGCAAGACCGCCGGCTTTACCCTGCCCTTGCTTCAGTTACTCTCCAGCCGGCCGCCTCAGGCGCCTGGTCTGCGCGCTGTGCGAGCGCTCATTTTGACGCCCACGCGCGAGCTAGCCGCGCAAGTAGAAGAAAGCGTGCGCACCTATAACAAGTACGTCAAACTTTCTTCGGCTGTGGTCTTCGGCGGCGTCAATATTAATCCGCAAATGTCGCGCTTGAAACAAGGTGTCGACATCCTCGTTGCCACGCCGGGGCGCTTACTCGATCTGATGCAGCAAGGTGCAGTCAATCTCAAGCATGTCGAAATTTTGGTACTCGATGAAGCAGACCGCATGCTCGATATGGGCTTCATCCGGGACATTCGCCGCGTGTTAGCCGTACTGCCGCCGAAGCGTCAAAACCTGCTGTTCTCCGCTACCTTCTCTGACGAAATCAAAACACTCGCCGATGGTCTGCTGAACAACCCGGCCATGATCGAAGTAGCCCGTCGCAACTCTACCGTCGAAGTTATCGGACAAAAAATTCATCCGGTTGACCGCGACCGCAAGCATGAGCTGTTGTCGCACCTGATTAAAGAGCGCAACTGGTATCAGGTACTGGTGTTCACCCGCACCAAACACGGCGCCAACAAACTTGTCGAACAACTCGGCAAAGCCGACATCAGCGCACTGGCAATTCATGGCAACAAAAGCCAGGCAGCCCGTACACGCGCACTATCCGAATTCAAAGACGGTTCCCTGCAAGTTTTGGTGGCCACCGATATCGCCGCGCGCGGCATCGATATTGACCAACTGCCGCACGTCGTCAACTACGACCTCCCGAATGTGTCTGAGGACTACGTTCACCGCATTGGCCGAACCGGTCGTGCCGGCTCCACCGGCGAGGCGGTCTCGCTGGTGTGCGTAGACGAACATAGCCTATTGCGGGACATCGAACGTTTCATCAAGCGCGAAATCGCCGTCGAAGTCATTCCCGGTTTCGAACCCGATCCAAACGCCCGAGCCCAACCCATTCAGCTGCGCAGCGCAGGAGGCGGTGGCGCGGGACGCGGGGCACGCAACGGTCAGCCAGGTAGTGGTCGTTCCGGCGGCGGTCGCGCGCAAAATCAAACAAAAAGCCCGGCCCGAAGCCCAACCGCCAATCAACCCGGCAATGCGCCACGCAAAGCCGGCGGACCAGCCAAACCGGGCAGTCCGGCAGGCCAAGGACGCCGTCCGCAACCTGCCGGCGCGCTGAGCTCACGTCCGCGCCGTACCTCACAAGGCTAAGAGCCGATCTCCGAGGGTGTAGCACAGCGGCCAGCTGTGCTACATTTTCGCCTCACGCATGGGGGGCGTCCTTGCCCGCCATCACCGCAATCAATCAACGCATGACCGCACCTGAGCGCAGCAGCCTCGACACCCATACACCGATGATGCGCCAGTACCTCGGCATCAAGGCAGAGCATCCGCACACGCTGCTGTTTTACCGGATGGGTGATTTCTATGAATTATTTTTCGACGATGCCGAAAAAGCGTCGCGCCTCTTAGGCATCACGCTCACCCAGCGCGGCACCTCCAACGGTAACCCGATCAAGATGGCCGGGGTGCCCTATCACTCGGCCGAACAGTACCTGGCCAAGCTCGTCAAGCTCGGTGAATCTGTCGCCATCTGTGAACAGATCGGCGACCCCGCTACCAGCAAAGGACCGGTCGAGCGCAAAGTGCAACGCGTCATCACGCCAGGCACGCTAACCGACGCCGAGCTGCTGCCCGAAAAATCCGAGCGACCATTACTGGCCTTGTGTGTGCTGACCCATCGTAAAACCTGCACACTGGGACTAGCCTGGCTGTCGCTGGCGAGCGGTCGCTTTTGCGTCACCGAAATCAGTAGTGAAGCGGCATCTTTGCCGATGCGTTTAAAGCAGGAGCTTGAGCGGATCGCCCCGGCGGAGATCTTGGTCGACTTGCAAAGCGAGGCCTTGCTTGTCAACCTCGCCGGAAGCAAAACCACACTGGTACCCGACTGGCACTTTGATGTCGCCGCCGGTGAAAAGGCGCTACAAGAACAACTCGCCACCGCCACCCTGGCCGGCTTTGGCATCACCGGCCAATCCGCGGCGCTGGGTGCGGCCGGCGCCTTGCTCTTGTACGCACGCAGCACACAAGGCAAGCACCTAAGGCATGTGCGCGCCATCGTCGTCGAAGCCGAAAACGAATGCATCGGGCTCGATGCGGCCACGCGTCGTAATCTTGAGCTAACCGAATCCCTGCGCGGCAGCGAACAGACCAGCGCCCCCACCTTATTTTCGCTACTCGATCATTGCCGTACCACGATGGGCTCACGTTTGTTGCGCAACTGGCTGCATCACGCCAGCCGCGACCAGAGCGTCGCACGCGGCCGGCACGATGCCATTGCCGCGCTGCTTGCCGCCGACGCCAGCGCAGCGTTATCAGACAGCCTGGCCGCCATACCCGACATCGAGCGCATCGCTACCCGAATAGCTCTACTGTCGGCGCGGCCGCGTGATCTGGCCGGGCTGCGTGCCGGCCTGGCGCAATTACCTGCGCTACGTGCAGCCACAGCCGCATGTCACGATATGGCTGATTGCGCGCTGCTGATGTCCACACAGGCCCAACTCGCCACCCCAGACGAATGTCTTGACTTGCTCGAACGCGCCATCGCTGCCGAGCCCGCCGCGCTCGTGCGTGACGGTGGCGTCATCGCAGCAGGCTTCGATGACGAACTCGATGAACTGCGCGGCTTATCCGACAACGCCGGCCAATTTTTGCTCGACCTCGAAACCCGCGAACGCGCCAGAACAGGCATCAGCAATCTGCGGGTCGAGTACAACAAAGTGCACGGGTTTTACATCGAGGTCACGCACGGCCAAACCAGCAAGGTGCCCGACGACTACCGCCGCCGCCAAACACTCAAAAATGCCGAGCGCTACATCACGCCTGAACTCAAAGCGTTTGAAGACAAAGCGTTGTCGGCGCAAGACCGCGCGCTGGCGCGCGAAAAAATGCTGTTTGAGCGTCTGCTGCACGACTTGGCCATCTTCATCGACGTCCTGCAAACCATTGCCCAAGCCGTGGCCCGGCTTGATGTGCTTGTTGCACTCGCCCAGCATGCCGCTCGCCATAACTGGTGCCAGCCGCAATTAGTCAATCAGGCAGGGATCCAGATCGAACAAGGTCGTCATCCCGTCGTTGAAAACGTGATTGAACGCTTCATCGCCAACGACTGCACGCTCTCGCCCGAGCGCCGGCTGCTGTTAATCACCGGCCCCAACATGGGAGGCAAATCCACCTACATGCGCCAGCTGGCGCTCATCACCTTGCTGGCTTATGTGGGCAGCTATGTGCCTGCAAAGGCGGCGACCATCGGGCCGATTGACCGCATCTTTACCCGCATTGGGGCCGCCGATGATCTGGCTGCGGGTTATTCGACGTTCATGGTTGAGATGACCGAATCGGCCGCAATTTTGCATGGCGCCACCGAACATTCTCTCGTGCTGATGGACGAAGTCGGACGAGGGACGTCGACCTTTGATGGTCTGGCGCTGGCATGGGCGATTGCGCTCGCGCTGCTGCAACAAAGTAAAAGCTATACCTTGTTTGCGACCCATTATTTTGAACTGACACAATTACCGCAATCCCACCCCGGCTGCGCCAACGTGCACCTCTCGGCGGTCGAACACAAAGACAGCATTGTATTTTTGCACGCGGTACAAGACGGTCCGGCCTCGCAAAGCTATGGCCTGCAAGTCGCACAACTTGCGGGTGTGCCGCAGCCAGTGATCCGCGCCGCACGCAAGCATCTCGCTGCACTCGAGGCGCAGTCGCTACAGGCACAGGGACAGTTTGATTTGTTTGCCGCTAGCGGCAACGCTGCGGCCAGGGACTCAGCCGAGACACGCGACAATCACGACGGTGCCACAATCCTCACAGCGCTGGCAGAAATCGACCCGGACAGTCTGACGCCCCGCGAGGCGCTTGAGGCGCTCTACCGTCTCAAGCAGCTCAGTCAAGGCAACGCAGAGTAAATCAGGCGCTTGCAAGAGGGCGGACAAGAGCCCTCTGCGATGCAGCTATTTATTGCAGCGGAATAGTACGGAACTGGTCGCCCATATCGTCATCGTCGTCGTGGTGATGATGACCATGCGGTCCATGCACGTGCCGGTGTGCGACTTCTTCTTCGCTCGCTGCGCGCACTTCAAGCACATTGAGCGCAAAACGCAGCGCAATACCCGCCAGAGGATGGTTACCATCCAACACGACCTTGCCATCGGCAATATCGGTCACCGTAAACACTCTGACCTCATCGGCGTCATCGTCAATGGATTCGTCCGGAGCGCCTTCAAACTGCATGCCAATCTCCAGTTCAGCCGGCAGCGCCTCGCGCGGTTCAATCTTGACCAGATCGGCATCATATTCGCCAAAGGCATCTTCTGGCTCAACTTGTATCGTCACCTGATAGCCACTGACCTGACCGTCCAGTGCTTCTTCGATCTTGGGCAGGGTATTGCCGAAGCCGCCGTGCAGATACACCATAGGCTCGCGGCTTTCCTCGATAAGGCTGCCCTGGACGTCTGATAATTTGTACTTCAAGGTTACGACCGTGTTCTTGGCGATCTTCATGATGGATTCCTCTCAATTTCATCAAGCCGGATTATAACCGCGGCGCGCTGGACAGCGCACCAACAAGAGGCGCAGATATAATGGGTCGATGAAAAAACCCAGCATACTTGGCGCCCTCAGCACCAAACAATTCCTGCAGGATTATTGGCAAAAAAAGCCCCTACTGATCCGTCAGGCCATTCCAAACATGCAAGCCGTGCTCTCGCGCGAAGCACTGTTTGCGCTAGCGGCGCGCGACGATACCGAGACCCGGCTGATTACGCATTTTCGCCAGCAATGGAAAATGCAGCATGGTCCGCATCATCAACTCCCCACCAGTCAGCAAAAAAACTGGACCCTGTTGGTTCAGGGTGTCAATCTGCATGATGATCAGGCCGACAAGCTGCTTCGAGAGTTCCGTTTTCTTTCTGACAGCAGACTCGATGACCTCATGATCAGCTATGCCACCGACGGCGGCGGCGTCGGCGCCCACATCGATTCGTATGACGTCTTCCTGCTGCAAGCACACGGCAAGCGGCGCTGGCGAATTGGGGCACAAAAAGATCTGTCCATCAAAGAAGGCCTGCCACTAAAGATTTTGCGCACCTTCACGCCGGACCAAGAATTCATTCTCGAACCCGGCGACATGCTGTACCTGCCCCCGCAGTACGCCCATGAGGGGGTGGCGATTGGCGAATGCATGACCTACTCCATCGGCTTTCGCTCGCCCGCCTGGCAGGAGATGGGCGAAGCCTTTCTGCAGTTCATGGCAGACTCGATTGATCTGCCGGGCCGCTACGCCGATCCTGCGCTGCAAGACGGCCAGCCGCCAGCCAAAATCAGCGACCATCTCATGGCTGCCGTCAGCGCGGAGCTGGCCAAATTGGCCAGCACGCCCGAGGATAGGGCGATTTTTCTGGGTCAGTACTTAACCGAACCCAAAGCAACGGTATTTTTTGATCCCCCTCTGCGGCCGCAGCCTGCGGCACGTTTTAGCGCAGCTGCCGCCCGTCGGGGGCTCCAACTGCATCGCAAAACCCGTATGCTGTACCGCGGAAAACAGCTCTTCATCAACGGGGAATCCTTTCAGCCGGGGCGGGCCGATCAGATTTTATTGCAAGCTTTCGCCAACCAGCGCGCGATGACTGCGGAGTCTTTTAACAAGAGTTCAATCGATTTGCAGGAAAGTCTCCACAGCTGGTATCTCGATGGGTGGATCAGTTTGCTGTAAACCGCCTGTTTCTGCGCACCAAAAGTGCGCCGAAGGCGTGCTAGGCCTATGATTTTACTAAGAAACGGCTTGCAAGCTTTTCAATAAAGCCAGTATAATTTCCGGCTAGGAAGTTTAGAAGATGCGGCAGTGCGTCAAACGTTTCTGTCAAATCCCAAAAAGCATCCTGAAAGTGCGATAACTACCGGTAGTTATTAATCAAATTTGAAGCGTTACTTTTATACTTAACTGAAGGAATATCATGAAAAAATCGTTGCTGATCGCTTCCCTGCTGGCTTTGGCTCTGGCTGCTTGCGGCAAAAAAGAAGAAGCCGCTGCTCCTGCACCTGCACCAGCACCTGCAGCTGAAGCTCCAGCTGCTGCACCTGCTGCTCCTGCTGCTGAAGCTCCAGCCGCTGCACCTGCCGCTCCTGCTGCACCTGCTGCTGAAGAAAAGAAGTAATTTTCGGTCGCTCGAAAAAAAGCCACTCTTCGGAGTGGCTTTTTTTTACCATCACAATCTGCACCATCCTCAGCCTTCGCGCTGACAAGCCAACCAGCCAAAGCCCTCCTCCTGAGAGGCAATCAGTACCTCAACCTGCTCCGTCTCCACCACCGATGCAATGGCTGCCTGCGCCAAAGCCGGCGTATTATTTTGCTGCGACAGATGCGCACCAACGACCTTGTTAAGTCGGCCACGGTCGAGCGCACTCAGGATTTCTGCCGCGTGTTCGTTCGACAAATGTCCATAGGGGCCGCCGATACGAGCCTTCAAGGAAGGTGGGTAAGGCGAATCAGCCAGCAATTGCCGATCGTGGTTACACTCCAGTAGCAAGGCGTCACAGCCACCCAACGCAGCAATCAGATGCGCAGTGGGCTGGCCAGCATCCGTCAAGACGCCCAACCGATGGCGCCCGCTGGTGACCACAAACTGCACAGGCTCACGCGCATCGTGCGGCACGGTATAGGGCAAAATTTCCAGTTCACCAATACACAGCGGCATGCTGTCGCGACAAAAATGAAGATCGACCCCCTCAGCATGACGCGCCACCGCCTGCCAGGTGCCATAACTCAGCCACACAGGCAAGCCATAGCGGCGCGCTAGCTTAAACACACCGCCGACATGATCTTGATGCTCATGGGTGACAAGAATCCCTGCGAGCGATGCCGGCGCAATCGCCAGCCGCTGCAAACGGCGCTCGGTCTCGCGCAGCGCAAAGCCGCAGTCGAGCAAAACCGTGGTTGGATTGGTAGAACCGGAGGAAATTAACAGCCCATTGCCTTCGCTGCCGCTACCAAGGCTGGCGAATTTCACGCGCAGCCCCGGTAGGAGTAAAGGCCCATAGCGTAGAGAATTATTTCAGTTGGTCGTTGAGCAGAGTGAGGATGCGATCAGCATTGGCCGACGTGGTCAGTGCACCCTGATCATCCAGCACCCGCAAACGGCTAACGTCACCATCAGGCTTGAGCACAATACGGTAGCGCAGGGCCGACTTCTTGTCATCTTTGCTGCTAAAGAGACGAGAGAAAAATCCCGGCTCGCTGGCTTTGTTTTCTGCGTCACTGCCCTGATCAACATAGCGCACAAAGTAGAGCCCACGCGAACGGTCACGGTCCTCAACGGTGAAGCCAACCCGGTCTAACGCCAGCCCAACACGACGCCATGCGCGATCGAACGCCTCATCAATTTTAACGAAAGCGCCTGCCTTGTCTTTTTCAATCCGCGCACGCAAGGGCGCGGGCTGGGCTGCAGCGACGGCTGCCTTGGCCACTTTTTCTTCCGTACCAAGGCGCACCATCATGCGACCTAAAAACTCGGCTTCCAGCTCGGGGTCCGGCGCGCGCGGGGTCCACACGGTTCTTTCCTTGAGCTGACCGGCCGTCACTTCGGCTGCGCCCCGATGGCTGATAAAAATCTCGGTCGACCCATCCGCATTGCGCTCAAGTCGTGTGCGGAATTTATCGCGCTCGCCGGTCGAATACAACGAGTCCATGACTTTGCCCAGCGCGCTGCGAATAAAATCCTGCGGAATCTTGGCGCGATTTTCAGCCCAGTCGGTTTCCATTACGCCGGCTTCCGGCAACTCGATGTTGAGCAGAAAACCATTTTCCTGCCAAAAATCTTTGATCCTAGGCCACAGCAGCTCAGGCGATTGCTTAACGACCAGCCACCGCTGATTACCGCTGCGCTCAATGCGCATATCGGCTGTTTGCTTGGGAGCGGCTGCGTCAACGGCTTCGGCCGGCTTGGCGGCACCCGTTTTGCCGGCGCTCTCGGCGTTGAAGCTCGACGCCGTTGCAGTACCACGCGCACTACCATCAGGCGTCGCGTAACGGTTGTCGGCTTTTAACTGCGTTAAATCAGGCGGCACTTCCAGACCTGATTTTTTAACGGTTTGCGTTGCACTCTTGTAGTCGATTTTTTCAGGCTCAAGCATGCTGGAGACCGAGCTGCAGCCACTCAGCCCGGCAAGCAGGAAACCACTGCACAACAACGGGGGCAAAACGGAAAAACGATGTTTCAAATACAGCAAGGGAGTGTTCATGTGAGCGCGCAAACAGGTGAAAGGAAGCAAGCAGGTCATTGTAATACAGAGGATTGGCGCAATGCAGCACGAACCGTCTCGTGATGGCTAGCCCCGAGCGTCACCAGCGGCAAGCGTATACCGGTGGGCATCATGCCCATCTGCGCCAGCGCCCATTTGACGGGCACCGGATTGGGCTCGATGAAAAGTTTACTGTGCAAAGGCAGCAGTCGATCATTAATCTCGATCGCCTTGGCGACCTGCCCTGCCATCGCGGCGACACACAATTCATGCATCGCACGCGGGGCGACATTGGCGGTCACGGAGATATTGCCATGCGCCCCGCAAAACATCAGGGCCATCGCCGTTGCATCATCACCGGAGTACACGGCAAAGCTGGAAGGCACATCGTGTAGTAACTCGGTGCCGCGTGCCAGGTTGCCCGTGGCGTCCTTAACACCAACGATGCCGGGTATGGCAGCCAGGCGCACGATAGTCTCGTTGCTCATGTCGGCCACGGTCCGACCGGGTACGTTATAGAGAATGACGGGCAGATCGACCGACTCGGCGATCTTCTTGAAATGCTGGAACATGCCCTCCTGGGTGGGCCGGTTGTAATAAGGTACCACCTGCAGCGACGCATCCGCACCGACGCTTTTGGCAAAACGGGTCAGCTCAATTGCCTCAGCAGTCGAATTACCACCGGTGCCGGCAATGACTGGAATACGGCCGGCCACATGGGCAACGGCGGCCTTGATCAACTCACAATGCTCTTCCACCGACACGGTCGGCGATTCGCCCGTGGTGCCCACGATCACGATGGCATCGGTGCCTTCGGCAATATGCCAGTCAATCAGCTTACGCAGCGCTGGCATATCCAGACTGCCGTCGTCGTGCATCGGGGTCACTATCGCAACTATGCTGCCCTTGATCATGGTTGATCCATCGCAAAAATCAAAACCGTGATTGTAGCGGATCGGCATGCCCTGGGGGAGCCTGACGAAGGAGATTAGCCCGGACTATGACGGGTTTGGCGCAGTTGCCTAATTCAACTGCAGCTGCTGATAGCGAGCCTGGCCATCTGCCTTGCGCAGACAAATCCGCTGCACCATCGCTGGCTTGGGTGCGGCCACATAGCCATCTTCAAAGGCCAACACCCGCAGGTCTGACGCGCGCTGGGCCAGCGTCAGCAATTCGCCCGGCTGTAACAAAAACGCCGGGTTGGAAGGTTTGCCAAAAAGGCCATTGCCATCAGCAAAGGTCTCGGCGATCAGCACGCCGCCGGGCGCCAGGCTCGCCAGCATCGCGTCAAACAGCGGACGGTGCAGATAATTAGTCACCACGATGCCAGCAAAACGCGCCGGTGCAAACGGCCAGTCGGGATGCTGCGCAGCCTGCTCGCTTTCCAGATCAAACTGCAAAGTCTGCAGCGCGGCGTGACCTGCGGCCTGAATAATCGCCAGCGCCGCCAAGTCACGATCCACCGCCAGCACAGGATGCCCAAGCCCGGTTATCAAGGGCACGTGCCGCCCGCTTCCACAAGCCAGATCGAGCACCAGCCCGGCCGGCATCAGTCCGGCAAAACGACCCACCCAACCCGAAGGCTCGGCGCTCAACACAGGCGATGCCGACGCAGGCTTGGCGATCTTCGTGATGTTAGTTATAGGACAGCCCCATTTCTTCACGGACATCGCGCATGGTGTCCTGCGCATGCTTGCGAGCGACATCGCAGCCGTCGGCCACGATCGCGCGCACAAGAGAGGGATCATCAAGATATTGCTGGGCGCGCTCGCGCATCGGCTCCTGCTCTTTCAGGATCGCATCGATCACGGGCTGTTTGCACTCGAGGCAGCCAATGCCGGCCGACTTGCAGCCTTTGACGACCCACTCTTTGGTGACGGTGTCGGAATAGACCTGATGAAATTGCCAGACCGGACATTTGTCCGGATCGCCCGGGTCGGTCCTGCGGACTCGTGCCGGATCGGTAGGCATCGTGCGGATTTTTTTCGTCACTGTCTCACTGTCATCGCGCAAGGCAATCGTATTGCCATAGCTCTTGGACATTTTTTGGCCGTCCAGACCCGGCAAGCGCGACGCCTCCGTCAACAAAGACTGCGGCTCAACGAGGATCAGCTTGCGGCTACCTTCGAGATAACCAAACAGGCGCTCACGATCGCTCATGGAAAGGTTCTGCGCATCATCAAGCATGGCCTTGGCCTGTTCGAGTGCATCTTCCTTGCCCTGCTCTTGATACTCGGTACGCAGTTCGTGATACAGCTTGGCGCGCTTGGTGCCGAGCTTTTTGACTGCATCGCGCGCTTTTTCTTCAAAATCTTTTTCGCGTCCGTACAGGTGATTAAAGCGCCGCGCTATTTCACGCATCATTTCTACGTGTGGCACCTGATCTTCACCCACTGGCACCATACTGGCGCGGTAGATCAGCACATCAGCGGCTTGCAGCAGCGGATAGCCGAGAAAACCATACGTCGCCAGATCACGATCGGCGAGTTTTTCCTGCTGATCTTTGTAAGTAGGCACGCGTTCGAGCCAGCCCAGCGGGGTCGACATCGACAGCAGCAGATGCAGCTCTGCGTGCTCAGGCACTTTGGACTGAATAAAAATAGTCGACTGCGACGGGTCAATGCCGGCGGCTAGCCAATCAATGACCATGTCCCAAGTACTGGACTCAATAACCGACGGATCATCATAGTGCGTCGTGAGTGCATGCCAGTCGGCGACAAAAAACAGGCATGGGTGCTCGGACTGCAGCCGTACCCAGTTTTTTAAGGCGCCGTGATAATGACCAAGATGCAGTGCGCCAGTGGGGCGCATGCCAGAGACAACACGATCGGGATACATAGCGAGCTCAGTTCAGAAGAAAATTTAGCGGGGAGATTAACAAGGCCAACAACATATTTGCACCGGAGATCACGGGGGCCATCCAGTAGTGCAGCAGGTTCATCATCATCAGGCCCAGCACAATGAAAAACCCATAAGGCTCAATGCGAGCAAATCGATATGCATAGCGATTGGGCAGCAAACTTGTCAAGATGCGTCCACCATCGAGGGGTGGCAAAGGAAACAGGTTAAAAGCAAACAAGACCAGATTGATAAAAATACCAGCCTTGGCCACGCGATAAAAATATTCTTCTTCCAGCCCGCCTGCGCCCAACACCAGAAACAAGCTCATCCAAAGCAGTGCCATCACAAAATTGGCCATCGGCCCCGCTAGCGCCACCCACAACATCTGTTTTTTGGGATTACGCAGCCGCGAAAAATCGACCGGTACCGGCTTAGCATAGCCAAACAAAAACGGGCTGCTCATCAGGGCCAGCACCAAAGGTATCAGGATGGTGCCGACCGGATCGATGTGCTTGAGGGGATTCAAGCTCATGCGCCCTTGCGAATACGCAGTCAGGTCCCCAAAATATTTTGCCGCATAGGCATGCGCAGCTTCGTGCAGGGTAATGGCAAAAACAATGGGTAATGCATAAACCGCAATGGTTTGAATAATCTCGTTCATCCGCGGGATTTTATCAGAGGGACCCTGCCACTTTCATTTATCAGCCAAACAAAGCCGAGTCGCCCCTGCCCTGCCGCAAGACCACCGGTTCATCGCCGCTCAAATCAACCACCGTGGTCGGTTCAAGACGGCAGCTGCCGCCATCGATCACCAGATCAACTTGCTTTTCCAATAACGCCCGGATTTCCTGCGGGTCATTGAGCGGCATGGTTTCGCCTTGTGGGATCAGCGTTGTTCCCAACAGCGGCTGCCCCAATTCCTCAAGCAGTGCCTGAAAAATTGCGTGCTCGGGCACCCGCAAGCCGATTGTCTTGCGCGAAGGATGGGAGAGACGACGCGGCACCTCCTTCGTCGCCTCAAGGATAAACGTGTAGGGTCCGGGCGTGGCTGACTTGAGCAAGCGGTACTGTCGGTTATCGACCTTCGCATAGACAGCGATCTCGGACAAATCACGACACAGTAATGTCAGATGATGCTTATCATCGACGCCACGAATGCGACGTAGCCGTTCGACTGCGCCTTTATCATCGAGGTGGCAAACCAGCGCATAACTCGAATCCGTTGGTACAGCAATAATCCCGCCGCTGTCGACGATCTGCACCGCCTGCTTTATTAAGCGCAGCTGCGGGTTATCGGGATGAATCTGAAAAAATTGGCTCATGCAAAAAGGGACCTGAAAAATAAAACGGCGACAGCCGCGAGGCTGTCGCCGAACCGGGATAAATCAAACTCAGCGCGGGCTGTGTAGCGCGGCGATCCGCTCTTCAATCGGTGGATGGCTGGAAAACAGCTCCATAAACCCGGACGACTGATTAATACCCAGTGCTGCCACTGATTGCGGTAAATGACTCGATTCCAATCCACCCAGCCGCTGCAAGGCATGCACCATCGGCTGCGCGCTGCCCAGCAAACTGGCCGAACCGGCATCGGCCCGGAATTCACGGTGACGCGAAAACCAGGCCACAATCATCGACGCCATGATACCGAAAACAATTTGACACACTAACACCGAGACCGTGTAACCAATACCGGGGGCATCATTGCTGTTACGCGCCATGGCACGATCGACCGCGTAGCCTACGACCCGCGAGAGAAACACCACAAAAGTATTCACCACGCCTTGCAGCAAAGTCATTGTCACCATGTCGCCATTGGCAATGTGAGCGATTTCATGACCGAGCACGGCCTCAACTTCTTCCCGCGTCATGTTGAGCAGCAAACCACTGGAAACCGCCACCAGCGCTTCATCACGGAACGCACCCGTCGCAAACGCATTGGGCTCACCATCGTACACCGCCACCTCCGGCATACCAATGCCGGCGCGCGCGGCCAACCGGCTTACGGTTTCAAGCAGCCACTGCTCGGTCGAATTCATCGGCTGCGTAATGACATTGGCGCCAGTTGACCACTTGGCCATCGGCTTACTGATCAACAGCGAAATGATCGAGCCGGTAAAACCGACCACCAGCGAAAACACCAGCAGCATGCCCACATTGAGGCCCTGTGCAGTCAGGAAGCGATTAACGCCCAATACGGACAGAACAATTGACAGCACCGCCACAACGGCAATATTGGTCAGTACAAATAGCAAAATTCTTTTCATAGCCTGAGTTCTCCTAGTCTTCACTGACAGCCAACGTCAGCAGACGTCAGCTGTCCTGATATCGGGATGCAGTGATTCTTTTCAAGCACACCTCGTTAAGGTTTACGCTAACCAGTCATGCCACACGGGTTTTAGCCCGACCGGCAGGGGCGGCAAGCTACCCAGATCAAAGCGCGACTCAGTCGGCCCGTGAAAATCCGAGCCACGCGAAGCAAGCAAACCGGCCTGCCGCGCGACGCCCGCATAGCGTTCGTATTGATCCGGTGTGTGACTACCTGTTACGACTTCGATGCCCTCACCGCCCAGCGCACGAAAGTCATCAAGCAGCGCCTCAAACGCAATATCCACAAAGCCATAACGACCGGGATGCGCGATCACGGCGCGCCCGCCAGCGCAGCGTATCCAGTCAACCGCCTGCGCCAAGGTTGCCCAGCGATGCGGCACAAAACCCGGCTTGCCCTCAACCAGAAAATGCCGAAACACCTCGGACACACTGTCATGCACGCCCACTTCAACGATGTAACGCGCAAAATGGGTGCGTCCGATTAGCTCCTGATTGTGGGCGTACTTGAGTGCCCCCTCAAACGCATCGGGAATACCTGCCGACGCGAGTTGCGCAGCGATCTCATGACCACGGCCGGCGCGCCCGCCGCGCACCGAGGCCAATCCCTCACGCAGCACCACGTTTTGTTCATCAATACCCAAGCCCACAATGTGGACCGTCTTACCGCCCCAGGTAATCGAAATCTCCACGCCTGCAATAAATTGCAAATCGACACCCGCGGCAGCTGCCCGCGCTTCGGCAATCCCGCCGATTTCGTCATGATCTGTCAATGCCCATACATCCACGCCATTAGCCTTGGCGCGCAGCACCAGCTCCGTGGGTGTCAGGACACCATCGGAGACAGTCGAATGGCAATGAAGATCAACATTAGGCAACATCGGCGGTGCATCAAAAATAGCGTAAAAATACAGAACGTTCATTGTACGCGTTGCGCGTCATCGTCGCAGCAGTGCGACTCAGCGTAAAAATTCTTCGATCAACACCGCCAGCGCTTCAGGTTGATCATGATGCAGCATATGACCGGCGTCTTGTACCATCGTTTTCTGTAGATGAGGAATGCTCGCCAAGCGCCGGTCGATCTCGATCCGGGCCTGCTCTTTCGGGCCCATCCAGCGCCAGATATCCGTATCAGCGGCTTCCACCCACAGCACCTGCGCCGTCGTCGCCGCCCAGCACGCCATGACTTCTTCGGTGCGATACAAAATAGCACTCGTGATCTTGTGCGCCGGATCACCCAAAATCTGCCACTGCCCATTGGCGTCCGGTGCGGCCCACTCACCGGCCAAAAAATCAGCGCGTGCCGCAGAAAGCCGCGGATTGGTTTTAATCAAGCGTGCAGCGACCGCATCCCGACTTGCATAGGGCCGCATCACAGGCTGCTCGCGCAGTTCATCGAGCCATTTTGCATACCGCGCTGGCGCCTGCGTGGGCTTGGTCTGGGGCAAACCAAACCCTTCCAAATTAATAAATCGCGCAACGCGCGTGGGTCGCACACCCGCATAGATGCCGGCAACATTGCCCCCCATGCTGTGCCCAATCAGATCGACCACATCGTCTGGCGCATAGTAGGTTAGTAAAGCATCGAGATCACCCAGATAATCGGCAAACCAGTAGCAATCGCCGGGCGTTCGATCGGTTAAACCAAAACCGCGCCAGTCAGGTGCAATCACATGCCAGTCGCGCTTGAGAAAATCCACGACAAACTGAAACGACGCAGCCACATCCATCCAGCCATGCAGCATGAATAATTTAGGCGCACCCGCGGTGCCCCAATGCCTGACATGCGTGCGCAGGCCGCGCAAGTTGATAAATTCGGAGCGGGATTTTTTCATGGGAGGCTGCAGCAGCAAAACTTGCCAGCGTTTGAGGTCAATAGTACGATCGCGCCACGATTATAGCGGAGCCAGCATGCGCACCAACTCAGCGACACCCACTGACCAATACAGCAGCCTTTATCAGGAATTCCGCTGGCAGGTACCGGAGGACTTCAATATCGCTGCGCATTGCTGCACGCGGTGGGCCGCCGATCCTGCGCGCGTGGCCATTTATTACGATGACGCTGTCAGCGGCGACCAGATCGTCACCTATGCCAATCTGCAGCGGGACGCCAATCGCTTGGCTAATGTGCTGCGCAAATCCGGCGTCGTGCGCGGCTCGCGCGTGGCCATTGTGCTACCGCAGCGCCCTGAAGTCGCCGTCTGCCATCTTGCTTGCCACCAGCTCGGCGCCGTTGCCATGCCAATGTCGGTGCTGTTCGGACCTGATGCCTTGGCCTATCGTCTGCAAGACAGCGGCGCGACGATCGCCATCGTTGACCCTGCCGGACTTGCCAATCTTGCGCCGGTACGGGATGACTGTCCGGCGTTGGCGCATCTGATTACGATCGATTGCCAGGACAGCGTCGGCTCCAACACGCAGGATTGGGCAACCAGCATGCAGGCCGCCTCGGATCGCTTCAAACCGGTCGGCACCAAAGCAGGCGATGCAGCGCTATTGATCTACACCAGCGGCACCACGGGTGCGCCCAAAGGCGCATTGATGCCGCAATCAGCCTTACTCGGCAATCTGACTGGTTTCGTTGCATCCCAAAACTGGTTTCCACAAGAAGGCGACGTCTTTTGGTCGCCGGCCGATTGGGCATGGACTGGCGGGCTGATGGATGCGCTCTTGCCCTGCCTGTATTTTGGCCGTCCGATCGTGGCAAGTCGTGCGCGCTTTTCTGCCGAGTCCGCTTTTCATTTAATGGAAAAATATCAAGTCACGAACGCATTTATCTTTCCGACTGCATTAAAGATGATGATGAAAGCCTTCCCCACGCCGCGCACGCAGTACACGCTGGCGCTGCGTGCGATGATGAGTGCCGGCGAAGCAGTGGGCGACGCCGTATTTGACTGGACCCGTTCTGCACTCGGTGTCACCGTCAACGAAATGTTTGGTCAGACCGAGGTCAACTACATCGTCGGCAATAGCGCAGAAAAATGGCCAGCCAAGCCTGGCAGCATGGGACGTCCCTACCCCGGCCATCGCGTCGCCGTGCTTGACGAAGCCGGTCAGCCAGTTGCCGCTGGCGGCACCGGCGAAGTCGCCTTGCATCGCGATGACATTCACGGTCACGCCGACCCCGTATTTTTTCTGGGCTACTGGAATAATCCGGCTGCCACCAAAGAAAAATTCAGTGGCCACTGGTGCCGTACCGGCGATCTGGCATCGATTGATGCCGATGGCTATCTTTGGTATCAGGGACGTGCCGACGATATGTTCAAGGCGGCAGGGTACCGGATCGGTCCATCAGAAATAGAAAATTGTCTGGTCAAGCATCCGGCGGTCGCCAATGCCGCGGTCGTACCCAAGCCGGACAAAGAACGGGGCAATGTGGTCAAAGCCTTTGTGGTGCTGACTGCCGATACGCCGCGCAATCGCTTAGCCGACGCCCTGCTCATCAGCGAGCTGCAGCAACATGTACGCGGCATGCTGGCGCCCTATGAATATCCGAAAGAGATTGAATTCATCGAGCAGTTACCGATGACGACGACCGGAAAAGTGCAGCGCCGGGTATTGCGTCTGATCGAGGCCGAGCGAGCGGCCGCTCGGGGCTAGCTGCACCTTCATGAAATAGACATACTTGGCGTGTTAAGACATCGACACGCCACGCGCCAGCCTGGCTTTTTACCGCGTCAGCGCAGCTAACTCTGCTTCAGAAAATCCCGCTGCGCGTCGTGCATCCAAATTGAACGGCCCGCGCAATACCGGCGCTTTATAGCGCAGCGCTAGTTCTGCGTAGATCGCCATCGGTTCGAGCTCGCGCTGCTTACACAAATAGCCAAACCAGCGATTGCCAATCGCGACATGACCGACTTCATCGCGCAAAATCACATCGAGTATTTCTGCTGCGGCCTTGTCGCCCGCCTGCGCCAGCTTGGCACGCACCGCGGGTGTGGCGTCAAGACCGCGCGCCTCCAACGTACGCGGCACCAAGGCCATACGAGCCAACAGATCGTCCTGGGTTTTCTCGGCCAACTCCCACAAACTGTTATGGGCGCTGAAATCGCCATACGCAAAACCCAGCGTCTTCAGATGCGCTTTAAGCAGTGAAAAATGCAGCGCTTCTTCTGACGCCACCCGCAACCAGTCCGCGTAGTAGTCACGCGGCATGTCGGCAAAACGCCAGATCGCATCCAGCGCCAGATTGATTGCATTAAATTCAATGTGCGCTAACGCATGCACCAGCGCCGCACGCCCTTCGACAGAATGCATGGCGCGATGTTTGACAAGACGTGGTGCCACTAATTCAGGAAGCGCCGGCCTACCAGGGATAGGTGCCTGCGCAATGAGCGGCGCGCCACAATCCAAGCGCAACGTCCCCTGCGACCAGTCCTCAGCTAATGCCCGGGTGCCCGTGACTTTCTCATCAACGTCAGATTCCCCCAGCAAGGTCAGCGCCGCAGCGCGCAGTTCATCGGATCGGGTTGATTGAGCAAAAGGTGGAAGCATACGGTCGGCGTTAAAATAGCGGTTTAACCTGCAACACGACATTCTAATTAAAAAAACCCATGGCTATTTACCAATTAGGGGAGCACATCCCTGAGATCGATCCGTCTGCCTACCTTGCCGATTCGGCCACCGTCATCGGCAAGGTTCATCTGGGCGCGAACGTCAGTGTATGGTTTGGCGCCACCCTGCGCGGTGACACCGAGCCACTCGTCATTGGCGACAATAGCAATCTGCAAGAAAGCTGCGTACTCCACACCGACACCGGCTATCCACTGACGATAGGCAAAAACGTAACCGTTGGTCATCAGGCCATGCTGCACGGCTGCACCATCGGCGACGGTAGCCTGATCGGCATCCAGGCGGTCGTTTTAAATGGTGCCAAAATCGGCAAAAATTGTCTGGTTGGCGCCGGCGCACTCGTGACTGAAGGTAAAGAGTTTCCTGACAATTCCCTAATCGTCGGATCGCCGGCCAAAGTAGTGCGCACACTGACACCGGAAAACATCGCCGGTTTAGAGGCCAGCGCAGTCGCTTACGTCGCGCGTGCGGTCTATTACAAGCAACATCTGAAGCGGATAGATTAATGGCAGACACGCTGCAAAAATTCATGATCGACCAGTCGCTGGTTCGTGGTGAATTAGTCGAGATCACCAACGTCTGGCAGCAAATCCAAAGCCGGCGGCATTATCCTCCTGCGGTCAAAACCATGCTGGGCGAAATGCTGTCGGCAGCCGCGCTGCTGTCGGCCAATTTAAAATTTAACGGGGTCATCATCCTGCAAATCCACGGCGATGGGCCTGTGCAATTGCTCGTCGTCGAATGCGATGCCGACCTTAAGCTGCGCGCCATGGCCAAGCTACGCGAGGACGCCACGGTTGAAGATGATGCAACGCTGCAGCAGCTCGTCAATCTCCACGGTGAAGGCCGCTTTGCGATCACCCTTGACCCGAATGACAAAATGCCCGGCCAGCAGGCCTATCAAGGCATCGTTGCGCTGGATGGCGATTCGGTCGCCACCGTTATTGAAAATTACATGCTGCGCTCGGAGCAGCTCGATACCCGACTTTGGTTGGCCGCAGACGACACCGTGTCGCGTGGACTGCTTCTGCAAAAGCTGCCGGCTGAAGGCGGCACCGACGTGCCAGTGGCCGACGACAACGAAACCTGGGACCGTAGCGTGATGCTAGCCTCGACCCTCTCGCAAAATGAGCTGCTCAGCACCGACATCATGACGCTCTTGCAGCGACTGTATTGGGAAGAGACGATACGCGTGTTTGAACCGCGCCATCCAGTATTTCAATGCAGCTGCTCACGCGAGCGAGTGGGGAATATGCTCAAAATGCTGGGACAAGCAGAGATTGATTCGGCGCTGGAAGAGTTGGGACAGCTCGCTGTCGACTGCGAGTTTTGTGGACAGCACTACGACTTCGATAAAGTCGACTGCACCCAGTTGTTTGCCGCTGAGCCCATTGCCGTGGCGATCCAGCCACCGCGGCAGGTTCAACATTAGTTGGTGTTTAAATTGAAAGACGCTGGAGCCCGGCTTGCGTGGGGTTCAGCGTCTTTGATCAGACAAGCTAAGCCATCTCAGCGCAGGAGCATCACCGCTTCGACACCGCCACGGCCTTGGTTTCTGGCTGCAATATTTGCACAAACACTTCACTATCCTTCACCAGCCCAAGCTCATAACGCGCCCGTTCTTCCAGCGCGCCGGTACCTTCTTTTAGGTCCTGTACTTCGGAAGCCAGCTTCGCATTGCGCGCTTTCTGCTCCTGCTCTTTGGCCAGTGCCGCATCGACTTGCGTCGACAGATCCCACACACGCAGCCAGCCGCCCTTACCAAGCCAGAGTGGGTACTGGATCAGCACAAGCAAGGCAGTCAGCGAGATCAGGATCAGACGCATAAGCTCAATGGCAAGCGCGCAGCCGGACTAGTCGGATTAATACCGGCAACACACTTACTTCAGATTATAGAAGGCGCTACGGCCCGGATAGCTGGCGATATCGCCCAAGTCTTCCTCAATGCGAAGCAGTTGATTGTATTTTGCCATACGATCCGAACGTGACATCGAACCGGTCTTAATCTGCAGTGCATTGCAGCCCACCGCGATATCGGCAATCGTCGAATCTTCGGTTTCGCCGGAGCGATGAGAAATCACCGCGGTATAGCCGGCGCGCTTGGCCATCTCAATCGCCGCAAAGGTCTCTGTCAGCGTACCGATCTGGTTAATCTTGATCAGAATCGAGTTAGCGATATTTCTTTGTATGCCTTCACGCAAAATCTTGGTGTTGGTCACAAACAGATCATCACCCACTAGTTGCACTTTTTTGCCCAACGCCTGCGTAAGCGTAGCCCAACCTTCCCAATCATTCTCAGCCATCGCATCTTCAATGGAAATGATTGGATACTTGTCACACCACGTCGCCAGCAGATTGGTGAAATCGCCCGAAGATAGCGACAAGCCTTCGCTACCTAAATGGTACTGACCGTTTTTATAAAACTCGCTCGCCGCACAATCCAGACCCAACGCAATATCTTTGCCCGGCTCATAGCCAGCTTGTTCAATGGCCTGCAAAATCAGTTTGATCGCTGCTTCATGGTTTTCAACCGAAGGCGCAAAACCGCCTTCGTCGCCCACCGACGTCGCCAGCTTTTTTTCGTGCAAGATTTTTTTCAGCGTGTGAAATACCTCGGCGCCGTAACGCATCGCCTCACGAAAACTCGGCGCCCCCACCGGAATGATCATGAACTCTTGAATATCGAGATTGTTGTCCGCGTGCGCGCCACCATTGATCACGTTCATCATCGGCACCGGCATCTGCATCGCACCGGAGCCACCAAAATAACGATAAAGCGGCAAGCCGGATTCTTCGGCGGCCGCCTTGGCCACCGCCATCGACACTGCGAGTGTGGCGTTGGCACCGAGACGCGCTTTGTTGTCGGTACCGTCAAGATCAATCAGTGTGTGATCCAGAAAAGCCTGCTCATTGGCGTCCAGCCCCATGATAGCTTCCGAGATTTCGGTGTTAATGTTTTCGCAGGCCTTGAGTACGCCCTTGCCAAAATAACGGGATGAATCCCCATCGCGCAGCTCAATCGCTTCGCGCGAACCGGTTGACGCACCGGACGGCACCGCAGCACGACCCATCACACCGGATTCAAGCAAGACGTCGCATTCGACGGTCGGGTTACCGCGCGAGTCCAGGATTTCACGGGCGACGATGTCAACAATTGCACTCATTAAAATTCTCCACAGTAGAAAATGTTTTTATTTGTTGCTGCCTAAAATTGCACGTGCTTGAACCGCATTCACGCAAAATCGTTTTCCAGGAAGCCGTTTTTTTTCACAATACGATCAATGTCAACCAAGGTCGCGAGCAGCTCTTTGATGCGATGCAGAGGGACTGCATTCGGCCCATCAGACATGGCATGGGCCGGATCAGGATGGGTCTCCATAAACAGCCCCGCAATGCCAACGCCCACCGCAGCACGCGCAAGTACCGGCACAAATTCACGCTGTCCACCAGAGGTGGTGCCCTGCCCGCCGGGCAATTGCACCGAATGCGTCGCATCAAACACCACTGGGCAACCCGTCTCACGCAGGATCGCCAGCGACCGCATATCCGAGACCAGATTGTTATAGCCAAACGAAGCGCCCCGTTCGCACGCCATAAATTGATCGGTTGCCAAGCCTGCTTCAGCAGCGGCTTCGCGCGCTTTATCGATCACGTTTTTCATGTCGTGCGGCGCCAGAAACTGCCCTTTTTTTATATTGACTGGTTTGCCTGACTGCGCGCAGGCGCGAATAAAATCAGTCTGACGGCATAAAAATGCGGGTGTCTGCAAGACATCGACCACCGCAGATACCGGTACGATCTCATCGATTGCATGAATGTCGGTCAGCACCGGTACACCAATCTGCTTTTTGACGGTCGCCAAAATCTCCAGCCCTTTTTCCATCCCCAAACCGCGAAACGACGAGCCGGATGAGCGGTTGGCCTTATCAAACGAGGACTTATAAATAAAGGGAATACCCAGACTAGCCGTAATCTCTTTCAGACGCCCCGCCGTGTCGAGCGCCATCTGCTCGGACTCGATCACGCAAGGTCCGGCGATCAGAAAGAATGGATGCGCAAGCCCGACATCAAAGCCGCAGAGCTTCATGCTGCCTTCCTTTGCGCCGCCGCGTGCTTGTGCGCCAACGCAGCCTTAATGAACGAGATAAATAAAGGATGGCCATCGCGCGGCGTCGATTTGAATTCAGGGTGGTATTGCACGCCCATGTACCACGGATGCGCATACTCACCAGTGCGTGGCAGCTCCATGATTTCGCAAAGCGATTCAGTTGGCGTGCGGGCCGACACAATCAGACCGGCTTGCTCAACCCGCGCCAGATAATGGTTGTTGGCCTCATAGCGGTGCCGATGGCGCTCGGTCACTTCGGCGCCATAAATTTCGGCCGCCAGCGTGCCGGGTTCCACCGCGCAGGTTTGCGCACCGAGCCGCATGGTGCCGCCCAAATCCGAGTTCACATCGCGTCGTTCGACCTTGCCGTCATGGTTTTGCCATTCGGTGATTAAAGCCACCACCGGATTGGGGCTATCCGAATCGAATTCAGTCGAATTGGCGCCGGTAAGACCGGCCCTATTGCGCGCATATTCGATCAGTGCCACCTGCATGCCTAGACAGATACCAAGGTACGGGACCTTACTTTCGCGGGCAAAGCGGGCAGCGGCGATCTTGCCTTCGACACCGCGTTTGCCAAACCCCCCCGGTACCAAGATCGCATCGTATTTTTTCAGGCTTTCAAAACCCTTGGTTTCGATGTCTTCCGAATCGACGTATTCGATATTGACGCGCGACTCAGTGTGAATACCGGCATGACGCAGCGCTTCCGTCAGCGATTTGTACGACTCGGTCAGGTCAACATATTTGCCGACCATCGCGATGTTGACTTCTTCTTTCGGATTTTCAAGCGAATACACCAGCTTGCTCCACATCGACAGATCGGCCGGTTTAGGCGAGAGGTTGAGCTTTTCGCAGACGATACGGTCCAAGCCCTGATCGTGCAGCATCTGCGGAATTTTGTAGATGGTGTCAGCATCCCAGACCGAGATGACGGCGTCGATTTCGACATTGGAAAAAAGCGAAATCTTATCGCGTTCGTCATCCGGAATACGGCGATCTGCGCGACACAACAGCGCATCGGGTGAGATGCCGATTTCGCGTAGTTTTTGTACGCTATGCTGCGTCGGCTTGGTTTTGAGCTCACCAGCAGAGACCAGATAGGGCACCAGGGTCAGGTGCACAAAGGCCGCATGATTGCGTCCGCCGCGCAGCGATAATTGGCGTGCCGCCTCAAGAAAGGGCAGCGACTCAATATCACCAACGGTCCCGCCGATTTCAACAATCGCCACATCAAAACCTTCGGCGCCGCGGTGAATGAAATCCTGGATCTCGTTCGTAATATGCGGAATCACCTGCACCGTCTTGCCCAGATATTCGCCACGCCGCTCTTTGCGGATGACGGATTCATAGATCTGCCCAGTGGTGAAATTATTGACCTTCTTCATCTTGGCGCTGATGAAGCGCTCATAGTGACCCAGATCGAGATCGGTTTCAGCGCCGTCGTCGGTGACAAACACCTCGCCATGCTGAAACGGGCTCATCGTGCCGGGATCCACATTGATGTAGGGATCGAGCTTGAGAAGGGTGACTTTGAGGCCACGCGATTCGAGGATCGCAGCCAGCGACGCGGCGGCAATTCCCTTACCAAGGGAAGAGACGACGCCGCCTGTGACAAATACAAACTTGGTCATTGCAGAGAGTGCCGAACGGCACGAGCGGGAAATTCGAATTATACCGCAAAGCGCCCGCCCGGCTGCCGCGATCCGGCTTGGGGCCAGCTTGCAAAGAACGGCCTCAAGGCGTGTAGCTGATCGACAGTCTGAGAAAGTCCTGTCGGCCTGCCGCACCCGACAAGCCCTCGATCTCATTGCTGCGCCGGATGACGGACACACGCGTTCCCCATTGCTGATGTTGCCAGTGCATGCCCAGTTCTAGCTCACCAGTGAAACGTTCCGGCTTGACAGTGCGCGCACTTTCATTAGCAAAGAGCCCGCCCTGCAAACTTGCATCGTAAGCCACTGCGCGCAAGGCCAGCCGCACAAAACCAAACCCCGCCGACTGGGTTGCCGCTGTGCGCAGTTGTCCCGCGCGCAGCGTGGTATCAACCGTCAAATCGGTGAAAATATTTCCCAGCCTAACCGCCACACCAGGACGTAAATCGATAGAAGGGCTCAGCGCCCAGTAAGGCCCACGCCCGCCTGCATGCAGGACCATCCCGACCTCATTGTGCAGTTGCGTGCTCCAAGCGCGCGGAGTCGGTTGTTTGAGCACATGGTGTAGCGTCTTTTGTGTCGCCTCGCCGCCAGCGCAAGGACCCAGACAGCCGATGTCCAGACCGACGGCGGCTTCGCTGCCATCCCGATACGCAATGCTTCGGAAAAATCCCCAGTAAAGCCAGCCAGCATACGGATGGTCTAGTGCGCCAATTTGGTTTGGTGTGAGCCGCACATCGGAGGCCGTATAAATCTGCTGACCAACGCGCCAGCCAGCGCTGCGCCAACCTTCGTCCGTTTGCAGCCGGTAGCTTCGCGAAAAACGCAGACCGCTGGTATAAAACCCATCATCATGCTGCAACAAGAGCGAGTCATTATCGATATCGAGCACCGAGCTCACTCTGCCCTGCGCCATAATCCGATCGAGCTCGGCAGTAGACCAATTCAATGTCTGTGCCGCCCCCTGAACTGGCAGACCCACAAACGCGCCAAGCAATGACACCACCCACCCTATTCGTTTCATGCAAACCAGTCGTCGAGAGAACATTAACGGGATCACGAAACTATCAGCCTGCCAATGCCGGCAATTAGCGCCAGCGCAAATTTCATTAAAGCGTGGTGAAAAATTTTTCCTATCGCGCCAAAAACGCCACAGCAACGTCGGAAATATCGGTACTGGCTTTATCGTACAACGTTGACCGTCCACCATCGCTATCGGCCCTGCCAATAGCGGGCTTGCTCAGTACGGAACGCACTCACATGGATCTGTGCATCAATCACGATACGCAACGCACCCGATTCATCGGTACGCAAACGCGCAATGCCCAAAGTGTGATAACGCTCGAACACCTCTGCCTTAGGATGTTTATAGCGGTTGCGATAGCCAACCTGAAACACCGCCAGCTCAGGCGACACCGCCGCCAAAAACGCCGGCGTTGACGAGGTACCACTGCCATGATGGGGCGCCAGCAGCACAGTGGCCGACAGACGTTCGGGCATCCGTTCAAGCAGTGCGCGCTCTTGCGCGGCTTCGATATCACCGGTCAGCAGCAGCGCGCGACCCTGCACACTGATTTTTAGCGTGCAGCTACGCGCGTTAGGGCGCAGGTCTGTATTCGCGTAACTATCATGCGTCGGCTGCAGCATCTCAAACTGCACGCCATCCCATGACCAGCTCTGTCCTGCAGCACATGCATGGTGATACGGCGCACGCTGCACAATGGCGTGCTCTGTCGGTAACGAAGACGACACCCAGCCCACCTCAATACCACTTAACACCGATAAGGCACCACCTGAATGGTCACTGTCGCTATGCGAGATTACCAGCCCATCGAGCCGCCTGATGCCACGCGCACGCAAATATGGCAACAGCACCCGGCTGCCACTATCCGCATCAGCAGAAAATCCCGGACCCGTGTCGTATAACAAGCGATGGGTTGCGGTCTCGATCAAAAGCGCATTGCCCTGCCCGATATCAAAGGCGGTCACCCACACCCCGTCGCGCGGCGCCGTGGCCGGGTTTAATGCCAGCGGCAACCAAGTCAGCACACCCATCCAGCGCAAGGGCCAGCCGCGGGGTGCGAGCATCCAGATCGTGCCCGCTAATGCAAGCGCAAAACGCATCGCATCCGGCTGTGGCGTCTGCCAAACCGCCAGTGGCAAATTACTCAACCAGGTCAGCCATTGCGCCAGAAAAGCCACCAGGGCGTGCGCCACCTGCAGCAAGGGCACCGAGAGCGGCGCCGGCGCCACACTGCCCAACAGCGACAAAGGCGTAACCACAAAACTAATCAAGGGAATCGCCACCGCATTAGCCAGCGGTCCCACCAGCGACACCTGCGCAAACAGCAGCATTGTCAGTGGCACCAAACCCAGCGTAATCGACCATTGCGTGCGGCCAGCACTTTTGAGCTGCCGTGCCAATCGCTCGCGCCAACCATGGGGCGCTGCGCCAGCGTGGGCATCGACCCGCCCGGCTGCGCGATACAAAATACAGGCGATGGCCACAAACGATAGCCAGAAACCCGGCCATAACACCGACCAAGGATCGATCAACAACACCGCAACAAGGGCGATGCATAACACCTGAGAAACCGCCGTGATCCGTCCTAGCCATAGCGCAGCGGCCACTACGCACAACATGATGAGGGTGCGCTGTGCCGGTATGCCAAAGCCGGCGAGCGCCACGTAGGCCAGTGCTGCCAACAAGCCCGCCACCGCGGCTGCCTTTTGCGCAGGCAAGCGCAAGGGCAAACTGACATCGGTAAAAAACGAGCACCGCCACAACCTGTTCACCAGCCCCGCAAACAACGCTGCCACCATCGTAATGTGCAGCCCCGAGATCGACACCAGATGGCCAATGCCGGTACGATTAAAAATCGTCCAATCCGACTGTTCAATCGCACGCTGGTCACCCATCACCAGCGCCGCAATCACGCCGGCATAAGGCTGTGACGGCAAAGCCTGCAAAATTCGGGCACGCAGCGCACCGCGCAGGCGGGCAATCACCGCCCCTGTACTCCACACAAAAGCATCCAACCTGCGTTGACCAATCGGCCGCACGCTGCCGGTTGCGCGCACGCCTTCAGCCAGCAACCAGGCTTCATAATCAAAGACATAGGGATTGGCATTGCCGTGCGGACGCTGTAATCGCACTGTCCATTGCCAGCGCTCGCCCGGCTGCAACGGCGTGACCGCTGCGCCGGCGTATTCATAAATTCCCAGACCAACCCGAGCGGGCACATGCAGCAGCGTCCCATCGGCTGCCTTCGCCTGCTCGACCGCAAACCGGAAACGCGCACCCCGTTCGACCGGATCGGGCAAGCTGTCAATCGTGCCAATCAGCGTGATGTCCTGCCCTTCCCATGCCATCGGCAAGGCATCTTGCAGACGCCACTCTGCCAACAAGGCCGCCCAGCCAAAGCCCAAAGCAAGCGCGGCGGTTACTACTAAACTCCCGCGCACCGCACGCGCAAGGGGCCGCAAGCGGCACAACAACAGCAGCGCCACTGCCACACCAATGAGAAAAAGGGACAGTCCTGCTTGCGGCAACACGGCCTGCTGCTGCAAGCAGCCCACGCCGATTAGCAAGCCCAGCGCAAACGCGCGCACTTAGTGCATAACGAGGCTACCAAGGCGGGGCAACACGCGCACAACATTGTCGGTCGTCTGACGGGCGAGCGTTACCAGCGACTGGCCGCGCAGCTCGGCCAGCACCGCTGCAATCTGAGGGAGCTGCACCGGGCTATTCGGCGCCGGATGCAGCCATGCGGGAGAAATATCGGGAGCATCAGTTTCGAGCACGACCGCCTCGTCTGGCAAGGTCGCAGCCAGTCGGCGAATTTGTAAAGCACGGGTAAAGGTCATCGCGCCGCCGAAGCCAAGCACAAAACCCTGCTGGGTAAACGCCTGGGCCTGTTGCAAACTACCGTTAAACGCATGGGCAATTCCGCCTGAAACCGGCAGTCGGCGCAACTGTTTTAGCACCGTATCTTGCGAGCGACGCACATGCAAAATCACGGGCAAGTCATACGCACGCGCGATCTTTAATTGCTCGACATAGAAAAATTCCTGTTTGTCGCGCAGAGGTGGCTCACTGAAACCCGGCACAAAAAAATCAAGCCCGATTTCGCCGATGGCCACAAAGCGCGGATCCGTCATCGCCTGTGACACTGCCAGGCGCAAGACCTGCAAATCCGATTCGTCGGCCTGTGCCACAAAAAGGGGATGAATCCCCAGCGCATACACGCAGTTGGGCAAGCGCGCAGCCAACGCGGCCACGGTGGCAAAGTTAGCGCGCTCGACGGCCGGCACCACGATCCACGCCACCCCAGCGGCCGCAGCAGCATGCGCCACTGCTGCGGACTGGTTGCCAAACTCTGCCGCGTCCAGATGGCAATGGCTATCGATCCACATAGGCTTAGAGGTTATCGGGCTGGAGACCGTTTTCGGATAAGCGCAGTACCCGCTCACAACGCCCCGCTAATTCGCGGTCGTGGGTGACAATCACAAAGGCGGTGCCCATGGTCTGCGCCAACTCCAGCATCAGATCAAACACCTGATGCGCGGTATGCCGGTCAAGATTGCCAGTAGGCTCATCGGCCAGCACACAGGCCGGGTTGGTGACTAGTGCGCGCGCCAGTGCCACGCGCTGACGCTCGCCACCCGACAATTCCCCTGGCACATGCGAGAGCCGCTCTGCCAAGCCAACCCGCTCCAGCAAGGCTGCAGCCGCTGCACGGGCCTGCTGACGGGGTACACGTCGGATCAGTAGCGGCATGGCCACATTGTCGAGCGCAGAAAATTCTGGCAGCAGATGATGAAATTGATACACAAAACCTAGCCCGCGATTACGCAATGCACCGCGCGCGGCATCGTTGAGCGAGGCCAGATCCTGGCCCAATAAGGCCACGCTGCCCGTGGACGGCACATCAAGTCCGCCCAGCAAATGCAGCAACGTCGATTTGCCCGAGCCGGATACCCCAACAATGGCAAGCCGCTCGCCACGCGTGACCGTCAGGTCGACATGCTCCAGTACGGTCAGCTTATGGCGCCCCTGCGCATACGTTTTGCCAAGCTGCGCGCAAGACAGCACGATGTGTTGATCGACGCTCATTCGTACTTCAACGCATCAGCAGGCCGCACTCGTGCCGCCCACCAGCTCGGATACAAGGTTGCCAGAAAAGCCAGCACCACTGCCATGCCGCCGATACGCCACACATCCGGCCAGCGTAAGTCAGAAGGCAAAGCACTAATGAGATAAATATCGCGCGGCAAAAACTGTACGCCAAACAGCGACTCAATGAACGGCACAATCACATCCACATTTAACGCAATGAGTACGCCACCGCCGACGCCGATGGCCGTACCGAGCAAGCCCACCAAGGCACCTTGGATCATAAAAATTTTCATCACCGACGCCGGCGAAGCGCCCAGCGTGCGCAAAATTGCAATATCGGCTTGCTTGTCGGTGACCGTCATCACCAGGGTTGACACCAAATTGAAAGCGGCCACTGCAATGATGAGGGTGAGAATGATAAACATCATCCGTTTTTCAGTCTGCACGGCAGCAAACCAATTACGATTTTGCTGCGACCAGTCACGGATATAAAGTTCGCCGGACAAAGACCGCGACAGCGACAGCGCCACCTCCGGCGCCTGCTGCATATCGGCGACTTTCAAACGCAAGCCGCTGGGACCGGTCTGACGAAACATTTTTTCGCCATCGTCGAGATGGATAAACGCTAGCGATGCATCGTATTCATAATGCCCGGCTTCAAAAATGCCCACTACGTTAAATTGCTTCAGTCGCGGCAGCACCCCCGCCGGCGTCACCTGTCCTTGTGGCGCGATCAAGGTGAGCTTGTCACCGAGCTTGATGTGTAGCGCACGAGCGAGCTCACCGCCGAGAACGATATTGAATTCACCCGGTCGCAGATCATTGAGACTGCCGCGCCTGACTTGCTTGGCGACCTCGGATACCTTAGGCTCTTCAGCGGGCAAAATACCGCGCACCATAATGCCGCGTACCGTATCCTCGCGTGTGACCATGGCCTGCGCCTCAACATAGGGCGCTGCTCCCCGCACATCCTTGTTACGCATCGCCTCAGCGGCAGTCACACGCCAGTCGGGCAGACTGCCTGATGCGTCGAAGACTTCAATATGGGAGAGCACGGATAGCATGCGATCGCGCACTTCTTTTTGAAAGCCATTCATCACCGACAGCACCACAATCAGCGCCGCGACCCCGAGCGCGATACCTGCCATCGAGATCAGCGAGATAAACGAAATAAAACTGTTGCGCGCACTACGTTTGCCGGCGCGCGTATAACGCAAGCCGATCATCCATTCAAACGGCAGATTTTTGAAAAGACCCAAAACGACTCCTGAAAATAGCGGTGATCGGGCGTTACAACAAAGAATTTTTTAAACAGTCCAGCACAGCTCACGCAATGGACATTCTCAAACAAGCCGGCAGTTTGCCATACAATCGCGCCATGACAAATCTGGAAATTATTGTCCCCTTCGCCCTGCTCCCCGCCGAACACGCCAAAGACCTGCTCGCCGCGCTACAGGCGCCGGCGCTCGCGCGCCTGCTTGCGAGGGCGAGGATCCTGCACCAACGCAGCAGTGAAGGCTTCGCGCCATCCTTGCCACACGAACAAAAGCTGGCTGACTTTACCGATAACAGCCCACCAATTGCCCTTGCAGCAATGCGGCAGCTCGGGCTCTCCGCGACCACCGGCCACTGGTTTTTACTACAACCAGCCAACCTTTACATTGCGCGCGACCATCTGGTACTGACTGACTTGCGCCAACTGGAATTGTCCGAAACCGAATCGCGGCAGCTGTTTGATGCGGCAGTGCCACTTTTTACCGAGCTGGGTTTGACGCTTTTATATGGCAACGCAGGCAGCTGGTTGTTGCGTGCCGATGACTGGCATCGCTTACGCACCTGCACACCCGACGCAGCCTGCGGCCACAACATCGACATCTGGCTACCTCGGGGCGAAGGCGAACGCGCCTGGCGCAAATTACAAAACGAATTGCAGATGCTATGGCACACGCACCCCATCAACGATGACCGCGCACAGCGCGGCGTGCCTCGTATCAATACCGTCTGGCTGTGGGGTGGCACTCCACCGAACGCAAGCGCAACCGTGCCGCCCGGCTTGGCATTGTTGGCGCGTGCAGCGCTAGGCGACAGCGTCGCCCCCACCGCAGCCGAACTCGGCCCCGGACAAGTACGTTGTCGCAACGATCTCATCGGGCCGGCACTCGCGGGGGACTGGTCAAGCTGGCTAGCCGCATTTGCGCAACTCGACGCGCAATTTTTTGCGCCCCTGGCCGACGCCCTCAACGCAGGTCGCATCGACTCGCCATCGCTCATCTTTACCGATAGCAGCCGGCTTGTCTCGGTGCAGGCAAGCCGCAGCGGGATGCGAAAATTCTGGCTCGCTCCTTCCTTAAAACGACTCATCTCATGACCCGACTCGCCGTTCGTCCGTATTCTGTCCGTCACGCTGAAATGCTGACCCAGCAAGGCATACATCCTGTGATGGCGCGCCTCGTCGTGGCGCGCGGCTTGGTTGATGCACGCGAATTAGCCACCGGACTTGATGCGCTGATTGCGCCAAAAGAGTTAGCGCAGATTGATGTGGCCGCGACCTTTCTGGCCGACGCTATTGAAGCCGAACAAAATATCGTCGTCGTGGCCGACTACGATTGTGATGGGGCCACCGCCTGCGCCGTTGCCTTGCGCGGCTTGCGCGCCCTTGGCGCCAAGGTCGACTTCATCGTGCCCAACCGATTTGAATACGGCTACGGACTTACCCCCGAAATCGTGGCGCTTACCGCGCGTGAAAAATCCCCCGACATCATCATCACCGTCGACAACGGCATTGCCAGCATTGCAGGCGTCCAAGCGGCACACGAGCTCGGCATCGACGTCGTCGTTACCGACCATCACCTGCCGGGCGAGACGCTGCCCGATGCCGCCGTCATCGTCAACCCCAATCAACCCGGTTGCTCCTTCCCAAGCAAACACCTCGCTGGTGTTGGCGTGATGTTTTATACGCTCCTGGCACTACGTGCCGAGCTGCGCCTGCGCGAACACTTTACGGTCGCCACCCAGCCGCGTCTTGATACCTTGCTTGACTTGGTCGCGCTGGGCACCGTCGCCGACGTCGTCAAGCTTGACGCCAATAACCGGATCTTGGTTGCGCAAGGTCTCAAACGCATACGTGCCGGTCATGCGCATGCCGGTATCGCTGCCCTCTTACGCGTCGCCGCGCGCAACGTGCAGCGTGTCACGCCCTTTGATTTAGGCTTCGCGATTGGCCCGCGCTTAAACGCTGCGGGTCGTCTGGCCGACATGTCCTTAGGCATCGAATGCTTACTCACCGACGACCCCGGACGTGCCTGGGCCATTGCAGAACAACTCGACGCAATCAATCGCGAGCGGCGCAGCATCGAAGCCGACATGCAAGACAGCGCCCTGGCCTCGCTCGAACAGATCGATCCGCGCGACAGTGCCACTCTGACTCTGTTTAATCCCGACTGGCATCAGGGTGTCATCGGCATCGTCGCCTCGCGTTTGAAAGAAAAATTTTTCCGCCCGACCATTACATTTGCCCCCGCTGGCGACGGCATGATCAAAGGATCCGGTCGCTCTATACCTGGCTTTCATCTGCGCGATGCACTGGATTTGGTCTCCAAACGCGCACCCGATTTAATTGATAAATTTGGTGGGCATGCCATGGCGGCCGGCTTATCTTTGCGGGCCACAGACTTCGATGCATTTGTCGCTGCGTTCGAACAAGTCGGCCGTGAATGGCTTTCACTCAGCCAGCTTGAGCAAGTGCTCGACACCGACGGCGAGTTAGAGAATGCCTATTTCAATTTAGATTTCATCACCACCCTAGAACAACAGGTGTGGGGTCAGGGCTTTGCCCCGCCCATATTTTGTGATGTCTTTCGCGTCATCAATCAGCGCCTGTTGAAAGACCGTCACCTAAAATTGCAGCTCGAAAAAGACGGCAAGCAATTCGATGCGATCTGGTTCAATCATACTGACAGCCTGCCCAACCGGGCGCGGGTCGCGTTTCGGCTTGATGCCAATGAATACAACGGCGTCACCCGGGTGCAATTGATGGTCGAGTACGCGGAGGCGCTCGCCAACTAAACCACAGTTTGTACTGTGTCAGTGACGCACAGGGCTAGTGCAGCGGCACACTGTGCGATTAATCTTCCTTTCTTTATATTGAGATGCTTGCCGCCTTACTCAGGCCAAACCAAGTTTCCCCAAAGAGAAAGAGCAACACAATGAACAGCGCCCAAGCCATGCTTGAGCACGGCGTCACGCTAGCTGACCTGCGCGACATCAGCGACGACGAGCTCGACACGCTTTATCAGATTGCGCATGCGGATTGCACCGCAGGGCAGTACCATTCCGCCCTACCATTGGCCTTACAACTGGTACAACATTCGGCGATTGAGGCGCCGTATCAGTTCCTCTACGCGCTCTGCCTGCAGCAAGTTGGCCAGCCCAGCAGCGCACTCAACCACTATGCCATCGCATGGGCACTAGACCGTACCAATGCAGCCCTGACATTCCATATGGGCGAGTGTCATGCCGCGCTCGGGGATCTTGACGCCGCCATCGACGCGTTCGAAGCCAGCTTTGAATTAGGCCGCTTGCATCCCGACTGGCGAGAACTGCAAGATCTGGCTGAAGAAAATATCCGCAGTTTGCGAATCGATATCGCCAGTACCGTGTAGCTGCCAAGGGCGACAGTACGCATTACTTCACTTGATTGGAATAGATCATGGCTTCTGCTGCGAATAACATGAGTCGGCTGATTACGCCGTTGAATTTTCCCACACCGATCGACAAGAGCGGCTCAGCCGTCGCTACCAGAAACGCCAGTAAATTAGCACCTCTTTCCACCGCCACGTTGGGGTTACCTCCACCAAACAAGTCAATAACCCTCTTGGCGCAATCAAGCGATCTCGCGAACAAGGCAATATCAAAACTCACTTCAGAACCTGCCAGTATGGTTTCTCCCAACATCGTCACGTTGAAACAAGCCTTAGCAGAAAAAAAATTGCAGGAGTCCGGTAGCAAAGCGCAGATCGCCAAGAACGATGCGCATGTCGACGCTGCCGAACGAAATTTTTTCAAAAAAATTGGATCGGTTGCCGCCAATATTGTGGTGGTCATCATCGCGAGCATCGCCACTGGTGCGTCCGTCGGCGGCGCAACGCCGGTACTTGCGCTGGCCTGTGTGTCGTTGGCTATTTCCATTGGCGATGCCGCGTGTGCCTACCAAGACTGGCAGCTAAAAAGCGCTGCGCAAAATGAAGGGAAAACAAGCGAGCAAATCAAGCAGTCAGGCTTGCCATGTGGCGGTAGCTGCATTGCCAATGCGACGCACCATGTGGCAGAAAAAGCCGGCGCCTCAAAAGAGCAAGCCAAAGTCATCGCCAACGGGGTCGATCTGACCATCCGGGTAGGCCTTGGTGTGGCAATGGCCTACACCGGCGCTGGCATCGGTGGCGCCACGGATTGGGTATCGTATGTCGCTGCAAGCGCTGGCTTGTTAACGCAAATAGACGGGATAGTGTACGGCGCCAAAGACTTGCATACTGGATGGCAAGAAGCGAAGGAAAAAAAATCCACTTCCGAAATCAGCCAATCCCAGACACCAATGATCGAAGAACTTACCAATTTTTCTGAGCACATTAAGGATGGAATTGCGCCAGGCCTTCAAGAAAAATATGAAGAATTAAAAACACAATTAAAAAAATTAGAAGCCGAAAACACAGCGCTGAAACTGCAGCAACAGCAATCTTCTTTCCCTACCTTTGCGTAAATTCCGTACCATTTTTCCCACCTACTAGTGTAGTGCCGCCCTTTGCGTATTCCTTGCTCTTCGTTGCATTAAGTTCTTGCAACCTCTATGCAGACTGTGCAGAATTTTTTGTCAGGAGTTGGAATCATGCAAGTTCAAAGTAAATCGTCGCCCACACCGACGCTGAGCCCAACTCTGGATACACGTCATACCAGTGCTCCCAGTGCGGAAATAGAGGTTTCTAGCGAGGCGATGCCTCTCACGCTAGAAAATCCGGCACAAAATTTACTCAACGAGCTGAGTGGAAAAATCACCGCCCTCAATCCGCGCGAAAAAGAACAAGTACAAAATTACCTCCAAATTTGGCAAGGTGTGCTGGCCATCGTACCTGGGATGCACGACGATATCGAGGACGCCGATCCCTTGCAAGACCCGACCGCTCAGCAAAGCGTCAACACGGCCAAGCAGGTAAGCGTGCAGGCCATACTGGAACAAGAACCTGTCCTTCGCCAGAATTTATTCCGCAGCAAACCCAGTGGAAATCCAAGCGCACAATCGGAAATTAATGAGCTAGCTACGGCCTTGCACCAGATCACCCGGATAGGTATCGGCGCCATGCGTCAAGAAAGCGCGCAGCCTCAAGGCTGGCACTTATTGTCCGTGGCTAGTGTCGATGATAAAAAAACGATTTCAGAAGTAAGAGTCTTGGCGAAAAAAGAAAACGCATCAAACGCATTTTTTAAAGAAGCAATTAAGCTATTCGACGAAGCGCAAGCCGCTCTAGCGCTCCAATCCGATAACTGGGGGCCCGGTGGACAAGGTAATACGACACAAACGGTTGCTACTAAAAACAACATACAAAATTTTCTAGACCCAAAAAAGTCTAACGCAACAACAGATTCATTAAAAACAGAAAAAGCGACCGAGACCAAACTGATCACGATCTTAACTAGGCAACTCGATTTGCTCACGCTTCGTGAAGAAGAACACCGTACATACCGCTCACCTAAAGCGGCCGGTAGCATCATGGGCGGACGCAGACTCCAGGTACAAGCGGCAGTTAGCGTTATTGATGCGCTCTTGGCACCGTCAAACCTATTCATCGGTAATGCAAAACCAGCTGCAGAAAAACTGCGTGCGCAGCTCATTAAAAGAATGGAGCGTATGGAAGTATGCATCGCGGAGCCAACATCCATCGCCGGGCAAAGCGTCGACGTATTGATGGGTCGAGCTTCCATGAAGCCACTCGAAAGAAAACTATTTCCTGAAGCCGCAAAAGTACAGGATGCGCAAATCAGATGCATGGTCAACTCTGCTGCGCATAACCTCGAGCACACGCTGATCCATGCCGACCTCACCGAGTTTGATCTGATGGAAAAACTAATCACGCAATATGTGGTTCCTGGCTTACCACCCGGCACCAACGTTGATATCGCCGCATTGCTGCGAGAAGCCCGCGCCCATACCTTGGATCAAGGGCGGGATTGGGCGCCAATCGATTCAACTTTCACCGTGCCAATCACGATCGGAACGCCAGCTTCTGCCGGTAGTGAGGCAACCCGGGAGCTCAATGAGGCAGTCCGCGTCAACACCCTCACCACACCGATCGGCAATGTGTTCGCGGGAGACCACGTCACCATACTGAGCGAGGGCTCTGCCATCCGAAAAAATGACTTTGACGATTACCGGCTCGCTGATCCAGCTGACCCAAGCAAAATAATTACCGCTGGGCGCAATTCACATTCCGCTCTTGAGAGCAAGCATGCCGTCAATTTAGCCAAATCTGTATGTAATTTTTTTGGCAAATGCATATTGAACGTTACGCGCCACGCCACCTTGTCCCCCTACAAATTTTCGCGTACCAGTTTACAAAATATGCATGATGTCGACGGACTCGCCCTGATGAAAGACCTGGGCAGAATATCCAGTACGGCCACGCGCATCGCGGTCACTTCAGCGGCTACAGAAATAGAAAATGAAGGGCAAGACGCGCCACTAGCCATGCAAGAAGTTGATCGCGCCCTTTTGAATGCCATCATGCTCGCCAAGGCAAATGACAAAAATATTTCAAATCATCAGGACAATGCAAAGAGGATCGCAGCAACGCCCAGTGAATTACTGGCGCTCGCCCGTATTGATAGCGGCGTCTGCAACGCGCTGCGCAGAAAGGCCGCGCTCAACAGGTCGCGCGAAGTCTTTCTCAGTGAAGTCACCACCAACCCGGCCTTGCTCGCACGCATTGCCGCAGGCGATACCATCCATTTCAATTCCATCTCCTTACTGACACCAGATCCGCTGCGGGAATTTTTGGCGACCCATCTGCCTTTTTTGGTCGGAGCATCCGACAATGAAGAGCGCATGCTAGCCGACCAAAATCTGGCCTGGGACGATTTGCAGGCCGAACTACGCGCTGGCGGTTTAGACGTCAACGGAAAAACAGTCAAGGCTGAGATCCATGCAATGAATGTCGGCGTCAATCCGCTCGCCTTTGGCATGGCGCCACTGCCGGCAGCTTTGGTCAGTGGTTGGAGTACTACGCACGAACAAAATAACGCGCGAATCGAAGCCATGATTGGCACCATCAGCAAAGCAGCAGAAGGCTCACCCGGTGGCCGGATGCAAACCGAGCTCGCCGCTAAGCAAGTTAAATTAACGAACTTAATGAGGCTCGAAAATGACTTGAAAAAAGACGCGTCACCTGCTTCAGTTGCGATGCAAACTAGTCTAAAAAATGAAAGCGCTCAACTTGACAGCGAAATACGCGCGATCCAGGAACTCTCCAAGCAAATTGCTCTTATTTGGCAGAGCGGTAGCTACCAGCAAGCCGGTCGCGACCCCTATAAACTCGCCACGCGACTGGCGATGCTCTCTTCTTTGCTAGGGGAAGCAACAGCATTTAACTGCAAAAGCGGAAAAGACCGCACCGCACAACTTGACGTCGAACTCAAGTTTCTGGCTTTTCAGATTTTTAGCAACGATGGCCACGTACCCGAACCTGATCGCGAGCGGTCCACGCTCGAGCGACATCAGCTTGCCGCATTCGTCTTCAAAGACAAGTCACGCACCCACATGCAGGTCTACAACACCGGCTTCATGGGGTCCAAGTTGGCAGGCTTGGCGGCACTGACAGATAATTTCACAGCAGTTCTCGAAACCGGCAGAGCAAGCGTCATTGAGGCATTCCAAGGCATGTCCAAAGCGGTGCTGTCTTGATATGAACCGAACCCGCACACCACAATTTTTTCTGCCAACACAGCAGGATTGGATCAACGAGACGAGCGGTATCTCCGCTCGCCCTCAGGTAGGCGTAAGCGTGCTTGCCCCGACCGCTCCACCCAGACAGAAAAATGCCAGCACAGTCGCCTGCAGCGTACCAGCGCAAGCAGACTTTCCGGCGGGTACACGAGCCCAACTGCACCCAACGGCAAGAGGCAAGGGTCCATCCGATGCGACGCCGTCGGTGGCATCCTTTGCTTCAATCAAAGATGACACCACAGATCAATTCAACGCCCTCTATGCGACTGGACAAAACAGTGTCACTTCACGCTTGGGCCGCAAGGAGCGCACAACGAAGCAGCAGCGTGCTGAATTACGCGCATGGCGCAATACGCCAACAGGGGGCCAGTGCTTTAGCATTTCGCCACCCGCCGCTTATGCCGCCGCAAAAAATAATCGGCCCGACTCCCTGATGGAACAACTTTTGCCACCAGATGGGGGACTGCGCCAAAAGCTCGATCCCTTTTCTGGTGCCTTTCGCGATCCCGCCACAGGACTTTATGTCGAACTCAAACAACTACCCAACAACAACGGCAAGCCCAGCTACGCGCTGTGTATTACCGGCACGGGGCGAGGCGAGGCCACTCGTGCGCAACTGGCAACCAATCTCCTCAATTTCATCGGATTTGGCGGTGTCCCGCCTGCCTACCGGCAAGCGGCGATGCTCGCCGCAGCGTTACAGAAAAAATTTGCGGCTGAAGGCGGCGAACTCTGCCTGGTCGGTCATTCGCTTGGTGGCGGAATCGCCAACTACGCGGGATTAAAAACGAATCTTCATGCCACCTGCTACAACCCTGCAGCGCTAGGCGGCGCGTGCTTGAATGATCTTGAAAAAACCGGCTGCCTCAACGCCGACACGCAGGCCAAACAAAAAATCGTTAGGATTAAAGGTGATCCCGTCAGCAGCGAGCGCGTCCAACAAGCTCTCGTTTCTTTTCTTTCAATCAGTACTTATTTTCATATCAGATTGCCCTGTTCAATCGGGCAGGTCTATGAAATTCCAAAAAATAAATCATCCAACTTTTTCACTGCCATCGATACACACCGACTGCGTGTCTTTGAACCGGCATATAAAGTCGCCGACGAAGGAAATTGATTCCCCCCAATTTACTCACTTGTCCAACGCAACGCTTTTTAGAGCATGACCATGGAAAGTAAAAGTAAAGTCAACCAATAACTCCACAACCGCGCACCGGGCTCACAGCTTGATGACGCTGGCGTGGCTGCCTTGCAGCGCGATGCAGACACACTGATCGTGGTAGAAGTACCAGAGCGAAGCGAAACCTGTCATCTCTACGCGCCGGTCGCCGCCCTGCCCAACGACGACCAGGAAGCTGCACTGCGAACCCCGCTCGAATTGAATCGTTTCGCTCGCCCGCTCGGCGCCTGTTGGCTAGCGTGGGATCCTGAGGCGCAGGTGCTGACGCTCTGCCACAATCTCTCCATCGATAAAAGTGATGAGGTCGTGTTTAACAACACACTGGATAATTTCCTGCATTCGCTGGATACGGCCCGCGCGCAGTTTGCCTCGTCCTCGGCGCCGGTGGTGGCGCCAGCTAGCCCGCGCTACGATTTTCATCTGGTGCAGCAGGGCTGACTGCGCCGTCTTCGATCGATCGTGGTGGCCTCACTCGGGTATAATTGCGGGTTTTATCGAACTGCGATAACACCATGGAAGCCGAACGCTTAAACGCCCTCTCCGCCTTGCTCACCGACCTTACGGCGCGTGAGCTTGATCTGCGGAGGTATCTTTGACTTCGACCTGAAGTCAGAGAAACTCGAACAAGTCAACGCTGAGCTCGAAGATCCCAAAGTCTGGGAAGAGCCCAAGCGTGCCCAAGATCTGGGTAAAGAGAAAAAATCCCTCGAAGCCGTTGTTGATTCGCTGACTCAGATTGATGCCGGTCTGCGTGATGCATCGGATCTGTTTGTAATGGCCCGCGAAGAAAACGACGAGGACACGCTCATCGCCGTTGAGACCGACACCCACGATTTGCAAAAGCAGATCGAAGCGATGGAATTTCGCCGGATGTTCTCCAACCCGCTCGACAAAAATAATTGCTTCATCGACATTCAGGCAGGTGCCGGCGGAACCGAAGCACAAGACTGGGCCTCTATGTTGTTGCGCCAATACCTGCGCTACTGCGAACGCAAAGGCTTCAAAACAGAAATACTCGAGCAATCCGATGGCGAAGTCGCAGGCATCAAGACCGCCACGATCAAGGTCGAGGGCGACTACGCCTATGGCTTTTTACGCACCGAGACCGGCGTACATAGGCTGGTGCGCAAGTCGCCATTTGACTCGGCCAATGGCCGTCATACGTCTTTTTCAAGTTTGTTTGTTTATCCGGAAGTCGACGACTCCATTGAGATCGATGTCAACCCGGCTGACGTCCGCGTTGATACCTATCGGGCGTCCGGCGCCGGCGGCCAGCACATCAATAAAACCGACTCCGCTGTTCGCCTGACCCATGGCCCGACTGGTATCGTTGTGCAATGCCAAAACGACCGCAGTCAGCACCGCAACCGCGCCGAAGCCTGGGCGATGCTGAAGTCCCGCTTGTATGAACACGAACTCCGCAAACGTATGAGCGACCAGCAAAAGCTGGAAGACTCCAAAACTGATATCGGCTGGGGTCATCAGATTCGCTCTTATGTGCTCGACCAATCGCGCATCAAGGACTTGCGCACTAACTACGAGGTTGGCAACACCAAAGCGGTGCTGGACGGCGATCTCGATGACTTCATTGCTGCATCATTAAAACAAGGTGTTTAATAAAATCATGATGACCGACAAATACGAAGCCGTTCAAGAAGAAAAAGACGAAAACTCCATCATTGCCGAGCGCCGTGCAAAGCTAGCCGCAATCCGCTCGCAGGGTGTGGCCTTTCCCAATGACTTCAAACCGCAGCACAAGGCAGCGGCGCTGCATGCGCAATACGGCCAGACCGAGCGCGACGCGCTCGAAGCTGATCCTGTCACCGTCGTAGTAGCAGGACGGATGATGCTCAAGCGCGTGATGGGCAAAGCATCTTTTGCAACCATTCAAGATGCATCCGGTACGCGCGCCGATGGCCGCATTCAGCTCTATATCACCAACGAACTCGTTGGCGAAGCCACGCATGAAGCGTTCAAGCACTTTGACAGCGGCGATATTCTCGGTGCGGTGGGTACGCTCTTCAAAACCAAGACCGGCGAACTCTCCATCAAGGTCACCACGCTGCGGCTGTTGACTAAGTCGCTGCGTCCGCTTCCGGATAAATTTCACGGACTCGCTGATCAAGAAACCAAATACCGGCAGCGCTATGTCGATCTGATCATGAACGAAGAGACGCGCCGTACCTTTAAGGCGCGTACTGATGCGATGTCGTCGATCCGGCGTTTTATGGATAGCCACGATTTCATGGAAGTCGAAACGCCGATGCTGCATGTGATTCCCGGCGGCGCGGCGGCCAAGCCCTTTATTACGCACCACAACGCGCTCGACATGGAAATGTTCTTGCGCATCGCACCGGAGCTTTACCTCAAGCGTCTGGTGGTCGGTGGCTTTGATCGGGTATTTGAAGTCAATCGTAATTTCCGTAATGAAGGCGTCTCACCGCGCCACAATCCGGAATTCACGATGATGGAATTTTATGCGGCTTACGTGGATTACAAATGGCTGATGGATTTTACCGAAGCCGTAATCCGTCAAGCGGCTGTCGACGCGCATGGCACGGCCCAGTTGCATTATCAGGGGCGTGAGCTTGACTTATCCAAGCCCTTTCATCGGATGACGATTGTAGGCGCCATTAATAAGTTTGCACCGCACTATACGTCAGCGCAATTACACGACATGGAATTTATTCAGGCTGAACTGAAAAAATTCGGTGTCAAGCCGCATGCACATGCGGGACTCGGTGCGCTGCAATTAGCCTTGTTTGAAGAAACAGCCGAATCACAATTGTGGGAGCCGACTTACATCATTGATTATCCGGTTGAGGTGTCGCCGTTGGCACGTGCATCCGACAGTAATCCGGCAATCACGGAGCGCTTTGAATTGTTCATTACCGGTCGCGAAATTGCGAACGGATTTTCGGAATTAAACGACGCCGAAGATCAGGCCGCTCGCTTTCATGCCCAAGTCGCAGCCAAGCAGGCCGGCGATGATGAGGCCATGTATTACGACGCGGATTTTATTCGGGCGCTCGAATACGGCATGCCACCGACGGGCGGCTGTGGGATCGGCATTGACCGCTTGATGATGCTCATTACCGACTCGCCCAATATTCGCGATGTGATTTTATTTCCGCATCTGCGGCGCGAAGATTAACGTAGGTTTTGCTCGATCAAGCTCCCGTGCGTAAGCCCGGGAGCTTTTTTTACGTCCATTTTTTGTCATTAGTTTGTCACAAAAGATTCTAGTGGAAAGGTGGAATTTTTAACATGATCAACACACTCATTCTCAAATTCAAATTTATCCCGCGCCGCGGGCAATTCATTGACCGGGAGTGCCTATGTGGAATACCAGACTCAACTTATTATTTCAAGAATTCTGTACCCTGGCTGGTACCCAGAGCTTATTAGAAGAGATTCTAAAAAACGGCAATCTGCAGGTAGATGGAATTTTATTCACCTGCATGCCGTCATTAAAAAATGATAGCGATCTGCGTATCTTTACGCAGTTTGGTCAAGCACCAAAAGCCAGGCTATTAGCGATCTATCGACGGCTGCTTGAGATTAATGTGCTTCTGCCTCGGGGTGCGGGCGAACGGCTTGGCGTTGATCCTGACACGGGCGCCGTCATTTTTATTTTTGAATTAAGTTCACCCAGCGCCGAGCAACTTCTGCACAGTGTGCGTCGCGCCAGCCTTCAGGCACAGGCCTGGCGACGTGATTTTTTTCTTGATGATGACGCGCTTGCGCCTCAACCGACTGAATACGCTGTTTCAATTTAAGAGGCGAACATGATTCCTCCTCTTACAGAAATCGCCCAGCTGCATCACACCGCGTTAGAAAAAAATCCGGCATCAGTGGCGGCCCGGTCGATGGCCCCTATTTTAAAAGCGTCGACGGCGCACGCGACACGCGACTTTATTGGCCAATGTCTTGGGCGTACGCTCGGCTTAAGTGTCTTTGTCGGGCTTGCCCATGCCAGCGTTCACCCGATAGCGTTTCCCTTGATTGCCGGCGGTATCGGGGCGCTGGCGGCTGGCACGCAGGCTTATTTGATTAGTGAAGGACAGATTGGCACGACCACCATCGCCCAAAAAGCGGCAGTCGGGCTTTGCACCGTGACAGCAGCCCTAGCCGGCGCCAGCATCGCCGGGGTGGGAACGATCCAAGCGGTGAGCGCGGTGGCCGTCGGCGCCGTCGCCACGACCACTGTGGCCTTACTCGGGTTGTATCTCTGTACCAAACCTGAACAAGAACAAGCACGAGACTTCGGCAAGGCCGTCGCGTTCACGATGGGCACGGCCGCCAGTCTTTGCACCGTCGCTGTGCTCATTCCAGCGTGGTCAGTCCGTGAATCGACATTGGCCAGCCGAAGCATCGGCGTTCTTTTTGAAGCCACCCTGATTGAGCTTTGCAAGTCATCCTTCGAACAAATTGGTCCTTCGGTCGACCGCAAGGCGCTTAATTTTAAAGGCCGATTTGTCACGTCCATGACCGGCATGTTGCCCTACGTAGTAGCTACGGTCATTTTTAATAGTTTCGTGAACAGTGCAATGAACCCGATTCGCGACTCGCATGAGTTTCTTGATCTCTGGCCTCCCTTGATTGTCGGCGCCTTAGCCAATGCAGTAAGAGGCGCCACCAATGCCGCTGTCGCTTGGAAATCGCATGCCGACGACAAATTGATGAGCAATGCCGATGCCGCTATTTTGCGGGCAAGCGGCGCGCCTTCGCTACCCGATCCGCAGAAGATCATACAAAAAACAGCCGTGCGTTTTTTTCTTAGCACTTGCCGCAATGCGGTGTATTTTTATTTACGTGAAAAAGGCTTGCGCGTACTACCTGCGTCCTGCATTGCGCAATCTTGTTACGCCGTCTTTGCTCAAAACCGAGAGTTGATTGTTGATTTGATGCAAGGCGAAGGCTTGCACGACGAACCCACTCTTACGGTTCGCGCCACACCGCCGGTGCAGGACGCTCCAACAGCGGAAGAAGTCGTCGTGTCGGACTCCGAAGTTTGATCCGGCGCAGACTATCCTCATTCCTTTATGACAAGAACCTTGCATTCGATTACAACGAGCAAGCAACGCGCGGGTGGAACGAAATTTATTCGTTCATGGTCCGACGCACATGCCGATTGATTCACGAGAGGAAATGATGCAAAGCCTAAAAGATGCCGGAAAAATTCACCCCCTGGTCGCCGTCGCAGCAGCCTCGATCATTATTGTCAGCTTAGTAGGTGTGGCAGCCATGACGGGCATGTTGCCCAGCTTGGACAGCACTGCCAAAGTCGAGACTACCGCCGGAATTGCGGCCCCCAATCCTGAAAAGCGTGTAGCAGCAGCGAACCGTGGAACAGCCTTAGCAACGCAAACCAAGTCACCCGCTAGCTCGCCTGCTCGTGGCAGCGCGGCACAGCATGCTTGCGACAATTGCGGCAAGGTCATCGGCATACGGGCTATGGAGCAAGCTAGCAAGCCCAGTGGGATCGGCGCGGTAGCAGGCGCGGTCGTAGGTGGCGTAATCGGCAACCAGGTTGGGGGTGGCACCGGCAAAACGCTGGCCACCGTCGCGGGCGCAGTCGGTGGCGGTTATGCCGGAAACGAGATAGAAAAACGCACAACGAAGACGCTGCGCCATGAAGTCGATGTACAAATGGAAGACGGTACCCGTCAAAGCTTTTCTTATGATGCGCAGCCAGACTGGCAAGCCGGTGATAAGGTCAAAGTCGTTGGCGGCGCGCTGCAACGCCGTTAATGACTAGCTCGCATTGGATTGGGTAGAGGAAAGCTTGATAAAAATCATCTAAATATCAAACTGATAAGTAAAATCCATTTATCTCAGCGACAATTAATCCGGCATTTCCAATTTGAAAACGCCGGGTTAATTGAAAGCGAGAATAAGATGAACGAAAATCAAGCAAATGAGCCGCTCACCCAAGAAGAAATCAATGGTCTGCACGTCGCGGCAATGGCGTGTGCAGGCCTCGTGTGTGCGGTAGGCCTTGCCCTGCTATTAGGCGACTGGATCACTAACGAAAGCCCAATCAAAAACCCCCATCCCTTTGGACAGGTGCCGTCCGTGCACATCCTCACGCTGCGCTAAAAAAAAAAGACACGCAGGCCTAGCGTGTCTTACTTGGCTTCCTCAATCCATGCCATCAGTATCGCCTCCAGGATTTTCTCACCCGAGTGCGAGGGGTCGTCATCAAAACCATCCAGTGCCATCACCCATTTGTGCAAATCCGTAAACCGCACCGTCAAGGGATCGATATCAGGATAGGCGTCATGCAGCTCTTCAGCGATGCGGATAGTGTCGGTCCATTTCATCTCCTGCTCCGGTCAGTGATTTTCGCGGGCATGATTAATGGTGTACTTGGGAATCTCCACCACCAGATCCACCGTACCCACCATGGCCTGGCATGACAAACGGGAAGTCGCTTCCAGCCCCCATGCCATATCAAGCAGGTCTTCTTCTTTTTCTTCGGCTTCATTGAGCGAACTGTAGCCTTCTCTCACCACCACATGGCAGGTTGTGCAGGCACAGGATTTTTCGCAAGCGTGCTCGATCTCGATATCATTTTCAAGCAACGCGTCACAAATAGAGACGCCGCTGGCAACATCCAGCACAGCACCTTCCGGGCACAGCGATTCGTGGGGCAACACAACGATTTGAGGCACAGTGATTTTCCTTAGCGATTTTTAAGCGACTTCATCAAGCCGGCGACCTGTCAATGCATTGCGCACGTTGCGATCCATGCGGCGTGCGGCAAAATCTTCCGTGCCTTTGGCCAGCGCTTCGACCGCGCCTTTGATGGCATGATGATCGTCTCCTTGCGCCTGCTTACGCACGATCACAATACACGCATCAATAGCAGCCCTTTCTTCCACCGACAACAGATCCGCATCCGCTGCCAGTGCCGATTCGGTTGCCAGTACAATGCGCTCGGCTTCCACCTGCTCTTCCCGCAGCGCGCGCAGCTTCATATCCAGATCGGCCGACTGAAACGAGTCTTGCAGCATGCGTGCAATATCGTCATCCCCCAAGCCATACGAAGGCTTGACCACAATCGACGCCTCCACACCCGAATGCATTTCGCGCGCCGCAACCGACAGCAAACCATCTGCATCAACTTGATACGTCACACGGATGCGCGCCGCACCAGCGGCCATTGGCGGAATGCCACGCAATTCAAACCGCGCCAGCGAACGGCAGTCGCTCACCAGCTCACGCTCGCCCTGCACGATATGCACGGCCAAGGCCGTTTGACCGTCTTTAAATGTTGTAAATTCCTGAGCCCGGGCGCAGGGAATCGTCGCGTTACGCGGTATGACTTTTTCAACCAGACCACCCATGGTCTCAATGCCCAGTGACAGCGGGATCACATCAAGTAATAACCAATCGTCCCCTGCTGCGCGGTTGCCCGCAAGCAGATTGGCCTGGATCGCCGCACCGAGAGCGACAACCTTGTCGGGATCGATATTGGCCAAGGGCGTGGTTTGAAAATAATCCGCCACCGCTTTGCGTATCTGCGGCATACGGGTCGAGCCGCCGACCAGCACCACGCCATCAATATCGTCCACGGTCAAACCGGCGTCACGCATGGCCTTGCGGCAGGGCGACAAAGTTTTGCTGACCAGTGTGTCAGTGATGGCGATAAATTCAGCATCGGTAATCGTCAGGTGCACTTCCTCACCAGAATTCAAAACCGCATCAATCTGCGTCACACTGTGGGTCGACAGCAGCTCTTTGACTTCACGCGCCTTGACCATCAGAACGCGGGTATCTTCATCCGACAGCGGCGCCAGATGGGCGCGCTCAATCATCCAGCAAAACAATCGATGATCAAAATCGTCGCCACCCAAGGCCGAGTCGCCGCCGGTGGCCATGACTTCTAAAACACCTTTGGACAAACGCAAGATGGAAACATCAAAGGTGCCCCCACCGAGGTCATACACCGCAAAGATGCCTTCGGAGCCGTGGTCCAGCCCATACGCAATCGCAGCAGCGGTTGGCTCATTCAAAAGCCGCAACACATTCAGACCAGCCAGCTTTGCCGCATCTTTGGTCGCCTGCCGCTGCGCGTCATCAAAGTAAGCTGGCACCGTAATGACCGCGCCAACCAAATCGTCACCGAGCATGTCTTCCGCGCGCTGACGCAATGTCGCCAAAATTTCTGCTGAAATTTCAACCGGGCTCTTGATACCGGCAATCGTTTTGAGTTGCACCATGCCGGGCGCATCCACAAAATCGTAGGGCATGTTTTCAGCGTGAGCGATATCTTTCAGGCCGCGGCCCATGAAACGCTTGACCGAGACAATCGTATTTTTTGGGTCCGTCGTTTGCGCCGCCTGTGCCGCATAACCAATGCTGGCATAACCAGTGGGCAGATAGCGCACCACCGAAGGCAGCAGCGCATGGCCAGCTTCATCATCTAATACTTCAGGAATGCTATTGCGCACCGTCGCCACGAGCGAATTGGTAGTACCCAGATCAATGCCGACGGCCAGACGATGCTGGTGGGGCGCGGTCGACATGCCGGGTTCGGAGATTTGCAGAAGTGCCATGGTGTTAAGCGGATTGGTTCAGTAACAAATTAAATTTCAGGCTTCCAATATCTCAAAGGCCCGGGCGATTTCTTCGCCGAATTTTTCTAAAAACATCAGCTGACGCACACCTTGACCAGCGTCCTCGAAACGACCGTTATCGAGCAGGCCCGCGATCGCATCCAGCTCAGTCTTACGCGCCGCACGCAATGTAGCGTCGAGTTTTTCAAGTGCGCCGAGGTCGCGTGTATCACGCACGTCATCCAGAGCTTCGCGCCACGCCATTTGCTGCATCAAAAAAACCGTTGGCATGGCCGTATTTGATTCAACCTGCAAATCAACTCCATTGAGCTCACACAAATACACTACCCGCTTAAACGGGCTTTTGAGCGTTTGATAAGCCTCGTTAGCGCGTGTGGCCCACTGCATCGCCACCCGCTTTTCAGCATCCGCTGCAGAGACAAATTTATCTGGGTGCACCTGATTTTGCACCTCGCGATACGCCGCATCAAGCGCAACCGTATCAATGGCAAACTGCTGCGGCAGATGAAAAAGCGCAAAATGATTTTGCATAGTGATGTTGCACGTTCAATCAAAACAAAAGCCTGTTTGTACAACAACAGGCTTGAAAATAGTCAGGCGCAAGCCTGTCAAAAACAAGGTCAGATCGTGAAGCTTTCGCCACAACCGCATTCGTTTTTTACATTAGGGTTATAAAATTTAAACCCTTCATTCAAGCCTTCACGGGCAAAGTCAAGCTCGGTACCGTCAATGTAGGGCAGGCTTTTTGGATCCACATACACCTTGATGCCATGCGATTCAAAGACGCTATCTTCTTCCCCGTTTTCATCCACATATTCGAGCTTGTAAGCCAAACCCGAGCAGCCGGTCGTGCGCACACCGAAACGCAGACCAATACCTTTGCCGCGCTTTTCAATGTAGCGTGATACATGCTTCGCTGCTTTTTCTGTCAGGGTAATGGCCATCGCGGTGATTCTCCAGATTTTTACATCAGTTCATGCCTACCGGAAGACAACGCGTCCGGTATCTTGTCGATCAATACTCAGGCCGCTGCTTTCACGTCACCAGCATGCCGCGCTTTGTAATCTTCAACGGCCGCCTTGATGGCGTCTTCCGCCAAAATCGAGCAATGAATTTTCACCGGTGGCAGTGCCAGCTCTTCTGCGATCTGCGTGTTCTTGATCGACAGCGCTTGATCCAGCGTCTTGCCCTTGACCCATTCCGTCACGAGTGATGACGAAGCGATCGCTGAGCCGCAACCATAGGTTTTAAATTTTGCATCTTCGATCACGCCGTCTGCACCGACCTTGATCTGCAATTTCATCACGTCGCCGCACGCCGGTGCGCCGACCATGCCGGTGCCCACTGTGTCATCGTCTTTTGTGAATGCGCCAACGTTGCGGGGATTTTCGTAATGATCGAGAACTTTATCTGAGTAAGCCATGGTGATGCTCCTGAAAAAATTAGTTTAATGTGCGGCCCACTGTATCGATGCAATATCGATACCTTCTTTGTACATATCCCACAAGGGCGACAACTCACGCAGCTTGCCGACCTTAGCTTTGAGCAGTTCAATCGTAAAGTCGACATCTTCTTCGGTCGTGAAACGGCCGAAGGTAAAACGAATCGAACTATGCGCGAGCTCATCACTGCGGCCCAGCGCCCGCAGCACATAAGATGGCTCCAGACTAGCCGACGTACAGGCCGATCCAGAAGACACCGCAATGTCTTTGATGGCCATAATGAGTGATTCGCCTTCTACGTAATTAAAGCTGATGTTCAGGTTATGCGGCACGCGATGATTCAGGTCGCCGTTCACATACACTTCTTCCATGCTCATCAGACCTTTTTCGAGACGGTCGCGCAAGGCGCGAATCCGCACGATCTCGGTATCCATTTCTTCTTTGGCCAAGCGAAACGCCTCACCCATACCGACGATCTGATGCGTGGCCAACGTTCCTGAGCGCAGCCCGCGCTCATGACCGCCGCCGTGCATCTGCGCTTCGAGGCGCACACGCGGTTTGCGACGCACGTAGAGTGCACCAATGCCTTTGGGTCCATACGATTTGTGCGCGGTGAACGTCACCAGATCGACCTTGGTTTTTTCCAGATCGATGGGCGTCTTACCGGTTGCCTGCGCCGCATCCGAATGAAAAATAATGCCCTTGCTGCGGCAGAGTTCGCCGATCTCGTCGATAGGTTGAATAACACCGATCTCATTATTGACCCACATCACCGACACCAAAATCGTGTCAGGCCGAATCGCATCAGCAAGCTGCTGCACCGTGATCAGACCATTATCTTGTGGTTGCAAATACGTCGCTTCAAAGCCCTGACGCTCGAGTTCGCGTACCGTATCAAGCACCGCTTTGTGTTCGGTCTTGACGGTAATAATGTGCTTGCCTTTGGTTTTATAAAAATGCGCCGCACCTTTAATCGCCAGATTGTTACCCTCAGTTGCGCCGGAGGTCCAGACGATCTCACGCGGGTCGGCGTTCACCAAAGCAGCCACCTGCTCGCGCGCTTCCTCCACCGCTTTTTCAGCCGACCAGCCAAACATATGGCTGCGGGAAGCCGGGTTACCGAAATCTTCGCGCAAATACGGAATCATCTTGTCGGCCACACGCGGGTCAACCGGCGTCGTCGACGAATAGTCCATGTAGATCGGGAAATGCGGGGCCCGGATGGTGTCCATCAGGGATTGTTGCAGCGGTGCGTTCATGTTCGTAAGCTCCGGTTTAATCAGGCGGTCAGATGCGGGCGATGCATCACGACGACAGGTTGCGGTTCAATGGCTTTTTGCTTTTGCTGTTCGACCAGATCTTTTAAGGAGACCGAATCAAGGTAATCGACCATTTTTGCGTTCAGCGTGGCCCACAAGTCATGGGTCATACAGCGAATGCCGCTGACATCTCCCTGGCTGTGGCAGTTTTCACGGCCGCCACATTGGGTGGCATCCAAGGGTTCGTCCACGGCAATAATGATGTCGGCAACGGTAATGTCTTCCGAGCGGCGCGCAAGGTTGTAGCCCCCACCCGGCCCGCGTACCGACTCAACAATCTCGTGGCGACGCAGTTTACCGAACAATTGTTCCAAGTAAGAAAGCGAGATTTCCTGCCGCTGGCTGATGCCGGCAAGCGTCACCGGGCCATGGTGCTGGCGCAGTGCCAGATCAATCATGGCAGTCACAGCAAAACGGCCTTTGGTAGTCAGACGCATACGTTCCACTCCGGCAAATTGGCTGCAGGTTTCGCAGCAGACAGTCATTCCTTAACGATTTGGTCAAGTATAGCAAACTTGAGTGGATTCGTCAGGTACTGCGTTTGGAGGGAACTTATTATTTAACGCGTCTTGCTTATCTTTTGAGCAAGTGCATCGGGCCGAACAGCGACTGCATGAGCTGATTTTGGATAAAAGAGAGATTGTAGGGATGTTCGGCTACCGCTCGCGGAAATTGGGCGAAAGCCGGCAGGCCATTCAACCAAACGGCAATCTTGCCCCAGAGGACAAGAGTGGGCGCGATAAGAGCCGCCCTGTTTTCCAGAGCAGCGAGCACAACCTCAAAAAAGGGCTTCCAAGCCTGCGCCTCTTTTGAGGGCGGTACGTGGGGACGAAACACCAAGGCCGCGTTGAGTAGCAAAAACCCGTGGCTAGTCAGGTTTGCCTGAAGCTCTGGCAATGTTTGAATGAACGTCGAGTTACGCGATAACGCCTGCGCCGCCACTTGCGCCACCGATTCAGCTCCGGTGGCGTTTGGCCTGAGCAGGCCGTCGGCCACCAACAGCATTTTCATAAAGTTGCGTAGCGAGGTCGCGCGGTTGACCGGTTTTGACAGGCCCTGCAGCGACCACAAGTCGCCAACTGCGCCGTCCATAAAACACACGCCGGTAGCACTTTCCTGCCGCGGATAAGGTCCTTCACCGACCAGTACATAGCGAACCGCCTCGAGCGGCTGCGCAAAGGCAGCCAATACTCTGCCTTGGGTAGGCAGGTAAGCATCCTGTGCCAGATCCACCAAATACGTTGGGTCGGATTGCGCTACCGCCGCCAGCCCGGCACGCAATATGCTGTGCCAGGAAGGGTGCGCGCGTGTTACTGCGTCATCAAAAACAGTCGGCACCGACACGTCACTGTCCTGTAATCGACATCACGTTGTCCGACCCCGGCGCACCAAACAACTGCTCTTTCAACACATGCAACTGGTCGCGCACCTGTGCGGCCTTTTCAAATTCCAGATTTTTGGCGTGATCCTGCATCAGCTTTTCAAGGCGCTTGATCTCTTTGCTAATCTGCTTCTCGCTCATCGCCTCATACTTCGCCTGCTCTTGCGCAGCAAACAACTCGGCACGTGCTTCGTCCACTTTGTAGACGCCATCAATCATTTCGCGAATATGCTTTTTAATGCCGATCGGGGTGATATTGTTGGCGAGGTTAAAAGCAATCTGCTTGTTGCGACGCCGCTCGGTCTCGCCGATGGCGCGCTTCATTGAATCGGTCATTTTGTCGCCATACAAAATCGCCCGACCATTGAGATTGCGCGCCGCACGGCCAATGGTCTGAATCAAGCTGCGCTCGGACCGCAAGAAGCCCTCTTTGTCAGCGTCAAGGATCGCCACCAGCGACACTTCGGGAATATCGAGCCCTTCGCGCAACAAGTTAATCCCGACCAGGACGTCAAAGACACCCAGTCGCAAATCGCGCAAAATCTCAACCCGCTCGACGGTATCAATATCGCTATGCAGATAACGCACCTTGATGCCGTTCTCGGTTAAAAATTCAGTCAGTTGCTCGGCCATCCGTTTGGTCAGTGTCGTCACCAGCACGCGCTCATTAACGGCCACGCGCAGCGATATTTCCTGCATCAGATCGTCAACTTGTGTGCTCGCAGGGCGCACTTCAATCATTGGATCCACCAAACCAGTCGGCCGCACCACCTGCTCGACCACTTGCCCCGCGTGGGTGCGCTCATATTCTGCCGGCGTCGCTGATACAAATACGAGTTGGCGCATCTTGGATTCAAATTCATCAAAACGCAGCGGCCGGTTGTCTAGCGCCGACGGCAGCCGAAAACCGTAGTCCACCAGATTGGTCTTGCGGGCCCGGTCGCCGTTGTACATGCCGGTCAACTGTCCCGTCAGCACATGCGACTCATCAAGAAACATCAGCGCATCCTGGGGCAAATAGTCCACCAGCGTTGGCGGTGGCTCGCCGGGCTTGGCACCGGACAGATGACGCGAATAATTTTCGATACCTTTGGTAAAACCAATCTCCTGCATCATCTCCAAATCAAAACGCGTGCGCTGCTCGATGCGCTGCTCTTCGATCAGCTTGTTCTCTTTGCGGAAAAATTCCAGCCGCTCTTGCAGTTCGATTTTGATCGTCTCAATAGCGCGCAAAACTGTCGAACGCGGCGTCACATAGTGCGATCCCGGGTAGACAGTAAAACGTGGAATTTTTTGGCGCACGCGTCCGGTCAATGGGTCAAATAACTGCAGACTATCGATTTCGTCATCAAATAACTCGACCCGCACCGCCAGCTCGGCATGCTCCGCCGGAAAAATATCCAGCGTATCGCCCCGCACGCGAAAGGTACCGCGCCCAAAATCAATATCGTTGCGCGTGTATTGCATCTGAATCAGTCGTGCAATCACGTCACGCTGAGACAGCTTGTCTTTCGTGCGCAAGGTCAGCACCATCTGGTGATATTCGCTGGGGTTACCAATACCGTAGATGGCCGAGACAGTAGCCACAATCACCACGTCGCGGCGCTCCATCAAGGACTTGGTACATGAGAGGCGCATCTGCTCAATGTGCTCATTGATCGCAGAATCTTTTTCAATAAACAAGTCGCGCTGCGGCACATAGGCCTCAGGCTGATAGTAATCGTAGTAACTAACGAAATATTCCACCGCGTTTTGCGGAAAAAAATCGCGGAATTCGCTGTAGAGTTGGGCGGCCAGTGTTTTGTTGGGCGCAAAAATAATGGCAGGTCGTCCGAGTTGGGCGATCACATTGGCCATGGTAAAAGTCTTGCCCGAGCCGGTAACGCCCAGCAGGGTTTGGAATGACAGCCCATCAGAAATGCCTTCGACCAGCTTGGCGATAGCCTGTGGCTGATCGCCAGCGGGCTCGAAAGGCTGGTACAGGCGAAACGGCGAGTCCGGAAAGCTCACGATCCGCGACTCGTCCAGCGGGCTTTCCACTTGGGATAATTCAGCCATCTGCTTTTGACCTTTGGTAAAATGCCGGGTTTCGTCAGCGCGCTGCTAAATCATTACGCGCAGACTTGCAATCTTTGTTAATACGACGCTTTTTCAAGCTAACTTTTGATGGTATCACGATGAACGCACCGCTTTCTGCCCCCCTATTTGCTGCTATTGAAATGGCCCCGCGCGACCCGATTCTGGGCATTACCGAGGCTTTCAACGCCGATCAAAACCCCGAGAAAACCAATCTGGGTGTCGGTGTTTACTATGATGACAACGGCAAGGTACCGCTGTTGGCTTGCGTGCAAAAAGCCGAAGCCCTCTTAATGGCCAAAGCCGCGCCACGCACTTACCTACCGATTGAAGGATTAGCCGCCTACGACAAGGCGGTGCAAGAGCTGGTCTTTGGTGCCGACAGCGAGGTCGTGCAATCCAAACGCGCCATCACCGCCCAAGCGATTGGTGGTACGGGTGCATTAAAGCTTGGGGCAGATTTTCTGAAGCGTTTTTCGCCAGATGCACAGGTTTACATCAGTGACCCGAGCTGGGAAAACCATCGTGCCCTGTTTGAGTCGGCTGGGTTTATTGTCAATAATTACCCCTACTACGATGCGAACACGCGCGGCGTCAATTTCGCCGGCATGCTGGACGCGTTAAAGAGCATGCCTGCGGGCTCGATCGTGTTGTTGCACGCGTGCTGCCACAATCCAACCGGCGCCGATCTATCGGACGCGCAGTGGGTGCAAGTGATTGACGTCGTCACCCAGCGTGGTCTCGTGCCCTTCCTTGACATGGCTTATCAGGGCTTTGGCGACGGCATTGACGCTGACGGTAAAGTCGTGCGCCAATTTGCTGATGCGGGTGGTCCGCTGTTTGTGTCGAATTCATTTTCGAAATCGTTTTCGCTGTACGGCGAGCGGGTCGGTGCGTTGTCCATCGTCGGCGCCAGCGCCGAGGAAGCCGCGCGGCTAATGTCGCAGTTAAAGCGCGTCATCCGCACCAACTACTCCAACCCGCCCATGCATGGCGGCCAGGTAGTCGCCACGGCGCTGGCAACGCCTGAGCTGCGCGCCCTTTGGGAAGAAGAGCTGGCCGGGATGCGGGTCCGTATTCGCGCCATGCGTGAAGCTTTCGTAGCCAAACTCAAGGCCAAGGCACCAGCGCATAATTTCGATTTCGTGGTGCAGCAGCGCGGCATGTTTTCCTACTCGGGCCTTACCAAGGCGCAGGTAGAAAAACTGAAAACCGACTACTCAATTTACGCCGTCGATACCGGCCGCATCTGCGTGGCAGCACTAAATTCACGCAACATCGACCGCGTGGTAGAGGCGATTGCAAAGGTACTTTAAAGCGGATTAATGGGCGTTGAACAGTTGATTTACCGCAGAAGTTTTGACAAAGTGAAGAAACTGCGTCATACTTTTGCGCTTGTTCCCTGATAGCTCAGTTGGTAGAGCGACGGACTGTTAATCCGCAGGTCCCTGGTTCGAGTCCAGGTCAGGGAGCCAAGAAATTCAAGGGGTTAGATGAGAAATCGTCTAGCCCCTTTTTCTTCGCCTTGCTTCATGTAACCGCTGTGTAAGCGAATTTCATCAACGCACGGCCATCTAGATCAACGATTCGAACTTTTCAGCTACTCGAGTCGGGAAGGCTTCTGGCGACGCCCATAATCCGGCACGCTTTGCGCTCGGATAAGCGCGGATATTTACCCACAGCTGCCTGTACAGCGGCGCGCTGGCGCTGCGGGCTCAGAAGTTTACCTGTGCTACACCCGTGAGAACCGCCTTCTCCAAATGCAACTCTCCCACCAAGCGCTTGAGTCGGGCATTCTCTTGCTCCAATTGCTTTAAGTGCTTGGCTTGATCCACCTTCATGCCGCCGTACTCCCGCCGCCAGCGGTAGTAGCTCTTGTCGGTCGCTCCCGCTTCTCGGCAGGCCGTCAGAACGTCTTTACCCTGGCCAACCTTGACCTCGATCTCACGCAGTTTGGCCACTATCTGTTCGGGTTTTAATCGTACGCCTTTGGGCATAACAAAATCCTTTCGAATGATAAAAAAGCAAGATTATTCTCACTCAAAATGGATCAGTTTTTTAACTCAGGTCAGCAGTAGTCGCAGCATATTCACAGCAATACAAAGCAAGACAAGCTGTAGTTGAGTTAGTTTGAGCGACTGTTCGAATCTACTATGAGCCGCCAGAACAAGTCCTGCTAACTCGCTCAGTTGGGTTGTCAGGCGCTCAGAGCCCCGCACCACGCGGGGCTTTTTGCTTTGGGCTCGTGACTGAGACCCGCAACAGTTGCACGGAAAAAGCGTCTCAAACCCCGTTTGTCTCAAAACCTCATGACTTTTTCGGACTTGGTTCCGAGCCGTGAATTTGCGGATTGAGGCACAACTGGCTTTGAACCAACCTGAACGAAATTTCGTTGTTCAGATGGTTATGGCAGTCAGCCGGTGATGAACACGTTGAGCCTGTTTGCGATTCGTTCGCGGCGTACTTCAAGGAACTTTTTATAGGCTGGGGTGTCAAGTAGTTCTGGATCCAGCGGTATCTCTTGGACACTGAATCCCTCTTGGCCACTCTTTGCCGCAAAAAAGGCTAGATACTCTTTTGGCGGCTTGTCGCTGATGACACGATTCGTTTTGCCACCAATGAATGCCAAGTTGGCTATATCGTCGGCCTCTCGCGAAATTACGCCCGCCTTAGTGAGTACAGCCTTTGGAAAGATATGGTGGAACTGAAGGCGATGTTGAGCGCCACTGTGATCAAGGGCAATCGTCAGGTTGGAATGCCAGTCTTTTGCACCAGCTGAGCGGAAAGCTAAGAACATCGTCTTAAACAACGCACTGCGTTGGTTCCTTCCAGATAGCTCTTCAGGAGAAATTTCCAGCCTGCCGACCTGTGAGCGCAGGCGGTCTAGAAGGTCCTGGATGGTGCCTCCATCTCGGATCGAAGCAATATCCTGATCAAGCAGTGTCTCACTTGAGCCGCGCGAGTATCGGCCCTTGGCGTTAGCCGCAAGCGCCCAATTGAATCGCCCCGGAATTCGTGGAGGCCAGTTGGTTTAAGTTAAGGCCACCGGAGTAGCCTCACTGGCGAGTTGCCGCCAGTAGTTTGCCTCAGCTTCGGCCGGCGGTATATAACCGATCGGCTCCAGCAGTCGGATATGGTTGAACC